>CAYRJM010000035.1:0-32030 GCA_964424665.1 uncultured Chitinophagaceae bacterium
TAATGTAAATGTTCCTTACAAGTATTTTTAAGGAAACAAATATACTATAGTTTTCGAAAAATAGAAATTTTTGGAAAAAAAATTTAAAAAGTAGCAAAATTCCAGGTTTTCAGGACACAGATTCTTTACCGGTTTGCTGCTGTTTTTGGTACAGCTCTGCATATAAGCCATTGAGTGCCAACAATTCCTGGTGAGTACCCTTTTCTGCTATTCTGCCGTCGTCCAAAACGATGATCTGGTCAAATTTGAAAGTGGCAAAAATACGGTGGGTGATGATCAAAGCCGTTTTATCCAGAAGGAAATCGTATAAACTGCCGATGATCTGTTGCTCGGTATTGGCGTCTACGGCGGAAAGGCAGTCGTCGAAAATAAGCAGATTAGGGTTTTTGATAAGGGCCCGCGCAATGGACACCCGCTGGCGCTGTCCTCCCGACAGGGAAACGCCCCGCTCTCCCACGCGCGTCTGAAAACCCTTTGGAAAAGACAAGATGTCTTTTTCAATAGCGGCATCCCGCGCAGCCTTATGAATAAGTTCTTCCGTCGCCATAGGGGCGCCAAATCGCAAATTGTTTTCTATCGTATCAGAAAATAAAAAGACTTCCTGCGGAACCACGCTGACCTGCGACCGCAAACTTTCCAGATCATATTTCGCTACCGGCACCCCATCTATCGTTACCCTACCGCTTTGTGGATCGTACATCCGGATGAGCAACTGGGCCAGGGTAGATTTTCCGGAGCCAGTCCTTCCGATAATCGCCACCTTCTCTCCTGCTTTTATTTCCAGGTTAAAATCTTTCAGGGCTTTTATCCCGGTATGCGGATAGGTAAATTGCACCTTTTCGAAACGAATATGTCCCGTAATTTCTTTTTTAACGGCGTCCGGCGGAGAAACAATGGTGGGGCGGGCGTCCAGAAACTGGTTAATTCTTTTTTGGGAGGCCGACGCCCGTTGTATCATTGACATCACCATCCCGATAGAAGCCACCGGCCACATTAATAAATTGACATATACCACAAATGCCGCAATATTACCCACCGTCACTTCCCCCTGGATAGCGGCTATCCCCCCGACCATAACCGTGATCAAGGTGCTCAGCCCGATCATCAATTGCATGGAAGGACGATAGAACGCCTCCGTTTTCGCCAAATTGACCGAGCTGTCCATATAGTCCTGGCTGGCCTTTTGAAAATACCGCAAATTGGCCTCTTCCTGCACGTAGGACTTGATTACCCGGATACCCGAAAAAGCTTCCTGGGCAAGCGTGGTCAATTCCGACAAATCTTCCTGTATGCGTTCGCTTTTACGGTGAATGATCTGATTGACGTAGTATATAATCACTGCCAATATCGGGAGGGGAATCAACGTAAATAGGGTGAGTTTTACGTTTACCTGAAACATGAAGTAAACCGTAACGGTAATCAGCACAATCAGGTTCACTGAATACATGAGCGAGGGACCGACATAGTATCGTACACGGGACACATCGGTAGATATGCGGTTCATCAGGTCTCCGGTATTATGCGTCTTGAAAAAGTTCAGATCCAGGCGCTGATAATGGGTATAGATTTCGTTTTTGAGGTCATATTCGATGAAGCGCGACATCACATTGATCATTTCCCGCATCAAAAACATAAAAAAGCCCTTGAGCAAAGCCAGCGCCAGCAAGACGGCTCCCCCATAGGCTACGATATGAATGAGCGTATCATTATTAATCCAGTCAAACGTCCAGTGCAGAAACCAGTTTTGCTCGGGAATAACCCGTTCGGCCGTAGCCCGGTTGACATTATTTTTTACAAAATCCAGTACATAGCCCACCACCTGAGCAGGTATTACCGCCATCAGATTGGATATCACGATAAAAATGATTCCAAACACGACCCGCCATTTGTACTTGACAAAATATTTATTTAGCGCCTTGAGGTGTTTAAACATGTCGGACAAAGGTACGAAGGATTGTTCAGGCGAAATTACTTTTTAAGGTTCGGCATCCATTCGATTATGGCTACCTTTGTCCGGATTGGTCGTAGACAATGACAGATTCACAACCACATAAATCAGCTCAGAAGATTATACCCGGGTCTATCCGCTCCCAGGTTATTAAAGGCTTGCAGCATTATCCGGAGTTAGAGGCTGTTTCTATTGAGTTTAAATTCAAGAAAAAGATTAAAAAATCAACGATGCAGGCCCAGCCGAAGTTGAGCAGCTTTTTTAAAAAACCCGGAAAGCGGAAGTACGTTATCCTGATCAGTGAGAGATTTCACATTGAAGACGATTTTTTCAATATTTCAGACCTGGAAGATAATGTGTTAATCGGTTGGATCGGTCATGAGCTAGGGCATGTGATGGATTATAGACGCCGTTCTTCGCTGGGCATGCTTATTTTTGCTTTTAAGTATCTTTTTTCAAAAGCCTATCTCCGGGAGGTAGAACGCACAGCCGATACCATTGCTATCGGGCATGGGATGCGGGACTACATTTTAGCCACCAAAAATTTTATTTTACAAAATACCGCTATTTCGCCGGTGTATAAAGCCCGCATTAAACGGCTTTATCTTTCTCCGGAAGAAATTATGGAGATGGCAAACAGCATGGAGGAAGCAACTATCGAGGAGGAAGTGGACAAAGCATTAAAAGAAAAATAGCATCAGGAAAGTTTTTCCCGCACGAATTTTTCAAATTCCTTAAACTTTTCCTCTTCCATCACTTTTTCCATCTTAACCTGGCCGCCTTTTTTCTTTCGGGCTGCGCTCCAGTCGTAAAAAACGGACAAAGGTATGGTGTTCACGCGCACTCCTTTTAAGGCCTTTGACCTGGCCACCCGATAATTTTTATTCGCGTCTTTCAGTCTTTCATCCAATTCTTGGGCGAGCGTATCGTCGGAAACGGTAATATTATCGCTGTGTCCGATGTACCATTTGTGGTAAAATTCACCGTCTATCTTGATGGCCGAAAGCGTGAACTCTGGTAAATGAATATCGAATTTTTCTTCTAGATAACGGATGGCGTCGTTCATTTTATTGACCGAGAGTTGCGAGCCAACGACGTTCATAAAAAACTTAGTCCGGCCGGTTATTTTGATCTCAGCACGAGTCACATCGGTGAAAGCGATGGTATCGCCGATCAAATAGCGCCAGGTACCGGAAACCGTACTGATCAACAAGATATAGTCTGTGTCCGGTTCGACTTCGGCCAGGGCCCGGACAGGCGCGTCCGGGTCTAAGGAACCATCGGGTCTAACGTGCTCCGGTTTAAAAGGAACAAACTCAAAATATATCCCATTATCGGTTACAAGCTGCATAGAGGTGGTTTCCGGCCTTTTCTGAAAAGCTAAAAATCCTTCTGAAGCCAGGTAGGTGTCAATAAGGGTAACCGGCCTGCCCAGCAAAGCATTGAAGCTCTTCTCATAAGGCTTAAAGGCAACCCCTCCGGATGTGTATACGCTCAGGTTAGGCCATACCTCATGAATGTTTTTGACTTGATGATAGGAAATAACTTCCTGAAGCATGAGCTCCACCCAGGAGGGTATGCCACTGAGTGCGCCGATATCCCATTTCCGGGCGTTCATTGCAATATGCTTCACCCGTTCATTCCAATCGTCAATCCGCGCAATCTCCGCTCCCGGTTTATAGTAACCGCGGAACCAAAAAGGTATATTGCGGGCGCTGATACCGCTGATCTCGCCTTCTTTTAATTCGTCGTCCCGGTCTTGCAAATTGGTCGAGCTGCCCAGCATCATAATTTCTTTTTCAAAAAACTCACCCGGCAGGTCGAAGTTAGAAAGTGCCGAGATCTGTTTCAGTCCGGTCTGGCGAATGGCATTGATCATATCCCCGGTAACGGGAATGCGTTTGGAGGTTGTCCCTGTGGTGCCTGAACTTAGCGCGTAATAAGCGGGGCGTCCCGGCCAGGTAATATCAGGCAATCCCTTGTGAATCTGCTTCCACCAGGACGCGCACATTTGTTCATAGTTAAAATACGGAACCCCCTCCCGGAAAGCCTTTTCCATGTTTTGGCTTTCCAGAATATGTTCAAAGCCGTAATATTTACCAAAGGCAGTGTTTCTGGCCGTCTTAAGCAAATTAACCAACTCTTTGTGCTGGTTGGCCCTATGATCTTCCGTGGCTCCGATGTTCTGTGACACATCGATTACCCCTTTGATGAGCGAACCTATAATTGTCATAACAAACGATTTAATAATGCCCTTACCTTCACCTGCCTCCGGCGGACAGCGGGTAAAGACTTAAAATTTCGACGGAGGCAATTAGGGAACCGGTATCAAAGGCTTTCCAGCCGGGCTACAATCCTTGCTTTGACTTCCTCTTCATTTATATCCTGCCTGACAAACGCTTCCCCGGTAATGTGTTCGTATAACTCAATATAACGTTCACTTACGCTTTGTACAAACGCATCGCTCATGTCGGGCACCTGTTGTCCTTCCTTGCCCTGGAACCCATGCTCCATAAGCCACTCTCGTACAAATTCCTTGCTCAACTGGCGTTGAGGAAGCCCTTTTTTTTGATTTTCTTCGTAAGTATCCGCGTAAAAATAACGGGAAGAATCCGGCGTATGGACCTCGTCAATCAGGTAAATGGTACCTGCTATTTTTCCAAACTCATATTTGGTATCTACCAGGATCAGGTTTTGCTTAGCAGCCAGTTCCTTTCCTCTTTGGAAAAGCGCCAGCGCGTATTTTTCCAATTGCTTATAGTCGGCTTCATTAACCAAGCCGCGCCGGATGATCTCCTCGCGGGAGATGTCCTCATCATGACCTTCATGCGCTTTGGTTGAGGGGGTGATAATGGGGCTTTCAAAAAAATCATTTTGCTTCATTCCTTCGGGCAGCGGAACGCCGCAAAGCTTCCTTTTACCACTGTTGTAGGTGCGCCATGCATGCCCCGTCAGGTTCCCACGCACGACCATTTCCACGGGAAAAGGTTCGCATTTTAATCCGATGGTCACATGGGGCAGCGGAACCGCCCGTACCCAGTTGGGGACAATGTCCTTCGTCTCCGCCAACATTCGTTCGGCTATCTGGTTCAGCACCTGACCTTTGTAGGGAATCGGGCGGGGTAATACCACGTCAAAAGCTGAAATACGATCACTCACTACCATGACCAACAGCCGGTCATCGATGGTATAAACGTCGCGGACCTTGCCGCTGTAATAGGCTGTCTGAGCGGGAAAATCAAATTTTGTATGTGTCATTATTTTGTTCTGATCAAGTTTAAACAGGCCCTGATGCCGCGGGAAATGCCTCCTTATCGGCCGTCCTGAATTTTATTGTTTTTGTCCTTTTCCATTCATTTGCTCTTTTCCAGCGCCTGCTCAATGTCTCTGATAATATCCGCACTGTTCTCCAGTCCCACGGAAATCCGTATCAATCCGGGCGTAATTCCCGTCTGCAGCCTTTCCTCTTCGGTCAGCTTCACGTGCGTAGTGGAAGCGGGATGGCTGGCTATAGAACGGGAATCCCCCAGGTTGGCCGTCAGGGAGAGCATTTTCAAATCATCCAGAAACCGGTTACCTCTTTCGGCGCCCCCCTTCACTTCAAAGCAAACGACCCCCCCGCCGGCCGACATTTGTTTGCGGGCTAAGTCGTATTGGGGATGAGAAGGCAAAAACGGATATTTCACCGCGTCCACATGCGGATTACCGGTAAGTCGCCGGGCCAGCCGCAGGGCATTTTCGGAATGCTTCTCCATCCGGATAAATAGGGTTTCTAGCCCTTTGCTCAACACCCACGCGTTGAAGGGAGATAAGGCAGGCCCGGTATTGCGACAAAATTGATACACCTCCTCGATCATCGTTTGTTTACCACAGACAACGCCACCCAGCACACGCCCCTGCCCGTCTATCCATTTGGTCGCCGCATGCAGGATGATATCGGCTCCGAACTTGGCTGGTTGCTGGAAGACCGGGCTGGCAAAGGTATTATCTACTACAAAAACCAGCTCATGGGCGCTGGCGAACTTATGCAGATATTCCAGATCCACGATATCAAGCCCGGGATTAGACGGTGTTTCCACGAAAATGAGGCGTGTTTCCGGCCGGATCAGTTCTTCGATCTCCTGCGGTTGGCGCAAATCAAAATACGAATGTCCGATCCCCCACTTCGGTAAGAAGCGGGTTAACATGGAATGGGTTGAGCCAAAAATTGACCGGCCGCAGAGCAGGTGGTCCCCCGCCTGCAGCAAGCTCATAAACGTCGCAAAGGTCGCACTCATGCCCGAAGAAGTAGCAAAGGCGGCTTCAGTATCTTCCAGGGCCTTCATTTTGTTTTCCAACTCTGTAACGGAAGGGTTAATAAACCGGCTGTAGATATTCGCTTTTTTCTCCCCCGCAAAAACCGACCGCATATCGTCGGCATCGCGATAACAAAAACTTGAAGTTAAAAACAAGGGCGATGCATGCTCCATTTCCGGCGTTTGTGGTACCTGAATACGGATGGCCTGCGACTCCCTGTGAAGCTGTTCTGAATCCATAAAAGTAAATTTACGTTGCAAAGGTAAGACTGAAAGCCAACAGTTTTAACAGGGAGCTTATTCTTTTGAAACAACCTGCTATTGTACTACCGCTTCCCAGCTTAATTCCGTTCCTGCTTTTCGCAAGGTTTCCGCTACAGAACAGTATTTTTCCATGGAAAGATTTACCGCCTTTTCGGCTTTCTGCGGATCTACCTCTCCCTTGAATTTAAAAATCACGTGGACCTTGGCCCACAGCAGAGGCGGTTTCCCTTTTTCTCGTTCCGCTTCGAGTTCAATACTCAGGTCGGCTATTTGTTGTTTTTGCTTGTTGAGAATCATCACTACGTCTATGGCGGCACATCCGCCCATGCCCATGATAAGCATACTCATCGGACGCACTCCTTTATTTTTTCCACCATTCTCAACCGAAGAGTCCATAAAGACTTCATGCCCTAATTCATCTTCCGCGCGCATGTTGAAAGCGTCATCTACACGTTGCAATTTTATTTTCATTATTAACCGGGTTTAAAATTTGAAATAAAGATAAACAAAACCTTATTTTTGCCCACAATTGTTTAAAAACCGCAAGATACGATAAGTTGCCCTTTCAAACCTACACATATCAGGAGGCCTTCGCCCTGGAATCCGGAGAGATACTCCCGGAGGTGACCATCGGCTATCATACCTATGGCAGACTGAATGAAAAGAAAGATAATGTGGTCTGGATCTGCCATGCGCTTACGGCCAACGCCAACGTAACCGACTGGTGGAGTGGTCTGGCCGGCGCGGGAAAAGCCTGGGATCCCGACAAACATTTCATTGTCTGCGCTAATATTCTGGGATCCTGCTATGGCAGCTCCGGACCGCTTACTACCGATCCAGCCACCGGAAAACCGTATTATGGCAGCTTCCCGCGGATGACGATCCGGGACCTCGTCCAGGCCCATATCCTGCTTAGAAAGCACCTGGGAATAAATAAGATCGGCTTGCTGGCGGGCGGCTCCATGGGCGGGTATCAGGTATTGGAGTGGGCTATTATGGAACCCGGCATCATCGGACGACTCTTTTTACTGGCCACCGGCGCGGCGGAAAGCGCGTGGGGAATTGCCATACATACATCCCAGCGCCTGGCGATTGAAGCGGACTGCACCTGGCAGGACGCCAGTCCGCAGGCCGGCGCCAAAGGCATGAAGGCCGCCAGGGCCATCGGCATGCTCACTTATCGCAATTACCAGACCTTTGTAGACAAACAGTCCGATCCCGACATCAATAAAACAGATGACTTCAAGTCCTCTTCCTACATCAGCTATCAGGGAGATAAGCTGGTCAAACGGTTCAATGCACAGAGCTACTGGTTGCTGACCAAAGTAATGGACAGCCACAATATCGCCAGAGGCAGAGCGAAGTCGGTAGCGGAAGTTTTACACCGGATGCATAACAAAACATTGATCATAGGGGTTACCAGCGATATCCTCTGCCCGGTAGAAGAGCAGCGTTTTCTTGCACGGAATATGCCGGCGGCGGCATATTATGAAATTGATTCGCTGTACGGCCATGATGGTTTCCTGATCGAATTTGAACGGATAGGCAAGATTCTTCAGGACTGGTTAAATTCCTAGCCTTCCCTTTTATAGATATTTGGCAGCTGCCAGTTGTATCTGACGGCTCCGGCACGGATTAATACGACGACGGCTATGCAAACCATTTCGGCAATTCCCCGGGAGAGGACAAAAGAAACCAAAAAATAAAGACTTGCCCCGATGATGCAGGCAGACGCATAGATTTCTTTTCGAAAGATCACGGGTATATTATTGAGCAGTATGTCGCGGATTACCCCGCCAAAACAAGCGGTTATTGTCCCCAGAACAATGCATATCCCCGGGTGCATACCAAATAGCAACCCTTTTTGCACCCCTACAATGGTAAAGAAACCCAGCCCTATGGAGTCGAATAACAAAAGCGTCTTTTTAAAGCTTTTTATCCGTCGGTTAAAAGGAATGGCGATGACCACTGTCAGGAGAATAATTGCCGTATAGCCGATGCTGCGTATCCACACTACCGGGAAATCCCCGACAAGCACATCCCGTAAGGTACCGCCTCCTATTGCGGTAACAAAGGCGATGATCAGTACGCCGAACAGGTCCAGCTTTTCATTCATGGCAGCCAACACGCCGGAAACGGCAAAAGCCACCGTCCCTAAAATGTCCAGTATCTGAAGGATATCCATAAATGTTTCAAAACTACAAAATATTAGTCCCGCGTTACGTCTTAATCTTACTTGATTTGAGCGTCGCCGGCAGGCTCAGCGCCCGACCTTGTAAAAACCAGGTACATTACGGGCCGGTGGCGGCCAAAAAAAGCCGGATCTCCCGATCCGGCATTTTTATATTTATCTAACGCTACACTTATTTTACTTCCTCGTAAGGCACGTCGGTGACGTCGTCACCACCTTCCTTGTCACTATCCTGACTTTGTCCGCTCTGGCCACCTGCATCACCGCCGGCCTGCGGGCCGCCCTGTTGTTGCTCTTGCTCCTGCGTAGCTTTATAGAGATCTTCGGAAGCAGCGGTCCATTTTTGGTTAAGGTCATTCATGGCGGCGTCTACAGCCTCCACATCTCCCGTTTTATGCGCCTCTCTCAATTTAGTCAGGGCACCTTCGATATCGGTTTTCTTATCGGCGGGTAACTTATCCCCGTAATCCTTAAGCTGTTTTTCAGTCTGGAAGATCAGCCCGTCGGCCTGGTTCATTTTTTCTATTTTCTCTCTTTCTTTTTTATCCGATTCTTCGTTGGCTTTGGCATCGGCTTTCATTTTTTCAATTTCCTCTTTTGTCAGCCCGCTGCCTGCCTCAATACGAATATTCTGTGACTTGCCGGTACCTTTATCCTTGGCGGCAACATGGATGATTCCATTGGCGTCAATATCAAAAGTCACTTCCACCTGCGGCATTCCACGCGGTGCCGGTGGGATGCCATCGAGAATAAACCGGCCCAGAGAACGGTTATCTTTTGCCATCTGCCGCTCGCCCTGCAATACATTAATCTCTACACTGGGCTGGTTATCAGCAGCCGTGGAAAAGGTTTCCGACTTTTTCGTAGGAATCGTAGAGTTGGCTTCGATGAGTTTGGTAAATACCCCGCCCAGCGTTTCGATGCCAAGGCTCAGTGGCGTAACGTCCAGCAACAATACGTCTTTTACATCGCCGGTAAGTACGCCCCCCTGGATTGCGGCGCCTATGGCTACTACTTCATCGGGATTCACGCCTTTATGTGGTTTGCGGCCAAAGAACTTCTCTACGTTTTCCTGTACTTTGGGAATACGGGTAGAACCACCGACCAGGATAACTTCGTTGATATCCGAAGTTTCATATCCCGCGTCTTTGAGCGCTTTGCGACAAGGACCTAACGTGCGTTCAACCAGTTCATCGGACAGTTGCTCAAATTTCGCACGCGTTAGCTTCTTTACCAAGTGTTTCGGCACACCGTCTACGGCGGTGATATAGGGTAAGTTGATCTCCGTTTCCTGCGAGGAAGACAACTCAATCTTCGCTTTTTCCGCCGCGTCTTTCAAACGCTGCCAGGCCATAGGATCTTTATGTACGTCTATTCCTTCATCTTTTTTAAATTCTTCGCTCAGCCAGTCCATGATCACCTTATCGAAATCATCGCCACCAAGGTGTGTATCACCATTTGTGGCCTTCACTTCAAAAACCCCGTCGCCTAATTCGAGGATGGATACATCGAATGTACCCCCACCGAGGTCGAACACTACCACTTTGCTGTCTGTTGTTTTCTTATCAAGGCCATAGGCCAGCGCGGCGGCCGTAGGCTCATTTATAATACGGCTGACCTTCAGCCCGGCGATCTCACCGGCTTCTTTGGTAGCCTGTCGCTGCGAGTCATTAAAATAAGCAGGAACCGTAACTACCGCTTCTGTTACGTCCTGTCCCAGAAAGTCCTCAGCAGTCTTTTTCATTTTCTGCAGGATCATGGCCGAAATTTCCTGCGGCGTATATAGCCTGCCGTCAATATCAATACGCACGGTATTGTTTTCCCCTTTCACGACCTTATAACTCCAATGCGGTATTTCGTTGGATACTTCATCATAACGGCGCCCCATGAACCGCTTTACGGACATAATGGTGTTGGTCGGGTTGGTAATAGCCTGACGCTTGGCGGGAGCACCCACTTTGCGCTCTCCGTTTTTCAAAAAGGCGACAACCGAAGGGGTTGTTCTGCTTCCTTCATCGTTAGGTATTACCTGCGGCTCATTACCTTCCATGACAGCTACGCAGGAGTTGGTCGTACCTAAGTCAATTCCGATTATTTTACTCATAATATTTAAACTTTTCTCCTTCTTTAAAATAATTTAAAAATACGGTTATACAGTAGTCAATCATTATGCCAACAGATTCTGTCCTGCAATAATGGCAGTCGCAGCAACGGCCTGCGATCGTTTGGCTTCTCCAGCGACGCAAAAGGGCGGGATCCGACGGCAGTGTCCTTCCGCCAAACGGGGGCGACGACCCTTAAATAACGACAAAAATACGTTCTGCTTTCTTAACCGACAGAGGTTTGCTTTTTAGTTCTCTCATTCTCCATTAAATTTGCCAACAAGGAAGTGCAAAAAAGAAAAACTGTAAAATGAAAAAAGTGCGAATCGGTTGGCTGGCTTTCATAGGGTGTATTTTCCTGTACGCCTGTAATCGCGACGACATTCAGCCTATCACCATAAAAGTGCAATTGGTACACATTCCGGAGGATGCGAACGTCGCATACCTTGATCTCATCAAGCCGGCGGAAACCATTACGATAGATACGGCGACGATCGACCCCCTTAAGGGCAGCTTTAGTTTCCATTTGTATTCAGAAGGCTCCGAATCGCTCTATCGCATTCGTACCGGCAAACACCACGGCTTTTTGTTGGTGGCCGGTAATGAAGACATTAAAATAACCGGCGACTATACCGCCGTAGAGAAAATGCATATTGAGGGATCGGTAGCTTCTAAAGAACTCCAGGATTTTGTGACCGGGCTGAACGGACAAAATGCCGCCCTAAATAAGCTGGCTGCGACCATAAATGTTCCTCCGCCCACATGGAATGACAGTGTGCTTCGCCAAAAAAAATATCAGCTTCAACAAGATCAGCAGGCCCTGCTGGACAGCATATTAGCCGAGGCGAGGCGTACAACGAGCCCGGCCGTAGCCCTGTTCGCCCTTAGCCTGCTGGACGACGAAGGTGCGTGGCTGAAAGGGAAACCGGTTTTCGAGGGGTTGACCACCCGTTTTCCCAAAAACCAACTGGTAAAAGAAGCCGTTAACCATTATAAAAAAAAGCTTAACAATGTCGGAAAAAGCCTGGCCATTAGTGTGGGAGACCCGGCACCCGAACTCAGTTATCCGAATCCCGAAGGGAAGATCATCTCCCTGTCGGACTTCAAGGGCAAATATGTGCTGCTTGATTTTTGGGCTTCCTGGTGCGCCCCCTGCCGAGCGGCCAACCCCGAACTCCTGCAAGCCTACAACCGTTTCAAGAATGAGAATTTCACCATACTCGGCGTTTCATTGGACAGCAAAAAGTCCTCTTGGGTAAAGGCCATCCAACACGATGGGCTGACCTGGGCACAGATCAGCGACCTCAAGGGATGGAATTCGCAGCCCGCGGTTATTTATAGCGTAGAAGCCATCCCCGCGAATTTTTTAATCAATCCCGAAGGGAAGATCATGGCCAAAAACCTGTATGGCGACAGCCTGACCTTAAAGCTTAACCAGATTTTCACCCGCCAATAACCTATTAGTCCATGTATCCCGTTTCTTCCCAGGATCACTGCTGTATTATCCCTCAAAGCCCCGTTGGAATCCTTAAGGTCGTCGCTTCCGACGAAGCCATTACGGCCCTTTGTTTTTGTGAAACCGCCGAGGAAGAGCATCCCAGTTCCCTCGCGCTGGAAGCGAAAAAGCAGCTGCTGGAATATTTTGAAAAACGACGCACCGTTTTTGATCTTCCGGTTAGTCCTGCCGGCACTGCCTTTCAAAAAACCGTATGGCAGGCTCTGCAAACAATCCCTTACGGCACTACAGTAAGTTACCTGTCCCTTTCCAGACAGATCGGCAATGAAAAAGCGATACGCGCCGTGGGCAGAGCCAACGGACAAAATCCCGTACCCCTCATAATACCCTGTCACCGTGTCATTGGCAGCGACGGCAGCCTCGTGGGGTATGGCGGCGGGCTGTGGCGCAAAAAACAACTGCTCAAGCTCGAGGGCCTCCTTTTACAGCAAGAACTGGCCTTCTAGATTCCTTAACAGAATATTAACTCCCGTTTAGTTCGGAGTATACCGAACTAAAAGTACTTTTGCCTGAAATTTTGAGGAAGCTATGATGACCGAAGAAGAATTACTTGCCAGGAGAGCCCAGCTTATTGAGCGTTTAGGGGTTTATGTCGAAAAGAAAGAACAGCTTGCGCCGGTTGCCTCCAGGATATACGCGACACTGGTCACCTTGTGTGATAAGGGAATGACGTTCGAGCAATTGGTAGAAAGCTTAGGAGCCAGTAAGAGTACCGTCTGGACACACCTCAACCTGTTGGAATCCACGGAACGCATCGAATACTTCACCAAATCCGGCGACCGCAAGCGTTATTACCGGCCCGCAGCTAACCGCCTGAAGCAGTTTATCGATGAAAAAATAGCCCAGTTTGAGGCCGACATAAAAATACAAAGTGAAATTCTCGCCTATAAACAGGAAGCCAATGAATTTTGGAAAAACAACCCGGAAAAGCATTGCGACCTGCAGTTTAATCAAAACATCCTGGCTTTTATGAAAGAAGCCAATTCTGCTTTTAAAAAGCTTAAAATGAACTTAACCGACAACCAGATAATCCAATAATTACTAAAATGAAAACTCGACTGATTCCTGTATTGATAGCGCTTGCTCTTTTAGCTGCCTCCTGTGGACAAAAACAACAAAACACCCGACAGGCAAGCGGACCGATGCCCTTGCCGGTAGTACAGATACCTGCAAAAACTGTTACAGGCCATACCAGTTATCCGGTACGGATAACCGGTATTGTAAACAGTGACGTACGGGCAAAAGTAAGCGGGTATATTACCGAAGTATTGGTGGACGAGGGAGAGTGGGTGAGAAAAGGGCAAATGCTCTTTCGGCTCGAAACACAATCGCTTTCTCAGGAGGCCAATGCAGCAAAAGCCAACGTGGAAGCAGCACAGGTAGGCGTGAACCAACTCAAGCCCTTAGTAGAACAGGGCATCATCAGTGACGTAGAACTGGAGACAGCCAAAGCGAAATTGGCGCAGGCCAAAGCAAGTTATGAAAGCATCGTCGCCAACATCGGCTACGCCCACATCAGAAGCCCCATCAATGGCTTTGTAGGCGCTATTCCCTACCGCAAGGGTTCGCTGGTAAGCCCTTCCAGTCCGAAGCCGCTGACCACCGTTTCCAATACGGATAAAGTCTATGTTTATTTCGCGATGAATGAAACCGACTACCTGGATTTCTTGCTGCATACCAAAGGAGACCAGTTACAGGAGAAGATCAACAATTTTCCGCCGGTAAAACTACAGATGGCCAATGGAGAGGTTTACAAACGGGATGGGAGAATAGAAACGGTTACCGCCCAGGTAGATCCGACTACGGGCACCGTCAGTTTCCGCGCTACGTTTCCTAATCCCAACCACCTGTTGGCCAATGGAAGCAGCGGTGTCATTCTGATCCCGAAAGTATATGAAAATGTACCTGTTGTTCCTGAACAATCGACTTATGAACGCCAGGGAAAGACATACGTCTATAAGGTGCAGGGCGACACACTGGCTACGCCCGTGATCATCACGGAAAAAGACAGGGTGGACAACCTCATCGTCGTTGAATCGGGGATAACCGCCGGGGATAAGATTATTGCAAAAGGTACCGGTAAACTCCAGGGGCCGACACCGGTTAAGCCGATGCCTATGCCCTTCGACAGTATTGCCAATTCAGTAAAAACCGTATTTAAGTAAATAAAGATGTTTAAAAGATTCATAGAACGCCCTGTATTATCTACGGTTATATCCATTGTCATTGTCACCCTGGGTATTATCGGACTAACGACACTACCCATTACCCAATATCCGGATATCGCCCCTCCTACCGTTCGGGTGTCGGCCAGCTATCCGGGCGCCAATGCGGAAACAGTCTTGAAAAGCGTGGTCGTGCCCATCGAAGAGCAGATCAACGGCGTGGAAGGGATGACCTACATTACGTCCTCCTCCAGCAACGGCCGGGCCAGTATAACGGTATTCTTCGAGCAGGGTGTGGATCCCGATATCGCCGCCGTAAACGTGCAAAACAGGGTTAACCGCGCCCTCCCGCTTCTGCCCCGGGAAGTAACCCAGTCGGGCGTTGTTACCAGGAAAGAGCAAACCAGCGCCCTGATGTTTATGAGCGCCTATTCCACCAACCCCAAGTATGATGTGACCTTTGTCCAAAATTATCTGGAGATTAATGTACTGCCGGCGCTCCAAAGGATCAACGGCGTAGGTAATGTGAACGTTTTTGGCGCCAATAAATACGCCATGCGGATATGGCTGGACCCGGAAAAACTGAAAGCCTACGACCTGATGCCCTCCGACGTGATCGCCGCCATTAATGAGCAAAGCCAGGAAGCCGCCGCCGGTACGCTGGGCGAAAACAGTGGCCAGGCCTTCCAGTACGTCATCAGCTACGACGGAAAATATGAAACCGCCAAACAATACCGAAATATCGTCCTTAAAGCCCTGGATAACGGGCAATACCTGCGGCTGAATGACGTCGCTAAAATCGAGTTGAGTTCGGAAAATTTCGGTGTCGTCTCTACGGTGAATGGATACCCGGGCGTTCCCTTGGCCATCTATCAGACAGCCGGCTCCAACGCGAAAGAGATTATCGACAACGTCTATGCGAAGATGCACGACCTGGAGAAAGACTTCCCGAAAGGAATGGAATGGCAGGTCAACTTCGATACCAACGAGTTCTTGAATGCGTCAATAGATAAAGTGGTCACCACGCTGATCGAAGCCTTTATTTTGGTATTCCTGGTGGTGTTTATCTTCCTGCAAGATTTTCGCTCTACCCTGGTACCGGCCATCGCCGTGCCGGTTTCCATTGTGGGGACTTTCTTCTTCCTGAATGTGTTCGGTTATTCGCTGAACCTGTTGACCCTGTTCGCGCTTGTGCTTGCCATTGGTATCGTGGTAGATGATGCGATCGTCGTCGTCGAGGCCGTCCATGCCAAGCTCGAAGAGGGGGCAAAGACCGCTTTAAAGGCCACACAAAGCGCGATGAGTGAAATTACCGGGGCAATTATCTCCATCACCCTGGTCATGGCAGCGGTATTTATACCGGTGACTTTCATCAAGGGTCCTACCGGCGTTTTTTACGAACAATTCGGCATGACCCTAATGGTAGCCATTTTGATTTCCGCCCTGAACGCGCTCACCTTGAGTCCGGCGCTGTGCGCCTTATTTTTAAAACCCAAAGACGAGCATGAACAAAAGAAGAATATTTTTCAGCGTTTTTATTCGGTCTTCAATATCGCGTTTACCATTACGACCAAACGGTATGTTAAGTCGTTGCATTTCCTCTACAGGCATAAGTGGATCACGCCGCTTATTCTTGTATTAGCAGTAGCAGGCATTTTCTGGGCGGAGCGAACCACTTCCACGGGCTTCGTTCCCGCGGAAGACCGCGGAATAATCTTCGCTGATTTTCAATTGCCGCCCGGCGCTTCTTTGGACCGTACCGTTGAACTAACCCAGAAAGTTTCCGATCAGATAGAACAGCTTCCGGGCGTTGAAGGAATAACCAAGGTTAATGGGTTCAGCTTTCTCGGGGGCGCGGGATCAAACTTCGCCATAGCTTTTGTTCGTCTGGAGGATTGGGATAAACGGGAGGCCGATTCCCTTTCGGTGGATGCGCTCACCAAAAAGATGTTCGCCATCGCTGCGGGCTATCCCGGAGCGAATATCCTGTTCTTCTCTCCGCCGAGTGTGCCGGGGTACGGCGTCTCCGGAGGTTTTTCTATGGAACTATTGGATAAATCCGGTGGCAGTTTTAAAGATCTCGACCAGCAGGCCCAGGAATACCTGGCCAAGTTATCGGCCAGGCCGGAGATCCTCTATGCCCAAACCTCTTTTTCGACGAATTATCCGCAATATGAATTGATCGTGGATGTTCCCAGGGCGAAGGCCGCCGGAGTATCCGTCTCCAGCATTTTCGCCACCCTGCAAGGGTACATAGGCAGTGTATACGCCAATGACTTCGTACGATTCGGAAAGCAGTACCGCGTATTCGTACAGGCCCTGCCCAAAGACCGGACGTCGCCGGAGGACCTGAATTCCATCTTTGTCCGCAATACGGCCGGAGAAATGACCCCCATCACCCAATTCGTAACTTTAAAACGAATATACGGGCCACAATCCGTAACCCGGTTCAACCTCTACAATTCGACCAGCGTGAGCGGTTCTCCCGCGCCCGGCTACTCTACGGGAGACGCTATTAATGCCATTCTGGAGGTCAGTGAAAAAGAATTACCGGCTGATTTTGATATTGCTTTCTCCGGGCTTACACGTGAAGAAATCGCTGCCGGTAACCAGACGCTCATCATCTTGATTCTGAGTGTATTGTTTGTATACTTTATCCTTTCGGCACAATACGAAAGCTACCTGGTTCCTTTTTCGGTATTGTTTTCCCTGCCGGTCGGCATCATGGGGGCGTATTTCGCGACGAAACTGGCAGGGCTTCAGGTAAACATTTATTTTCAGATCGCGCTTATCATGCTATTGGGATTGCTGGCGAAAAACGCCATCCTGATCGTGGAATTCGGCATACAACGACGAAGGGCAGGCCATTCGCTGGTAGCTTCCGCTTTTGAAGGGGCCCGGGTACGGCTTCGTCCCATTCTAATGACCTCTTTTGCCTTCATCCTCGGCATTATGCCCTTGGCGCTGGCTACCGGCATCGGAGCGAAGGGAAATCGCTCGATAGGAACGGGAGCCGTAGGCGGCCTGCTGGTGGGTACGGTGCTGGGCGTCATAATCATCCCCTTGCTCTATATTTTCTTCCAGTGGTTGCAGGAAAAAATATCAGGTCCGCCCAAAGCCGTAGTTGAAAATAAAAAACAATCTGAAAAATAGATCATGAAAAGGAATATTCGCAAATATTATAAACTGGCGTTGATACCGGCTGCTTTATTTATGGTTCAATCCTGTTTTGTAGCCAAAGTTTATGAAAGGCCCGAAGTAAAGACCCAAGCGCTGTACCGTATGGACCATCAACCTAGCGACAGCGCGTCGATCGCCGATATCCCCTGGCGGGAAGTGTTCACCGACACGCTCTTACAAGGCTATATAGAAAAAGCCTTAAGTAATAACTTAGATGTCCGCATCGCCATAGAAAACATCAACAGTGCAGAAGCTTATCTGAAACAGGGAAAGGCCGGCAACCTCCCCACCCTCAACGCCCAGGGCAACTATACGCTGCTCAACCCTTCGGAATACAGCCAATATGCAGGCACAGGCGAGGACGTTATCAACCAATTCGATCTGACGGCTTCCTTGTCGTGGGAAGCTGATATCTGGGGGAAAATCCGCAGCCAGAAGCGCGCGTTCAAAGCTTCCTATTTACAAACCATCGCAGCGCAAAAAGCGGTACAAACAAAACTGATCGCTTCGGTAGCTTCCCTGTATTATCAACTGCTGGCCCTGGACAAACAGGCCGCAATCGCAGAAACCTCTATTGAGAACCGAAAAAACAGCCTTGAAGTAACCACGGCCCTGAAGAAAGCGGGCAGGGTTACGGGTGTCGCCATAAAACAAATGGAAGCCCAGATTTATAACGCGCAGATCATCCTGGTGACCCTCCGCCAAAACATCCGGCTGCTTGAAAACACCTTCAGCATTCTGCTGGCCGAGCCACCGCATGCGATCACCAGAAGCAATTTGGATCAACAGCACATCAATACGGGGCTTAAGACCGGTGTACCGGCCTTGTTGCTGGAAAACCGCCCCGATGTGGTAGCCGCAGAGTATAATCTGATGAATGCCTTTGAATTGACCAATGTAGCTAAAGCCAATTTTTACCCATCGTTAACATTGACTGCTTCGGCCGGTTTCACCAGTTTCGAACTGGAGAACTGGTTCAGCGCCAATGCCCTGTTTTCTTCCATAGCCGCCGGATTGTTTCAGCCAATATTGAATGGCCGTAAAATTCGTACACAATACGAAGTAGCCCATTCCCAGCAGGAGATCGCGCTGTTGAATTACAAAAAGACCCTTCTACAGGCCGGGGAGGAAGTATCTGATGCGCTTGAAGATTACCGGTCGACCACTAAAATCATTGACATTCAGAAAAAACAGGTGGAAGCGCTGTTACAGGCTACCGATTACTCTCAACAATTGTTGAAATACGGATTAGCCAATTACCTGGAAGTGCTTACCGCACGGCAGCAGGCATTAAGCGCGCAGCTTCAGTTGGTGGATTCCAGGTATCAGCAGTTGAACGCGATGGTTACCCTTTATCAGGCATTAGGCGGTGGTTGGCAGTAAGTGGCTGCCGAGCCCCCGGCTCCTCCTGCGATTCCGGGGGGGCTGTCGTTTGCAGCGGACAGCATTCTTCCTACCGGTTTCGCAGTCGGATACCATAGCTGTCCAATTTAACCCGCTGTGAATTTACCAGCGAAGCAACAGGGAGGTTGCCGTGGGCACCACTAAGCTTTGTGCGATAAGCCATCGGCGGAATTAATCGTACGCGCGCGTGGTATCCGCTGTAGTTTTTCCCGCTTCCTATAGATGATAATCCAACAGCAGCTCTTTTCTTTGTCTTCGTGGAGGTCCCGGCGGGGGAAAATCCGATAAAGGCCTTGCCAATATTGTCCTTCGTCCGTCATGCTCTGTTGCCGTGGAAGAGAAGAGCCAGCAGCGGTCGTCAATGTTTCTCGGTGCATCGGTAAACAGCTATAGCGGGTCCCCTTACAGAAACCAGTAAGACAGCAACCCTTCCACAGGGTTACTCCTCGCATCGCGCGTTACACGGGAAAATATCGGAAACTATTTACCGTCTTCTTGGGGAGGCGTAGCGGGCTGTTCTCCCTGCTGCTGCCCCGATGCAGGGTTCGCCTGCGGGGTTTCACCGGTAGCGGGAGCGGTAAAGGGTGTAGGTGTCGTGGTCGACGGCGCGGGCAGGGTGATATTATTTTCCATCATGCTTTTCTGCTGTGTTCCACCGGTGCCGTCGGAAATAAAGAAAGAAGAAGCCAGGCAGAGCGCCGCAATGAAGATGATAAGCCCCCAGGTCCCCTTTTCAAGGAAATCCGTCGTTTGACGCACCCCCATCGTCTGGTTACTGATACCCCCAAAAGTTCCGGACAAGCCACCACCTTTCGGGTTCTGTACCAACACAAAAATAGCCAGTAGCACACTTGCTATTAATATCAAAATTCCAAAGAATATCAGCATATCATTGCTTTTTTAAAGCGCTTATTTTGGCTGCAAAATAACCCTTTTTTTCAGGATTGAGCAAAATTAATTTCTCATAGATGCCTATGGCCTCTTCCGGGCGGCCATGCCGGAGCCATATTTCTGCCATGGACTCAGTTATCACTTCCTCTTTTTTCAGACTCTCGTCGTTCGGGTGCTCTTCCTCCGATTCCGTTTCAGGGACCGACGTACTTTGCGGCTTTTTCATCATCCGCAACCAGCCGGTAAAGCTTCTTACCTGCTCCATGGTCGGCGGTTTATCATTATCTATTTTATCCGGTAACCTCGTTCGGGTGTAGGCAAAATAATCTTCTGTATAAAGCGGCTGTAGCGGCGGCTTTTCCGGTAGTTTCGCGGTAGCGGGGCCCTCCTTTTCTCCCGCATTTTCGGTGCCGTCCGCTCTTTGTCCGGCGCCATTCAGAAAGCTTTGTAAAATACGGGGGTAGTAGGCGTAGAGGCCGGCTTTATGCAACAGGTCTTTGTCCTTTTTATTTTTGAGGGCATTCAGCCAGTGCAGGTGGGCCAGGTAAGGGTATTTGGTAATCAGTCGCTCCAGTTCTCCCGTGTCTATCTGTTCGGGATTTTCTGTCTGAAAAAGATGACGAACTATCGTGTGGTATACCCCCATGGCGTTCAATTTACTTTCCGTTTACCAATTAACAAATGCCCTGTTGAAGATATCGTCAATAAGCTGTTTATTGATCGTTTCTACGAGGCCCGCCTGGACTTGTTGTAACGATTTATTCGCAGAGAACTCTTCTGAACGGGAGAAAGACTGGGAAAAGCTCTTTTTGGGACTGATATTCGATGTAAACTCTACTTTTACGGTGATCGTCAGTCTGGCGGTAGCCGGCTGTTCCACATTCTGAACGGCTACAGTAGACGTGGAATAGTCGGTAATAGTCCCTTCAAAAACGTAATCCACCTGATCGGAGTTGACCTGGGCCAGCCCCGCCTGAGAAGTTACCTTTTGCCGGAGGCCATCCGTTAACTTTTGGGCCAGGGTGGGATAGACATAAGGCGCTTTATTTTGAAAGGGCTTGATGTTGACGGTGGTGGCGCCCGGATCAATACTGGCTCCGGTAAAACTGTAGATGCCACATCCCGCTAAAAGCACAGCAAATAATAACACCCCCGCTATAAAAAATGACTTATTCATTGATGTCGTATTCCTTTAATTTTCGATACAGCGTCCTTTCGGATATGCCCAGGTCTATCGCTGCATCTTTACGTTTACCCCGGTGTTTTTTTAACGCCTTCATGATCAGTTCTTTCTCCTTATCGGCGATCGTAAGGCTCTCCTCCACTTCTTCGTGCTGGTTCACATCCTGGTCCCGAAGAATAATCGGCCGGCTTCCCTGTACGGCATTGCTTTCATGGGCGCCATTGCTGTCCGGGAGATAGGCATGCTCGGGTAGGAAACCTTTATCGTCCTGTCGATAGTTTTCTTTATATTGCTCGTGTACCTCTCCTGCCATCTTTGGATTTTGCAAAATATCAAAGAACATCCGCTTCAATTCGGTCACGTCTTTGCGCATGTCAAAGAAGAGTTTGTATAATATTTCTCTTTCGGAAGCAAAGTCACCATTGCTTTCCGCTTTCGCTTTGGCCAACACCGGCAAAAACTTATTGTGATCCGGCAAATAGGGCTTCAATTCTTCGCTGTCGATGTTCTTTTCCCGGCTGAGTACGGATATCTGTTCCGCCACGTTTTTTAATTCCCGGACATTCCCCGGCCAGGAATACGAGGCGAGCAGTTGGGTGGCCGCCGGCGTGAGCCGGACAGGGTCGGTACGGTACCGCTCGGCGAAATCGACGCAAAATTTTCTGAACAGCAGTTCAATGTCGTCGGGCCGTTCTCTCAGCGCGGGCACTCTGATCGGCACCGTATTGAGCCGGTAATAGAGGTCTTCTCTGAACTTGCCGGCCTGCGTTTGTTCCAGCAGGTTTTTGTTGGTGGCTGCGATCACCCGCACATCGGTCCGCAATACCTTCGAAGAGCCGACTTTAATGTACTCCCCGGTTTCTAATACCCGCAACAAACGGGCCTGCGTTCCATGAGGCATCTCCCCTATTTCGTCCAGGAAGATCGTTCCGCCGGATACCGTTTCAAAGTAGCCTTTCCGGCTGTCCATGGCCCCGGTAAAAGCCCCTTTTTCATGGCCAAAAAGCTCTGAATCTATCGTTCCTTCAGGAATAGCGCCACAATTGACAGCGATAAAAGGATTGTGCTTGCGCGCGCTCAGGGAGTGGATGATCTGTGAAAAGGCTTCTTTACCCACACCGCTTTCTCCCATAATCAGCACGGTCAGTTCCGTATTGGCTACCTGCATGGCCACTTTAATGGCATAATTTAATTCTGACGAGTTGCCAATGATCCCGAACTTATTTTTTATAGATTGAATATCAGGCATGAACTGGTTTAATTTTAAGCTTCAACGATGGTGCCGATTAAAGTGGCAGCCGTACAACGATCGACCTTTACACGCACGTAGTCTCCTTTTTGCCGGCGACCACCGTCTTTCGGGAACACGACCATTTTATTTCGATCATTACGCCCGCACCAGTCTTCGTCACTCCTTTTAGAGTTCCCCTCAATAAGCACCTGAAAGACCTTTCCTACATCACTCCGCATTAATTCACGTTGGTGGGTTTGCTGCAGATCTACAATTTCCTGCAACCTGCGTTTTTTTACCGGCAGCGGCACATCGTCCTCAAAGCGTCGGGCTGCCAGCGTTCCGGGCCTTTCGGAGTACATGAACATGTAAGCCAGATCGTACTTCACCCGTTCCATCAGGCTCAGGGTTTCCTGGTGGTCTTCTTCTGTTTCTCCGCAAAAGCCGGTAATGATGTCCGCGGAAATTCCACAGCCGGGAAGGATCTCCCGGATGCGTTTTACCTTATTAAGGTACCACTCCCGGGTATACGTACGGTTCATCCGCTGCAGCACCTGTGTACTTCCGCTTTGTACCGGCAGATGAATGTATTTGCAGATATTGTCATATTTAGCCATGGTGTACAATACCTCGTCGGTAATATCCTTCGGGTGGGAGGTACTGAAGCGAACCCGCAATTGCGGGCTCACCTTCGCCACCATTTCCAGCAGCCCGGCAAAAGTGATGGTCGCATTGGTTTTAGGATCCGTCCAATTGTAAGAATCCACATTCTGACCCAACAGCGTGGCTTCCTTAAAGCCTTTGTCCCTTAATTCCTCGCATTCCCTGATGATAGAATACGGATCCCTGCTGCGTTCCCTGCCCCGGGTAAACGGCACTACGCAAAAAGTACACATGTTATTACAACCCCGCATGATAGAGACGAAAGCCGTTACCCCATTGCTGTTCAAACGCACCGGAGAAATATCGGCATACGTTTCTTCCCGGCTGAGCAAAACGTTGACGGCCTTCTGCCCGCCATCCGCTTCATTTATGATGGATGGCAGCGAACGATAAGCGTCCGGACCGACGACCAGGTCCACCAATTTCTCTTCATCGAGCAATTTAGCTTTTAACCGCTCTGCCATGCATCCCAATACCCCGATGAGCATACCGGGATTGTCCTTCTTCACCTTATTAAAGGCGCTTAACCGATTGCGCACGGTTTGCTCCGCTTTTTCGCGTACAGAGCAGGTATTGATCAATACAAGACTGGCATTCTCATAATTCTCCGTGGCCCGATACCCTTCTTTTTTTAAAAGAGAAGCCACTATCTCACTGTCATTGAAATTCATCTGACAGCCATAACTTTCTATATAAAACCGTTTCCCTCGCTCGGGCCCATCTTGCGTCGCCTCGCTATAAGCTTCGCCCTGCCTGTCTGCGAGCGGCACCCGGCGTTGCTCATCTGTTACTTTCGGTGATACGTCCAACATCATTGTTAATTGAAAAATGAACCACAAAAGTACGCAATGATTAATCAATGCCAAAATGTCAGCGCTAGATTTTTTACGGCTTTACGGGAAAAAACCTTAAAAAGGGATATTTACAAAAATACAGGCCGCAGCCATCAGATGAATCTTTTCTTTCGCTCAAGCTGTCAGTCACCTCCGGCTAACCAGACTAAAACAAATTCCCGGCCCACTTTATAATGCAATTGCAGCGCGGCCCGTTCTCCTTTCGTAAAAATACAGGGGATTACGCCGGCTTTCTCGGCGTGAAAAGGCTTCAGGTGAATATGCTTCCTGAAAGTCACGTCGTTGTTCCCATACCATTTGTATACCGCCTCCTTAGCACTCCAGCATAGCGCTAAGGCGATGAGATCGCTTCCGGCAAAGGCCAGCTCTTCTTCGTTCATGAACTTCGGGGCTACGCGCAACAATTTAGGCGCGATCTTTTCTACATCAATCCCCACGCGCTGACTCCTGCTTACAATAACAGCAGCGTAGTTTTCGCTATGCGATATGGAAAACTGGAGGCCTGTACCGGGGAGGTACGGCTTCCCGCAATGATTTAACTGAACGCCGTCGGTGGGGAAACCAGGCTCCAGCAGCTTCAACAACCTCCGCCCGGCGAGATGCTGCAGTCGTTTATAAGGATGCTTAACGGCTTTTTGTTCGGAAACATACTTCAGGAAATAGCTTTCCGGCTCAGATATTTCCCAAATACCTACTTTTGTATCCGTATTTATTTGTATGGTGTGAATGAATGGCATAATTTTCCGCCGCAAAAATATAAAGTATTAAATTACCACAACATGATTCTTTCCGATACCCGTATCCTGGAAGAAATGGAAACCGGCAATATCCGCATCGAACCTTTCGATCGTAAATATCTGGGCTCCAATTCATATGACGTTCACCTGGGCGATTACCTGGCCACCTATAAAGACCCGGTTTTAGATGCACGAAAACACAACCAGATCACCCGTTTTGAAATCCCTGACGAGGGATTGGTCCTGCATCCCGGCGTACTTTATTTAGGGGTAACCCATGAATATACGGAGACCTATAAACATGTCCCTTTCCTGGAAGGGAAGTCCTCCACCGGACGGCTGGGTATAGATATCCATGCTACCGCCGGCAAAGGCGATGTCGGGTTTTGCAATACCTGGACCCTGGAGATCTCCTGTACGCTGCCTGTGAAGATATACAAGCGCATGCCTATCGGACAACTGATATACTTCGCCGTGGAAGGGGAAATCGCCGTGCCTTACAATAAAAAAGGAAACGCGAAATATACGGAAAGAACGGTCCAGCCCGTTGAAAGTATGATGTGGAAAAACCAATTCTAGATGCTTAAGAAGTTTATTATCCCGGCTATTTTGCTTGCTGCGGTCATCGTGCTGTTTGTGATGTACCGCAGGCAACACCACTTATACCAGGAAACCCTGCAACTAAACCGGCAACTTGCCACGGAGGTGGACCAGCTACAAAAACAAAACGACAATTTAAGACAAAGCATCCGGCAAATGCAACGAGCCGAAGCCGCGAGCGACCTGCTGCGTCCCACGTTCGTGGACCAACAGAAATACTATCGTCAAAACTGGAAAAATTATATTCATCTTTCCTTAAATAACTACAGCACAGGATTTTTAGGCGGCGTCAAAAATATTAAAGTGACCGTCTCCAACCAGACGGATTATACGCTCGATGAAGCCACGGCCGTAGTAAATTACTACCGGGCCAATGGCGAATTATTCAAGAGCGAGACCGTCCATGTGAAAAACATCCCGCCGCAACAGCGTCGCAAGGTCAGCGCTCCGGACAGCCGGAGAGGCATGAGCATCAAGGCTCGTCTGACACGCATCACCAGCAGAACGATGAATTTTTGCTGGTGGGAAGATAAAAAAGCCGCCCCCGGCGAAGACGATCCCTATAAATGCGCAGGAGAGGATTCGAAATAATTGCTTCTCCCCCTTTGCAATTCATAGAAAGCTGTTATATTTGTTCCTCTCAAAGACAAAAGGAAGCGACGTGAATTTAGGCCCGCAATTGTTACAAATCTCATTGGGAAATGAAAAAGCTTTCCGCCAGATTGTTCATCAATTTGGGGACAGGCTCTTTCAATTTGCTTTTCAGATGGTAAGTAATCGGGAAGACGCGCAGGAAATTATTTCCGATGTGTTTTTAAAAGTCTGGCAACTGCGACAGCAATTACCACCTGCCGACCGCTTTGTTTATTATTTGTATAAAGCCGTCAAAAACACCGGGCTGAACTACCTTAAAAAAAACAACCGCAACAAAGCCATCGCCACGGACCTCTATCAGGTGGCGCCTTCCCTCAATGCCAGCCAGACCCCGGAAGACTATATCATCAGCGAAGAGAACCTGAACCACATTCGCAACGCGATCAATGGCCTGCCGCCACGCTGCCGCCAGATATTTTTGCTGATCAAAGAAGATCAATTGAGCTATAAGCAAACCGCGGAACTGCTTGATATTTCCGAAGCTACCGTCAATGTACAAATCACCATCGCGCTCAAAAAGATCAACACCGCCCTTATTCCTTCCCTGCAAAAAATATATTCCTGATTTTTTTTGGTCCCCTTTAATTGGTTTTTATATTTCGATTGTCTTATAGATTGAAGCTATAGACATGAAAGATCGCCTGGAGGCACTTATTGTTAAGTACTGGTCCCATACCCTTACGGTTTCGGAACGCAAAGAGTTGGAGCAGTTGCTGCTAAAATACCCCGAAGAGTGGATCAAAATGGGATTAATACACCAGTCCGATTTGGGATTAAAGGAAGTGTTGAGCACTTCGGAAAGAGACGCGATAGCCGACGGAATTCTTGATGCTGAGGCAGGTGCCGGTAAAGATCACGGACCCGCTGTTTTAAAAAAAAGAAGTGTTTTCCCGTTGAAGCGGGCTTTTAGGTTTGCTTTGTTGCTCGCGGGAGCAGGCGTGTTTCTGTTTTTGATGTGGCGACGGATGTCCTTTGAAGCGGAAACGGATCAGGTGCAGTGGCGGCAAGTGACCACCACAAAAGGAATGAAAACTAACCTGCGGCTTTCCGATGGCACCGAAATATGGCTGAACGCGGGAAGCTCTTTAAAATACCCGGAATCATTTGGAGCGTCCAGGGAAGTCTATCTGGTAGGAGAAGCTTATTTTAAGGTAGACCATCAGCCGGATCGTCCGTTTATCATCCATACCGCCAAAATGGACGCGAAGGTACTGGGAACCAGATTAGACGTGCGGGCCTACCCCGATGAAGATTTTTCGAGTACTTCGCTGATCTCCGGGAAAGTAAAAGTCATTTTAAAAAAGGATCAACAACGGGAATCTTTTTACTTAAAGCCGCATCAAAAAATTATTTACAAGGACGATCCCGAGTCCGGCAGCAAGGCACCGGAGATAAAGCCTTTACCGGATAAAGTAACCAAACGGGCGATAAAAACCATTGCCAGTAAAGTAGTCTTAGAACCGGTTAAGGCCATTGACCCGAATACGATTTCTGATATTGCCTGGAGAAAAAATATACTGGTCTATGAAAACGAAACCCTTTCTTCTTTATCCAAAAGACTGTCGCGCTGGTATGATGTTCAGATAATATTGAAAGATTCTACGCTGGCCCAGCAACGATTTACCGGGAGAGCGGATAATGTATCACTGGATAAATTGTTGCATATTCTGCAAATGCTAAAACCTTTTAGGTATACTGTAGAAAATGACACCGTAATTATTTATTAAACGCAGGAGTATATGAAAAAAAATATTTTTACCCTAATGAGGCCTCATCCGCCTCCGGCATCAAGCCATTTTGAAGATCAAAAAAGCGGAGAATAGTGACGTATTCTCCGCTGGAAAAAAGAAAACACTAAAAAGTATTTCCTCATGAATCCCGTAGTGATTACGGGACCAAATCTAAAAAGCAATGCAAAATAAGAAAAATCCCGTTACAATGGGCAGAAATTGCATGTCCCCTGCCCAAAAGTTGTTGCTTATGTCCAAGATGACTCTGGTGCTTTTGCTGGGTTTCCTGCAGGTTTCCGCCGCCGGATACTCACAGAAAAAAATATCGGTTGACTTTCACAACGCTTCAACCCGAAAGGTATTCCACCACCTGACCAACAGCACTAGCTATGTATTTTATTTTAATAATAATGATTTTGAAAACAGTCCGCGCGTCAATCTCGCGGTAAAGGACGCCACGGTTCCGCAAATACTGGATTCTTTAAAATCCCGGTTGGGGATTCACTATAAGGTATTGTCCGACCACCTTGTCGTTATCACCAGAGGCGATAATAAAATATTCTTCCAGGAAGTGACCGGTACGGTGACTGACAACGCCGGCACGCCCCTGGTAGGCGTAACGATCCAAGTCAAAGGAACCAATACCGGAACGGTTACCAACGCGCACGGCCAATTTTCCCTGGACGCGCCGGAAGGCGCCACGCTGGTCGTCTCCTACATCGGCTATGAAACCCGGGAAATCCAATTAAACGGACGCAATGAATTAAACATTGTCCTGGACGCATCAGCCAAGAGCCTGAATGAAGTAGTCGTTGTGGGCTACGGCACACAGAAAAGAAAGGAGATCACTTCGGCTATTACTAAAATCGACGCGGAAGACTTTAACAAAGGCGGCGTCACCGACCCCATGCAACTTATTCAAGGGAAAGTAGCCGGACTGACCATTAACAATACGCAGGGAAGCAACCCGAATGCGAAAACCTATATTCAGCTTCGGAGTGTGACCTCTCTTTCGGGAACCAACTCTCCGCTTATTGTCATTGACGGTATCCCCGGCGGCAACCTGGACCTGCTTCAGCAGGACGATATCGCTTCCATTACCGTATTGAAAGACGGCTCGGCCGCGGCCATTTACGGTACCCGCGCGAACGGTGGCGT
Organism: uncultured Chitinophagaceae bacterium; assembly: GCA_964424665.1. Classification (GTDB taxonomy): domain Bacteria; phylum Bacteroidota; class Bacteroidia; order Chitinophagales; family Chitinophagaceae; genus FW021-bin31. Next base: position 28,767 of record CAYRJM010000035.1, read on the forward strand.
TATTTTAGTGACGACAAAAAAAGGACAGGCCGGAGAACCCAAGTTTCAATACTCCACCTATTTTCAGCATGAAGTGGTTGACAAAAGGCCAAATAACCTGAACGCGTCGGAATTCCGGGACCTGATCGACAAGGGGCTGATAGATGAGAGCCTGGATATGGGCGCTACTACCGACCTCTACGACACGCTGATCAATCATAATAACCTGAGCCAGTATCATTACTTTTCTGCTACCGGCGGAAGTGAGAAGACCAATTACCGTGCCTCTGTTTATTATAATGATGCCGAGGGTATTGCCAAAGCAAATGGCAGATCCGAATTCGGTGGCAGGGTAAACGTGAACCAGACCGGCCTGCAGGACAGGCTTAACCTGCAGTTGAACCTGGCTTCCAATATCAACAGCGCCAACTTGCTGGGGGGCGGCACAGGCGATTTTGAACAGGCTGTTCAACGAAACCCCACCGCGCCTATCCGGGATGAAAACGGGGAATTTGTTGAAACTTTTGCTTACAACAATTACAATCCGATATCCCGCCTGGCCAACCGGATCGACAAGCGGCAACAACAGACCTTCTCCGGTTCAGCAAGGCTGACCTTCGATATTACAGACGACCTGACCGCCAGTGCTTTTGGCTCTTATCAACGCAACAACTATAACGACCGGCAATACCGCTCCATGGAAGACTGGGAGCAGCGGGAAGGCGCACAATATCAGGGCATGGGTTATGCTTACAAGCTCAACCATCTGAACTGGGCTAAAACGTTCGAATCCACGATTGATTATTCCACCGTTTTCGGGCAGGATCATTCTTTCAGCGCCATGGTAGGTTACAGTTACCAATACCAGACCGTGGAAGAATTTTGGGTAAACAACAACGGCTTTACCACGGACGCCTTCAAGGACTGGAACCTGGGTGCCGGTTCCGCTATTCAGAATGTCGACCTTCCGCGCCCGGGAATGGACAGCTACAAGGAAGACAATACGCTCATCGCTTTTTTCGGAAGGTTAAATTACGCGTATAAAGGCAAATATTTCGCCCAGTTTATCCTCCGTCACGAGGGATCTTCCCGTTTTGGGGTCAACCACAAGTGGGGAAGTTTTCCAGCCGCCTCTTTAGGCTGGGCCATCAGTGAAGAAGACTTTATGCAGGATGTAGACTGGATTGACAACCTGAAATTACGTGCCGGCTTCGGGGTGACCGGAAACCAGGGAATTGATAATTATCAGTCCATTGTCACGTTGAGTACCGGTGGTGTATATCCGCAGAATGGCGTTTATTACCAAACTTACGGCCCGGCCCGCAACCCCAACCCCGATCTGAAATGGGAAAGGAAAGAAGAGTGGAATATCGGGCTTGATTTTGCAGCCCTTTCCAACCGGCTGACCGGTTCGATCAACGTATACCAGAGAAATACCGTTGATCTCTTGTACAACTACGTCGCCCAGCTGCCTCCTTATACCCGGGACAGTATTTTTATGAACGTGGGTAGTGTGGAAAGCAAAGGACTGGAATTACAAGTAAGCTATGCAGCCGTACAGACCGACAACTTTAGCTGGACGACAAGCTTTGTAGCCAGCACCCATAATAATGTACTGGACAAGCTGTCCAACGAATTTTTCAAGGCGAATTACCTGACCTTTGCCGGCCTGCCTTCGCCTGGCAACCTCGGCCCCGCCATCCGGATAGAAGAAGGCAGCGACATCGGTGATTTCTACGGCAAGCGTTTTGCCGGATTCACGGACGAGGGCAAGTGGCTCTTCTACAAAGCGGACGGGTCTAAGGCTACGGCCGACCAGATGTCAATTGAAGATGAAACGGTCATTGGTAACGGTATTCCCAAATACAATGCAGCTTGGAGCAACCGCCTCAGGTATAAAAATTTTGACCTGACGATCTTCTTCAGGGGAAAATTCGGTTTCGACCTACTCAACCTGAAGCAACTGTATTTCGGCAACAAGAAGTGGTTGCCCAACAACGTCTTGAAAAGCGCCATTACCACGCATAAAGAATTGAACGATGATCCGCAATATTCCGATTATTACCTGGAGGATGGCAGCTTTGTGAAGCTGGACAACGTGACCTTGGGTTATAACTTCCCGATCCGGTCTTCTTATGTTCGCAACCTACGTTTGTACGTTACCGGCCGGCATCTGGCCACCTTCACCGGTTACAGCGGCCTGGATCCTGAGCAACAGGATGTCGGCTTTGTAACAGGAATTGACAGCCGGGGCTTTTACCCGCGTACCATGTCATTCACGGTAGGATTAAATGTAGGATTCTAAAAAAATATTATCATGACACTATTGAAAAATAAATTAACATACGTTATCGCACTGCTGCTTTCCTGCGGTTTGTTTTCCTGCACCGATCTCAGTGAAAATCTCTACAGCGAAATTCCGGCAGACAACTTTTATAATAACGAGCGGGAAGTATTACAGGCCGTTTTAAGGCCGTATACCCATATGCAGGCCTGGCTGGCCCCTACCGGACAAAACGGCTATTATTATCATTCGGCCCTCTCCGCCGACCTGCTGGCCTGGCCACAAAAAGGCCGTCACGGTTATGACGGGGGTGACCACATCCGCCAGCATTACCATACCTGGACCCCAAAGGAAGGACGGCTCAATAACGCCTGGAACCTGATGTGGACCGGAGTCGGCTATGTGAATACAGCGCTGGAACAAATCTCAGCGATAAACTATAAATCCCTGGGGATGACCCAGGAGCAGGTCGAATCCTTGCTGGCGGAATTAAGGGTACTGCGCGCCTATCACTACATGAGGGCCATGGACCTGTGGGGGAATGTACCCATTGTCACCAAAGTGGGCGAACCGCTGAACCCGCCTATCGCTTCCCGCAAGGAAGTTTTTGAGTTCGTACAAAAAGAACTGGAAGAAAATGTACCCAAGCTGAAACCCTTGTCTCATGAAATGGTTGGAAGGATTACCCAGGCCGCGGGTTACGCGATGCTGGCGGAACTGTACCTCAACGCTGAAGTGTGGCATGGCACGCCCATGTGGGAGGAGTGTATAGCCGCCTGCGACAAGATCATGAGCGGGCAGACCGGCGCCTTAAATGGAACCATGGAGCTGGACGACGACATCAATTTCACCTTCGGTCCGACCAACGACCTCTCTCATGAAGCCATCTTCCAGTTCGCCTACAGCCATAAAGCCGGATTCGAATTCAACTGGTCAGGCTTTTTCATGGGTTACAGCAACATCTCCAAAGCGTTGAACGTAGGCTATAGCGGATGGAACGC
>CAYRJM010000036.1:0-31824 GCA_964424665.1 uncultured Chitinophagaceae bacterium
GCGCCTGTTTTTTCCTAGCCTCAGACAGACCGACAGTAAAGTGAATGAAATGTATATTGAAAATCGAGATTGAGATTAAATAAATGTTTTGTGTTAAATTTGCGGCTTAACTTTAGGCAGATATAAACGGAATAAAGAAAGTGCTTGAAGAGAGCGGAATTAAACAAAACTGGCTAGCTGAGAAACTTATGAAGAGCTGCAATAGAGTAAATGGCTATGTAGAAAACCGACGCCAACCAAGATTGGAGGTTGTTATCAAATAGCAGAAATACTCGACGTTGAAGTCAAGAGGAACTCGTTTTTGAATTTGCCATATCAGAAATGACTGGCACTGGCCCTAAAAAGAATGCTTATTCAATTCCATCTATCAAAAGCAACACGGGTTACCAGGCGCTTTTATATGGGTTGAGCAATAGCCATACCTGAGATACTGGCACAACTCCAACTGCCTTTTGATAAAAAATATCAATTGGACAAACAAATGACTGTATAGTAAATATTATGACGGATATTAAAGAATTAACGGAAAAATTAATCGATTTTAGAGATCGAAGAGACTGGGCTCAATTTCATAATCCAAAGGATTTGGCTGTGGCATTAAATATTGAGGCAGGTGAATTACTTGAAGCGTTTCTTTGGAAAGATGCAAAGGATGCCGATCCTGAAAAAGTAAAGGAAGAATTGGCAGATGTCCTTGCGTACGCTTTGTTACTAGCGGATAAATACAAGTTTAATGTTGCGGATATAGTTACGGAGAAAATTAAGGAAAACGAAAGGAAATATCCTGTCGATAAAGCTAAGGGTACTGCAAAGAAATATAATGAGTTATGAATGCTTCAATAGACATTGTTCTTGACTTAAATAGATACCCTTTTTCAAAAGATGCACTGTCTGAAATGGCTGAGAATAAATGGGTAAAAAGTCAATGGCCGTTGGTGTATCTCATAGAAAACGACAAAAGCAAATTGGCATACGTTGGAGAAACCACCAATGCGTATCATCGAATAAAGAACCACTTTGCTAACGAAGATCGTTCGGTGTTAAATACCATCACACTGATTGGTTCTGATCGTTTTAACAAGTCTGCAACGCTCGATATTGAGTCGCAACTCATACAGTATTTATCTGCCGAAAACACATATAAGCTCCAAAATGGGAATGGTGGATTAACCCATCACAACTACTACGAAAAACCGTTTTACCGCGATATATTCAAGGAAATCTGGGCAAGACTAAAAAGTGAAAGACTGGTCAGCAAGTCCATTGAAGAAATTGAAAATTCTGATTTATTCAAATATTCACCATACAAAGCCTTATCTGACGACCAAAGAGCTTCTGTTATGGAGATCATTAACCTATTAAATACCCGGCAGCACCCAAGCATATTTGTAGAAGGTAGCGCGGGTACAGGGAAAACCATTCTTGCAACATACTTGATGAAGCTTTTGCATTCACCGCGCCCGGCTATGGATGAGGTCGAAGATTTGGAAGGGTATCGCTTAGAAGAGTATCGATTGCTTGAAACATTTCACCAAAATTTTAAAGAGGCGAATATTGGTTTGGTTGTACCTATGACTTCATTACGGAAGAGTCTAAAAACTGTTTTCGGTGCAATCGGTGGGCTCAAAAAGAATATGGTTATTGGCCCGTCCGATGCTATAAAGAAGAGATACGATATTCTTATAGTTGATGAAGCACATCGCTTAGCTCAGCGTAAAAATATTCCTAATTACGGGTCATTTGACGCCATCAACCGGTCATTAGGATTGGGGAACGAGGGTACACAACTCGATTGGATAATGCGTAGTAGTGAGCGTCAGATATTTTTTTATGACGAAGCACAATCAATTAAGCCGTCTGACATCCCTAAAGAAAAGTTTAACGAGATAAAGCGTCGATCAGCAGGGCCAATTAAACTCACTTCCCAAATGCGTGTTTCCGCGGGCAACGACTATATCAATTTTGTTGACCGGTTATTGAAGTGTCAACCTCTAGAGGGTTTGTCTATACCCGAAAATTATGACTTGCGTTTATTTTCTTCCTTCCGGGATTTACACGATGAAATAATAGCTAAAGAAAATGAATTTGGATTGAGCCGTCTCATCGCAGGTTATTCTTGGCCTTGGATTTCCAGAAATAAGAAAGACGTGTATGATATTGAAATTGAGGGAATAAAACTGCAGTGGAACAGCGTTAATATAGACTGGATAAACTCGGCTGATCCGAAAGTCGAAGTAGGCTGTATCCACACCACACAGGGGTATGATCTAAATTACGCTGGAATTATTTTTGGCAAAGAGATTACGTATAACAGACATTTAAATCGCATAGAAATTATTCGCGAAAACTATCATGATCGAAATGGAAGAGCCGGTATAAAGGACGATGAACGTTTGAAAGAATATATAGTCAATATCTATAAAACCATCATGTACCGTGGGATTAAAGGGACTTTGGTTTATGCATGTGATCCGGAATTACGAAAATATTTGTGCCCCCGCATAAAAAATGCTACAACTGGAAAAGCAGAACCGATGTCGACAAAGTAAGATTCTTTGAAGCGTATCTGGGCGGAAAGGATTTATAGTTATTTTTAAACCGCAGGAAACGGCCATGGCCGACATCAGGGATATATGCCGCACGAATCTCGCCTTAATAGGTCTTGTCCGTGCTGACCGGGTTTAAGCGACGCAATGACAAGATCCATGGCGTGATAAAGAAGGGTATTTTAACTCCGGTAAAAAGGGGTATTTATAGTCCAGACCCGGTTTTAGGGGGGCACACCTGAACTCTACCTGGTCGCCAGCGATGTGGTCGGGTCGAGTTATTTATCTGCCGAAAGCGCTTTACCTTATTATGGTTTAGCTAAAGGTTTACCGTCACGCTTTTACCTTTGTAAACATTTTGTGGAAGTCGAAGGGTAATGTGGCTCATCTTATCGTCTTCATCCCAGTGAGCGGTTAAGATAAAATTGTTGTCCTTCTTTTCAATCCTCGTGGATAATAAAAACGCTATTTTTGTTAAGCGGTGCGAAGGGTCGGCGACCGAGATAGCGGTAATCGCGCCATTATGCCTTTTGATCATTATGATCCCCGGATCCTGCATTACCAGCTTCAAATTGTCGGAGATAACCAGCGTTCCCGGTTTGTAAAATATCCCTTCAAAGATATTTAGTCGCTTGTTTTCTACAGCCTGAATCGCCGGTGTATTAGATAAAATTTGAATAGAGCTGTTGTTTGCCTCGTCTTTTATTTCCTGTTTAGAAACAGCGGGAACGACTATATACTGGTAACCCGCTCCCCGGGGGCGTGAACCATGGCTGATCCATAGTTTAAAAACGTCTTCGCTGACCTTTCTTTTGGAGGAAGACGTCTGGTGATTGACCCGGTGCCAACTTCCGGTTTGTGGCCTATTGGACAGATGAACTTCTGCGGCGTCGGGGAAAATATAGCCAATGCTGTCATGCCATACCCATTCAACCTGATCTAAGGAATGCAGACCTTGTGGCATGTTCCGGCTTTGTCCTTCGCTGCTCATAACAACCGCTCCGTGCAACCTGCATTGATTCAAGGTAGTTAAGACTTCCAGCGAAGAGTCGCCCGTGATGCCGGCGCCCAGGCAAACATATTCGCGGTCAAAGAAGAACCATGCTTTTTTAGCTTTTAACGGATTTATCGGACTTTTAAAGTCAAATCCGACAGCGCCGTATCTACCATCGGTAACCGCCCCTACAAAATGCGTCAGCCCCCGCTGCTGAATTTTATCGGGCGGAGGCATTTGAGAACGCTGCATAATGGTCGTACCCGGGATTTTCTGCCAGTCATATACCGGGGCCAACGCCTCATATTCCCGGCCTGTACGGGAGATGTAATTGGTTCCGTCCCCCCGGTAATGGTTCATCAATCCCTCGCCATTGTAGGGTTCTTCCATATTGTGGTTACGGTCAGAATACATTCGTACCGAAGTAAAGTAACCGGGACGCTGAAAAGTGAAATAGTCTGATCTCCAGAAAAAGTGGCTAAACGGGGGCGTGACGATTGCTTTGCCTGAGCGGATCTTCGCGATCCGTTCCAGCTCCTCTTTTCTGTAGGTTGTAGTTTTTAACAACGCTTCCGGGGTCGCCGCGCCATATGGTCTGAGGGCCCCCCTTCTTGTGATCTCTCTGTTTTCCGCGCCTGGGTCCGGGTACTTTCCATAAGCTAGCATTTTGCAGATGCCGTCGAGATAATAATCAACCAGAAACTGAATGGACTTCTGGCAAAACTGGTACTTTGTTCCCGCGACAAGCGCCGCCCAGTAGGCAAAGACATTGGCGTATTGTCTTCCGTATGCAAGGGTGTTGTTTACCTTGTCGTCCCGATGATGAAAGCTGTAATCATACTGCATTCCCCGGCCCTTCGTGAACTTGATTTCCCCCTCAATTGCTTTTATTACCTTACCGAATTCCTTTGCCTTTTTTTCAAATAGCAACCTTTTGGCCGCTATACCCATAATTTTAATTCTGTCTCCACTGGGTCTGGCGCCCCAGGCGTATACATAACTTGCCCTGGCTACAATAGGCAGCGCCCTGGCGGTCTGCTTATCGGTGAGCTCATCATCCATAATAAGCAATACCTGAACCAGCGTCTCCGGCGTGCCAATTTCATTTGACCACCAATTATCGGCAATAAAATCATGGACAAGCCAGTAATGAAGAGCGATATCAATCGTCTTTTTCAACTGTTCATTTCCGCTAAACTTATTCCCGGGTTTTTTATAGGCCCGGCATAACCTGACGAGCCGTTGTAAATGTTCCTCATTTTGGAAACCGGTGCGGGAAACATCCTTATAGTTGATATCCGGCCAGCTTCCATCGTCGTTGATCGCATTCCTCCATCTTTCTATATTCGATGGGTTGACCTGATTATTAAGTAGTTGTTTTTCTACCCTTGCCCGGATCAGCGCTAAATCGGATCCCGCTGCCGCGTCAGGCCAAACCACAGCGGATAAGAGAGAAATACCCACGGATAGCATGAATGGTAGGGCGGCCCACCTTTTCGGTTTCTGATTATTCATGAGACAGGACTTTTAGATTATTCTGAATTATTTTTATCATCTCCACCGTAGGAAAGCCATTGTTCGGCCTGCGCTTGTGCGGATCATACCAGCTCGCCCATTTAGGGTTTTTGTCTCCTTCCAGGCAAGTGCTGTAAATACTTTTAAGTTGGTTGTAGGCTTTATTAATAAGTTTCTGAGCGGTGGCCATGTCCTTTTTCTTATGGGTAATTTCAAATTGGTGTTTATGATCCGCTGCTTTTTGCAAAGTGATCTCGAAGTTGATCAATTGGTCATACATGAGCGCGGGAAGATAGACGAAGTCATAGTAAAAATGAGCCTGATCGGTGCTCTTCTGCAGTCCGGCAGCCGCCTTTTTTAACGCTAAGTCAATATATTTTTTCCTTAAAGATAAGGAATGAAAATGGAGATCTTTGTAATAAACCCGGTAGGATGTTCCCCTGTTAGAGATGACCGCCTGGTCTTGCAGGTATCCGATCAGGTTTCTGATCTGGCCCAGGTTCCTGACATAGCCCGTTCTTTCGAACTGCGCCGCATGCAAGGCTTTCATAGAAGCTATTGCCAAAGGAGCTGCTTTTGAACCGAAATAATGGGTACACCAGTTGTTATAGAATGCTTGTCCGTCAAAATCGGCCGGCGCCGAAGCCCATCGGGCGAATGCCTCCAGGTTGAGTAAAAAGGGACGAAACGTCTGTCCGTTTACCTGGAGATAATCAACGGCCTGGTATTTTGCGGCCATAAACGACAGCGTGGAGTCGATTTTTAAAGGATAGGGATCATGAACGGTATGATTCGTCCAGTATCCCGCATGCATATAAGTGCCGAAAGCATATCCTTTCGTGCGCTCAGGCAGAATGTCAAAATTACTATACCCGTCGTCTGACCATGCGACGATGAAGTCTTTAGGTGGACTGAACCCATTGTTGAACATCGTCATCGCATCGTCGTAGCAAATACATACTTTTCCGGCATGAGGTTTATATACGGTCAACAAGCTGTCAAATACCCGGAATACTTCATTAAATACAGCTATCTTATCCTCTCCGCAACTGCTTACGTAGGCCCTGTCCCAAACCTGGTTTCGGGGACGCAGGGAATAAATATCCGCCTTCCCCAATGGCGTCTTTGTTAAGTAGTATATCCATGTTTGAATCCACTGGTCTTTATATTTACGCCAACACACCGCTTCACTGTCGCTGATGGACTTAAACTGGTAGCCAAGACTAAGGTCAATCTGGATCTTCATCCCTTTTAAATGCGCGTAGTCGATCATGCTGTCCACGCGTTGTAGATTAGCGCGGTAGCCCGGCACGAGCGTTTTATAGGCCCTTCTCGTAAAAAATTCAGGGCGGCCCAGCATATCAAATAGCTGAATGGCATTATAGCGCATCCTGCGCAGGGAGTTAACCATGCCTTTCCAGGTGTCCATGCTGTACTCCAGGTATGGCTGATGTAAATTAGCCAGCTCGTCTACATCGTTTTCCATATAGCAAATAATGGGTACTTTGGGCGAACGAACGATACGGTTATAGACTGTATGCGAACCCAGGTCCTCTTTATGTGGTGGCTTAAAGCCGGTCCAATAACTTAAAGGATCGATGCCCAGAACGGATTCAGCGTATGCATATACGGTGTTTTGTTCCCCTTCTACGGTGGGTCCGATGAGCAGGGTGACTTGTGCGGCATCGGAGGACAGCGTATGTATCAGCCCACCCCGCGGTCCCATTTTATCCACGTCCCACGCTACTTTGCCTGTTTCAATCATCCGTTGAATCAGGGCGCTGGACTCCGGGGTGCCCACTAAATAAAAATGTCCTTTTTCCGCTAATTCGACTGGCTCGGGCAGCACCAATACCCGGCTGCCGGTTACCCTTGTGATGTCTTTTTTCAGGTCCTGGCAAACCGCCTTTTCCGTAGCGCTGCTCTTTTTGCCATAATAGATAATGTAGGTTGGCGTTAGCTCGCCTGCGAAAAGCGACGAGCTTGTAGATAATAATAATACCAAACCACAGCCTAAAATGAGGAGCCTTCTCAGTGATAATTCCATGCTTAAAATGTTATTGTTCGGTAAGTGAATTAAAATTGTCCGGTAGCATATTGGGCGTAATGAAACACCACATTTCCATCTACATCATGGTGTCTGAAAATAATGACCGGTTGGTTTCCTCTTCGTTCCACCTGTACCTCCAGGTAGCCACCGATGACCTGCATGTACAGTTCTTCCATTCTAACGTCCCCTGGCTTCCACCCGCCGGCATGTTCGTTGCTGGCGGGCCCGCAGCTGAACTCCAGCACGCCTGTTTCCCGGTCTCGTGATGCATACTGCCAGTGCCTGTCTCCGGTGATTACATGCATGTTCGGTTGCTGCTGAATGAATTTGCGTAACAGCGCTCCCTCATGATAAAAGGATTGATTGGAATGGTTGTCTATTTTCTGCGGGCGGTCCGGGCCCACGATAGGCGTTGGGCTGATCAGGATCCTGAAGGTGGCGTCGGAAGCCCTAACGGTTTCTTTAAACCACCGGATTTGTTCTTTTCCCCAGATGGTTTTATCCGGACCGTCCGCCATGGTGTCGGGGCTCCGGTAATCGCGGCCTTCGACCATCCATATCTGCAGGTCTCTGCCCCAGCGGTAAGTACGGTATGTCTTGTCGCCCATGGGCACTTGGTCCAGGAATAATTGTTGCCCGTCTTTGAAAGTGAAACCTCCCATGAACCGGGTTTTCATAGTGGGATAACAATCATTCATCCAGGTGTCGTGATCGTCTTTCATAAAATAGCTGCCCACCTGGCTGTAAAATTCTTTTAAAGTCGGAAAACTATACATCCTTTGCCAATGCCATCTGGCCAGGGCAACGCTCTTGGCCTGTTGATCATAATACACGTTGTCTCCCGTCTGCACCAAAAAATCGGGTTGCTGGCGCAGCATATGTTTATATATCTTAAACCCTTCGCTGCCAAGGTCACGATCGTGGTATTCCTGGCAGGTAGTTACCATAAATTTTACCTTGGCTTTTTCTGACTTCTCCGGAGCTGTTTTGAATTTTCCGTTCATTGCAGCGGAAGCCGCCACGCCTTGTGCCGGACGTGCTTCTACCTTTAGCTCATATTTTTTTGCCGGCCTGAGGCCATCGATGGTGAATTGAACAGTAGCGTCGCGCCGGGTGCTTACCGGTTTCCACAAGCTCGTCCGCCAGGTATCGTCGCCGGCTATCCGCCATTGTACCCTGACCTCCCCTTCGGCGGCCGGTACCGCTCCGGCGAGGTTATCAACGGTAGTTCCCGGAGGGAGTAAAACCTTAGGCTCCCGGTTGGGGTGGTTCTTTTTCTTGAGCTCAAAGACCCCTGTTTGATCATTTTTGTATAAAACGGTAGGTTCCGCTTTACTGTCATCTACTCTTTCCGGGTTCCGCGTAAGCCGGGCCCATACGATAGCCTGCCTGGCGCTTACTTCCCCTATCTTAATGCCGGTAGCCAGGAAAGGCCCTTTGCCCTTATCTCCCGAAACAGAAAACTCCCGGTCCTGTTTTTTCATCCCGATGACAAGGCCTACCGAACCGATAGATAGGTTTTTGATAAATTTTCTTCTGTCTGACATACGCTATATTTTTTAATTATATGGTTACCTGCGCAGATGAAAAAAGGGCCAGTTATCGAAAGCTCTTTTCGTCGCTTCATGGTTTACAGCCGTAATGACCCACTTGTCGTGTGAAGCCCCCAGCTCGTATTCAATGCGGTCTCCATCCGGATGATGAAAGCTTGTGGTCAAGCCGGCTTCATCCGGGTTACGGAACAGTATTGTATCCAGCAACGCTTTTGGGTGTTTGCTCCGGCAAATGGCCATAATACCTAAATGATTAGTTGAATAAACGGCCAGATACACGTTTTCGGCTAACGGGAATATTTTCCAGTTTAGGTTTTCCGCGAGCGGTCGCTGGTCAGCGGGTATAGACACCGGCCCGGCTGCGCAGGCGAAGTTTTTATAGACGCCGGTATTGTTCCAGGCCATAAAGTCTTTTCCCGGACCTTCGAGGTGAAACACGTCCTGCAGGTCTTTTTCACGGGCGTCGGTGATTAAAACGGTCGGCCGGGCGATGATCATTGACCGCTTGCCCCGGTTTACGCCTCCGGCGGATAAAAGATAACCCGGTCCCGCGCTATATATTTCCGGACTGGAATTCCAGCCGTGGCCTATTTTAACATAATAAGCTTTCTTTTTACCTGTCGCCAGCCTGATCACGCCGCCGGGTGGCCGGTAGGGCATAACCGCCGCCCATAGCGCCTGGTGTCTGCCGCTTTCAAGGGTTACGTTCAATGAATCCATAGAGAAGCTCGCCCAGACCTTCATCATGGCCCCTTGATAGTCACCCTGTAAGGCGGTCCTGTCTGCCCGGTCGTACCTGCGCCTAAAGGGCGGAAAGCTATTAAAGGAATAACTGCCGAACGCGTATGCCCAATTTAACCGGTCAAGGATCTTATTGGCGAGAACCTTAATGCTGTCCTCCGCAAAGGCCTGAAGGTTGAGCAAGGCTGATAAGGTATAGCCTTCATAAGGATCCGAATTAAACTCATATACCCCGCAGCGAAGCAGCTTCAACAGGCAGGCGAACAGATCGCCTTGTAGCCCGCTGTCTTTCTTACCTGCCGCTGTCTTTTTATATCCGTGCAGGCGGAGCCAGCGATTGGTTAAGTAGTAAGACCCATTGGCCATCAATAAATGATTCTCCGTATCTTCAACCAGACCTAATGTATTAGGTACATACTTTTTAAACTTTGTTACCCCGGTTATCAGCAGATTATCTATCAGATGCTTCAGGGTCTCCGGATAAAGCAAGTCCGGCCTTTCCCCGAAAAGATACAACACGGGCATGAGCGCCATTAAGGTAAAGTCGTAATCCCCATCCGGGTTTAGCGTCCACCTGGACCCCGGCGTGCCCGTCCGTCGCTGCGCACGCAAATAACGGTTTACCTCCCGGATGCGCTTTTCCTTAAGCAGGCAGGCCAGTATGATGCGGGGAGCGGTTACTTTTCCGGATTCGGTCCAGTCCGGTAAGGGACGGGACGACCAATAGGTTAATAGCCTTTCTCTTAGTTCGGAATCGCTATCTGACCCGGAATGCCTGTTGGTATCCGGATGGAAATTACCGCTTGTTACCGGGAGCGCTTTTAGTCGGTCGGCTCCCCAATAATAATTTGCCCGGCGTGCCGCCAGCACAACGGCGACAACTACTATGATACCGGCTATTGCTGACAGGATAGTGGTCGATCTTTTCATTGACTAATGGGGTCCCAGGTTTTTAATGCTGTCCATCAGGCTTTTCATTTGTTTCACCTTTTCAGGATACAATAAATAAAGGTTCTTCTTTTCGGAGATGTCGTTGTTTAAGTTGTACAGCTGTCCTTTGGGACCACCGGGTTGAGGTTCTCCCCGGACCGGCGCGCTAAATCCGCCGGATCCCAGCCCTTCAATCAGTTTCCAGTCACCGTCCCTTACGGCAAACAGGCCTTGTGAGGATTCGTTGACAATGACCTGCGGGATTTTGGCCGAATCTTTTTGGCCGAACAAGACGGGAAGTATGCTGTAACTGTCCGTGGCCGCTTTAACGTGGTCCTGGCCGCTTAACAGGTCCGCACAGGTGGCGATCAGGTTGGTCAGTGTGGTCGTGACATTACTGACGCTGCCGGGCTTAATCTTGTCTTCCCATTTTACGATAAAAGGAATACGATGGCCGCCTTCCCAGACGTCTGCTTTCATGCCCCGGAAGACATAGGCGGCATGGTGATGGTATTTTTCAATAAACCGCGGCCGCCAATAAGGGCCATTGTCACTGGCGAAAAATATTATCGTGTTGGAAGACAGGCCGCTTGCCTTAATCGCTTTTAATACCCGTCCTACCATCGCGTCTGTTCTGACTACATAGTCGCCATATTCCCCGGCTTTTGATTTGCCGGTAAATTCGTCTGTCGGCAACCAGGGGGTATGTGGAGCGGGAAGGGCGAAGTACAAGAAGAAGGGCTGCTTTTGGTTGGCGTGTTGCTTGATGTAGGCTACGGCATGGTTGGTAAAGTGGGGGACCACTTTTTTAAAATCAAATCCCTGCGCCATCAGCCCGGGGCGCCAAAACGCGCCTATGGCGTACCGGGGAGAGCCTTTGGGATAAAGGTTTTGCCCTTTAGTGGTGTCGGTAAGTGGTGCGGTAAGGGTGTCGTTTTGCACATAGCAATAGGGCGGCATATCCAGGGAGGCGGGCAGGATGTAAGCATAGTCGAACCCATGCTCATTTGGCCCATCTGCGACAGGCCGGCTAAAGTCAATATAATCCGGGTTAACTTGTTGTACAATCCCCGCATGGTCGGAATTGCCCGTATCCAGCCGGAGGGCTGCTTCGTGTCCTTCTTTTAGCGCCCAGTTCAATCCCAGGTGCCACTTGCCAATTACCGCGGTTGTATAGTTATGCTTTTTTAAATAGGAAGCGATGGTTAGCTGTCCTTTATCAATCAACGCCCGGCCATAGCCTCTGAGCACCCCTTGGGGTAGCCTGCTGCGCCAGCAATAACGCCCGGTTAATAGGCCGTAACGCGAAGGCGTACAAACCGAGGAAGGCGCATGGGCGTCCGTAAACCGCATGCCTGACATGGCCAGGCTGTCAATGTGCGGCGTCTGTATTTTAGATTCCGGATTGTTGACAGATACATCCCCATACCCCATGTCGTCGACAAGTAGGTAAACGATGTTGGGGGGCGTATCTGTGGCGCGATTGGCGGGCGTCTTTTGTTTACACCGGCTCCAGCCTGTCAGTACCAACAGGGATAGCAGGGTAATATAAATGTTCTTTCTCATGGGATTGTTTTTATTTTGTGTAACGCGTAAGGAAATTGGCATACATGCCTTGGGGTAGCGACAGCAGGTCATTTGTTTTTTTCATATAGCCGGAGACTTCACCAATCAGCTCCAGGGTTTTGGTTTTATAGCGCGGGTCTGACGCGAGGTTATGTTCTTCGCCGGGGTCTTGCTTTTCATCATATAGTTCCAGGAAGACTTCCTCTTTGAAAGTGCTTATGATTAGCTTGTATCGCCCGTTTATTACACACCGCTGGTTGCCTCCATAACCGGCATTGCCATCGTACTGAATAAATATTCTGTTTCTTTTTATTTTTTCTCCGTTTATAATCGGCAATAAAGACAGGCCGTCTAGCGGGGCTTCTTGGGGAATATGCAGATAATCCATCAGGGTGGGCCACACATCAATCAGGCTGACTAACTGGTTGCTTTGTCTTACGGCAGGATGAAAATCCGATGGGAATTTAATAATTAGCGGTACACGAACCGACTCTTCATACATGCACATCTTCTGCCAGAGGGAATGGCTGCCCAGCATCTCCCCATGGTCGGAAGTGAAAATGATTAATGCTTTGTCATAAAGGCCTTTCTGTTTCAGCGCGGCTATAATCCTTCCTACTTCATCGTCCAACAGGCTGACAAGGCCAAAATACTTGGGCCATATTTTTTCCCATTGTTGCCTGGAGTAGCGCGTGCCAATGAATCCATTAAGGGAATACAGGAGTAAAGGGGATTGGCCCTGGTACCACTGGCCAACATTATCCGGTATGGAGAGATCCGTCTGGCTTATCTTGCTAAAATAGGGTTCCGGGATATCAAAAGGGGGGTGGGGAGACATGAATGTCGCTATGAGCAACAACGGGTTACCGCCCCCGGAATTTTCTATTGTCCGTACACAACGCGTGGCAAAGTAATCATCTGTAAAATAGGAGAGCCCCGGTTGGTAGGTCTCATACTCGGGTATCGTATACCTTTTAACGATGGTGTATTTCCCGGAGACTAGCGCCGGGCAGCGCGCTGAAAAACCAGGCCCTCCGGGCCTGTTATATCCCTTTGATTTTACCCAACGTTCATAGTCCTTTTTGGTTATCCAGTTAACTTTGACTTTTGGGTCGTCGTCGATGTTGTCCCGCGTAAAGAAATGTTGTTTGCCGATATGCCAGGCGCTCCGGTGTTTGGACAGGGTTTTATATAAATCCGGCATGCCGGATTTTACGTACCTGTAACGCGCATCCTTATCATACCACCCGTTAATCAGGCAACCATTCGTATTTGGATAACGGCCCGTAAAAAAGGCGGCCCGGGAGGGCGCGCAAAGCGGCGAGGCACAATACGCGCGGTTAAAGACAACGCCATTTTTTTTGAGCGCGTTAATATGAGGTGTGAATTGACCAACGGCATCGTATCTGAGCTGGTCCGCCATAATGATAACCACCGGAATGTTTTGCGGATCTTTTTTTTGCCCATAAACTGGAAAGCTGCTGAGGAGCAACAATGCTGCAATTATTTTTTTCATGTCATCTTTTGTTTAAATGAGGTTGCTGTACTTCATAGGCGGGATTATATTTCCCTCTTTGCTGAAAGCCACCCCAGTTCCGCATCCGCCCAAAGCGGGGATAACTTTCAAAAATATCGCCATAGCCCAGCATCCTGGGATCTCCCTGTTGGGCTAACCGGGCTTTCAACTTCTTTTTTAAGGCGGCCCTGATGGAATCATACGCGGGGTTATTGGCCAGGTTAGTCGTGCAGCCCGGATCTTGTTGGATCGCAAAAAGCTGCTCGGCCGGACGCTTTTCAAAACCCGAGGCGAACAGCTTTGGCCATTTAGCCTGGTTTTCTATCATCCGTGTTTTTGTGGGAGAAGGCCCGTCAATATCGTTATAGCCCAGCCCGATGGGTTTAAAGTCTTTTGGATTATAGCCCGGCGGCAGTTGAACAGCGTCCGTCACCGGCGGTGGATTACCGGCGGGCCAACGCTCCGGTTTTAGGTTCAGGATAAATAAAAACTGCTGCGTACGTATCGCCCTTGACGGATAGCCCAGGTCGTCGGGCCGCGCATCCGAATGCCTTTCCCGTCCGGTCAATACAAACTTTCTGTGCGCGTAGTGCGGGCTTGTGCTGTCCCGGAACAAAATAGCCGTCAGGCTTTTCCCTGTCATCGCCGGTTGAGCAGACACACCGGCTATTTCAAGGAAAGTAGGGGCCAGGTCAATCAGGCTTACCAGATCACGGGATACTTGTCCTTTCTTGATTCGGTCGGGCCAGCAGACGGCCAAGGGGACATGCGATCCGTATTCTGTAAGATTAGCTTTCGCCGAAGGGAAAGGCATGCCGTTGTCTGAGGTAACGACAATAAGCGTATTGTCGAATTCATGCTTTTGCCGAAGGAAGGCGATGATTTTCCCCAGTTGTTGGTCAAACCACCCGATTTCAAAGCAATAGTCGGCAATGTCCTTTCTTACCACGCTGTCATCCGGAAGGAAATCAGGAACAAAAACAGCTGAGGGATTGAGGAAAGCCTTACCGGATCCTGCGGCATACGGACGGTGTGGTTCATGTCCCCCATACCAGAAAAAGAAGGGCTGGTCTTTGTCCTTCTGATTATAGAAGTCCACAAAATTTTTAAAATAGTCCGAAGCGCTAATGGCTTCGGTAGGGGGCGTTAGTGCTTCTCTGTTGTAGGCCTGTCCGACAGGATTTTGTTTCCAGCCCGATATTTTCCAGTTTCCGGGCGCCCAGCCCTTTCCGGTATACCCCGTCTTATAGCCGTCTGCTTCCAGGAGAGCTGTAAAAACCTTGAACTTCTTGGGAAACGAACTGCCGTGTGTGCCGGCCTCGGCCAGCTGCCATATGTTTTTACCCGTCAGGATGGCCGCCCTGGAAGGGCTGCACTGCGGGGCAGCCGTAAAAGCATTGTAAAACAATATCCCCTCGCCGGCGACCTCATCAAAGGCGGGCGTTTTAATTCCCGGCGTACCATAAGCAGACGCGTAAGGAAAGGATTGATCATCTGACAGGACGAAGAGTATATTCGGCCGGCGCTCTTCGGTAGTCCCCGGCTGTACGGAACAGGCGGAAAGCGTATATACCGTCCCCAAAAACAAGCCGATGTAGTATAGTCCCTTCATGTTGATTTGTTTTTTATTTTGTGCGCGGCTGCCCCGATTCCCCGGGAAGAGGAGCCGGTGCATTCGCCCGATCGTTCGTCAACATACCTCCGCGGCTGCTGCGGACAGGCTGAAGCAAGAAGACCCATCAGCCCGGTGAATGGTCCCCCGCCGGCGGGTCCCAACACAGACCGGGTCTTGCCGTGTACCGGCCTCAACGCTACGGACCGGATAAGTGTCCTTTTTCTTTTCTTCGGGACATCCGGCCACTTTCCCAAACCGGGATAGCGGCAGGCGTTGCCTCGGGCAAACGTGTCCGCTGTCTTGTCCGGGCTGCCGCCCTGTACCCTGGGCAGCGGAAGTACGCCCTGCCACCCGGTAAGCCGGTTTTTCCGGCGGCGTTCGCGCCTCGGCTGCTCAGGCAAACGTCTGTTTCTGCCAAATGACTTCACGTGTATCAAGTTTTAATGTTTTATTCTGCTTCTTCGGCCGGTATTTTCTGTACTATCCGGGGAAGACGGTCGGCTGCTTCTATAAGATGCCAACCATCTTTCAGGTATTCAGCCAGTTTAGCACTGCTTTTCTCTTCAGGCTTGAATGTTTTATTTTTTATTCTCAATGAGCCACTGCTGGTAAAAGCGATCTTATTGTCCAGGCTGAATGCTTGCAGAAGCGGAGGGCCGGCTGTGTCCAGGGCGGCATGTATCCGCCACGCTCCAATCAGGATATCGTTATTTTGATCCCTTTGCAGTCCGATAGACGCATGCTGTTTCTTTTGAGCGGTGTCTACCTGTATGATTGTCAGAAAACGCACGGCGGACGTGGCGTTGTCGGTCACTGCCGTGAGGTGCCAATCATCCAGGTCTGTTGTAGTGGTTTTCGGGTTGGCCGCGGTGGAGCCCGCGCCGGGGATATGTACGGTGTCGGTTAATTCCCAGGAGACAGGAGCGGAAGAAAAGAACGCGCAGGTCGCTGCGGCCCCTTTTATCCTGCTATAAAAAGTATTCCTGCTTTTGTTCAGCTGTATGCGCTGCGGGCTGTGCAGCAACCAACTCCAGGTGGAAGGGCGCCCGGCGCGAAGCACATCATAGATGACGACAATATCAGGAGGAAGAAACAACAGGTGGCGCCGGAAATGTTTCAGGTTTTTTTCGGATTGTTTCCTGTCGCCGGCATATCCCTGGAAATAAGCCATCGAGGCATCGCCCACCGCGTAGCTTACCTTTTTCCCGCTGATAAAACGGGGGATCCAGCCGTAGGCTGCGGGTCCAAAAGGCTGTCCCTTGCCGTCGATCAGGATGCCATTGTGCCCGACGGTCGCTTTATACCACTGCAACCTCAGCGGGTCCTTCATGGTAATCTTATGTCCCGACACGTAAAAGATGCGTTGCCCGCCATACATCAGGTTGAAGGTATTCTGGTCCGCCATCATATGGCTGTAGGAGCCAAAGGGGCTTGACCGCATAGCGATCATGAGATTATCTTTGGGCTTGGAAAGGGAAGAATGCATGGCTACCACTCCTTCGTCAGGAAAGACCATGGCTAAAGGAAGTGTTCCATCCGTTAAGGTATCGGGACGCTTGATGCCGGTTAGATAACGCAGCCTGAACCACCTGAGTTCCTTCGTGTCTTCTAACCGTATGTCAGCACTCCTTTCCACCTTATGGGCGTAGGTCGCGGCAACCCGGCTACCGGTCAGTTTGCTAAGGGCGTCTGCATAAGCCAGGAAATATCCTTTGGGGCGGGTTAGCCGCTCGGTGTTGTCGCCAAAACCATCGGAAGAGGAAGCCGGGGGAAAGGCGTAATATATCCAGGACGCACTGTTGCGGTACCAGGGCGTGTGATGAATAAAATCATAGCCGGTATACTGTTTGATGACCATAGGGATATCCAACAGGGTGGAAATGTTAATGGTGAAGTACGAAAGGCCGCCCGCCCAGCCACCATCCATCCGCCCTAAGACAGGGGCCCTTGCCAGCCATAGCGCATACATGTAGCGGAGCCATTTATCCGCATAAGGAGAAGCGCCATCTACGGCGAGCGCTGTGCGGAAGAAGTAATGGAACAGAAACTGCCATACGTGGTTGGAGAGCACCTTGGCATCAACGTTGTTGATCCACAGCTGGTAAAACCGTTCGCCACGGGTGTTTATGCGCTTCAACAACGATGTTTTTTCATCAGGATCGAGCTTGTCGTTAAAGGTGTCAAAGCCCAAAGCCATCGTGAGCATGCAGGCGCCATCTCCAAAGTCCTCGAAGCCACTCAGCCCATTGGGGTTCCAGGTGGCTACCTGCATAGCAAGGGCTTTCCCCTTGCCGGCATACTTATTGTCGCCCGTCAGGATATAAGCTTTACAGAGCGCTTTCATGGCGTCCAAGGCATCAAAGCCCAGGTGTTTGCTTTTTTTCTGGTAGACCTTTTGTTGTTGGTAATTTCCTTTCTCAATGGCGGGGAGCGCTCCCTCTATGGGCAGGGGATCATCCAGGTAGCTTTCCGCGTTTTTTAAGATCATCGCTGCATCTTTCCTTCCTTTTACTTTACGCATCAACGCGGGTATGTCTGCATTATCGATGAGTACCCTGGGATGCGATGCCGGTATAGCCGAGCGGAAATGCCGGTAAGCCGGAGGAACCGCGGTATCGGCATGCCGGCCTACGTTAAACTTAAATGTCTTTGACCAGGGCTCGCCTGCCACCCGGTATTGCCAGTACCAGGCTCCTGCTGTTAAAGCACGGTGGGGGTTAAACACGGTATAAGGTATGTCCTTAGCGAAAATCGTTGAGGCATCGGTAAATGTTGAATCCCGGCAAAGCCGTACAGCGTACCTGACCCCTTTTTTCCGGGTAGCGGGCCACATCAGCGATGGACTTGACTTGAATACCAACTGGTTATTTGCAGGCGTTGGCCACTTTCTATACCGGGGGTGAAGCACGGCGAAGTCCTCCGGAAAAGTTTTTCGCGCCTGTTGATCTTTTTGCGGCTCCTGACAACCCATCCATAGGACAAGCAGCAAAAAGAACAAGCTCGGACGCCTTTCCTTGCCGGGTAAAAAAATGCTTTTTAATCTATCCATTTATTGATTGTTTAATAATGTGTTTATATTCTCTTCCGGTATAGCGATACCCTCTTTTGTCAGGTAGGTTATCAGCTTGTTTTTTAATTCGGAAGCTTTGTCTGGCATTTGCTTGGCTATATTGTGCTGTTCGCCAATGTCCCGGCGTATGTTGTACAGCTCTACGCTGTTGTCGGTAAACCCTTTGGCTGTTTTCCACCGGATAATCAGTTTATAATCTCCTTCAACTACAGCGGAGTGTTCGTAAGATTTTGTAAAACGGTGAAAATAAAAGCACTTCTCCGGTCTTGTAACCTCCCCCTTTAATGGATCATCGAACAACGGCTTGAGGCTGCCGCCATCAAGATAGCCGGGGAGGGGCCACTTGTTACTGGCCAGTTCGCTAATGGTCGGCAGGATATCAAATTCTCGTACCGGAACGGAGCAGTAACTGTGGGATGGTATTCCCGGACCTGCTACCATAAAGGGTACCCGTATTCCGCCCTCGTACAACACCCACTTTCCGCCCCGCAAAGGATAATTATAGGTCTTCGCGGGATCGAGTTTATGGCTGGCGTGTGGGGGCGGAAACCGTTCAACACCGCCGTTATCGGTAAGGAAGAAAATATAAGTATTGTCCGCTATACCCAGTTGCTCAACTAAATCTAAAATCTTGCCTATCCCGGTATCCATATCCTGCAACATGGCCGCGTACCCGGCACTCTGTTGTATGGCTCCTTTTGCCTTGTTGGCGTACTTGCGATAGGTCTCCTTCCTGGATTGTATATCCACATGTGTTGCATAATAGGATACCTGCAGGTAGAAAGGATGCCCTGATTTTACCTGCCGTTCCATAAAGTCCAGCGCCCGAGCCGTAAGGCTTACTGTTCTTTTGGGATCACCGGTCAGGTATACTCTGGTGAACTTCGTGCTTTTGTCTATCATGCGGTCCCCCTGATCATTTCTTGTGTCCCCGCTGCTCTCGTCATATCCCAGGTCTTCGGGCGAGATACCTGCGCGCAGGTCCCACTTTCCGTAGTGCGCTGTCTGGTAGTTCGGGTTTATGGATTTGAGCATCCACGGTATGGTGAGCCATTTTCTGTTTTCCGGATTGTACGCTCGGGAAAAATTTTCCTGTCCAACGGTAATTGTCGATTGTCCGAACTGAATACTTCTGCGAGAGGGGGTGCAGATCGCCGCTGCATATCCCCTGCTGAAACGCATGCCTTCATTCCCCAGGCGGTCCAGATTAGGGGTTTCAAAATAGTCGCTTTTATAATCTGGATGCTTACGATCCATCCCCGTTGAGAGCGACGTCCATCCCATGTCGTCTGCGAGGAGCACGATAAAGTTAAAGTGCTTTGGTGGCGCGGGCTTCCACGAAACAAATTGCAGCCCCAGTACCATCAGCGAAATAAGATAACTGCTCTTTTTTTTTAGTCGCTTCATTTTAAAAGAAATTAAAATCGTTTTGGTGAACAGCCGGTACGCATTTAATCCGGCGGTTTATTTGTCAGGTATGCGCACTGCCGCCCAAAAACTGTTCATAACCGGGTGTTTTATTTTCATTTCGATCCGTCTTTACTGTAATTAACTAATACATTAGTTACACACGATTTCCCATACCTTAAAATTTCGATATGCACAATCCGACCACCTCATCTGCCGGAAGCCGATATACCCTAAAGTGTTTACCGGCCCATACTTTTTCCCGTCATCGGTATAATCCATTATTTTCCGGTTGTCGACAAACATCATGATATGGCCTTCGTCCTTGATCAGTTTCATATGATGCGTTGAAAACGAACCCACAGGAATTCCTTCCGTACCGTTGGCCAGCAGGATCGCGTCCGGGTCTTTTCGCAGGTGGGTGTCTCCCCGGTCAGGGTGCTTGGGGTTGTTGGCATAATAGGAAATATGATAACAATTAATTTCTCCGCGGTTGTAATATCTGAATGTCCCGTCCCGCTTCGGCAGGTTCCGGGCGAAAATGCTTTGTCCTTTATTTCCCGTGGCGGCAAAGAATACGATCAACAAGCCCTCCGGCTGCAGGACTTTGACCTCCCATTCAGCGATAAAACGGGAAGGAAAGATATAAGGGCACCAAAAAACATGGTGCCATTTTTCCCCGGGCGAATGCATTTCCATCCATCCATTTTTAAAGTCCAGGCGGCCGGGGCCTTCCATAACCCAGTCCTCCACCGCTTTTTGGCTGGCCAGCGCATTTTGATAGATCAGCCTTCCTTTGGCAGGGACAAAAGAGGTTTTACCCGCCTGGGCGCTGGTATTCCCGGGAACCAGGCCCAAAAGCATCAAAGCAAGTAGGTATAGGTATGTTTTCTGAAGCATAAAATATTTCCGGGTGTTTTTCTGTATTCCCCGCTTTTTTGTTACTCGGTTGTCGTTATCGTTTTTTGTGTTTTGCTTTTTCATAATCCCTTCGGCTGCTCAGTGATCTTGCTGCCCCAGTCAGCGGGATGGTCGCCCAGGTAAATCTCAAAAACACCGCCCCGCATGATCATATCGTATAAAAGATAATTTTTTCGATAGGGTCGCCCATTATATTCGATGCGTTGTATATAGATCGATTCGGCCGTCTGTGTATGCGTGATAACCTCAAAGAGGTGTCCCGCGCCGGTTGTGATCGTCGCCTTTTCAAAAATCGGGGAGGTGATAAGGAACTTCCCCGAGACGGGATCCGCCGGATAAAACCCCAACGCGGCAAAGACATACCAGGCGGAGATCGCTCCGGCGTCATCATTGCCGCTCAAGCCGCCGGGCCCGTCCTGGTATTCGTTTTGTAAGACTTTTCTGACCTGTAGCTGGCTTTTCCAGGGATGCGGCGTGTAATTATACAGGAACGGAGCCTGTTGATCCGGTTCGTTCCCATGGTTATAGTTGCCCTGCAGGAATAAGGAGTCCAGGGATGACTCCAGCGATTGACGGCCGCCCATAAGGCGCGCTAGTCCGGGGATATCCTGCGGCACGTAGAAGGTGTATTGCCGGGGGGTACCTTCGGTTATAAACGCCATTCTTTTATCAGGAGAAAACGGCTTATACCAACTCCCGTCGCTGTACCGGCCGTTAACTAAGCCAACGGTTTTGTCAAAAACATTTTTATAGTTTTGTGCACGCTGCATTAATTTATTGTAGTCCTCCCTTTTTCCCAACGCTTTCGCCACCAGGGCAAGGCAATAATCATCGTATGCGTATTCCAGCGTGCGGGAGACCTGTTCTTCTTTGTGAAAAGCGTGCGGGACACTGTCCTCCAGCGGGATGTAACCGTATTTCCGGTAAGACGGCAATGCCCTTCGCCCTTTCCCACGGACAAGGTCCTCCCGCGGCGGCGTTTCAAAGGCGTTTTGTCTCATCAGGGGATAAGCTTCGAGGATATCGTAATCAGCTATCCCCTTTAGATAGGCCGAGGCGATCATACTGGTTACATGATCCCCGATCATCTCAGCGGTATAGCTATTCCAGCAGGGAAAGATAGGCAGCCATCCGCCTTCCCGCCCCTTGATAATCATGGACGCGACCCAGTCATTGACCAAAGCCGGGGCTAATATTTCATAAAGGGGAATGACCCCCCGGTAGATGTCCCACATGGAGAAGTCGTCATAATACCTTCCTTTCTGTAACCTTCCTGTTTCGTACTGCCGGGAAAATTTAGGGTAGCTGCCGTCCACATCATTAAACAAGCGGGGTTGTTGCATGGTATGGTATAGCGCTGTATAAAATATTCGCTTTATGCCGGCTTCACCTGCTACCCGGAGCTTGCCCAGGTTGTTGTTCCATTTGTCCTTCGCCCGGTTGCTGATGGCGGCAAAATGCCAACCCGGTATTTCTTTTTTAAGGTTTTCCCGGGCATTTTCTATGCTTGTGAAAGAAGTGCCGATCTTTAACAAGACCACCGTGTCTTGTGCTAAGTCGAATTCAAGAAAGGCGCCTTCCTCTTTCTGATTAAAGATACTGTCCGTTGAAAAAACAGTGCCGCCGCTAAAAGTGCCGCTGTTTAAAACCGCGTGCTTAAATTGAATGACGAAGTAACCGCTGAACCCCGCGGGTTGGCCCCATCCCTGGTAGATACGGTTGGCCGGGTTATAACCTATGATTTCCCCGCGTTGCCGGTCGACCTTTACAAAGGCGTTGTTTTTGTCGCTGTTGGGAACAATTAACGCGTAGGCACGCCTTCCTCTGGCATAGGTAAGCCGTATAAACCCACAACGTGCCGTAGCCGTAACCTCCGCGGTCACCTGGTAACGGGGCAGTTTGACCTGGTAGAAAAACGGTGTAGCCGTTTCGGCGGCATGGTCGAAAGGCGTTTGATATTTCTTGATGTTGGTTTCCAGCCTGCCTGTTATTGGCATAATGGTAAAACTGCCATAGTCCTGTGTGCATGATCCGCTGAGCCAGTGGGTGCCGCGTATTCCGCTGAAAAAACGGTCTTTATAGTAGTACGGCGCCTGGCACTTTTTTTCCGTTGGTCTTGTTTGCGGCGTCCATTGGGTCATGGCGAAAGGAACACCGACAGCCGGTATCGTATTGCCCAGTTGCTCGGAATGCCTGTTTGTCGCAGACCGGGTGGTGCCGGCCATCGTACCGGTCATGGGGTTTACGTACTGAACAAGATCTTGCGCGTAGCCGCTCCAGCAGCAGAGCGTGAGCAGGGCGGTCGGGATAAAGGCCGATATTGTTGTGCGGTTAAGGGGTACGTGCATGGATAAGTTTTCTGTTCGACATTCTTTAATACGGTGGGCCCGTTCGTTTGCGCGGTCTGACCGGCTTAGCCGGGCCGGAAGGCTGCCGGTGTCGCTGATCAGGCGCTATACAGGCTTTCCTTTTTGTCAAAAGTTAAGACCAATACGCTATCGAATTGATCAGGCGGATCCGCGGGAACGTGGATCATCACACTGCGATCATAACGGTCGAAGTGTAACGGTTTTTTATCGGGATCATTGAGCAGGTAAACCCGCTCGACGATCTTGCCTTTCATGCCCTCTAAAAAAAGACGGTGGTTGGAAGGCCAATGCAAGACATGCAGATAGAGCCTGCCTTTTTTTTGCGTTATCAGGCCGCCATGTAAGTCGATGACGCTGTCATCGGGTCCGGCCTGGCTGCCGTATATTGATTCACCGTAGGTCCGAAGCCAGCTGCCTACTTGGCGAAGGATATCCCCGGAAGGAGCCGGGAAGTCGCCCATAGCGGTCGGGCCGACATTTAACAAGTAATTCCCCCCTTTGCTGGCGATATCGGCCAGGTTCCGGACAACTTCCTTTGCGCTTTTCCAGTCGTGATCGTATTTAGAATAGCCCCAGTTATGGTTCAGCGTCATGCATACTTCGAAGGCGGTGCCTTGCTGACCGGCCGGAATCTTTTGCTCGGGCGTTCCGTAATCCGCGCCAAAGCCCAAACGGTTGTTGATCAGGCAGCCTGGCTGCAAGGCATGGATCATCTGTACCAACCGCTCTCCCTGCAGAAGCTTTTTCCGGTCATAGTTGCAAAATGAGCCGCCCCCGTCAAACCATAATATCCCGATGGGGCCGTAGTTGGTCAAAAGCTCCCGTATCTGCCCCCGCATGTATTTATTGTACTGATCAATATCCGCGTCCGGTTTTCCATTTCCCGGATAACCGTCAGGGTGTTCTTTTCGCAGCTGGGCGTACTTAGAAGGGAAATCGGGGTAATGCCAGTCCACCACGGAATAATAAATACAGAGCTTTATGCCTGTGTTTTTACACGCCTCCGCCAATTCCTTGATGGGGTCGCGTTTGAAGGGCGTTGCTTTTGTAATGGTATAATCCGTCAGCTTCGAATCATACATGCAAAATCCGTCGTGATGCTTAGCGGTAATAACCAGGTATTTCATTCCCGCCGCTTTCGCATAGGCTACCCAGCGCTCCGCATCGAAATCCAGCGGGTCGAACTGCTTTGCCAGCGCCTCGTACCGCTTTACGGGTATATCGGCTTTCAGCATGATCCATTCCGCATAGGGGGTTTCCTGCTTATTCCATTCCCCGGCCGGCACGGAATAAATCCCCCAATGTACAAATAAACCGAACTTGGCCTCCCTGAACCAGTCCAGGCGGTCGGCTCGCCCCAGGCTGTTGGCCGGGTTTTTCCGCCGCTCTTCTGCTTTCAACAGCGAGGGGAGGGAGGAGATGCCGGCTAAACTCAGTGCCGATGTCTTTATAAAATCGCTTCTTTGCATCATTCAATTTATTGTGTTAATAATAGGAAGGACCAGGCTTACTTGCCTGTAAGCCTGTGTCCAATCGGATCTTTCGCGTTGAATTTCTCCTTGCGGTATTTTGTTACCGGTAACCGGATTTTCTACCGCTGAATCAATATCCCGGGTTCTGCGTCACTTTAGACGTGGACAGGTCAATTTCGCTTTGGGGTATCGGCCGGAGCAAATGGTGTTGATCGATGGTATTGGAGACGGCCGTCCAGGGGTTCATGGCCTTTGATCTTGAAAGGAGCTTGCCCGTTCTTTTCAGATCATACCACCGCATGTATTCCCCTAAAAATTCTCTGGCTCGTTCATCCAGTATCATATCCACGGTAAGGTTACCCGGCGTTGCCCGGTAACTGGCGGTGGCCATTGATGATAAATCTCCGGGGTTTTGCGCACATTCGGGATCCGCACCGGCATTAGCCCCCAGTGCCCGGTCCAGTACTTTGTTGTAATACACCGCTGCGCCGCCGAGTTCTCCACCACTGGCGCCCTTCAATATCGCTTCGGCGGCAATCAGGTAAGCCTCCGCCGAACGAAACAGGGGTTGATCCAATGTTCCGTAGGCATCGCCATAAGGGATGCCGGGCTGCCAGAATTTGAACATAGGCGGGATCATGCCCGGTTGGCCGTTGAACGGAGTAGGCGGCTGGCTTTTCAGGCCATAGTCTGTATTGTTGTAGACAGCGTAGGGCTTTGTTCCTCCCACATCCATGCCCTTTTCGGCCTCACTTGCGGGATCCGTCCATGGCCTGAAGTAAACAACCGTATCGCCTTTTTTAATATCGATGGTCACACTGTTGTTGCCGGTTATCGGGTGGAAATCGGGGACATCGCTCAGCGCATATTCGGCGTTGACAAAATCCCATTCGTACCGCGTGTCTAAGGCCGGATCAAAAAGCCTGTATGTCGCAGGGGTAACTATATAATGCGGCTGAAATCTGTTGTAGTCATTGGTACGTCCAAGGCTGCCGGGGATGGTCTCTACCTCTCCGCCAAAAACAGAGTGGGCGTCATTGCCCGGTTCCGCGTTCCCGCGCGGGTTGTTATTGGTGAGCAGGTTTTCGCTATACTGTACGGCGAAAACGATTTCCGGATTTTGGTCGTTCTGCGTCGGGTTGCCCTGCAACAACGGGTTTTCCGAATGCTGCGGAAAGAGGTCGCTATAATGCGCTGCCAGCGGATACTTAGCGATGATGCTGTCGGCATAGTCTAATGCTTTTTGAAAATCCGCCGGGCTCCCGCCCAGGGAGTTGTTGAAATTCCATCCTCTCGTGAGGTAAACCCGCGCAAGCAGAAACTGCGCCGCCCCTTTGGTCGCCCGCCCGTAGTCTGTTGCCGTGGCGGGTAGTACCGCCACCGCCTCTTCCAGGTCTTTTATGATTTGCGTATACACGTCCTTGGCCGGTACCTGGACTACTTTTTTCGATGGCGCCGTCGTTTCCGTTAAGGGCATTGGGATATTTCCCCACTGCTGCACCAGGTAAAAATAACAAAGGGCCCGCAGGAACTTTGCTTCCCCTACCCGGGCTTGCAATAAGGCTTCGTCCATGCCGGTTACTTTCGGCGCTCTTGATATCGCGGTGTTGGTGCGGCCGATCTCGATGTAAAGCGTACTCCACAGGGTATTAAAAGCGCCATTTTCTGAGTTGAGCCGGTCGTCATAGGTGTTGAGGGGGTTGCCCGCACCACCTGCGTCCCAGTACAGGCTGGTGAACATATCGGTGCCGTACAGTACCATATCCCGCTGCTGGATGATTCCCCGTAGCAGGGGATAGCATGATTTTATAAGATCTTCGAAGCCCTGCTCGGTTGGATAATAGGATTCCGAAGTGACGTTGGATATGGAATTTTCTTTCAGGTAGTCTTTACAACTGGTACTGCCCAGTGTCAGGACAGCAAAAATTATGGCTGAATATTTATTAAATATTTTCATGATATTAAATTTTTATTTTTAGGACGCTTTAGAAAGATACGTTTACCCCGAACGTGTAGAGTACGGAAGGAACCTCATCGTTATAGGGACGCGAGCGATACTCGGGATCAAGGCTGATATAATCCGTGAACACGAAAGGATTGTGTACCTGCACATAGGCCCGGAGGCTTTCTACCTTCCACCGGCTCAACAAGGATTGCGGGAACTGGTAGCCTACCGTTATATCTGATATCCTCCAGTAAGAGGCGTCTTTGTAAAAAATGGCACTTCTGTATGGTCCGCCCGATACCAAACCGAAATAGTCGTTGGTGGGATTTTCTGGCGTCCAGTAATTTAAGTCCAGCTTGTTATAGCGGCCTTTGCGCATGGTTCCCATGGTGCCGCTTAACACCCAGTTTTGGAATTGTACGCCTTGCCGGGTGTAAATCTTGAAAGAAAGGTCCCAGTTCTTATAAGTAAACTTATTGGTTATGCCCATCAACCATTTAGGCATGGGGGAGCCCAGTATTACCCGGTCGTTTTCAGGCGTGATTTTACCGTCTCCGTTGATGTCTTCCACCTTTACTTCACCCGGCCGCGAATTAAAGTTTTGGGCCTTGAGGGAGTCGGTCAATTGCCATATGCCCGCGAATTTATAATAGTAGTTCACTCTGACAGGAGCGCCTACAAAAAGGCCGTTTCCGACATCTTTAGTTATCCCGCCTCCGTAGAGCTGCTCAATTTCATTATGGTTAGTGGAGAAGCTGATGTTGGTGTGCCATCTGAAATCCGGCGTATGGATGTTTACCGTGCTCAGCGTAACTTCCAAGCCCTGGTTCATGACTTTTCCGATGTTCGCGTTCACGCTGCTAAACCCGGTAGATATCGGTAATTTTTGTTGTAAGATCAAGTCAACCGTATTCCTCCTGTAAACGTCTATGGTGGCCATAATCCGGCTGTTCAAAAATCCAATGTCCAACCCCAGGTCAACCTCTTTGTTTTTCTCCCATCCCAGTTCATGGTTAGCCATTCTTCCCGGGGCGAAACCAAAAGCAGAAGGGCCGCCAAAGTCATAAGCCGTATGGGACAGGGTTGCCTGGGTACCATAAGGCGGAATAACATCATTGCCCACTAGGCCGTAAGACAGGCGCAATTTCAGGTCGGAGAGGAAGCCCGCCTTTTGTATAAAAGGTTCTTTCATCAGGCGCCAGGCGAAAGCCGCCGAAGGGAAGAATCCCCATTTATGTCCCTCTGCCAGTACCGATGCGCCGTCCCAACGACCGGTCAAGGTTAACAAGTACTTATCCTTGAAGCTATAATTGAGCCTGCCCATATAAGATAAAAGCGTTCGCTCAGAAAGGCCGCTTCCAATGTTGTTGATGGTGCCGGCGGTTCCCAAATTATACCACTTGGAATCGTACGGCAGGTCTTGTACAAAGATGTCGTAATTCTCATATCTCCACTTAAAAGCGCTTTGCAAAGCGGTAATGGTAAAGTCGTTCTGACCGACATTAAACTTATAGGTCAGAATATTATCCAGGGTATACGATGAGGTGTTCCTGGTGACATATTCAGCCCGTGGTTTTCTTGTGGCTTTGTTTGATTTCGAGAAGGTCCCCCGGTAGTCGCCCGTCCGTGAATTAATTAACGTCGTGGCGATTGAAGACCTTAGAGAGAGCCCCTTTATCGGCGTTATTTCAACGAAGCCCTTGGCTAATAAATTCGAACCCAGTATTTGTTCGACGGTATTGCCCGGATATCCTTCTACCAGCGGATTGAGTACCTGATGGTCGTTAATGCCCATCCAGACGGCGTATCCTTCGAAGTTGACATCTCTGCTTTGCGCGGTTTCTTCTAAGTCCTTAAAGTAGACGGAGCCGGTAGGGCGGGCGCGGAAGGCCGATCGGAGCGTTTCAAACGAACCTTTGTGCTGGTCGCTATAGGTATAATAGGACTTGAACCCTACCCTTAGAAAGTTATTCAGTTGCGCGTCTATGCTTCCGTTGATATTGTATCGTTTATAGCTTTTCCCAATTGTATTTCCTTGCTGATTCAGATAGCCGGCAGAGAAGTAATACGTTAACCTTTCGGTACCGCCGGACAGGGCGAGCACGTGGCTCGTTTGAACGGCCGGGTCGGTAACCAAATCTACCCAGTCTGTCGACCGGCCATTTTCTACATTGTCTACTTCATCGGCGGAAAACGAAGCCGGACTCTCTCCGCTGAGGACTTTATCCGCTGTGTAGGCCTTGTAATACTCCTGGGCATTCATCATATCAGGAAGGTGTGCCGGCACCCTGACGCCCACATAGCCGTTATAACTGACGCTCATTTTACCGCGTGTACCTTTTTTCGTCGTCACGATAATGACGCCGTTTGCACCCCGCGAGCCGTAAATGGCGGTCGCGGAGGCATCCTTTAATATATCTATGGACGCTATATCCACAGGATTTATCGCATTTAAATTGGCGCCGATAATCCCGTCAATAACGACTAATGGTGCGTTGCTGTAGTTAATCGACCCTATGCCCCTGATATTAATGGCGTAGCCTTTGCCGGGGTTATTGGCCGTCTTGGTGATGTTGACGCCCGCGGCCTGCCCCTGAATGGCCTGGAAAGCATTGACGGGGTTGGACCGCTGAATGTCTTTCGGCTGCAGCGAGCTGATGGCTCCGGTCAGGTCTTTCCGCTTTTGTTTGCCATAGCCCACCACGACAATTTCATTGAGGTCGGAGTTACTGGAATGAAGCGTAACGTTGACCTTGTTTCTTCCCCCTACCTTTACCTCCGCCGACTCAAAGCCAATAAAAGTAAAAGTAAGCACCGCGTTATCGGATACCTCGTTTAGATTAAACACGCCTTCGCTGTTTGTTACGGTACCCTTGTCGGTTCCTTTTACCCTTACCGTTACACCGGCTAAGGTATTTCCGCTCTCATCGCTCACCGTCCCTTCTATATGTATGTTGGGAGCCAGGAATTTCTTTGTTGCCAGCAGCGCCAGGGGGCGCTTCTTTAATTTGATGACTATGGTTTTACCGATGATCGCATAAGTAAGCGGCTGGTTTTCAAAACAATAGTCTAATGCGGTCTTCAGGGAAACCCCGTCGAGGTTGACGTCCACCTTACTTGCTTTGCTTATCCAGTTGTCGCGGAAGACAAAGGAGTAACCGCTTTGCTTTTTAATTTCATGAAAGATCTTCTCCAAAGGAAGGTTGCTGGCTGTAAGTGTTATTTTTTGGGAATACCCCCTTGCACTTACTGTCATGCAACCTGCGAGTAAAATAATAGCTGCTAGCCTCATAATTAACAGCATTTTGGTGAGTACTTCGCGATGAAGTTTGCGGTAAATTTTAAAATCCATAACTTTGTTTTTTAGCCCCTTTAACGGGGGCCTGGGTTAATGAAATAAGCAGTCCTACAAAAATTGTATTATGGGTTTAACCCAGGCTACTTGCAGGGAAGTGCTTCCAACGCTTCCCTGTTTTTGTCTGAATTAAACAATAGGGTTGATACTAACTAGGGGTTGATATTAACTTTCTTTCCAATTGTTACGGTGCCACGATTACCTTTCTGCCCGCCAGGGTAACGTGTACCCCGCTAAATTCGAGCACTTTCAGTATCTGGGAGAGGTTAAGGTTCCTGGATACCTCGCCGCTTATCGTTCCATCCGGAACACCTCCCTTATAAATAACGTCTACGTCATACCACCGGGCGATTTGACGCATGATGTCGCCAACATCCACACTTTCCATGATAAATTTCCCGTTTCTCCATGCCATTACCGCGTCCAGGTCGGTGTCGTTTACTACCTTGACGGTATTTGTGGCTATGACCTGCTGGCCGGGGCTTATTACTGCCGACTTGCCGGCGCTTTCTACCCTTACCGCGCCTGTTAATAGCGTTACTACGGTCCGGCCTTCGTCTTTATAGGCATTGATATTGAAGTGCGTTCCCAGCACCTTGGTCAGCACACCGTTGGCATCAACAAGAAATTCTTTTTTGGGGTCTTTGGCCACCTCAAAATAGGCTTCTCCTGTGATGGTTACCGCTCGCTTATTTCCCCTGAAGGATACCGGATAGCGTAACGAGCTTTCCGCATTCAGCCACACTTTGGTGCCGTCTGTTAGCGTGAGGTGGACGACCGTGCTACCCCTGGGGTTGTATAAAGTGTTGTACCTCACTTGCCCTGTAGTTTCTTCCGCCGGCGCGGTTTTATAGGCTATTCCTGCTTTAGCGGTCTTTACAATATTTATATTTCCCTGCCGGCTCAAAACGCCATTATTAATGCTGTCCAGATAAACAACCTGTCCGTTGCTAAGCGTGATCGTTGCCTTTGTGTGCTTGGGGGCCTGTACATCATTGATCTTTGCTTCCACCAGTTGCTGATCAACAGCGGGCGGAGTGTCCTTACTTAACAGCCAGTAACCCAGCGTTCCGATAATAAGCAGGCCAACTGCTGCGGCGATCCGGATCTTCCGGTTTTTTCGGACAACTACCATTTTTGTTTCCTCGGTTTTTTCCGGGGAACGGTCTGCATCCACCCGATTCAGTGCGGATTCAATCTGTGCTATGACTTCAGGAGATGGTAGATTTTCCGATACAGGCATGTTGGCCATTATCAGGTTGTACTCGTCCATTACCGCTTCAATTTCTTCTGTAGAAGCCGTGTTAAGCCATTTAATAAACCGCTCGTGCGCTGCTTCACTGTGATTTCCATTCGCGTAATTGATTAAAAACGACTTGATCTCGGATTGGTGCATACTTTTATCTTATGGTATATAAGACACTTCAGCGCATCAAAAGGCCCCCTCCGAATAAATTATTTTTAAAAAAAATCCAAAAAAGAAGCGAAATGGGCAAAATAAGCGGAGACATTTCATGGCTTGAACGGGCTCCCTGTACCAATCACAGGCTTTTCAGCAGCCTTTTTCCGCTTCAGGCGGCGTTTGGCTGTATTTTACCCCGACAGGCGCTCCTCGGGCATTTTTGCCTGTAATAACGCTGGTTTTTCCGGGATAAATCGTAGCTTTAAGGCGTCCGCCTGACAGGCGCTGCTGGGAGACGGATAGCCATGCGAACCGCCTGCGGGGCAGGATGGCGTTCCGCTATAATAAGAATTGCGAAGCAAAAACGGGTCGGCCCCCCTATATATATATGACTGTATCATTTTAGTGGAGCTGTCGCCGTCCAAAACAGGTTTAAACGGACTGATGAGCCAAACAAAAATTAACCTGCCTGCATTAATACGCCTTGCCCAAAAACAATGCGTGGAATAGGCTTCATTTTATGGAACGGTATGAATACTTTAAGTTGTTTCACGAGATAGGTAAGGCCGACTACGCCTTGCTGGCCGGTAAACTTAAAACAAAAGCTTTTAAGAGGGGAACCTTTATAACTGTTCCGGGACAGGTTCAGAAACGCCTTTATTTTGTGAAGCGTGGGGTACAGATGTCGTACTTTGACGCCAACGAAAAAACACATGTTATTGCTTTTACCTACTTTCCGAACTTATGTGCAATCCCGGAATCATTTTCCTTTCAGGCACCTTCAAAATATTTCCTGGTCTGCCTTACGGACAGCGAATTAGAATACATCACTTTTGATGAACTTCAAGGGTTGTTTG
>CAYRJM010000037.1:0-16653 GCA_964424665.1 uncultured Chitinophagaceae bacterium
AGGCAGACGAAAGAGCCTGGGTTTATCATTGCCCGGCTGGGCCCTGGGAGTTACCGTACCGATTTCTATAAAGCCAAAACCCAGGTATTCAAGCCGGTCCACATATCGGGCATCTTTATCAAAACCCGCAGCCAAACCTACCGGATTAGGGAACCGGATTCCCCACAATGTTTTTTCCAGGGCGGGATCATGGTAACCATACAGGCTTCTGAACAGCCACTTTCCCCCCGGTAGTTTGAGCGCGAAATTCAACCATTGCATAGCCAGGTGATGCGCCTTTTCCGCCGGGAAGAGAAACAATATTTTTTTTATAATACCATACATATGGCGGCAAAGATAAAAGAATGCCTTTTTAATTTTTGATTAGATGCTTCGGCAAGGAAAAGAAAATTTAGAATTGTTAAAAGGATTTGCTACTTTTAATATCAAAATCAAACGCATGAGTGAAAAAAAATCATTTTTAGGAGAAGACTTTCCCCCAGGGGTTCCCGCGACAAGCGATGAGAAAACATTGGGGCTACTGGCCCACATCATCACCTTTATAAGCGCTTTTATCGGTCCGCTGATCATATACCTCCTTAAAAAGGATGACTCCGCCTTTGTGGCCAGTCACGCCAAAGAATCCCTCAACTTTCAAATCACGATGGCCCTGGCCACTATCGTCCTGATTATCTCTATTGTGGGGCTCTTCTTACTATGGCTTGTGGGACTGATTGTATTGGTGCTGGTCATTGTCGCAACCATAAAGGCGTCGGAAGGTAAGCTGTACCGCTACCCGCTAACGATCCGGTTTATTAAATAAGGAGCTACGCAAAAACGGCTTTAAGATTTTGCGTTACCTTTGCCCTCCGTTCTCTAAAAAAGAAATTTCGCTTGTGTGAAACAACCCAAACTGAATAAAGTCACGGCCGCAGGTTTATTGGTTGCCTTGGGAATTGTCTATGGCGATCTGGGTACCTCTCCCTTATATACTTTTGACGCTATCGCACGGGGAAAGCCGATCACAGAATTACTGGTGGTCGGGGGCGCCTCCTGTATCATATGGACACTCAGTCTGCAAACGACGCTGAAGTACGTCGTCATCGCCATGCGGGCGGATAACAACGGAGAAGGCGGGATCTTTTCCCTCTACGCCTTAATCCGGCGATACGCCAAAAGTGCGGTCATCTTTGCGATGATCGGGGGCGCCGCCATGCTGGCCAACGGGCTGCTGACCCCTCCCATTACCATCACTTCCGCCATAGAAGGACTCAGCCTTCCTCATCATGTGACGGTAAAAGTAGTCCTGGCGATTATCGTAGTGTTGTTCGCGGTACAACAATTTGGCGCCAATTTCATCGGCAAGTATTTTGGGCCCATCATGGCCATTTGGTTCACCATGATGGCGGTGATGGGGCTGATGCACATCTCTGACGACTGGGCCGTATTCAAAGCATTTAACCCTTATTATGCCATCAAGCTGCTGGCTACTTACCCCAAAGGGTTCCTGATCCTCGCCGCCGTCTTTCTGTGTACGACGGGAGCAGAAGCGCTATATGCCGACCTGGGGCATTGCGGACGGGAAAACATCCGCTTATCCTGGATATATGTCAAGATATGCCTCATACTGAGTTACCTGGGCCAGGCCGCCTGGGCTTTACAATACAAAGGCAGCATCATTCCCGAGGATACCCGCATATTTTTTGCCATTATGCCGGATTGGTTCGTTCCCATCGGTATCGCTATCGCTACTATGGCGGCCGTTATCGCCAGCCAGGCCATGATATCGGGGTCCTATACCCTGATAAGCGAAGCGATCAAGCTTAACCTATGGCCAAAGATGAAGATCAATTATCCTACCGAAGAAAAAGGGCAGTTATACATCCCGGGAATCAATTTGTTTCTGGCGGTGGGCTGTGTCGCGGTGGTCCTGTATTTCGGGGGAGAATCAAAAAACATGGAAGCGGCCTATGGCCTGGCGATTACCATAACGATGATCATGACGTCTTTTATGTTAATCTACTACCTGGCGCTTTCGCACGTTAAAAAATGGCTGATCGCCCTGTATCTGGTCGTATATCTTACCATTGAATTCGCTTTTTTATTCGCCAATATCCATTATTTCCCGGAAGGCGGGTATGTGACGGTTGTCCTGGGCACTTTCCTTTTCCTGGTGAACTATATCTGGTACCGGGCGCGTAAAATTCAAAACCGGTATGTGGAATTCGTAAAAATAAAAGATTTCTTGCCGCAGTTACAGGAAATCAGCGCGGACACCAGCATTCCCAAAAACTCTACACACCTGATCTACCTGACCAGCGCCAACAACCCCACGGAGATCGAACATAAAATCATCTATTCCATCTTTAACAAAAAGCCCAAACGGGCAGACATCTATTGGTTTTTGCATGTGGACGTGCTGGATGAGCCTTACCGCTCTGACTATATTGTTCATACGATCATCCCCAATGAAGTCATCCGGATAGAGTTTCGGCTCGGCTTCCGGGTGGAACAACGCATCAATCTCATGTTTCGTAAGGTCGTGGAAGATATGGTCAAGCGTAAGGAAGTGAATATCATCAGCCGCTATGAATCCCTGAGCAAAAACAATATCGCCGGTGACTTCCGCTTTATCGTCATGTCCAAATTTCTTTCTCATGATAACGACCTGCCCCTCGTGGAAAGATTAATTATGAAGGGGTATTTCTATTTGAAGAAGATCAGCCTCTCCGAAGAGCGGGGCTTTGGACTGGATTCCAGCTTTGTGACGATCGAAAAGTTCCCGCTGATCATTCAGCCGGTTACCGACCTGAAGTTGAGAAGAGTCTATGACTAGAAGCACGTTTTTTCCAAAAAAGGCGTTATCTTAGAGAGATGCGAATCCTAAAAAAGCTGCTGCCCCTCCTTGTAGCAACCGCAATGTTGCCATGGCCTGCATTGGGGCAATACCACCCTTCGGAAATCCCTGAAAAAGCGAGGAACTGGTATGAAGCCGCCCAAAAAACCGCTGCCGTGCCTACAGAAAAAGCCCGGCAGGAAACACTGATGCTCTTAGAAAAGGCCATAGAGAAGGCCCCATCCTTTTTGGACGCTTATGCCCTGATGGCCAGTATCTATGCCCGCAAGCGGTCCTACGTCAAAGCATTGCAGTACTTTAACAAGGCCTACCGGATCGACTCCAATTATTTATTGCCGGCCTATTATACCTATGCGCAGGCAGCGGCGGGAACCGGTGATTTTGCCAAAGCCCTGCAACTTATCGGCCGTTACCTGCAAAACAGTGCATTATCGGAAAGCAGCCGCAAGCGAGCCCTTCAATGGAAAGCGCATTTTCAGTTCGGACTTAAAAGCGCGCAACAGCAGTTGCCGTTCAACCCGGTGAACCTCGGAGACAGCATCAACAGTGCCGATGCCGAATATTTTCCAAGCCTTACCATCGATGGGGAAAAACTTATCTTCACCAGGAACCTGGCGGGGCATAATGAGGATTTTTTTGTCAGCCGCCTGGTGGACAGCCAGTGGACAAAAGCGCAGCCGTTGACCGCTATGTCCTTTGGACAGGACGGCCAGGGCATCAATTCCCGGTACAACGAAGGGGCGGAAACCATTTCACAGGATGGAAAAATACTGCTGTTTACCATATGCGACAAAAGCGACGGCTTTGGCAGTTGTGATATTTACTATGCCGTAAATCAGGCCGCGGGATGGACCGCCCCCAGAAACATCGGTCCCCCGGTGAACAGCCCGGACTGGGATACCCAACCCAGTTTGTCGCCTGATCAAAAAGACCTGTATTTTGTCAGCAATCGCCGTGGCGGCTTCGGCGGAAGCGATATTTATGTGAGTCATTTGCAGGCGGATGGCCGGTGGAGCACGCCGGAAAACCTGGGGGATTCCGTGAACACCCCCGGGAACGAAAGCAGTCCGTTTATTCACGCGGATAATAAAACCCTGTACTTTGCTTCAG
Organism: uncultured Chitinophagaceae bacterium; assembly: GCA_964424665.1. Lineage (GTDB taxonomy): Bacteria > Bacteroidota > Bacteroidia > Chitinophagales > Chitinophagaceae > FW021-bin31. The sequence continues at coordinate 3,947 of CAYRJM010000037.1, forward strand.
ATGGTCGTCCCGGCGTAGGCGGCGTAGATTTGTATTATGTCAGAAAAAAAATAGATGGTTCCTGGGGGGAGCCGCATAACCTCGGTTATCCGATCAACACGATCGACCATGATGGAAGTATTTTCGTTTCCGCCGACGGGAAAACGGCTTACTTCGCTTCGGACCGTAAAGACTCCCGCGGCAAGCTGGATATCTACCGATTTTCCCTCTATGCGGCCGCGCGGCCTGTGATGACCTTGTACGTCCACGGCCGCGTATTCAACCAGAAAACCGGGGAGCCCGTCACCGCCGTTATTGAATTAACGAGCCTTGAAACCGGCCAACCACTGACCAGTATCGTCACGGATAAAAACGGCATTTACCTGATCACGTTACCCGTAGGGAAAGAATATGCTTTCAATGTCAGCAAGCCGGGGTTCCTGTTTTATTCCGCCAACTTTTCTTTGCAGGATGATTCCGTTCAATGGCGCCCGTATAAAATTGATATTCCCCTACAACCCATTGAAGCCAATGCCCGGGTGGTGTTAAAAAATATCTTCTTTGACCTGGACGCCTACACCCTCCGGCCCGAGTCGCATATTGAATTGAATAAAGTAGTCAGGTTATTGAAACAAAATCCGGGCCTGTCCATACGGATCAATGGTTATACGGACAACCAGGGAACGGAAGAACACAACAGCGTATTGTCCCAAAAACGAGCGGGGGCGGTCGTTGATTATCTAAAGGCTAAAGGGATTGCCGCCGACAGGCTCACCGCCAAAGGATTTGGAGAAGCACATCCCGTCGCCTCCAACGACACGGAAGAGGGACGGGCCCGGAACCGGAGAACCGAATTGGAAGTGATCAGTACCCGGCCGCAAAAAGATAAACCGGCGGAACAACAACGATAAAGCGGGGCAAAAATCTTTGCTGTATTGCTGCTTTTGTTGTAGATTTGTTGGGAAATATTGAGGGAAAATGGAAGACCATAATGCAAAAATATTATTAGCCGAAGACGATTCCAACCTCGGACTGGTATTAAAAAATTACCTGGAGCTCAATGATTATGAAGTAGAGCTCTGCCGGGATGGTATCCTTGCGCTGGCGGCTTTTCGGAGAGATAAGTTTGACTTGTGCCTGCTGGATATTATGATGCCGAATATGGACGGATTCACCCTGGCGGAAGAAATCCGGGACGTAGATCCGGAAATACCGCTTTTCTTCATTTCTGCGCGCAGCATGAAAGACGACATCATCCAGGGTTATAAGCTGGGTGCCGACGACTACATCACGAAACCTTTCGACAGCGAATTATTGTTGCTCAAGATAAAGGCCATCCTCAAAAGGAACCAGGAGTTAAACCATAAAGAACATGAACAGGTAGAATTCGACCTGGGCGGGTTTCATTTTAACGCACGTCTGCGCACCCTGTCGGCAGGGGATAAAGTACAAACCCTTTCCCCCAAAGAAAACGAACTGTTGCGCATGTTGTGCGAACACAAAAACGACCTGTTACCCCGTGAGCTCGCCCTGAAGAAGATATGGGGCAGCGATACCTATTTTAACGGCCGCAGCATGGACGTGTACATCGCCAAACTAAGAAAATACCTGCGTTCTGATCCGAAGGTCGAGATCGTAAATATTCATGGAAACGGCTTCCGCCTGGTAGAAAAAGAAAGTAAAACCTAAGTCAGGGAACCCGATAATCGCTTTTAATCCTCAGGCAATACCCGCTTATGATACCCTGCTAATCGATGATATTAAACTCATGAGAAAACTTGTGCCGGTGTTGTGTTTGATCGTTTGCGCTTTTTCCTCCACGGCACAATCGGAGTATGCGGCATCCCGGCTAAAGACCGGAACTACCGTTCCTGACTTTCGGTTTGAGATCCAGCCCGGAAGGTTTGCCCACATTACTGATTATCAAGGGAAGATTGTATTGCTTAATTTCTTTGCTACCTGGTGCGCCCCCTGCAATGCGGAATTCCGGCACCTGCAAAAAGAGATCTGGACCGTTTATAAGAACAACCCTCATTTCGTCTTCTTTGCTTTTGGAAGGGAGCATAATTGGGAGGAGGTAAGGGCCTTTGCGCGGCAAAAGCAGGTCACTTTTACGGTCCTCCCGGATCCGGACAGAAAAATATTTTCCCTGTTTGCCAGCGCTTATATCCCCAGGACGGTAGTTCTTGATGAAAAAGGGAAAATTATTTATCAATCTACAGGCTTTGTGTACCAGGACTTCAGAGCGCTCAAACAAATACTGAAAAAAAGACTAACCGCTAAAGAACGTATTACAAATAAAACTTTGGACAAAACATTATGAGTACTGTAGCGCCGGTTATTATTCCATTCAACAAGGCTAAATTGTGGGGGTTATGCATTTGCTGCGTGTTGTTTATCGTACTGGGCTTCTTTTTTGTACTGGCGCCCTATGATTTTCGAAGCCCCCTCATTCATAACATTTTTATTATCCGTCTGCTGGGATTTGTAGCATTAGCCCTGTTTGGCTATTTCCTGGGGCAGTACCTGCCGAAGCTGTCCAACAAAGTACCGGGACTGCGGATAGACGATAAAGGAATCACGGATCATTCAACGGCCTCCAGTGTGGGTTTCATCCAGTGGGAGGACGTGACGGAAGTACACCGCCAATCCATCGCGGGGCAAAAGTACATGGTTATTAAAGTACGAAACCCGGAGGCCTATATCGGAAGGGCGCCGGGGACGGACAAACGGCTGCTGAAAGGCAACCTGCAGTTGTGCGGCTCGCCGGTAGCTATTTCTGCGACTCCTTTAAAATGCAACTTTAAGCAGTTGGAAAACCTGTTGACAGCGGCCTTTAACAGGCATAAGATGCGGTGACCGCAGGTAACCGGTCAGTTCTCCGGCGCCTTATAAGCCAGGCCATCCTTTCCTTTTTTGGTCACCATTTTAAAAATGACAGGCGCGGTGACTACCAGGACCAAAGAAATGATAATAACCTCCAGGTTATTTTTCACCCAGGCGTTTTCACCGAGTACGAACCCCAGGGAGGTGATGCTTACCACCCAGATTATCGCGCCTAGAACATTATATACACTGAATTTTTTCAAATCCATTCGCACCATTCCACCCGTTAGGGGCGCAAAGGTCCGGACAATAGGTAAAAAGCGGGAGATAGCGATAGCCATGCCGCCTCTTTTTTCATAGAATTGATGGGCGGCTTCTATGTGTTTCTTTTTAAACAGCCAGTTGTCTTTCTTCTGCTGCAGAACATGACCGAATTTCTGTCCGATCCAGTAACCGAGATAATAACCCATCAACGTGGCGAGGATAAACAGAAACATCCAGAAAGTCAGGTTTAATATATCGCCGTTAAAAGGGAAAGCCGTTTCACTGGCTCCTGCAATGACCATTCCTGAAATAAATAAAAGCGGGTCACCAGGCAAAAAGAACCCCAGGAAAATACCGGTTTCAACAAAGAGAATAACCAATACTAAGTACAGCCCCCCGTTCTTCATAATCCAATTCGGATTGAGCAGGTGTTCAAAAGATTCAAATACGACTTCCATTCGATAAATTTGGGCAAATTTATCGCGCTTCCCGTTTATACTCAACAATTATCTCTTAAATAACTCTTAATTTTTAGCGAACGGCGAAAGTGGGGTGGGCTAGGCAACGGCTTTCCGGGTGCTTCCAGCGTAATGACGCACCAGCACGTAGGCGCCAAAAAGAACGCCGCTGTAACACAAATCTCCAATTAAGGTATTTCCAAAGAAAGGGACACCCAGGATGAATGTATTCAGTAATCCCGCTGCATCGGCTGTATAGGGTGGCACGCCGCCGGCTACAAGCCATACACCGAAATTGGATACGATAAAAAAGAGGGCGGAGGCGCTCAACGAAGCCAGCACCACATTTTTGACACTGATCTTTTTGATGATCACCATACCCAGCAGGACGATCAGGGCAAAGGCCGCGTAATTAATTACCTGGCTTAAACCGTAAAATCCCGAAACATTGGTGAACAGGGAGAAGCTGAGGTCCGACAAAAACAACGCGCCCAGTGGAAGTAAAAACGCCAGTTTCTTATCCTTGAAAACCGCCCCGCCCAGCAGGGCCATGCCGGCAACAGGAGAAAAGTTATAGGGATGGGGCAACAAACGGCTCATGGCTGCCGCCAGAATAAGAATCACCGGGAGCATCCAAAGCTTATTGTTTTTTAATTTATCGTGATTCATGATCCAGAAATTTTTGGTAATTGTGTGTACAAAGCTACTAAAAAATCTCTTGGCGCCGAACATCAGGGGGCTTATTTCTTCCGTGAGGAACGCATGGCTTGCGCAACTTTGACCGAATCATCCTGTAGGAAAGCCTGGTATGCAGCCGTCTGCCGCCCGTGCAGGGCGATTTTTCCGGCCGAATCGTTATGGATTCCCCAGCCGTAGCGCTTGGCAAGGGGCGAAGAACGCATACACGCCTGTTCTTTAGCGAAAAACTGCCGTCGCGCTTCCGGTTGTTCTGTTTCAGGAATGTCATTGCGCCAGGCAAATACCTGAAAGAGCACGTCATCGGCACTGTACCGGTAGGGGTTGTCGTTAAGCATCGCCTACTGGAGACCCGCTATGGTTTTCCCTCCCGCTTTCTCGGGAGAACTTCGCCTTTCACCGCCGGGCAGTCTCCTGCTACTGCGATAAAGGTATTGGTATAATCAGTGGTAGGCTGTTTCACCGCTGGGTTTTTTTATAGGCCGTTATCATGGCTAAGGTATGCGCAATTGATCGTTTATCCCGCCAGGCTTTATGCCCTACAATCACATAAGCGGGGTCGGGAAACCGACGTTGAATTTTTTGCAGCGACCTTCCCCAGGCTATCACGTCGGCATCGCCCAGGTTGCCCAGATTAGCCACGGCAACGCTCTTCACCAGGCAGCCGCCGTACAATACTTTTTCTTTCGGAAACCAGATCACGATATTATCCGGAGCATGCCCGGGACCCGGATAATACGTTTGGAAAGTATGTCCGCCCACGTGAAAGGTCGTATCGCCCGGCATTAAGCTGGTGGCCCGGTTATTATGGTTGACCTTCGACAGGGAATCCGTCAGGTGAGTGGTATAGGTCTTGATCCCTTTGGCATTATAATAAGCCAGGCCGCCGGTTCTGTCATCGTGGAAATGCGTGGATATACATAAAATCACTTTCTTGTGATGGCGGTTCCAGATGCTGTCCAGCAAAGGCTGGAAATAAGCTTTGTCCCAGGGGGTGTCAAACAATACGACGCCCCGGGGCGTCACCAGGTACATGGCGTTGGCCGGATAGGGTTTACCGGCAAAAAAACCATGGCTGACATATACAAACAAGTTACTCGTCAGCGGCGTGATTTCTAAAGGGTATTTCTCCATCTGGCCAAGCCCGGTTAACGCCGTTGAGCAGCATACAACCAAAAGCCATAGTCTTTTCATCTTTCAAAGGTATCATTTAAACAAAACATGGCAAGGCGGGAGGTATTTGATTTCTTTTAACGGGCCATTTGATTTTTCTATTTTTTTAAAGGCGGTATCGGGCTAATTTTGCGCCGAAATAAGCAAGGAGCGTTTTTGAATGAAACAAATTAATGCCACCAACAGAAGAACCGGCGCAATACTGGCATTTGCCTTAGTCCCTTTGTCGGGTCTTGCGACGGATCTTTATCTCCCCTCGTTTCCGGAGATGGTGCATGTCTTTGGGGCTACCCCTGAACAGATCCAGCAAACGCTGGCGATCTTTCTGATCAGCTATGGCATCGGTCAGATTTTTGCCGGAAGCATTTCCGATAGCTTCGGGCGGTACCGGCCGACGATGTTGGCTTTACTGCTTTTCGCCCTAAGCAACCTGCTTATCGTCAGTTCACGAAATATCCAGGTACTTTATATCACCCGTGCTTTACAGGGAATTTGCGCCGCTTTTATCGTGATGGGCAAGCGAACCTATTTTGTCGATGTATATTCCGGAGAACAACAAAAAAGCTATACGGCTATGCTGACGATCGTCTGGGCTACAGCACCTATCACCGCGCCCTTTCTGGGCGGTTTTCTTCAGCAGCATTTTGGGTGGACCTCCTGCTTTTACTTTTTGTGCCTGTACGCCCTGATCTTATTGCTGCTGGAGTGGAGGTACAGCGGAGAAACGTTACAGGAACGAAGTCCCTTTCGCATTCAGTCCATTGCCGGGGTGTACCGTAAAATTATCGGCACTTATGATTTTAGTGTCGGGGTAGTCACACTGGGCGTTAGTTATGGCCTGGTGATGTCTTTCAATATGTCCATCCCTTTTATTGTCGAAAGGAACCTTGATTTGTCTCCGGTGGTCACTGGCTACTGCGCTTTATTTTCAGGTATCGCCCTGTTCTGTGGCGGACTGATCGGAAGAATGTTAAAAACAGATCGCTTGTTTAAAAAATTATTGGTTTTAAGTTTGATTCAATGCGGCCTCATTTTGTTGATGCTCGCTTTTTCAGGTTATCTGAACAGTCTTTTTATATTGATGGCTTTTGTGATGTCTATTCATCTCACCGGTGGCGTTTTCTATAATCTTTTTTTCACCCACTGCCTGACACGCTTCCCCAAGCATGCCGGAACGGCGGGCGGAATAACCAGCGGCGGTTCCTACATTGTCGTCTCTTTTGCCATTACGGGATTATTGACCTTGTTAAACATTACCAATCAGCAAATGCTCGGTATCAGTTACCTGATCCTTTCGGCGCTTATTATCAGTTTATTGCTGAGCTTTAAAAAGGCGATCCGGAAGGGCATGCAGGAAACGCTGCCGGCACGTTCAGCCGTGCAGCAGCCGGTTGTCGCGCTGACAGGACAAAACACCCGTTGTCAACCAAAAGGCACCCGGAAGCCCTGTTCGGAGACCTGCTGAAAAGGGCGACCGGTATAAGAATATCAAAAAAATTTTTACTTTTAGCAGATGAAGCCAAGCCTGATCATCGCTGCCCTGTTAATGTTTAGCGCATCTTGTTCCCCTTACCGCTATCCTTTGGGGCGTACCGCCAAAAGAGCCTACAGGGAAAACCTGAAAGAGATGCGCAAAGGCTACATGCATTTTACGCCGGTCATTTTGCCGGTAGATTCCCTTCAGGCGAAGCAGTGGACTGCACCATCGCCCAATTTTGATATCCGCACCCCCAACCTGGTCATCATTCATCATACCGCACAGGAGAGTTGCGCCCAATCCTTGCGGACCCTCACCAATCCTGAAGTCCGCGGCCGCGTGAGTGCCCATTACCTGGTTTGTGATGACGGGACGATCTACCGGCTGGTAGATGAGCGATACCGTGCCTGGCAGGCAGGCGTTTCGCGCTGGGGCAATATGCGTAATATCAATTCGTTGTCCATCGGCATTGAATTGGACAACAATGGGCATGAACCTTTTTCTAAAGCGCAAATACACGCGCTGCTGGTCCTGTTAAACGTTATCCAGGATCGTTATCATATTCCCAGAGGCAATTTTGTCGGGCATGCCGATATCGCCCCCACCCGAAAACAGGATCCCAGTGTGTACTTTCCCTGGGGCGAGCTGGCACGGCATGGATTTGGCTACCAGGTAGATTCTGTGCTCCGGGAGGTGCCTCCGAACTTTGATGCGATGGCGGCCTTACGGCTCATCGGCTATGACATACGGGATACCACGGCGGCTATTGTCGCTTTCAAAAGACATTACGTACAGACGGACATTACCCCCATTCTGCGTCCTATTGACCAACGGGCGCTGTATGATATCTACTTAAAATATCTGCATTACACAGAATGAATACTCCTCTTCGCTATTCCGCAAACTGCTGTTTTCTCACGTACTGAAACACCATGCCAAATAACAACACGAAGCAAAAAGGAACAAGAAAATTCAATACCTGCCAGGTCGCCTTTTGTTGTTCTACCTTGGCGCCGTCCAAAAGACGAAGGGAAAAATCTTTGTTGCGGGCCAGCATAATTCCGGTAGTATCCGTCAGATAGGTCAGGCAGTTCTCAAAGAAAGTTCTGTTGGCAAAAAGCCTGCGCGTATAAGGATCCATCCCCATGGGTAGCGGTCCGTCCTGCTTGGACACCTCGTTTTTAAATATATTGGGATCCGAAACAACGATCATTTTAGTTGGCTTACTACGGGAAAGATACGCATGCCCCGATGTTTGCTTAATATTATGCCGTTCCGCCGCACTCAACCGGTTTTTAAAAACCGAGGTGAACCGGCCTTCCAGTAATACCGCTACCGGAATATGGCTTTCCTTAAAGGCGCGCGGGTCCGGTTTTATTTTTACCTCTTCCAGCGAAACCCGAAAAGGGGTCGCGACCGACCTGCTGGTTGCAGAGGTCGTCAACAAAACAGTTTTTTGAACGCCGGTTGCTCCGGTCGTATCTATTGATCCGGGAAAAGCACTTAATACCACTTCCAGGTTATTGGTAATAGGGTGGCCGGAAGCGGGATCCAGCAAAGGTTGATACACCCAGGGCAGCCGCTGGATCTGCGGACGGTCCCCAATATGGCCGACCGTTACCGGGATAGAAAAACACTGCATATCCTGCAAGATGTCCGGATTGACCCGTACACCGTAGGTGAACAGGAGGTTTTCCAGGTTCAGGCCTTTGTCATAGGCCAGAAAAGAGGGTTGCCGCTGCAGGCTGTCCATGGAAGCCTCCACGGAATGAACGGCCCAGAGGATCTTCCCGCCCCGCATCAGGTATTGGTCTATTTTTAGTTTTTCCTCTTCGGTAAAAGGCCGGGACGGATCTAAGATAACCACGGCCTTGAATTCCGGTGGAATATAAGGCACGTTATTGAGGCTGAGCGTATCGAAGCGATACCGGTTATCAAGCACGGTAAGGGCGTCATATACGGAAGGATTCAGCGGCTCCCGGTTCCCAAGGAGATAAGCCACTTTCGCGGGCGCCCCGCGGGAGAGCAGGGCGATGGCATGGGCAAAATTATATTCCAAAAGCGCGGCGGAATGGTTCAGCGACCGCTGCGGGCTGCTGCCCGGCTGTGCCTGCAACAGGTTAATGCCGATTTTGTGCCCTTTATAATCGATTAATGCCGCGGGAAAAAGCAATTGAATAGAAATACCTTCCGTCGCTTCCTGCTGGGCTTTTACATTATACGGTCTGATCCCCAGCCCGGCTAATGAATCAATGACCTTAGCTTTTGCCGCCTCCGGCACACCGGCCAGGGGGTTAACAAACTCAAAATGCAGATGGCCGTCCGCATAACGGCGAAAATCTTCCAGCAGGCTTTTGGTAGTGGCAGCAAAATGCCGGAAGCCCGCCGGAATGTGGTCTCCTTTCAGGAATACTTTGATGCGCACGTCGCTGTCGAGGTTTTGCAAGAGCGCTTTTGTCGGTTTACTCAGGGTGAAACGGTGGTCTCTTGTCAAATCGATACGATAAAAAGACCCGCCAAGCAACACATTGATGATCACCAGCGCGACAATAAACAGGAACAGGTTCCTGAGTTGTTTTCTTTTTATGAGGGCCCCTCTTTTCATAAAGGCTACCGCTATTTCTTAATGTCAATAGAATAAGTAAACTTATCGGCACGATAATAGCCGATATTATATTCCACCGGGCGATCGCCGGGATCAAAGACAAAACGCTCCCGTACCAGGATCGGATCTCCGGAGGACAACTTCAGCTTTTTAGCCATCGTCCCGGCGAGTTGTGCACGGATGTGTTCATTGGAACGCACAACTACCACACCAAATTTTTCTTCCAGGAGCTGGTAGAGGGGCTGCGTAAAATCTTCCTCTTCGCTCAGCGTAATCCTCGGATGAAAAAAGCTCTCAAAATAAACCACCGGTTCCCCTTCGACCGCTCTGAGCCGCTTTAATACCAAAATCATAGTCCCTTTTCTGATACGGAAAAAACGCGACAGTTTCTCATCCGCCTTTACCCGTGACAGGCTCACCGCGCTGTTTTCAAAAGCAATGCCTTTTTCGAGCATCTCCAGTGTGAAGCTGTGCCAGTGACTTAACTGGGTGGATAACCCGTGAGAAGTGACAAAAGTCCCTACCCCTTTTTTGCGGGTAATCAATCCTTCATTTTCCAGCTTGTTGGTAGCCTGCCGGACTGTATTTCTCGATACGCCAAAGCGATTGGCCAGCTCCACTTCCTTAGGAAGGGGCTTGCCCTTCTTATAGGCAGCCTGCGCGATCAGCTTGCGCAATACCTGTTCTACCTGCGCGTGTAACGGAAGATGGCTGTCGTGGTTAATTTGCAAATTCATAAAAAAAATATATATGTGCAAACATAGCATTTGTTCGCAAAACAAGTTGTAATCCTGGCGATTTTGCCTAATTTTATTCCTTAAAAACGACAGATGGAAGAGCGGACCAAGCCGGTAAACGAAGAAATAGCAGATTTCCTCCAGGTGTTGAAGGATTCAGGTGACATTATGAAAAATGATCATATAAAAGGAGAAAAGATTTATCTGCTGGGATGCTGTCAGGTGCTCACGCAGGGGAAAAACCAGTGGGAAGTTCTGGTGGATGTCCCCGAGGAAGAAGCCGTGGAGTTAAAGATCCAAACCGATGGGACGGGCTGGTACTGCTTTCAAAAAAAGAAAGCCATAGACTGGAGCAGTCCGGGTATTGCCGCTTTGTTACAAATAGAAGAAGAATTAACAGACACTCGGCCACAGCTACACCCGGAAGGAAGAACCTACACCAGGGAAGGTATGATCAAAAGGGTGCTCGAGGAACGTAAAGAAAAAGCGGATAAAGCGCGCTATAAAATCAAATTCGCAGACAATATTCACGGTGAACACACGCTCATCAATGAAAAAGGAATTTCTTACAAAGTTACCCTGAGAGACTTTAAAAATGAAACGGGCTATATCGATAATCCGGACCTCCAAACCAATAAACTGGGGACCACCAAACATATCATGTATGTCTTTAACGCATTAAAATCAAAGAAAAGAACCTTCAACAGGCTGAGCAAACAATATCCCTTTATCGAAATTTTCCTGGATCCTTTACATGACTATCGCATCAGTTGGTTTTATCCGCATAGGATGAGCACAGAAGCAAAAAAATTAATAACTAAACATTTCGGCCGGCGTTCCTTTATCGAGGAAGAACAAGTAAAGGACTTCCTGTTGTTTATTCGTGACGCGCGGGAAATTCCTAAAATCAAGATCAGGCCGGAAGTAGAAGAAAAGGTACAAAAGGCCTGGGACGAGGAAATGCTTGAGACGATAAGAAAAACGGAAAAATTGGACTTCTCCTTGTTGAACGCCGAGCTCTTCCCTTACCAGACAGAAGGGGTAAGATTTGCGACTTTCCGCAAAGGAGCCATTATTGCCGATGAGATGGGATTGGGTAAGACCCTTCAGGCAATCGCCACCGCGGTTATGAAAAAAGCACTTTTCGGGTTTACAAAATGCCTCATTGTCTGCCCCGCCTCCCTGAAAGATCAATGGAAGCAGGAAATAGAAAGGTTCTGTGACGAACAAGCGGTTGTCGTACAAGGTTTTCCGGAGGAACGGGAACGGCTCTATCAGCAAAGTACCGCCTACTTTTTCATTGTCAACTATGAAACCGTTTTACGGGATGCGGGCGCCATCAACAAAATGGACATTGATTTTATCATCCTGGATGAAGCCCAACGCATAAAAAATTACTCTTCCGTTACCGCGCAAAATATCAGGAAGCTCCGCAAAAAACACGCGCTGGTCATCACCGGTACCCCTATTGAAAACCGGCTGATCGACCTGTATGCCGTCATGCAGTTCGTAGACCGTGATTTTCTGACACCGCTGTGGGAGTTCTCCTACCAGCACTGTTATTTTGACGCCCATAAGAAAGATAAGATCGTGGGCTACTACAACCTGCAAGAACTGAAAGAGCGCCTGAAACCGGTTTTGTTAAGGAGAGAGAAAAGAAACGTGCTCAAAGACCTGCCCAATGTCACCGAGATGACTGTTCCGGTAACTTTACACCCCGATCAGGCGGACTATCACAATTCTTTTGCTTCCGGGGTAGCGGCTATCTTAAGGAAAAAATATATTTCTCCTTATGATTGGCAAAAATTAATGTTGCTGTTAAACAACATGCGAATGGCTTGCGACAGCACCTATCTCATTGACAAGGAAACGTATCATTCTCCCAAACTGGAAGAACTAAAGCATATCCTGCTTGAAAAGTTAGCCGTAAAAAAGGGCCGGCAGAAAATCATCATTTTCTCCGAATGGGTAACTATGCTGAATTTGATTGGCGAAATGCTCCATAAAAATAAAATCGGTTATGCACAACTCACCGGAAAGGTAGCCGTCAAACATCGGCACAAACTCATCAAAAAATTTGAGACCGATCCCGCCTGCAACATCTTCCTGTCTTCGGAAGCCGGGGGAAGCGGGTTGAACCTGCAAGTAGCCGATACCGTAATTAACTTTGAACTTCCCTGGAATCCGGCTAAAAAAAACCAACGGATAGGACGAATAGACCGGCTCGGGCAAAGAAGCAAACAGCTGACGGTCATCAATCTGCTCACCCGGGACTCAATAGAAATGAAAATCGCTTCGGGGCTCAGCCTGAAGCAGAACCTTTTTGACAGCGTGCTAAGCGATAAGGGGTGGGATGAAGTTGATTTTTCCGCTGCCGGGCGGGCACAATTCCTGGCGGCGTTGGAAGAAGCGATGGATGGCATAACGATACAGGAATCCCAGGAACCCCAGGAACCGGAGACCGTTTTCACGGAGACGGCCGCCATCGATGA
>CAYRJM010000037.1:16753-30607 GCA_964424665.1 uncultured Chitinophagaceae bacterium
CCCAGGAACCCCAGGAACCGGAGACCGTTTTCACGGAGACGGCCGCCATCGATGAATTAATCAACGAAGAAGAAAGAGCGTCGGATAAGGAAGCCGAACCGATAGAAGAAACAGGTCCGCAGCAAGCGTCCTCCCAAACAGCGGCGATGGAAGGGGTGCTGAACCACGGCATGGCGTTTCTCTCTGGCTTATTAAAAATGGCTACCGGAAAAGATGTCGGCTTAGAAAACAAAAAGGTGGAAGTAGACAAAGAGACCGGAGAGGTAGTCCTGCGGTTTAAACTGCCTACTTAAACCAGCGGGCATACTCCACGTAATTGTTTGCAATACGTTCTATTTCTCCTTCCTTTAAGCCGGGGCTCACTTCTTTTACCTTCTTCGCGGGCACTCCGGCGTAAATACTGCCGGGTGCCACCTGCGTATTCTCCAAGACTACAGCGCCTGCGGCTATGATAGCACCACTGCCTATAACGGCGTTATCCATGACAATTGCTCCCATGCCGATGAGTACGTTATCGGCCACCGTGCATCCGTGTACAATGGCATTGTGCCCGATGGACACCTTATCGCCAATAATCGTTTTTGTCTTTTGATACGTACAGTGAATTACAGCGCCATCCTGTACGTTTACTTTATTTCCCATTCGGATGCTGTTGACATCGCCGCGGACCACCGCATTGAACCAAATGCTGCAGTCATCGCCCATGAGAACATCGCCGATAAGGGTAGCATTAGGCGCCAGAAAACAGCGTGCCCCCATCTTAGGAAGAATATTTTTTACCGCAAGGATCATCGCCATAAGCTCAGTTTTAGTCGTGAAAACAGGGGTCACAGCCCCTGGCTTCCGGAGCCAAGCTCCGGAATACGGACACACCCCAGCATATTCATCCTCCGAACATCTTCGCCAGCTCGTCCATCCGGAAGGAGATAAAAGTAAAGCGTCCGGAAGGATTGGTTTGCGGTTGTTCACAGGCAAAAAGCCGGTCAATCAGGTTTTGCATTTCCTCCGGCGTAAGCGTTTTGCCGGGCTTCAGCGCATGTTGCCTGGCCAGCGACCGGATCATATTTTCCCTTTTATCCGCTTTAAGTTCATTACTGAAATGCTTAAACTGTTCCAGCAGGCTTTCTATGCACTGCTTTTCATTGCCACTTTCCAGATCCGAAGGGACGCCCTGAATAGCGAAAGCCTGCTTCCCGATCTGCTGCACTTCATAGCCCAACATTTTCAGTTCCGGCAACATTTCAGTCAGCAGTTGCGTGTCGGGCGCGGAAAGCTCCAACGTTTCGGGAAAAAGGGACTGCTGGGAAGTCAGCGGCTGCTTCTTCAAAGCCTGTTTATAACGTTCATACAAAATACGCTCGTGGGCCGCCTGCTGGTCAATCAGGATAAACCCGGATTTTATTTGTTGCAAGATATAACACTGGTGGATCTGCAACGGCTTGCGGGGTGTTTGTGCCACCGCAATGGGCTGGTCGGTTGCAGCATCCTGTTCTTCCGACACAACGGCGGGCGGCGGGGTGGGAAAAGTCCCGTCGCCTGGCGGGAAAAAATCTTTCCAATGCTTCAGGTTGTTGTTGTCGCCGCTGATCGCATGGGACTGATGCTGGCGGGTAAATCCCTGATAAAGCGATCCGCCGGTTGCTTTTTCTTTTTGCGCATCGGTAAACGGCTGGCTGACCGAGGAAAGTTGCTGAATATTTCCGTCCAGTTCAAAATTTAGCGTTGGGGTAATGCTGAACTGCGCCAGCGCATGCCTGATCGCCGACTGCACGAACGCATAAACAACCCTTTCATCCTCAAACTTTATTTCCTGCTTCGTCGGATGTACGTTGATATCTACCCGGGAAGCATCCAGTTCGAGAAACAAAACATACAGTGGAAAATGATCGGCGGGAAGCAGATCTGAAAAAGCACTGCACACTGCATGATTAAGATAACCGCTGCGGATGTAGCGGTTGTTCACAAAAAGATACTGGTCGCCCCTGGTTTTTTTTGCCGTTTCCGGCTTACCCGCAAAACCGGTTATATTCATGTAATCTGTACTTTCGGCCACCGCCACCAGTTTGCTCTGAAACTGCTGTCCCAACGCCTGCAAGACCCTTTGCTTGAGCGCGCCCCTGGTCAGGTGATAAAGCTCTTGTCCGTTGGCTTCCAGGATAAATGCAATGTTCGGGAATGCCAGGGCTACGTGCATAAACTCGTCGACAATATGCCGCATTTCGGTGGCGTTCCGCTTCAGAAAGTTGCGGCGGGCCGGCACACTAAAAAAGAGGTTTTTCATCGCGATGCTGGTTCCCGGTGGGCTGGAGCAAGGTTCTTGCTTTTTGACCCGGCTATTTTCTATTTCAAGATACGTTCCCAGTTCTTCCCCGGATTTACGGGTCTTCAACTCCACCTGCGCCACAGCGGCTATGGACGCCAGGGCTTCTCCCCGGAACCCCATCGTATGGATATGGAAAAGGTCATCGATCTTATTTATCTTGGAAGTTGCATGCCGTTCAAAGCACATACGCGCGTCCGCCTGGCTCATGCCGCAACCGTTGTCAATCACCTGCACCAGTTCTTTTCCCGCGTCTTTAATAATCAGTTTTATCTCCGTCGCGCCGGCGTCCACCGCGTTTTCCAGCAGTTCTTTCACCGCCGAGGCGGGTCGCTGTATAACCTCCCCCGCAGCGATCTGATTCGCTACATGATCCGATAATAATTGAATTGTTTCAGGCAAAAGACTTCTTTTTGCGTAAAATTAGGATGAATTCTTCTAAAAGACATATTCCCGGAAAAGATGTTCATAAGTTTTCCTAATTTAAAGTATATTTGGACTCCCCATTGTTTACTACTAAATTTAGCCTTTAAACCAAGGTATTAATCACGATAATCCGGTAATTACTCAGATGAAGAAAACATTTTTTGTTACAGGTCTCTTTTTGCTAACCCTCATTATGGAATCCGCCGTTCAACCTGCTTTCACTGCAAAACATCCCTCTCCCGCTTACGATCCCGGGGACCCGGCTCCGGGGAAAGCCAACGCGTGGGTGGACAGCATCTTTCAAACCATGAGCACATCGGAAAAGATCGCCCAGTTGATCTTTGTACGGGCCTATTCCAATTTTGACGAAAGCCACATCGCCCATGTCCGAAGCCTGATCCGTGACAAGAAGGTAGGCGGACTGGTTTTCTTTCAGGGCGCACCGGTAAGACAGGCGGTACTGACGAACGAATACCAGCAGTTGTCGGAAACCCCGTTGTTTATATCCATTGACGGGGAATGGGGGCTTGGTATGCGACTCGACAGCGTGATCTCCTTTCCCCATCAGATGATGCTCGGGGCAATCAAGGACAGTATGCTTATTTACCAGGTTGGGAAAAAGATAGGCGCGCAATGTAAGCGGATAGGCGTGCAAATAAATTTCGCGCCCGATGTGGACGTCAACAACAATCCGGACAACCCGGTTATCAACGACCGCTCCTTCGGGGAAAACAAATACCGTGTGGCCCGCTGGGGGGTGCAGTACATGCGTGGTATGCAGAGCATGGGCGTGATGGCAGTAGCCAAACATTTCCCGGGGCACGGCGACACCGATGTAGATTCCCATAAAGCGTTGCCGGTTATTCACAAAACACTGGAGCAGCTCAAAGCACTGGAATTATTTCCTTTTCAACAAATGATCAATTATGGCGTACAAGGGGTCATGGTGGCTCATCTGGATGTTCCCGCTATTGACAACCGTTCCCACCGTCCCATGTCTTTATCTAAGAAAGCGATTACCGGCCTGCTCCGGCATGACATGGGTTTTCAGGGGCTCATCTTTACCGACGCCCTGGAAATGAAAGCAGTCAGCGGCTATTATAAAAACGGACGCGCCGGGGTGGAAGCGCTCAAAGCGGGGAACGATATATTGCTGTTGCCCGCGGATGTGGACGCTTGTATCAGCAGCATCCGGGCGGCTATTGCAGACGGAGAGATCAGCATGTCCAGCCTGAATAAAAGCGTAAAAAAGGTACTGATGGCCAAATACCATGCAGGACTGAACGACTGGCAACCGATAGAAACCGCCCATCTTACCGAAGACCTGAACAGCGGGGTTGAGGCGCTGACCAGAGAGCTGGATATACAGGCCATTACCGTACTGAACAACGAAAATCACCTGTTGCCATTACCGGAAAACGGAAAAGAACGCACTGCGATTCTAACGGTTGGCGGACCGTTGCCCGCCTTTAGCGACCGGGTTAACATGCACCGGGACATCCCGTCTTTCCAATTCACTACGGATGAAAGCATGGAGGCGGCAGATAAACTGGCCAAAAAGTTGAAAGCTGATTTTGATCAGCTCATAATCGCGGTGGGCAACTACCACCGGTATCCTTCGGGGCGGTACGGTCTCTCCACCCCTGCTATTCAGCTTATACAACAACTGCAGGAGGAAAAACGAACGATAACCATCGCCTTTGGCAATCCCTACGCCATTAAATATTTCACCCATGGACCAACAACCATCGCTGCCTATAATGATGCCGAAACAATGCAGCAAACCGCTGCCGATTTGATTTTCGGCGCTTTTGATCCCAAAGGCAGCTTACCGGTAACCGTAAGTAAGGAGTTTCCCTCCGAAACAGGTTTGAACCGGCTGAGTTACAAGCGGGCTTACCTGCCTTTCCAATATCCTGCTGATCTGGGCATAGATGAAAAGCTGCTAAAGCGGGTGGACTCCATTGCAAAAGATGCCATTGCCAAGGGCGCTACGCCGGGATGCGAAATACTGGCCATGAAAAACGGGAAAATATTTTACCATAAAGCGTTCGGCCATTTCTCCTATGACGGAAAACAAGCCGTGCAGCAAAACACCATTTATGACCTGGCTTCGGTAACCAAGGTCTGCGCTACCACGCTGGCGTGTATGCGCTTATATGACCAGGGGAAGTTGTCGCTGGACGGCACACTGGGGACTTACCTGCCTTGGCTCAGGGGTACCGATAAGGCAGCCCTGACCATTAAAGATGTCATGTTGCACCAGGCCGGATTCGTACCCGATTTTTATTACGGTACCTTTCTTACCAAAGACGGGAAGCCCGATCCCTCCATATTCCACCACCAGCGGGATGCCCGTTACAGCGTCCATGTCGCCCGTAATCTTTATATGCGGAACGATTACCTGGATACGATCAAAGCCCTGATCCGCGACAGCAAGTTGGACCCTACGCCGGATTATGTATACAGCGATATTGACTTTCAACTCATGGGGTACATTGTGGAAGAAATTACCGGCCTGCCCCTGGGCGAGTACATCAAGCGAACGGTATATGATTCTATCGGCATGGTTACCACCGGATTTAAACCCAGGAAACGGTTCCCATTAAGCCGTATCGCCCCGACAGAATGTGAAAAGAACTTCAGGCTGCAATGTCTGCATGGTGACGTGCATGATCCCAGAAGCGCTATGACGGGCGGCGTAGCAGGGCACGCGGGACTTTTTTCAGACGCCTATGACCTGGGGGTATTGCTGCAAATGCTTCTCAATAACGGGCTTTTTGACGGGCGACGTTACCTGGACTCCGCCACAATCGCGCTGTTTACTTCTTACCAGAGCGATATCAGCCGCAGGGGGGTTGGCTGGGATAAACGGGCCAAGGACCAAACCCCTTTTGATTATCCCTATCCCTCCAAATACTGTTCCCCTCAGACTTTTGGTCACTATGGATACACCGGCACGGCGGTATGGGCGGACCCAAAATATAACTTCGTCTATGTCTTTTTATCGAACCGGGTAAATCCGCAAGGTGGTTCCAATACCATCCTGCAACACCTGGATGTGCGTTCAAAAGTACAGGATGCTTTTTACGTCGCCATGGGTGTGGGAGGAGGGTAAATGTGTTAATTGACCTAAGTCAATGGCCGTTAGTTTCAGGCTTGCTATTTTTGTAAAAAATGTGCAACTATGGAACTAGGCATCGGAATGTTTGGCGACCTGGCGATTGACCTTGAGACAGCAGAAATTCAACCGGTCGCCCAGCGGTTAAACGAAATCATCGCAGAAGTAAAACTTGCTGACGAACTGGGCGTAGATATCTTCCTGATGGGAGAACACCACCGGCCGGATTATGCGGTACCGGCCCCTGAAATGATCCTTTCCGCGCTTTCTTCGGTTACTAAGCGTATCAAACTGGCAAGCGGCGTTACCGTACTGAGTTCCGCCGACCCGGTAAAAGTCTACCAGGATTTCGCTTTGCTGGATTTGTTGTCCGGTCAACGGGCAGAGATCGTAGCCGGGCGCGGCAGCTTTATTGAGTCTTTTCCCTTATTTGGTTATGATCTGCGGGATTACAATGCTTTATTCGAGGAAAAACTGGACCTGCTCGTTCAACTGAACGAAAAAGAAACCATTTCCTGGAGCGGTACATTCCGGGCGCCCCTGTCGAATCAAACCGTGTATCCGAGACCCGCGAGGAAACTGCCGGTCTGGGTCGCGGTGGGGGGCACGCCCGCTTCCGTTATCCGAGCGGCAAAATATGGCCTGCCGGTCATCTTTGCCATCATTGGTGGCCGCATCAGCCAGTTCAAGCCCCTGATTGACCTGTACAAAGAACAATATATACAGTTTGGGCACGATCCTGCAGACATGCAGATAGCCGTCCACTCCCACACCTTTCTCGCGGATTCCAAAGACCAGTTAATGCAGGATTACTTCCCCTATTATGCCGCGCAAATGGACCGGGTGGGCAGAGACAGGGGATGGCCTCCGTATACCTCCATGCAGTTTCAGGGAGGGATGAGCGAAGATGGGGCCTTGTTTATGGGAAATGCAAAAGAGGTCGCAGAAAAGATTATCCGTACGGTTGAACACTTCGGTTTGACCCGTTTTGTGGCCCATGTAGACGTCGGGTTTCCTTCTCATGAACAGATGGTAAAAACCATAGAACGCTATGGCCGGGAGGTAGTACCGGCGGTCAAAAAGCATTTCAACGGGGCATGAATAAACCTTAGCGTCACTGCCGTCCTTATATAAGGAATCCCTGTCTCGCGAAGGGAGCAAGGCAGGGAACCAACCGTTTTATTTATTTTTTTATTATTTATTAGGCTGCGGAGTAGTACGCAGGTAGGGTCTGATGATCTTGTGCCCTTTGGGGAAATATTTGGGAATATCTTCCGTCTTGATGTTGCCACCGATCACTACATCCTCTCCGTCTTTCCAGTCTGCCGGCGTAGACACGCTGTAATTCGCAGTTAACTGGAGAGAATCAAGCGCTCTCAGGATCTCATGAAAGTTACGACCTGTAGAAGCGGGGTAGGTTAATGTCAGTTTTATTTGTTTGTCCGGTCCAATGATGAAAACGGAACGAACCGTATGGGTGTCAGACCATTTCGGATGGATCATCCCGTAGAGGTTAGCTACTTTCTTATCCGTATCGGCGATAATGGGATAGCTTACATTGGTGCTCTGGGTATCGTTAATATCTTTTACCCATCCTTCATGTGATTCCAGTGAATCCACACTTACAGCCAGGATCTTGGTATTGCGCTTGGTGAACTCGTCCTGCAAGCGGGACATGCTGCCCAATTCCGTGGTACATACCGGTGTAAAATCAGAAGGATGCGAAAATAAGATTCCCCAACCATCTCCCAGATATTCATAAAAATCAATGTCACCGGCAGTGGTCTTAGCCTGAAAATTTGGAGCCGTTTCTCCTAATGGTAAACTCATATCTTTACTTTTTTTGAATTAAATAATTAAATAATCAATAAGAAAAAGCAAAGGTAGTAATTTCCTACTATTTTTATAGACTTTGTAGAAATTTTTATTTCGAGGAGGGATTTGCCTGCTGGTTGGCATTTTTTTCTCGCATAAAGAACCGGGCAATTACATACAACACCACGGCGACGCCTATAAAAACCCAGGCAACAGCGAGATTTTTATACTGGAGGATCGCCCCGGCGATCAGCAATACGAATGCCAGGATGAGCAACGGAAACCGATATTTATTCTTACTCATGTGAGTGGAATTAGTTCATCTTCAAAGGTACAATCATCACAAATTCCGGTATGGCGGCTTCGAAAGTATGCCGGTTATGCTGGTTTTCCATAAGGTAAATGCCATACATCTTTCCGATCTCCGTGCGCAGATTGGCACCGGATACGTAACGGTATTCTTCTCCCGGCAAAATGACCGGTTGCATCCCTACTACCCCTTCGCCCTCAATCTCGCGGCGCGTTCCGTTGGAATCCACAATATGCCAATGGCGGCGTAACAATTTTATCGGAAAATGATTGTTATTCTCAATTTCTATGCGATAAGCAAACATATATTCGTTGTTCAGCGGATTGGAATATTCCGGCTGATAAAACGTTTCCACGCTGATGGTTACCCCTGCTGAAATTTGCTTGACCATAATCTTCGTAAAAGTAAGTAAATTATAGATCACTTCCACATTTTTTCCACCAACGGAAAATTTCTTCGTTTACCCAAGTTATTGGGAGGTATAATCCGCCCTCACCTTCACATCAACCACTTCCGCGATGTTCATCGTGAGCAAGGAAGGAATTTCGATCTTATAATCTTCCAGGCGCACTTTAAAACTCGTATGGGCCTGCAGTTGCGCCCCTTTTACCACGAGGGTGACCGGACCGGTATAGTCCCGTGTAACACCATGTATAGTCAGTTTACCGGCTACCTGCACCTGGTACTGTCCTTCTTGTTCGTAAGGCACCGCTTCCTGTATACTTCCTTTGAACAGCGCCTCAGGATATTTTTTAGTTTCCATATAGTCTGAATTAAAATGGCTTTGCATCAGACTATTTTCGAATTGAAAAGTATGAACCGGTATTTTAAAATAAACGGCGCCGGTCTTAGGATCGATAGTCGAACTACCCGCTACGGTTTTAGCCTGTATGTCTTCTATAGGCGCGGAAGAATAGAAGGAAACTTGCATCTTTTGCGCAGAAAAAAGTTCCTGGCCGGCCGTTACCCTGCACACCATCAGCAATGCCATCGCTGTGATCACTTGCTTTATCGTCCGCATCATTGATTGTTTACGCTTTGGTTACTTCTTAAAAATAGCTTCAAGCCGGCTGTCCAACGCGGGTCCCCGCAAGTTTTTACCGATAATCTTCCCGGAGGGATCTATCAAAAAGTTAGCTGGAATGCCGTTAACATGGTACAGTCTTGCTGCAGCACTGTTCCAACCCTTCAGGTCACTTACCTGTGTCCAGGTAAGTTTGTCTTGCTGGATGGCATCTATCCAGCTGTCTTTTTCCCTATCGAGGGAAACACCCAGAATTGTAAAATTCTCATCGCTGTATTCTTTATAGGCCGCTACCACATTCGGATTTTCCATCCGGCAGGGACCACACCAACTCGCCCAGAAATCAATCAGCACGTACTTCCCGCGGAAAGAAGAGAGGCTTACGGGGTTTCCATTGACGTCTTTTAAAGTAAAATTCGGAGCGGTCGCGCCGATAGCGGTGACTGTATTCTGTTGAATAGCCGCCTTCGTCATTTTACCATAACGGGATGTTTTTATTTCTTCCGACAGGGAGGCGTATAGTGTTTTTAAAGTCGCCGGAGGAATGGTCTTCATGGCATTCATCAATACAAAAATGCTGGCGAGTGCGTCGGGGTGATACTGAACAAAAGCGATGCCGGTACGCTTCATCTGCTCATTGAATGCTTGTGCTTCCTGCTTCAATGCAGCCACTTGCGCGGAATCCGTGGCCGGGTTCAGCTGTGCGGCGCGTTGGTTGATGTCTTTTGCCTGCTCCAGCAAGGGCACAAATTCCTTTTGATATTGCTGCATTTGTTCGCTTTGTTTGTTTCCTTTCACTTCCGCGATAGGAAAAGCCGCGAACTCACCCTTTATAAAAAGCGTATCGGAACCCGCCAAAACGAGCAGCATCGGAAGTTCTTTTGTTTTACTCTGTAAAACAAATATAGTGGGGGAAGAAGCTGTAGCGGTTATTTTAAAGTGACCGTCATGAACTTGGGTAGTTGCGACGGTTTTGTTGTTATCGCCGTTGATCAGGATCAATTTTTCGCCTTCGGCCTGCGTTAGCTGTCCTTCTATTAAAAACGCAGTTTCTTTTTTATCCTGCGCGTGCAGCACCGGGACGCTTAACAGCAAAAAAATCACTATAACAGCAGAAAACCACTTGCTCATCATGCACCTATTTTAACACTTTAGCCAGGGTTTTTGGCAATTCCTCTCCCCGAAGGTCTTTGGCGATGATCTTTCCGGAAGGATCTATAAGAAAGTTGGCAGGGATAGCCTGCACCCCGTAGAGCTGCGCGGCCTGGTTGTCCCACTGTTGCAGGTCAGACACCTGATGCCACATCAGATCGTCTTTTTTAATAGCTTCCAGCCAGGCCTCCTTATCGCTGTCCAGGGATACGCCCAGGATGGTAAAGTTTTGGTCTTTGTATTTTTTGTAGGTAGCAACAACGTTGGGATTTTCTACGCGGCAGGGCGTACACCAGCTCGCCCAGAAGTCTATCAACACGTACTTTCCCCGCAGGGAAGAAAGCGAAAAAGACTCGCCTTCGGGCGTTTTCGACGTAAAGTCAGGAGCCATGTCGCCAATACGGGCTTTTTTGGAAGCCGCTACGATTGCTCCCATGCGGTCGCCATAAGGGCTGTTCTGGACGGCGGTATCCAGTCCCGTATACAGGGCTTCCACCGTGCTGTCAGCCAGACCTGTCATAATGCTCTGAAGCGCAATGGCGCTAACAATAGATTTGGGATGACCCTGAATAAAACCCTTCATTTCATTGGTAACCACCTGCCCGATACTGTCCATAGCGGTACGGATAGAATCCATAGTAGTGCTATCTCCGCCCATCCGTGCCTGAATAAACTGGGTCTGCATTTGTTGCATCTGGGGCATGAACGGCTTTTGAATATCCATAAACTCCTGTAAGGCGTCATTGTTGGGTGTTCCTGAAACGGTGATCTGCCCCATCATCATGGAATCCGCATCCCCTTTGATGTGGATGGTTCCGGGCTCCAGAATAACCGCGAAACCACTTTGGCGGTCGGTCGTCAGTATTTGCGCAAACACGGGGCTGGTCGTCTCTCCCGAATAGCTGAAAGCGCCATTATCCACCATTAATGTATCAAACACGGGCATCCCTGCGACCTGATGGCCAAGAAATAATACGGAATCCTCCAGGTTGGTCAGCGCTCCCTTTATGGTGTATTTGTCAGAATTTGTTTTACAAGCCGAAAAGAAAAACAGCACAGCGGCAAGGCCTAATACGATCCTCTTCATAACTGCATTTTTAAAAAAAGTGTCTTTAATTGATTAAACGTTATACCCAACAGCGGCCGGCAATTTCCGGACCGGGGTAAAGGGCAAATGTAGGGAATCAACGGTTATAAAAGCCGGCCGACGCGCATAATTATGTAAAATGGCGCTACTTGTGGCGTTTTTTTAACACCTCAATAACATCTTCCAGGACATAACCTTTGGCGATCAGGAGTACCAAGTAGTGGTAAAGCAGGTCAGCACTTTCGTTGAGAAAGAGTTCTTCGTTATCGTCTTTAGCTTCGATCACGAGTTCTACCGCTTCCTCCCCCACCTTTTGGGCCATCTTATTGATGCCGCGAGCGAACAGGGAGGCGGTATAGGAATTTTCGGTTGGATTCCGATGACGGTCTATGATGGTATTTTCCAGCTCAATAAGAAAGCTTTCATTTTCATTTTTTTCTTCGAAACAGGTGTCGGCGCCGGTATGGCAAACCGGCCCGGTCGGCCGGGCCCGGATCAGCAGGGTATCCTGATCACAGTCGGTTTTTATATCCTCTACCATTAAAAAATGCCCACTCTCTTCTCCTTTGGTCCACAGTCTTTTTTTTGAACGGCTGTAGAAAGTTACTTTCCCATCATTGCGCGTACGATCCAGGGATTCCCGGTTCATATAACCGAGCATGAGCACCCGATGCGTACAGGCATCCTGTATAATAGCAGGGACGAGCCCGTCCACCGATTTTGAAAAATCCACTTCCATCGTGTTAACAGAATTAAAATACTGCACAAAACTACAATAGATTACGGACTTTTCTTTGTACCTTGTGCTTTTTTAATAGCAAAAACAGATTTTATGCAAGTGGTAAAAAACGGAGATACCGTGAGAGTACATTATCAGGGAAAACTTAAGAATGGAGAGACTTTTGATTCTTCAGAAGGACGCGATCCACTGGAATTCAAGGTAGGTTCCGGGAATGTGATCGCAGGCTTTGATAATGGCGTGCTGGATATGAAGCCGGGAGAGAAGAAAACACTGGAAATACCGGTAGATCAGGCTTATGGACCACGCAACGAAGAACTTTTGCTGGAATTCCCCAATGAGAAACTGCCGGCGGATCTCAAGCCTGAAAAAGGCATGCAACTTCAACTGAGCAGCCAGGACGGACAGGTTTATCCGGTAGTTGTAACAGAAGTCAAAGATACCGGTGTCGTATTGGATGCCAATCATCCGCTGGCCGGCGAAGACCTCGTCTTTGATGTGGAATTAGTTGGGATCGCATAACAAACGATCCTGGTTAAACGATCTTTTTCTGCATGTCGTTTCAACAATATGCTTTCACTGTTGCCGAACGGTTCCTCAGATATGTGCAAATAGATACGCAATCTGACCCGTTCTCCGATACTTTTCCTTCCACCTTAAAGCAAAAAGAGCTTAGCACATTGTTAGTGGAGGAGTTACACGCTATGGGTATTGGCGATGCTGTTCTGGACGAACACGGCTATGTCTATGCCACCATTGCGGCCAACACCGCTAAAGACGTGCCCGTACTTTGCTTTTGTTCGCATGTGGACACGTCGCCGGATTGCAGCGGCAGCGGTGTAAAGCCTGTTGTACATCAAAATTACGATGGCGGAAATATTGTGCTGCCCGATGACGCCGGGCAGGTATTAACACCGGCCGATCATCCGGATCTCTACACCCAAAAGGGCAATGACATTATCACAGCCAGCGGAAAAACGCTGCTGGGCGCTGACGATAAATCCGGGGTGGCCATCCTCATGGATGTCGCCCATTATTTTATGCAGCACCCGGAAGTTAAACACGGCAAAATCCGCTTGCTGTTTACTCCTGACGAAGAAATCGGCAGAGGGACCGACTTCGTTGATATGGACAAGCTGGGCGCCGACTTCGGTTATACTTTAGACGGCGATACACTGGGTACTTTCGAGGATGAAAATTTCAATGCGGACAAAGCCACCATTGTTATTGAAGGCATTGCCGCACATCCGGGCTTCGCAAAAGGCAAAATGGTTAATGCCCTGAAAGTCGCTGCTGCACTTATAGCGGCGCTGCCCGGGGACCGCCTCTCACCGGAAACAACCGCGGACAGAGAGGGATTCGTCCATCCGGTACATTTTCAGGGTAATGGGGAAAAAGCCACGTTGGACTTTATACTGCGGGACTTTTCTGAAGAAGGACTCAAAGCACAAAGCGACTTTTTGCAAAAACTGATGGGGAAGGTGCTGGCGGACTTCCCGGGAGCGAAAGGACAGCTAGAGGTTAACATGCAATACCGGAATATGCAACAGGTCATTTCCCGTTATCCGAAGGTATCCGCTTTTGCCCGGCGAGCCATAAAAGACGCCGGCATTGAGCCGCGGCACCAGCGCATCCGTGGCGGCACTGACGGCGCCATGCTTTCCTTTAAAGGGCTTCCCTGCCCCAATATTTTTACGGGGCAACATGCTTTTCACTCCCGGCAGGAGTGGATCAGTATACAGGATATGCAAAAAGCAGTAGAAGTGGTTATACGGCTCTGCCGGATATGGGAAGCTGAAGGATAAGGATTACCCCAGTTCCTTCATGATTTCCGAAAACAAACGGTAGGACTTCAGCCGG
>CAYRJM010000038.1:0-30050 GCA_964424665.1 uncultured Chitinophagaceae bacterium
TCTCGCTTTCTGTAGGACCGGTCATTTTTATGATCATAAAATACAGCATCAGCTCGGGCTTTAAAGCTGGACTGAGCTTCGCCATCGGTGTCTCCTGCAGCGATACCATGTATGTTATCCTGGGCAATTTCGCCTCTTCCTTCATCCATGAATTGGATGATATGAAAAAAATAATCGGAGTCGCGGGCGGTATTGTATTGATCATTATCGGCTTGTACGGCTTGTTTTTCAAACAAGTGAAAATTAAATCAAGTGAAGACCAGCAGGAAAAGATAAAGGCCACCAAAGGAGATTATTTTAAGATATGGCTTTCGGGCTTTTTGATGAACACCCTTAACCCGGGCGTCCTTATCTTATGGCTGGGTGTAAGTACTGCCAATAGCGCCCTGGAATTAAAAGACCGTATCATTTTGTTTGGCACCGCTTTGCTTTTCATCCTTTCTTCCGACATCACCAAGGTCTTTTTAGCCGACAAGATCAGGCATAAGCTCACCCTGAAAACCGTCATGTGGCTCAACAGGATCGCCTCCATAAGCATGCTTCTTTTTGGCAGCCTGCTCATTTATGCGGTCCTGTTTAAGGTGGAAAGACTGATCCACTAACCCTTCTACCGGATCAACAGCGTCGCTCCTTTTCTAAAAACTTTATTGCCGGTTCTGGAATTGACAAAACTTAGCATCCAGACATAAGAGCCCGCGGGTTGCGGTTTATCCCGAAACGTGCCGTCCCAGCCCTGCGTCCAGTCTTTTGTCTGAAAAACCAACTGACCATAGCGGTTATAAACCCTAAAGACGAGGTCCTTAGCCAGGTAAGCATTAAGCGGATAAAGGTAATCGTTCTGCCCGTCATCATTAGGGGTAAAGGCGGTCGGGACATATACATCGCATGTATTGATGACTTTGATCATTTTCGTTGCCGTATCTCTGCAACCCTTGCTGTTGATTATCTCCAGCGCCACCGGGTACTGTTCGGTAAAGATACCCACAGGATAGTGTTGCCGGCGCGGTTGTTGAAGGTTGCCATATTTCCCATTCCCAAAGCTCCAGTCCCATTGTGTGATATGTCCTCCTCTGCTTGTGTTTTGAAAGGCAACAGCATCCTGTGGACATACGAATGCGGGCAGCTCAAAATCCGCATGTATATAATAATCCTGGTTAAAATGCAGGGTCATTTCTTGCTCATCGCTACAAACGCCATTACTTACCTGCAGGAGAACCTGCTGCGGCTTAAAAGCAGTATCCAAAAAAGCGAGGTTGTCGTCGTTGCCGGAATGGCCGGCCGATGTGCTCCAGTTCCATTGGTTGACACCGTTTCCTCCCGGGTTATTTAGCTGAACATCGACCCGATTACAGGCATATTGAAGGACCGGGTCTATAACCGCTGAGACCGTATCATAACTTTCAAAAGTAAGGACCTGCCCCGGCACAGAAGCCACCTCACATTCGCTGATCGCGCTACTGCCATCGCTTCCCTTCAGTAAAGTCAGTTGATACAGGCCTTTCTGATAAATGGGTGCTGCCAGTTCAATCTTGAAGGTGTTGCTCAGATTATTCTCACAGTTCACTCCTTCTGCACCCGTAATGGTCAAAAAGGCACCGGTGTTGACGTTTTTAATACTAAAATCCGACCCGTCCTTTGCAATGGAGCTGCACCGCATATTTCCTTTGAAAACGACCTCTATGCTCTGGGGGACGCAGCCCAATTTGACGACACTGTCCATTGGCGTAGGATGGATTTTGGGTAAAATAAATTCCAGGGTATCTCCCACCGGAATGCCATTACCGCAAACGTCTAACAGGGTATTATCATCTTTGCCGTTTTGCATGACGACCGTATATTGTCCAGGCTGCAATTTCCCATCCAGTTCAAGGGTAAGTTGGTCCATGTCAAACCCGTTTTTACAGGAACGCGCATAGGCCGCCCGTATGCCGATATCCGTATGAAGCAGTTGAAAATCGCTTCCATCGGAAGCAATTGAGTTGCATCGCATGCCCTTATTTAAATAAACAGTAATGCTTCTGCCATCGCAAACGGCTTTCGCCCTTTCCAAACGCGGGGCGGCCGTATCCGTTATGACTGCCGTTCCACCACCGAAAGAAAGCGTATAGCCGCTCTGCGCCGAGCCACTAAAATGGCTAACCAGCAACAGGTATTGATGACCCTTAATCAGGGGAGGCATCTTGCTAAAAAGGGGCCGATACGGGGCGAACCTTGTCGTAGCACATACCAGGTTGGAGGCTCCATCCGCAGAAGCACCGGTATTGCCGCCTTCTCCCGACCAGTTTCCCCCGACAAATAAAGAAGGATCGGAATAAACCGCCTCCGGATCGTGTCCGGTGACATCGAAAAGCTGCCAGTCGTAATCGTCTGTATCATCGACGGGGTCGATCAAGAAGCCTAAAGTCCCGCTTTCAAAACAGGTGAATTTATACCAAAAAGGGCTTTGATCAGAATAGAGGATAGAATCAAAAGCACAGCCGGGTACCGGAATAAAGCCATTTTCACAATCAGGGACCTCGTCCTGAACGAAGACCGTAGTTCCACAAACAGGAAAGGCGGTTTCCGGTGTCTGGCCTCGTATGCTGCATGCGGCATCCATCTGTCCAAAAGCATGCCCCGAAAACAGGACAAGCATTCCAATCAGTAAAAAAAGTTTCATAAAACAGTTGGGTAAAGATAATAAGAACTACTGCTTTATCAAAGGAGGGATCCTGCCAAAAAAGTCTTCAAGCTGCTGGAACAGATCCTTAAACCAGGGAATCCAATCTGACAGATCGGTAATAATCTTCGGACCAAGGGGCATGATGCGGCTGTATGTCTTCGAAGCTGATTTTAAGTCCGGCGAAAGCAGGTGCATCTGGTTGGCAAACCACAGGCCAATGCTAAAAATAACCACATAAGCCAAAACATAGAAAACTATACCTGCCAGCCGGTTGAGCCATCCAAGCATGATCGTCTGAAAGAGTTTACTGATTACCGCAGCCAGCAACTTTATAATCACGGCTACAACAATAAATATAAGCACAAAAGCCACTACCGGCCATAGTGGACTCGGATGACCTGTTTCTTCCTGCAGGTACAGGGAGAACTGAGCGGATAATTTTAGGGCGGCGGCCGCTCCGAGGATCAATGCAGCCAATGAAAAAGCCCCGGCAATGATACCTTTCGACCAGCCCTTGAAAATAGCCAATAAAATCGTTATCAATAAAAGTATGTCAATAATCATATCCCGCTGCCTGGTTCCGGAAAAACCATCCGGTTTTTCCCGCCATGAAGATACGTATTCCTGAGAAATGGTACTCACCAGTCGCCGAAAAAACAGGCGACCCTCCCAAAGAACGGGAAAAAGCGGGATATGGGCTGTTTACTTTTCAGGATTTTGCTTGTAGTCTCTCCATTACCCCATCTTTATAGTTGGTCGTTTTTTCAGATTTTTAAGTCCGGGACCGCCACTCTTTTGTTTCCGATAATCCGGGTCAAAAGTATTCCGGGTCAAAAGTATTTTGAACTTTTAAAAACAACTCAGCGGCGGAAATATCCATTGCTATTTTCACACATGACCGCTGG
This sequence comes from uncultured Chitinophagaceae bacterium, assembly GCA_964424665.1. Classification (GTDB taxonomy): domain Bacteria; phylum Bacteroidota; class Bacteroidia; order Chitinophagales; family Chitinophagaceae; genus FW021-bin31. Next base: position 3,568 of record CAYRJM010000038.1, read on the forward strand.
AGTTGAGAATTAACCCCCTGTTTAAAGGCGTTTTCTACCAGCGGTAATAACAGAAAAGGCGGGACCTCCACTGCGGGGATGCAACGGGAAGCCGGAGCTCGAGATGCGTATCGTCTGAACGCACCGATTCAAGCGCAGTGAACTACCCACCCACGCCAGCGGCGATAGGTTGGGCTTCGGGAGTCGTAGGCTTACCTAATGGCAACGCCTCATCCCGTTTTTGCTTAACGTAGGATTCAATCCCTGAACCCGACAATATGTTTATACCTTGCTTTAATATGTTCTTTGCTTGATTTACATCTCTGTCGTGTACTTAATTGTAAGCGCAATTGATTTCTAAAAATGCGGGCAGCGATGGGTAAAAACAATAAGAACAAATAAGAAATCAACATCCGTACCCAGATCACCATCGAAGGCCCAATAAGGCTTTGAAGTAATGCGGATATTCGGTAAGGAAACGAATACCAACCGCTACGGTCAGGTAATAAGTAGTGCAGATGATCAGGATATTCAATACAAGGCTGAGCAACAGGCGAACGGTCAACGCTGTATCCTCCCGGCCAAGCAGAGACAACGTGTAATAGTTGAAACAGGCCAACACACTAAAATAAATCATCCAAAAGACGAAAACAGTGATCCAGGTGCTCGTAATTGCCCTAGTTTTCTGCGGCATGCGCATAACCTCCCAGACGCAACTAAAAAAAGAAAAATGAGTAGTAACCACACATTTAAAAGAAGTTAATGGCCCTTATAGTCAACGGAAGCTATACCGGACCTTTTTAAAAGATTTCATGAAAGACTGTCCTTGTATATCTCCTTTCCAGATTCAGGAAGCCGTTCAAAACAACCACCAGGTCATATGGCAGTATGAAGTAAAAGGCTGGGGCGATATTACTAGACTTTATCATTGGATAACCGAATCTCTAAAAACAAACAGTAACCCCGGATTAAAAATGACCCTCACCCCTTATATGCCCGATTACGCGCTTGGGAGCCAAATACGGGTGACAAAAAAGAAGAAAGTGAATCTTGCAAAAAAAACAACAATCAGGCAAACCGGTGAGCTGTAAACTAAAATTTTGTCTGTTGTATCAGACAGTTCACCTGCTTATTCAGGCGATTGACCGACTTTACCTTTCTTAAAACGACCAATAGCTTTGTTTTGCATTCCACGGCTATTGTTCAGTTGTCAACCAATCCGATTTATCAACCACCAAAAAAATAAAAATGAAAATTTCGTTCATATGCCTTCTGTTGACCAGTTTATTTATGGCTACCCAAACAACCTTTGCACAGGATAATCAGACAGGAAAAGTATCCGGAAGCGTAATAAATAATGAAGGCAAAGCAACCGCATACGCCACCGTAACCTTACGGCAGGCAACTGATTCTTCTTTAGTAAAAGGCGCCATAACCGATGATCACGGTGAATACAAATTCGCCCATATTCCCTATGGACGGTACTTTGTTACCGTTACTGTTTTAGGCATGACCACGGTCAATAGCGAACCGTTTGATTTACAGGACGGCCATGTCATAGAAAAACTGCCTCAGATCACGCTGTATCCAAACAGTAAATTACTGAAAGGGGTTCAAGTTAGCGCCACTAAGCCTTTTATCCAGCATAAGCCCGGCCAAACCGTCGTTAATGTAGAAAACAGCCCGGTCAGCGCCGGCAATTCGGTAATGGAAATTTTGGAAAAATCGCCCGGCGTACTCGTGGACCAGGATGGTAATATTTCACTCAATGGAAAAGCCGGCGTAAATGTAATGATCAACGGACGTCCCACGCATTTATCGGCAAAACAGTTGGCCTCCGTTTTGAAAGGAATGCCGGCCGCGTCTGTATCCCGTATCGAACTGATGAGACAGCCACCTGCAAAGTATTCTGCTGAAGGAACGGCCGGGCTGATCAATATTGTATTAAAAAAACAGGTTGCTTTAGGTCTCAATGGCAGTTTATCTGCCGGTGTCGGTTTCGGGCAGTACCTAAAGTATAATGCAGGAGGATCAATCAACTATAAGAATAAAGCCTTTAGCCTTTATGCCAACTACAATTTTGATCACCGGAAAAATAAAATTGAAATGGACATCACCCGGGACTTTTTTAAGCCGGATTCCAAAATTGTACAGACAACCTTACAGCAGGCCAGTATCATGAAAGTGGACGGAAATAATCATACGGCTCAGGTAGGGATGGATTTTTACCTTAATCCAAAACAAACCATTGGTTTTGTGGCTAACGGCTCATTTAACAAAGGAGACTTCAACAGTTTCAGCCCGGTATATTTTATCGATCCTTCAGAAAATACAGATTCCGTCTCAACATCAAAAAACAACATCGGATACGACTGGAATAACGAAGGAATCAATTTGCATTACAACTGGGACATCGATAAGAAAGGCAACTCACTTACAGCGAACCTTGATTACAATAGGTTTTATGAGTCCATGCCACAGTACATTCACACGACGGTGACCGATGGCGAGGGAAACGCCCTGCATGACCCCAAAAGTCGCAGAGGCGAACAACCCAACACTGTAAAAATCTATGCAGCAAAAATAGATTATACCCATCCGTTTAAACATAATGCTAAGCTGGAAGCAGGGTTAAAATACAGTTACGTAAAAACGGATAACAACAGTGTATTTGAGATACGAAAAGAAGATAACTGGGTAAATGATCCGCACAATACCAATCATTTCATTTACAAAGAAAACGTAAACGCTGCTTACGTTAGCCTTTCCAAAACATTCAAAAAAGGATGGAGTGCAAAAGCAGGCGTTCGGGGAGAACAAACGATCACACATGCCAATCAACTAACTACCGACTCCCTCAATGAGAATAATTATTTTGAATTGTTTCCCAATGTATCCCTTACCAAAGTACTTGATCCCAACAACATGCTCAGTTTATCCTACAGCCGTAGAACAGACCGTCCAAGCTACCAGAGCTTAAACCCGTTTGTTTATTACGTAGACGAGTATACCTACCGGGTCGGCAATCCTTACCTTAAGCCGCAATTCGTTAACGCCGTCGAATTATCTTATACTTTTCATAAAAAGTACTCAGCGACATTCAGTTACAGCCATACCAGTGATATCATAGCGCAGGTCGTCCGGCAGGTAGACTCCACGCGTGCTACCATTCAGACGCAAGACAACCTGAGTAAACTGGATAATCTGACACTCACGCTGGGTCTTCCCGTGGCAATCACCAAATGGTGGCGCACCTATAACAGCATACGTGTCTTTTATAATTTGTATAACGGCATTTACAATGGCTATACGCTAAACAAAGGCATTACTTCCTTTATGATCAATACACACCAAAGTTTTATCCTGCCCCACCAATGGAAGGCTGAATTAAGTGGCATGTATCGTTCAAAATCCATTATGGGCCCCGTAATCATCAACCCTTTTGGAATGGTGTCTGCTGGTATTGAAAAGTCATTATGGAAAGACAAGGCTTCCATAAAGTTAAACGTGCAGGATATCTTCCAGAGCATGAACATAAAGGGAAATATCGACTTCGGCAATTTACGGGCGTCCACCCGTCTGCGCCTCCATCACCGGGCGGCGAACCTCACTTTTACCTGGAATTTTGGCAATCAAAAAGTGAAAGTAAAAAAGTATCAAGAAACGGGAATACAGGCAGAAAAGAGCCGGATTCAAAAAGGCAACGAGCAAAAGCCTTAACCGCTTTCTACTCATCCCCCCAAAACGACTCGATGCCTTCGGCTGGATGCCATTTGGATCTGGGAACGTAATAATGCCACAAAAGCGCGGAAACCTTTCTGATAAGTTGTACCGCTTCATTGTCCGGACTCCAGCTTTGATCTTGATTGTTCTTGGTATAAATGGCAAAAACATACCCCTGGCGTTTACCCGATTTTCGGGTGGGAAGATTTACCAGCACTACTTCAGAGCGTGCGGCATTCACGGCACCCGATTTTGAAGCGGTCTGAATATAAGGCGGTATTTGTGAGAGCGCATTATTGTCCCAATAGATGTGCGTCATGTTGCGATACATCCTTTCACAAATGGCCGGCGTCAGGAAGCTTTGTCGATAGATGTCCGTTACCAGCCGCGCCATTTCTCTCGGCGTGGTTTGTCCCCAGCCGTATATCTCCCATATCTTATGGCGCCCCGGTGTACGGGAATTGACTCTGGTATGCGCAAAACCATGGCGGGCGAGCCACTGGTTGATCACCGTACCGCCTCCGGCCAGCGACTGGCACCATAAAGCCGCTGTATTGTCACTACGGGTGATCATCAACGTAGCGGCTACGCTTAAATCTACCCGCGTACTGTCTTTAAAATATTGCATAACACCCGAACCACCGTAAGCCATCGAATCCCGGTATAAAAGAGATTGATGGTAACTGAGTTCCCCTTTCATAATTTTATCAAACAAGGCGCACATAATAGGCACCTTGATGGTACTGGCCGTTGGGAAAACGGTATCGGCGCGAATAGCTGCGCCTTTACCCGTGTGCAGATTCTGAACAAAGACACCTACGTCCCCATGAAAACCAGACAGCACTTTTTCCAGCTTCTTAACCAGTTTTTTATCCGTTTTAAAAGACAGGCGATGTTGCGCGTTTACCGAAGAAAAGGCAGCCAATAAAGTGAGAAGTACCCAGAACGGTTTTAGACATTGCATATCCAAAGATACTCTTTTTCTCTATTATGCTGCCTTCAACGACCGCCTTTATATTTTCCCGAATCTTCCGGAATTATAATCATCTACCGCCTGCATGATTTCCTGTCGGGTATTCATTACAAAAGGCCCGTAGCTGGCAATCGGTTCCCGGATAGGCTCACCACTCAACACCAGGACATAGCTCTCTTCTAAAGCCTCCAGCTTAATCTTTTCTCCTACGTGTCCGAATAAGACGAAGTCTTTAAACACCGCATCTTTTGTTTCATTGATACGAACACTCCCTTTCGTAATAAGGATGACCGTATTGTTCTTTTCGGGAATATCAAAAGTTAGCGCGGCGGCATCTTTCAAACGGATATCATACATTTCAACCGGAGTAAAGGTCTCTGCCGGTCCTCTTACCCCTTTGAATTCCCCGGCGATAATCCGGACCATACTCCCGGCCTCGTCAACAGGATAAACCGCGATATGCTCGTTGGTTAAAGACTGGTACTTTGGCTTACTCATCTTGTAGGCAGCCGGCAGGTTTACCCAAATCTGTGCCATGTGCTGTGTACCGCCATTTTGGGTAAAGGCTTCGGTCTGGAACTCCTCATGAATAACCCCTGAAGCAGCGGTCATCCATTGAACATCTCCTGCAGAAATAACGCCGCCGGCGCCTGAAGAGTCCTTATGCGCGAGTTCGCCTTCGTAAACGATAGTCACCGTTTCAAAACCGCGGTGCGGGTGTGCGCCTACGCCTCTTTGATGGCCGCTGCCGGCCGGAACCTGCCAAGGGGCATTATAGTCCAATGCCAGAAAAGGACTGGTTTCGTGTGAAAGGTTTTCAGGGCCGGGGATGTAGCCGGCCACTCTGAATCCGTCTCCCACCATGTGGGGGGTATTGCTTTCTACCGTCTTTTTAATATTCTTAAAAGACATAACTTACTCCTTTTTATTTTAATTCTCCGAAGCCAAGATCAGGGCCAGCTCTGCTATGATACGCACTTCATCGCTAACCATGACCCCGCCTGTTTCCAATACAGCGTTATAATCCAGCCCCCAGTCTTTACGATTTATCTTTCCGGAAAGACTAAAGCCTGCTCGTGTTAACCCAAAAGCGTCACCTCTAACCGTTCCCCCATGGTTAACGTTGAGTTTAACGGGCCGGCTTACCCCCCGGATGGTCAAATCCCCGCTCAACTCATAGTCTCCCTCTTCATTCAATTTCTTAAATGCGGTAGACGTAAAGGTCATCTTAGGATGCTGCGGGGTATCGAAAAAATCCGGTCCTTTTAAATGAGCATCTCTTTTACTCTGCCCCGTAGCAATAGAATCCAAGGACGCTTCAAAGCTGATGCTCGCGTCTTCTAATTCATCGCCCTGCGTCTCCACTTCTACCTTAAAGTCCCTGATATTACCGGTAACATTGCTCACCATCATGTGCTTTACCTTAAATTGCAATTCACTGTGCATTAGATCAAGGTTCCATTTTTTTGTTTCCATTGTTTTTGTTTTTAATTAGTGATTATCATTTATCATTGTTGAAACATTATTTGTTTCAACAAATATTTTGCCAAAAAAAATCAACCTCTCATTTTGTCCAACAGTTGACTGATTTTGCCTGCCTCTTTGTCAGATATATGTTCTTCTATCTTTTTATTCAGGGGAACTAACATTTTCGTTACCTTGTTCGTAAAGTTGGTTCCCCGGACAGTCATCCTAATATCTACTTTTCTGCGATTTGCCGGACAAACCCTTCTTTCAATATATCCTTTCTTCTCCAGTTTATCCAAAAGACGGGTTAGGTCATTGGCTTTATCCAGCAATACTTCTTTTATTTCACCGGGAGATATGGGTTCGGGATGCCGGCCTCTGATGATCCGTAAAGCGTTAAAATGCTGCGGCAAAATGTCATACTGCTTGAGCAGTTTGATTTGTTCATCTCGCAACCAGTTGGCGGTATAAACCAGATTAATAATCGCCTTCTGGTAATTGTCTTCAAAACGCTGTTGCTTTATGGCTTCCTCTATCCCCATAATGCAAAGGTACGTAAAAACAATTATTGTTGCAACAAATATTTTACATTTCGTAAATTCAGCCGGATTTCAGCGTCTGGCCCTTCCGGCTCGTACAGCTGCTTACATATTTAGTCCGCCACACACGCTGATGACCTGTCCGGTAACATAACTGCCCAGATCAGAAGCAAGAAACAACGCCACGTTGGCAATATCTGCTCCCTGACCAAACCTTCCGAGAGGTATCTGGCTGATGTAATTTTTAGCGGCATCCCCTTCTCTCAGGTAATCGGTCATGTCTGTTTCTACAAAACCGGGGGCAATGGCGTTGCAACGAATATTTCTGCTGCCAAGCTCTTGTGCAATGGATTTGGTAAACCCGATAATACCCGCTTTTGAGGCCGCGTAGCTGCTTTGTCCGGCATTGCCCCGCACGCCAATGATGGAACTCATGTTAATAATTGATCCGTTGCGGGCTTTCATCATCGGACGGATGATCAATTTGGTCAGGTTATATACGCTTTTCAGATTGGTTTGTATTACCTGATCGAATTGTTCTTCACTCATCCTTAACAACAGGTTATCTATCGAAATACCGGCATTGTTAACACAAACCTCTACGGAACCAAATTCTTTCAGTACTTCGCCAACAAAAGATTCGCAATCAGAAAATTTAGCCGCATCGGATTGCCAAGCCCTGGCTTTTACGCCTTTTGTTCTCAGTTTATCTTCCAGTTCTTTCGCTTTGCTCTCCGAACTACGGTAAGTAAACGCGATGTTGGCGCCCTGGTCTGCAAATTTTAAAGCTATGGCTTCGCCTATTCCACGGCTTGCGCCGGTAATGATCACATTTTTGTTTTCGAGTAGTTGCATAAGTGGTTTTGTGTGAACTACCCCCCCACAGATAAGCTGATGGGTTGGGCTTCGGGGATCGTAGACTTACCCAATGGCAACGCCTCATCCCGTTTTTGTTTATACTCCGACTGCATCCCACAACCAGAGTTACCGCAAACTTACATTTTCTATTTTTATTTGTCAAATGTTTTTGTCGCTTACCTCCCACCGAGCCTATCGGCATCAGTGGGTTTCACGCTCCATATTATGAAAAATTCATCAATACTACGGTTCTTTTATCATGCCTATTATTTCTTCAATGTATTTCCGGTCATTGCTCAGCCGGGGTACCTTATGCTGTCCCCCCAATTTGTCTTTATACTTGAGCCAGCGGTTAAACGTTCCTGAGGGAAGTACCCGGACCACCGGTTTATGCAGAGCCATATCCTTATAGCGCTTGGCTTCGTAATCAGAATTGACCGCCTGGAGGGTTTTATCCAGGACTTCTATAAACTTATCGCGTTGATCCGGTTCTTTTTCAAATTCAATCAGCCATTCATGCGCTCCGTTGTTGTTCTCCGAAAAATAAACAGGGCCGGCCGTATAGTCATTGATGGCGGCACCGGTTTGAAGGCAGGCTTCCGCGATAGCTTTATCCGCATTTTCAACAACTACTTCCTCTCCAAATGCATTGATAAAAAATTTGGTTCTTCCGGTAATCGCGATCCGGAAGGGGTAAAGGCTGGTAAACTCTATGGTATCGCCAACTATATAGCGCCATAAGCCGGCGTTAGTACTAATAATCAACACGTAAGGCTTGCCTACCTCTACCTCCTGCAGCTGCAAAGTCCTGGGGTGGGCAGTACCGTACTCCTCCATCGGCATAAATTCGTAAAAAATACCATGGTTTAAAAAAAGCAGCATTCCTTCATTATGGAGCAGGTTATCCTGCGCGGCAAAGAAACCCTCAGAAGCATTGTACGTTTCCAGGTAGCGCATAAGCGGATCACTGATCAGTTTATTAAACTGGGAGGCATAAGGCGCAAAACTAACGCCGCCGTGAATGTACAATTCCAGGTTTGGCCACACTTCTTTTAAGTCGCTCTTGCCGGTGAGTTCCAAAATGTATTTTATCAGAATAAGGGTCCAGGAAGGCACTCCGGCAATAGAAGTAACATTTTCCGAAATAGTCTCCCGGGCGATGCGGTCTATTTTCTTCTCCCACTCGTCCATCAACGCAATGGAAAGATCGGGTGTGCGCATCAGATGCCCGTAAAACGGCATATTCTGCAACATAACCGCGCTAAGATCCCCGTAAGAGATTAATTCATTCAGCTTACTTACCTGATGGCTGCCGCCAATAACCAGAGATTTTCCGGTCAGCAGGTCGGACTGTGGAAAATTTTTATAATAAAGTGTGATGACGTCTCTCCCCGACCGGTAATGACAATCTGCCAGGCTCTCCTGGCTCACTGGTATAAATTTACTTTTATCGCTGGTGGTACCGCTGGACATGGCAAACCAGCGAATGGGGGTATTCCACAAAAGATTCTGTTCGCCGGCCATGATCCGGTTAATATAGGGTTTCAGCTGTTCATAATCCTGTACGGGGATGTTCTGCTTGAATTTTTTAACCGTATATATTTCATTGAAGCGATGCTCCTTCCCGAATTCCGTGTACTGGCCCTGCGTGATCAGGTCATGAAAGACCTCCTTTTGCGCTTCCTCGGGGTAGTTAATAAACTGCTCCATACGCGCCATCCGTAAACGGGCAAGTCTTGATATGGCCGGGCTTAATAACTTCATATTGCAATATAGGAATTAAGCGGAAGAATCAGACAGATTTTCCAGCATCTTTTTTCCCCGGAATTCAAAGTTTTTACCGAGGTACACCTTCCTTACCTGCGGATCGGCAGCCAAGTCTTCGGCCGTACCCGACTTCAGGATGTTGCCTTCAAAAAGCAAATAAGCCCTGTCGGTGATAGAGAGTGTTTCTTGTACATTATGATCGGTGATCAGTATGCCTATATTCTTTTTCTTTAGCCGGACAACGATGGACTGGATGTCTTCCACCGCAATAGGATCAATCCCGGCAAAGGGTTCATCAAGCAAAATAAATTTGGGGTCTACCGCAAGCGCCCTGGCGATCTCCGTCCGCCTTCTCTCTCCGCCGCTAAGCACATCCCCGTTATTTTTCCGCACATGTTGCAGGTGAAATTCATCAATCAACGACTCGAGCTTCTCCTTTTGTTCTTTCTTGCTCAGGGGAGTCATTTCCAATACCGCAGCAATATTATCCTCCACCGTCAGCTTACGAAAAACCGAAGCCTCCTGCGGCAGATAGCCAATACCCATTTTTGCCCGCCGGTACATGGGGATTTTGGTGATATTGCCATCATCCAGGAACACTTCTCCTTCATCCGGTTTGATAAACCCCACTACCATGTAAAAAGTAGTTGTCTTTCCCGCACCATTGGGTCCCAGAAGTCCTACAATCTCTCCTCTCGACACCTTTAGCGATACGTGATCGACCACCGTTCTGTTTCGGTACTTCTTTACCAGTTGATTTGTATGCAGCTCCAAAATTTCTCGCTTTAGATAGCAAAAATAACATTTATATCGGGGAATTTGATAATTCCGTCAAATAATCCGGGCTGTTTCCATTGGGTTTTAAGCTGAAATCCATTAGGTTTGCAAAAATTTGAACGGCAGCAACGGCCATGAAAGTAACCGAACATCTTCAGAACGCAAAAGATATGCTCATATCTTTTGAGATCCTTCCTCCGCAGAAAGGCAAGGGAATAGAGTCCATATATAATCACCTGGATCCGCTGATGGAATTCGATCCGGCTTTTATCAATGTAACTTACCACCGGAGTGAATATCTGTTTAAAAAGAAAGCCGATGGGAATTTTGAAAAAATCGCCATTCGCAAGAGGCCGGGAACAGTGGGTATATGCGCCGCTATTATGAGCCATTACAAAGTGGATGCGGTACCTCATCTGATTTGTGGCGGATTTAGTAAGGAGGAAACGGAGAACGCCTTGATAGACCTCAACTTCCTCGGCATAGACAACGTACTGGTACTCCGGGGAGATGCTCCTAAAAACGAAACCTTTTTCACCCCTGAACCCGACGGGCATCCCTATGCAATAGATTTGCTGAAACAGGTCGTCAATATGAACAAGGGCCAATATCTGGAAGAAGATCTCACTAACGCGCAGAAAACAAACTTTTGTGCCGGTATTGCGGGATATCCGGAAAAACATTTTGAAGCCCCCAATATGGAATCTGACCTGTATTATCTCAAGAAAAAGGTAGATCAGGGAGCCGAATACATCACGACACAGATGTTTTTTGACAATAAAAAATATTTCGATTTTGTTAAAAAATGCCGGGACATGGAAATCAACGTCCCCATTATTCCCGGTTTGAAACCGCTGACCACCCTACGGCATTTAAATGTGCTTCCCCATATTTTCCATATCGACATTCCCGAAGACCTCTCCCGCGCCGTATTGGCCTGCAAAACCAAAGAAGCGGTCAGGCAGGTCGGGGCAGAATGGCTGCTGACCCAGTGCCAGGAACTGAAAAAAGCCGGCGTCCCGGCGTTACACTTTTATACTTTGGGGCAAACAAAACTTGTTAAGCAGGTAGTAGAGAAGCTGGTGTAGATATCCTTCCAAGTGGTCATCATTTACCTGTCTGTCTTTCCTGCGAGTTGACAAATTGGCATTCCGCTGTGTCAGAAAACATGCTTTTATGATGAAATATTTTCAGCTTGACAAAACCAAATCTGAAATGGCATTTTTGTTGCAAGCATAACCAGCGAAGACTTCATTAATTAACGCTAAAAACAAGGAGGTAATCATGGCACTCATCACAAGAAATGAAAGCACATTACCATCATTAGCAGGTTGGTTAAATGATTTTTTTGCCCGAGATCCTTTTGATGGCAGTTTACCCAATTTTTCCGCCACCCGTACTTCGGTTCCGGCCTGTAACATTCAGGAGACGGCGGATCATTACCAGGTGGAAATGGCCGCGCCCGGAATGTCAAAAGACGATTTTAATATAACACTTGATGGTAACCAGTTAAGCATCACCTCTGAAAGATCGGAAAAAGCCGAAGACGACCAGGGAGGCCAGTACAGCCGCAGGGAATTTAGCTACCAAGCCTTCCAGCGTACATTTCAGTTACCTAAAGGGGTGGTAGACGAAGACAAAATCAGCGCTAAATACGAAGATGGCATTTTGCGCGTAATCGTTCCGAAGCGGGAAGAAGCAAAACAAAGACCGCCCAGAACAATTCAAATCAGCTGAGCACGAAAAAGGCTGTCCGTTCCGGTCAGCCTTTTTTTAAGCCGCTAACGCGTAAGGAGCGGCATTCACCGCGTGCTTTCAACCGGCACGATTTTTTTCTTTCCCTGGACCTTCATCTTATCGGGGATGATACGATTGATTTCCTTTTCCAAGACGGTGACCAATCCCTGCTTGATAAAATGTTTGTGGGTGACCAGGCTGATTTCCCTTACCGGTTCCGGTGCTTTAAAGAACCGAACCATTTCCAATTGTTCATCCGTCAGGTCACGTATAGATAACTCATTAAGGATAGTCCATCCCGAATTCGATTGCACCAGCCGCTTTAAGGTTTCCACACTTCCGGTATTATACTCCAGGTTTTTGGAAGCCCTCGCATGGTCTTTACGCGAACAGATGTTCAGCACCTGGTTGCGCATGCAGTGCCCTTCATTAAGCACCCAGATATCAGCGGCAGGCAGATCTTTTTGCGTTAATAATCGTTTTTTATAAAGATCGTGGGAAGGGGAAGCGTACACGACAAAGCTTTCGTAAAACAACGGTTGCTCATCGAGCAGTTTATCGCCAAAAGGAGTAGCGAACAACCCGCAGTCGATCTGGTCCCTTTTTATATGTTCTACGATTATCTCCGTTGTATATTCCCATATCTCTAGCTTGACTTTCGGATAATGTTTCGCGAACCGAGCGACCAGGGGTGGAAGAATGTACGGCGCCAGAGTAGGGATGATCCCGATGCGTAAACTGCCTTTTACTTCGTTTTTGAAATTGGAAATAATCTCATCAATACGGCTGTGTTCCTGCAGGATCACTCTCGCCTGCTCAATGATGAGCTTTCCTACTTGTGTAGGCGCTACCGGCATACGCGTGCGATCAAATATTTTCACCTTCAACTCTTCTTCCAGCTTGTGTACCTGCATGCTCAGGCTCGGCTGGGTAACAAAGCATTTTTCTGCAGCGGTAACAAAACTACGATAAGTATCCAGGGCCACTATATACTCCAGCTGAATAATCGTCATATCACACTTCCAATAAGGTTTTTACCGGATCTTTTCCAAACAGCAACTGGCCCGGATCTTCCAGCAATTCTTTTACCCGTACCAGGAAACTCACCGATTCTTTCCCGTCTATAACACGGTGATCGTAACTCAGGGCGATATACATCATCGGACGAACTACTACCTGGCCGTTGACCGCAACCGGCCGATCTTCAATTTTATGCATTCCCAGAATCGCCGATTGAGGCGGGTTAATGATAGGCGTGCTCATAAGGGACCCAAAAACTCCTCCGTTAGTAATTGTAAAGGTACCTCCGGTCATTTCCTCTAAAGAAAGCTTTCCGTCCCGTGCTTTTTTGGCCACAGCAATCACTTCCTTTTCGATGTCGGCCATACTCAGGCTTTCCGCGTTTCGGATCACCGGTACCACCAGGCCTTTCGGGGTTGACACGGCAATGGAAATATCACAATAGTCGTGATAGATAAGTTCGGCTCCATCGATATAGGCATTCACCGCCGGCCACTCCTGCAAAGCAAAACAACAGGCCTTGGTGAAAAAAGACATAAAGCCGAGGTTAACGCCATGCTTTTCTTTAAAGGCTTCTTTATACTGCTTCCGGATAGCTTTTACCTCCGTTAAGTCCACCTCATTGAAGGTGGTGAGCATAGCGGTATTGTTTTTCGCTTCCACCAGCCGGCGGGAAATGGTTTTTCGCAAATTGCTCATTTTCTCGCGGCGCGTCTCCCGGCTGAAGAGCGCCTGTCCCGCAGCCGTACCGGGATGCGCCAGGGCCGCCAGTACGTCCTGTTTAATGATTTTCCCCGAAGGTCCGGTGCCCTTCACGTCACCGGTACGCAAGCGCTTCTCCGCCATCATGGCCGAGGCCACCGGGGTGGCTTTGGCCGGCTTTTCGACATGCGGGGCCGTCAGTTTGCTATGTTGCTCTTGTTGTTCTTCTGTCGCTTTCTTTTTCTCGGGAGCATCCTGGGCAGTTGCGGCTCCGGCTTCTGCAGGCGGAGCTGCATCGGTATCGATCGTAGCAACAGCCTGTCCGATCTCAAGGGTGTCCTCCGGGGCCGCCAGTTGATGTAACCGGCCCGATTCTTCGGCATTGACCTCAAAAGAAGCCTTCTCCGATTCTAATTCGCAAATCACCTCATCGCGTCTCACATACTGCCCCTCCTCTTTCGTCCAGTTCAGCAGGGTAACCTCATTGATAGATTCACCAACGGCCGGTATCTTTATTTCAATAACGCCTTTTCCCGCGGCCGGCGGAGGTGTTTGTTCCGAAGAAGAAGGAGTAGCCGGTTGGTCTTCAGCAGGTTGACTATCCTCAGCGGCGTGTTTTTCTTCAGCAGGTGGCGTATCCGGTCCCTCCGACTGGTTTGTCGCAGGGGCGGCAGCCGTTTCGTCTATACGTCCTACCGTCTGTCCTATTTTCACATCTGCTCCTTCCTGTACAAGGATGTGCAGCGTCCCTGCCTGTTCTGCGTTCAGTTCAAAAGAGGCTTTTTCTGATTCAAGTTCACAAATAACCTCATCCTGATTTACATATTCACCGTCTTTTTTTAACCATTGTGCGATGGTGGCTTCATTAATGGATTCTCCGATGGATGGAATTTTAATTTCTATCATGGTGTTTAATTTCGCTTCGGCTAATTTAAAATAGAAAAGGCCGTTTCAATTATTTCCTGCTGTTCTTCTTTATGTACTTTACCATACCCCGTAGCAGTAGAAGCGCTGGGATGACGGCTGATAACGCCAAAATTAAGGTCGGAGAGCACCATTTTGAGATACCAGGCGGCCCCCATGTTCAACGGTTCTTCCTGCACCCAAAACCAGTTGGCCTTGCTGTACCTTTTTACCAAAGCGTCCAGTTTCTTTTGGGGAAGAGGATACAACTGTTCCATCCGGATAATCGCAATATCCTTTCTTTCGTCTTCCATTTGCTTTTCGCTTAAATCGAAATAGACTTTTCCACTACAAAGCAACACTTTTTTTATCTTTTGGGGATCACTGTCACAGTAAGGATCCTCAATAATCTCTTCAAACCTGCCGTCGGTAAACGCTTCTGCCGGGGAATAACTTCGCGGATGCCGTAAATTAGCCTTGGGAGAAAAATTTATCAGTGGTTTGCGGAATGGATAGGCCAACTGCCTGCGCAGCACATGAAAAAGGTTGGCCGCGGTCGTGCAATTGGTCACGATGATGTTATATTCTACGGCCATCTGTAAAAAACGTTCCAGGCGGGCGCTCGAATGCTCGGGCCCCTGTCCCTCGTAGCCGTGTGGCAGCAGAATGACTAAGCCGTTCATCCGCTCCCATTTCTGTTCTCCCGATACGACAAACTGATCAATCATTGCCTGCGCGCCATTCCCGAAATCACCAAATTGCGCTTCCCATATTGTCAGCGTATTCGGATTGGCGAGTGCGTATCCGTATTCAAACCCGACCGAGGCAGATTCATTTAAAGGCGAATTATATATTCTAAAGACGCCCTGTTTGTCGTCCAGCCGGCTGAGCCGGTTGTATTCTTCACCGGTTTTGCTGTCCCTCAAGGTTGCATGGCGGTGCGAAAAAGTACCTCTTTTCACGTCCTGCCCGCTTAACCGCACGTCTTTTCCTTCTATCAGAATGCTTCCGTAAGCGGCCAGTTCTCCTACCGACCAGTCCAAAAGCCCCTGTTCTTCAAACAGTTTTTTCTTATCGTTTAATAGCTTGGTAACTTTTCTCAGCGGCTGAAAGTTTTCCGGCACGGAAAGCGTTTTTTCCACCAACAGCTGAAGCTGTTTCTTATCAATCGCCGTATCGGGGGATTGATCAAAGTCCTCAGGCACGGAAGCTCTGAGTTCCTGCCACCAGCGTTCAGGGATCTGGTACCTGGATTTTATGGCGTGTTGTTTCACTTCATCCAGCCGCTCCTGCAAGATGGACCAGAAATGCTTCTCCATTTCATCAACTAACTTGTTGTCCACGTCGACCGCCTCAATAAGCTTTTGGGAATATACCTGGCGGGGGCCCGGATGTTTGTCAATGAGCGCGTAGAACTTAGGCTGGGTATATTTCGGATCATCCCCTTCGTTATGGCCATGCTTGCGATAACACACCATATCTATGAAGATGTCGCTGTTGAATTTCTGGCGGTAATGCGCCGCCATCGCCGCCACCTTAGCGACAGCCTCCGCGTCGTCCCCGTTGACGTGAAAAACCGGCGCTTCAATCATGGCCGCCATACTGGTACAATAATCCGAAGAACGGGCGTCGTCAAAATCAGTGGTGAAGCCAATCTGGTTATTGATAACAAAATGCAGGGTACCTCCCGTATAATAGCCATGAAGTTTGCTCATCTGCAGCACTTCATACACAACGCCCTGTCCCACAATGCCCGAATCCCCATGTATTAATATGGGCAATATTTTATCATAGTCACTTTTATACAAGACATCCGCTTTGCTTCTGGCGTAGCCAATCACTACAGGATCTACCAGTTCGAGATGAGATGGATTGGGCACCATCTGTATGTTGACATTTTTATTGTTTTCCGTAGTGATATCAGACCTGAACCCGACATGATATTTCACGTCTCCGCTGCCCATTGTCTCCTGTTCGGAGGGAACCCGGCCTTCGAATTCATTAAACACCTGTTCATAGGTCTTGCCCAAAATGTTGGTCAACACATTGAGCCGGCCCCGGTGGGCCATACCGATGACTACCTCCTGAACGCCCTGATCGGCGACCTCGCGGATTATGGTGTCTAACGCCGGAATCGTGTTTTCTCCTCCTTCCAGGGAAAACCGTTTCTGACCGATATATTTCGTATGCAGAAACCGCTCGAAGACGGTAGCCTCATTCAGCTTTTGGAGAATTCTTTTCTTTCTGTCCAGGGGAATGGGTTTCTGCAATTCTACTTCCACCTGATTACGCAGCCACTCCCGTTTTTCCGGGTCGTCAATGTACATGAATTCGCTGCCGATGGTGGAGGCATACCATTTTACAAGCAGATCCACGATCTCCCGTAAGGTGGCTTTGGGTTTACCTATAAAAGAACCGGCGTAGAATTGCCGTTCCAGATCCGCGTCGCTCAGGTTAAAATCTTTCAGGTCCAGCAACGCTTTACGATCTTTCCGCGGACGAATGGGGTTGGTCGTGGCGATAAGATGACCTCTTTTTCGATAGGCCTGTATAAGTTGATAAACTGAAAATTCTTTGGCGAGCTGTTCAGGGTTTAACGCGTCGGTTCCTTTTTGTTCCCCGTTGGCACTGGAAACAGCATAATCGAACCCTTCAAAAAAACGGACCCAATCGGGGTCAACCGTTTGGGGGTCTTTTAAGAACTCCTTGTAAAGGGATTCAATGTAGGCTGGATGTGCGTTGGAAACAAAAGAAAAGTCTTTCATCATCAAGGGATTTGCTCTCTGGTTTCCGGAGATATTAATTTTATAAACAATGTCTATAGTGCAAATATCGGCCTTTTATGGCAATTCCAAATTTAATTCCACAGCCGGTCGGTATTGTTAAAAAAAACGACACAAAGGTATTCAGGAAGGTTCTATTTAACAAAAGAAAGTGTGGTTTAAAGGAAAATAACTTCTACTTGTTCAACAAAGCGATACAATTGTCTATTTCCTGTATGTAAGCATTAAGGGCGGTGCGCATTTCTTTTCTGACGGAGCCGTCTTGGGGCATATTGCCGGCAGGAGATGTCATTTTCAGCATTCTCACTTTTTCTTCCAACTCCTCCAAAAGGGTCTGCTGTCTGGCGATTTCCTCCTGGCCCTCCAGGACTTTCTGTTCCAGCTTTTGTTTTTCATTGTACAACAGCCGGCACCGTTTTACCAACAGCTGGAAATTATTTTCAATATTGGATAAGTTGATCGCGGACATGTAAAAAGCATTTAACTTCTGATAGTTGCCCCAAGCTGCGTCTCAAAGGATTGCATCAGTCTCTTCATCACTTTATCGATTTCTTTGTCGGTCAGTGTCTTCTCGGGATGCCGGAAAATAAAACTTACCGCGTAAGATTTTTTACCGGCCTCCAGTTTTTCTCCTTCAAAAACATCAAACAAATTTATCTGCTCTAAAATACGTGTTTTTATTCCTTTTGCAATATTTTCAACCGCCGAGAACTTTATTTTTTTATCCAAAATCAGTGCCAAATCCCGACGCACCTCAGGATATTGAGGGATAGCTGAAAAAACAACCTCTTTTTCAGGCAGTGTTTTATGCAGCAGGGACAAATCTATTTCTACGAACCAGACTGCTTGCTTAATAGCGAATTGCTGGAGTTTTTTTGCCGAAACACGGCCAAGCTGACCTATTGATTTATTGTTGATTTGAATACTTAACACTTCCTGCAACCGTTCTGAAGCTTCTTCAGGGACAAAAGCAATAGCGGCGGGTTGTATCCCTACCCGCACGCATAAACTCTTAAGATGCCCTTTCAGGAAATAAGGGTCTACCGGCAGCGCGTCAGCTACCCAGTTTTCCGGCAACTTGTTGCCCGAAGCCAAAAGGGAGAGCATGGGTCTCTCCTGCATGCCTTCCTTGGCATAAACCGTCCCAAGTTCAAAAAAGAGAATATTTTCCTGCTTACGGTTAAGATTATACGCTACGGTCTCCAGGCCGGTTTCCAGAAGCGAGGGCCGCAAGACATCCAACTCGCTGCTTAAGTTGTTCATCAGTCCGACCAATGGCTGTTTGTCGTCATAATACTTACCATTCGTAATGGAATTGGTCATGATCTCATGAAAACCATTGTCGCTCAGGTAGGCGGTGATCTTCTCCTTCTGCCGTTCGTTGTCCGCATTTTCGCCCGAGGAAGGGGCAATACGGATATGACCGGGTATTGCTATGTTATCATATCCGTCGATACGCATTATTTCTTCCACCAGATCTGCCGCTACATCCATGTCAGGTTTAGTATAAGGCGCAGCGACGGTAAGCGCCTCTTCCGATTGCGTTACCACATCAAAGCCCAGATTGCCGAGAATAGAAGCAGCCTGCGTCGCCGTGTAGGCTTTACCACTAAGCTTGACCAGGTAGTCCAGTTTCAGGGTAATCTTTGTTTTCTTCTTAGGCACCGGATAGACATCTACGATCTCCGATACTATCCGGGCCCCGCATAACGCTTTCATGAGCAAAGCCGCTCTTTTGAGGGCATAGATTACTCCGGAGACCGCCACGCCTTTTTCAAAATGGGTAGCTGCATCGGTACGCAGGCCGTGGCGAAAGGAAGTCCGGCGGATGGTTACCGGATCAAAATAAGCGCTTTCCAGGAAGATAGCAGTTGTTTTTTCGGTTACGCCGGAGTCCAATCCACCGAATACGCCGGCTATGCACATCCCTTCTGATTCGTTACAGATCATCAAATCCGCCGCATTCAATTTACGGGTTTCTTTATCGAGTGTCACAAAGGGAGTTCCTTCCGGCAGGTTTTTCACCTTGATCTGTTGTCCTTTTATGGCCTTAACGTCAAAAGCATGCAAAGGCTGGCCGCATTCATGTAAAACGTAATTGGTGACGTCTACTACATTGTTGATCGGACGTACACCTATCGCCTTCAACCGCTGCTGCAGCCACTTCGGAGAAGGGGCAACCCGGATATCCGACAACGTTACCCCCGCGTACCGGGGACAAGCTTTTTCATTTTCAATAGTTACGCTGATGGGTTGGCTGTTTTCCTCTGCTTTAAAAGCATCTACAGCCACAGGCCGGACATGCCACTGCTTTTTGGAAGTGTAGCTCAGTCGCGCACAGACATCACGGGCTACCCCCAGGTGGCTCATCGCGTCCATGCGGTTGGGCGTGAGCCCTATTTCATATATCCAGTCCTCAGCGGGTTGAAAATAGGCTTTCGCCTTCATTCCGGGCCTGGCATCGTCGGGAAGCGTCATTATCCCCTGATGGCTTTCCCCTAATCCGATCTCATCCTCAGCACATATCATCCCAAAACTTTCTTCTCCGCGGATGCTCGCTTTTTTCATCGTGACCGGTTCCCCGTTAACAGGAAATATCGTCACACCCACAGGCGCGACCACCACGCGCTGTCCTTCCGCCACATTGGGGGCACCGCAAACTATCTTTAAGGGAGACTCCGCTCCTACGTCAACATGGGTTATTTTCAGCCGATCGGCATTGGAATGCGCCTTTACTTCTATCACTTTCCCGATCACCAGGCCCTCCAGTCCGCCGGGTACTTGTTCGTATTTTTCAAGTGATTCTACTTCAAGCCCGATATCCGTTAATAATTTAGAAAGACTTCCGGGATCGGGAACGGGCATGTCACCCTGCTCCAAAAATTCAGTTAACCAATTGTATGAAATTATCATTAAACGTTTTTTTATGCGCAAAGCCTAACCCACAAAACCCGTTTCTTCCGCTCTTCTGGGAGGCGTTCGTTTCCGGTTGTGCCTCCGGTTTTTCGCTTTACTGTTTCGCAAGTAATTCTTTGACCAGGGAAGAGATCAGTTTGCCGTCTGCTTTTCCTGCCAGTTGTTTCATCGCGGGCCCCATCACTTTACCCATATCAGCCGGTGAACTGGCCCCGGTTTGGGCAATGATTTGCTGAAGCTGTGCTTTGACTTCTTCTGCTCCCATTTGTTCGGGCAGAAACTTCTCGATCACCGCGATTTCTTCCGTTTCTTTTTGCGCCAGGTCCGGACGGTTCTGCTGCTGATAAATCTCCAGGGAGTCTTTACGTTGTTTCACTAATTTTTGCAACAAACTATTCTCTTCGGCGTCTGATAAATCCTGAGAGGCTCCCCCGGCAGTTTTAGCCAGCAAAATAGCCGCTTTAATCGCACGCAGCCCGCGTAATTCGGGCTCGTTTTTTGTTTTCATGGCATTTTTAATGCCTTCATTTACCTGTTGTTCTAAAGCCATAAGCCTGTTTTTTTATTTTAAGTCGTCGGAAGCAGGCGTCTGACGCGCCTGGAACTTTTTTAAAAATCCTTGTGCAAATTGTTTCATTTCTTTGGCGTGGTCGTGGTATTGCGTCGCCCGCTCATAGGTATCCGCCATGCCCATCATCGTCTGATACAGGAACTCCGCCATTTCGTCCATCATCATTTTTTTGGTCCACAGATCAATACGCAGGGCCGTTTTATCCGCCGGATCCCAAAACGACAACAACATCGCGCGCGCTTCATTTTGCATGTCAGCGGTACTGTCGGACGCCTGCCAGTTGATTTTTTCCGGGATCTTCTCCTCATCTACGGTGATATCAATCTTTATTTCTGATGTCTTGGCCATGATATAGATAATTTTTAATGATTTGGCTGCAAAGGTAGTCGTTATTTTTTGGTTGCTGTTTCATATGCCCGGATAAGCGCCTGCCAGAATTTCCCGGCCGTAGTGTCCCAGGAAAGACCACCTGCTTTTTCGTCGGAGCGTGCAATAAGCTGAGCACGTAATTCTTCATTTTTATAGAGCTCACAAAGCTGTTCGCCCAGGTCATTAAAATCTTCGGGATCAAAATATAAAGCCGCGTCTCCCCCCTCTTCTGCATGCAATGCGTTGTTGGCGGCAATGACCGGCGTGCGGCATTGCAACGTCTCTGGAACCGGGCTGCAAAAAGCGGTCGCGGCGGCGGGAATGATGCGGGCGTAAGCGCCCCCCGTTAACCGGGCGGTTTCCGTCAGCGGGAGGGCGCCGGTTACTTTCACATCTCTTCTGAAGTGATAGGTCCCGAGCAGTTTCGGAAATTTCTTAAAGGAAGGATCCTGGTCTCCGGCAAGCACCAATACCATCGAGGAGTTCATTTTCTTCTTCAGTACCGAAAAAGCCTTGAGGATATTAATGATATGGTTTTCTTTTGAAAGAGTGCCGGTGAGCAAAAGATACTCTTTCCCGTCGGCATACCGGGCTTTCACCTCTTCGCGCGCTTCCCAGTCGAGCGCTTTAAACACGGCCGGCACCGCCTTTCCTACGACAGCTACCCGCTGTTCGGGAATCTGGTAACAGGAAAGCAAATGGTTTTTAGTGGCGGAGGATAAAACCATGATCTGGCCGGCCTGCTGTAAAAAACGGGGCAGATAACGCCTGCGATATCTGCTGAGCCCCTCGAGCAAAGCGGCTTTTCGTGTTTCGGCTATCTCGTCCGAAAGCAGCAGACAACTGGGGAGGCGTTTTTTTAAAGGCAGTACCCCCATTGAGGACACCAGTATTTCGCTGCCTGCATGTTTTATCGCATCCGGTAATTTATAATTAAACCTTCGGTACATGGACAGTATGCGGGGCGCATATTTTCCCAAAACGAGATAATCCGTATTTTTATTCTTCAGGAAAAAGTGGTCTACCGGTTCCTCGGACAACAAAAGGTATTGCTTTTCCCGATGCGCCAAAATACGACTGATTACTTCATAGTTAAACCAGTCCGCCCGGTTCCACTTTTCCTTTTCTGCCGGCAACGCCCCTATGTATATGGCAATACGCTTCATTTTTCCTCATCAATAAGTATGGTGCCGGTCATTTCGTCCGGTATGGGCAAACCCATGGCATACAAAATGGTGGGCGCGATATCTCCGAGCTTACCGTCTTTTACCTGGCCTTTATAATCGCTGCTGATAACAAAAAAAGGCACCGGGTTCAGGGAATGAGCGGTGTTGGGCGAACCATCACTGTTGAGCTCAAAATCAGAGTTTCCATGGTCAGCGGTCAGAAAAACACGATAATCGCTTTTTAGCGCCGCCCCAACTACCTGAGCGGTGCAATGATCTACCGTTTCCACCGCTTTGATCACCGCTTCCCAAACACCGGTGTGGCCCACCATATCGGCATTGGCAAAATTCAGGCAGATAAAGTCCGCCGTCTTATTTTCAATTTCCGGGAGCAATTTTTCCACCAGTTCATTCGCGCTCATTTCCGGTTGCAAATCATAAGTAGCGACTTTGGGGGAAGCAGCCAGTATCCTTTTCTCACCTGCGAACTCCGCTTCTCTTCCTCCCGAGAAAAAGAAAGTCACATGGGGGTATTTTTCCGTCTCGGCGATGCGAATTTGTTTTTTCCCTGCTTTTTCCAGCACCTCCCCCATCGTCATAGCCAGGTCTTTATTTTCAAACACGACCGGGATGCCTTTGAAGTCTTTGTCGTATTCGGTCATCGTAATGTAGTCCAGCTTTAGTTTCTTCATGTCATAATCGGGCATATCCTGCTGGGTAAGCACCTGGGTGATCTGACGGCAACGATCGGTTCTGAAGTTAAAACAGATGACCACATCGCCGTCGGCTATTTTCGCCAGGGGCACCCCCTTGTCGTCTACATGAATGATCGGTTTAATAAACTCGTCGGTCACCTTTTCGGAGTAAGAGGCCTCCACCGCATCAAAAATGTCTTCGGTTTGCACGCCCTTCCCGGCAGTCAGCGCATCATAGGCCAGCTTGACCCGTTCCCAACGCTTATCGCGGTCCATCGCATAATAGCGACCCGTAACCGTAGCAATAGCCCCTGTCGTATTATCTATATGGCGTTGCAGTGCCTTTAAAAAACCTTTTCCGCTATGAGGATCGGTATCCCTTCCATCGGTAAAGGCGTGAACAAAAACGTCTTTCAGGCCTTCGTGATGCGCGATGTCCAGGAGCGCTTTAAGGTGATCGATATGGGAGTGCACGCCGCCATCGCTCACCAGGCCCATAAAATGGAGTTTTCTGCCGGGCTCAGCGGCTTTTTTCAGCGCCTGCTGTAAGACGTCGTTCTTAGCCAGCGACCCCGCTTTAATCGCCATATTGATCCGTTGTAATTCCTGATGTACTATTCTGCCGGCCCCGATATTTAAATGACCGACTTCGGAATTACCCATTTGTCCTTCGGGCAACCCTACCTTTTCCCCGCAGGTAATTAATTCACTATTGGGATACTGGTGGTACAAACCGCTCACAAAAGGCGTATTGGCCAGGGCGATTGCATCTGCTTTTCTGACTTTACCATGGCCCCAGCCGTCCATGATAATTAAAATTGCCGGTTTTTTTTCCATGAATGCAAACTTACAGGAAATAGCTGATTTTTGACGGCTCCTCTCTTGTAAGACGAAAAAAACAACGCCGGTGCCGCGGTCTTTTAAATGGCTTCAATCGCCCGATTAAACCGAAAAATCTATTCCGAAAACGACCACCCGGCCAGGCAGTGGAAACCTTTGTTTTGAGCGCCGTCACCGAAGGGTGCCGGTTTGTTGAAATCGTGGCTTGTTGGTCTAAAACGGCAAGACTCCTTCCTAAAGAATGGCTTTTTGAATGCTCCAAGCCGGAATCGGGGTCCTTCCCATCCTTGGAACCCCGGGGGTTTCATCTGTTACGAAAAAGTTAAACAATCGCTGAAGTGGCCTGTTACTATTTGCATTAAACAAAAAGCAGTAATTTTGTACCTCACTTTAAGCTAATTAAAAACCGACACGCATGGCATTTATAGAAAAAAGCAGCAATCCCGCTTTAAATGATAAAATCTTTCAGCGTACCATCCACATCAGTGAAGAGGGGACGATGACGGTAAAAGGCACCCTCAATAAATTTTTATTCATTTTTATCATGGCGATGTGTACTTCGGTATACAGCTGGTTTGCTGTTGAGAAAGGACAGAATGTGGCCCCGATGATCATGATCGGCGCTTTCGGCGGCCTGGGGCTGGCGATCATCATGAGTTTCAAAATGCAGTGGGCTAAATACCTCGCCCCTGCTTATGGTTTGTGCGAAGGCCTTTTTCTGGGTGCCATATCGGCTATTTTCAGCAACATGTTTGCCGAAAAAGCCCCCTATCTGGTGATACAAGCCGTGCTGTTAACCTTTGGCGTAGTACTGGCTATGTGGACTTTATACCGAACCCGCATCATCAAAGTGACCAACAGGCTGCGGATGATCATTATCGGCGCCACCGGCGGGATATTTATTTTTTATATGCTGACCTGGGTCCTCGGATTTTTTAATGTCAGCATTCCGTTTATGAACCCGTTAAACGGCTCACTTTTCGGTATCGTATTTTCCCTGATAGTAGTCGGCGTAGCCGCACTGAATCTGTTGCTTGACTTTGATATGATTGAAAGGGGCAGCAAAATGGGTGCGCCCAAATATATGGAATGGTATGGCGCCTTCGGACTGTTGGTTACCATCGTATGGCTGTATATTGAAATTCTCCGGCTGCTTGCCCGGATCAACAGCCGCTAGCTAAAACAACTGTTGATACAACTCTTCGATACGACCGGTCATCACCACTTCTATGCGAAACCGGTCAAAATCCTTTTGCCGGGCCGTATTTTTTTTGCCGGGCAGGTTGTACCGGGAAACAAAGATTTTTTCAAAACCAAGCTTTTCCGCCTCTAAAATCCGCTGTTCAATGCGGTTCACCGGCCGGATTTCACCGCTCAGTCCCACTTCCCCGGCAAAACAATACTGTTTCGGTAAGGGCACATCTTCATAAGAAGACAGCAGGGCGCTTATGATGGCCAGGTCGATGGAGGGATCCGACACCCGGAGACCGCCGGCAATATTCACAAATACATCCTTGGTCCCGAACTGGAATCCCCCTCTTTTTTCTAGTACGGCGAGCAGCAGTTGCAACCGCCGCAAGTCAAAACCGTTCACGGTGCGCTGCGGTACGCCATAGACCGAATGGGTCACGAGGGCCTGTGCTTCAATAAGCATGGGACGTATTCCTTCCACAGAAGCGGCTATGGCCACCCCGCTCAGCGATTCGTCTTTTTCAGACAGCAGTACTTCGGAGGGGTTGGACACCTGCCTGAGGCCGTTCCCGGTCATTTCATAGATGCCCAACTCCGAGGTAGAACCAAAACGATTCTTAATCGTCCGGAGAATGCGGTAGAGGTAGTGCTGATCTCCTTCAAACTGCAACACAGTATCCACGATATGTTCCAGTACTTTCGGCCCGGCAATACTGCCTTCTTTATTGATGTGGCCGATCAAAAATACCGGTGTTTGGGTCGCCTTAGCGAATTGCTGTAACTCCGCGGCGCAAGTTCTGATCTGGGAAATGCTGCCGGGCGCCGACTCCACGTGAGGAGACTGCAGGGTCTGTATCGAATCGACGATCACCAGATCAGGCTGCAGTTTTTTGATCTCCTGAAAAATAGAAGGGGTATCTGTTTCGGTGAGCAGGTAAAAATTATCGCTTTTAGCCTGGAGCCGGTCGGCGCGCATGCGTATCTGCTGCTCGCTTTCTTCCCCGCTGATGTAAAGGACGACCGCTTCCGGTAAGCGCAAGCCGTTTTGTAAAAAAAGCGTAGATTTTCCTATGCCGGGCTCTCCGGCCACCAGCACCAGGGATCCGGGAACAATTCCTCCGCCAAGTACCCGGTTCAGTTCCTCGTCTGCCGTCCGTATATATTGCAGCGCTTCTCTTTTAACATCAATAAGTTTAACAGGCGAAGTACGCCCCTGGGGTTTCCAGGCCTCGCCGGCAGGCTTTTTTCCACTGTCAATCAATTCTTCAACAAAGGTGTTCCATTGCCCGCAGGAAGGGCACCGCCCCAGCCACTTTGCACTCTCATACCCACAATTTTGACAGAAAAAAGCTTTTTTAACTTTAGGCATCACCTGTTTTACATTGACGGTCAGAATGTTATAATAAGATAAAAGGAAAGTCTTACAACCATAGAAAAAGAGCCGGCGAAAACATTTGCCGACTCTTTTTACTTACTAACCCATTAAATTCAACTCGAAATTACTAAA
>CAYRJM010000039.1:0-29334 GCA_964424665.1 uncultured Chitinophagaceae bacterium
TAGTAGTGTTAAAGATTACCGGTGTTTCCAGACCTTTTAATGTATTCCAGGAAAAATAGACTCGTATATATTTAACATCGTTCAAATGATCTGCGGTAAAAAGAAAGTACCGTGTTTTAACGCTTAAAGTAAAGCGTAAACGGACTTCCCGTAGGAAGAATAAACCCTCTTCCGACCCAGTAAAGCAGGGAATTCATACCCGTAGCCGGTATCTATCGTAAGGAAGTAAAGCGCCGCGCCTTAGTCTTTGCGCATCCAGGAATGAACAAGTTTTTGGTGGCTGTCCACCCATTGCTTGGCCGTCTTCTTTTTATTATCGCTACTTTGCATTTCGGACAAAAGATCAGACATCGTCGTATCATCGAGATAAAAATTTTCAAAATACCGATAAACCCTGGGGTAGTCCTCGTCTAAATTTTCGCGTACATACGTTTCAATATGTTCTGCTTTTCCGTAAACCTGTTTGGGGTCCTTAAGAAATTTGAGGTTAAAGCGGGCGAACATCCAATGGGGTTTCCACCCGGTAATGACAATCCACCGCTTTTCCTTAATCGCTTTTTTTAGTTCAGCCACCATCGCTACAGAGGATGAGTTCAATTGAGTAAAACTGAGGTTATACTTTTCTATGACTTTATCAGTGGCCGCGGCAATACCGCTACCACGTTCAATACCAATGATCTTACCATCAAATTGTTGCGCATATTCATTTAACTTAGGGATCGACTGAATAGGCACATAGTCCGGCACTACCAAGCCGAGCACAGCCTTTCTATAATTAATCCCGGCACTATAAATATTATCAAACCTCGCGACCTTCCTCCCATGAGTCTTCGGAAGCCATACATCCATAAAAGCATCCGTATCGCCATTGTTCATGGACGCAAGCAACAGGTTGGTAGCTGCTCTTTGTATTACGACATGATAGCCCGCGCGACTTAAAATCTCCTGAGAGATCATGGTCATTGCTTCTCCTTCTGCCCAGCCCGGTACCATTCCGATGCTTACGCGTTTGGTAAAATTCTGTCCGCAGCTAAGAAGACCAAAGCAAAATAGACTAATGAAAAACGTCTTCGATATGTTCATCGCTCATATTTATAGCCGGCAGTTTATACTTTTCTCTTACTGCCAAGTGACTGTGTGATGCGATCCAGCATAATGGCTAAAATAACCACAGCCAGACCACTTTCAAAACCTAATCCGATATCCAGGTTGTTAATCCCTTCCAACACCTTTTCTCCTAAACCTCCTGCGGCGATCATCCCCGCAATAACCACCATGGAGAGCGCCAGCAAAATCGTTTGGTTAACGCCAGCGAGTATTGTTTTGAGCGCTAAAGGCAACTCGACCTTAAAAAGTACTTGGCGCTTCGTAGAACCCATAGAATGAGCCGCCTCTAATATATCTTTAGGAACCTGTTCTATTCCTAACGATGTCAGGCGAACAGCCGGAGGCATTGCAAAGATAATGGTAGCGAAAGCGCCCGGTAATTTACCTATACTAAAAAAAAGGACCGCAGGGATGAGGTAAACAAAGGCGGGCATTGTTTGCATAAAATCCAGTAACGGCCGTATAATTCTATGTGCCGCTTTGCTCTTGGCCGACCATATTCCAAGCGGTATGGCCATAATAAGCGCTATAGCCGTTGATACCATAATCAGCGCTAAGGTTTGCATGGTTGGCACCCAAAATCCCATTAAATAAACCACGATAAGTCCCAATAAGGTAAATATCGCCACTCCTTTGCCCGCACGTCTCCAGGCAATCACGGAAAATAAAGCAATGATAACATAGAAAGGGACGGAAAGAAATACCCATTCTACACTATCGATAATCAAATTACCATTCGTTTTTATAAAATCAAAAATTGGCTTTAGGTTATCGGTCATCCAATGAATTAACACGGCAACATACTGTCCTATATCTATTACTTTTTCCATCTTTTAGATTTTGACCTCTGGCTCATTGATTTTATTGATATCGCTTTCTTTGAAGCGCGTCGCTTCTATGATAATTGAGTTTTGGTTTACCAGCCCCAACAACTTGCTAGTTCCTTTATTTATCACTGCGACCGGCGACGGCGTATCAGAAATCTTAGCTAGCATATCTTCTACTGTGGCTTCAGGGTAAACGACTGGAACTTCTTTCAGAACGATTTCATCTATGGTTTTATCTCCTCTTTCTATTGCCTGGGCTGCGTCTTTTACCCATACAAATCCTTTGAAAAGGTAATGCGCATCGACTACGGGAAGCACATCCAAGCCCGTTGTTCGCATTTTACGGATAATTCCTTTCGGGCCATCCTTTCCAAGCCTGGCCACCGTAAGCTTTTTATGCATCAAAGTTCCCGCGGTGATAATGGATTTCCTGTCAACTTTTTCGGTAAACGCCTCTACGTAGGCCGTAGCGGGATCGGTTAATATTCCCTCAGCCGTACCAACTTGTTCGATTATCCCGTCCTTCATAATGGCTATACGATCACCCAGCTTGATGGCTTCATCCAGGTCATGCGTAATAAAAACAACAGTTTTCTTGAGTTTATCCTGCAGAGCAAGTAATTCATCCTGCATTTCATTTTTAATCAGCGGATCCAGGGCAGAAAAAGCCTCATCCATCAACAATATCTCGGGGTTACTGGTCAGCGCACGGGCAAGACCAACCCGTTGTTTCATCCCCCCGGAAAGTTGATCGGGATATTGCTGTTCAAAGCCATGAAGACCTACAGTATCCAAGGCCTCCTGTGCCTTTTTTTCGCGAGATGCTTTACTTTCTTTTCTTAATTCCAGGCCAAATGCAGCATTACCCAAGACCGTGCGATGTGGTAAAAGACCAAAATTCTGAAAGACCATACTCATTTCTCTGCGTCGAATGGCTAATAACGCTTTATGGCTCTTTCCGGTAATTTCTTCCTTGTTAATATAAACGCGACCTGCGGTCGGTTCTATGAGTCTATTTAGACACCTTAGTAAAGTAGATTTACCGCTTCCGGATAAGCCCATTATGACAAAAATTTCTCCTTCATATACTTCAAAGTCCACATGGTTAACCCCAACGGTACATCCTGTAATCTTCAGGATTTCTTTTTTTGTCTTTCCTTCTTTTAAAAGCTTCAACGCCGCTTCTTTATCTTTTCCAAAAATTAAAACCAAATCTTCGACCTTTATTTTTACCGGTTTATTTTTTTTCATACTTAAAATTTATACCTATTTATTTTTTAATATGAATAGACCTAAAAACCCTTTGTGGTCTTGGCCAGGAGACTACCCGTTCAAAAGGTTACCACCGATCCGGCATTCCCGGAATTAGCCTCCGGAAAAAGGTAATATAGGTAATTTGGACCTTAATACCAACTATAGCCGCAGTTAATACATATAACCCGTTAATCTTCAATAACCTTAAGAGGCTTGACGGCATTCCATTTCTGTGTAAGCCTGGAAACGACAATAATAGTGATGAGACCGGCGACCATAGCAAAGGTGCGATAAGGGAACAACACCTCTCCATGTTCGATCATTGGATAGGGAATCCAGACAGGCAGGTTCAATATCGGATCTCCACCTCCTAAGCGAAGGATCAGGCTTACGACAAAGCCGGCGGCTGACCCCCAGGAATTCGCCTTCCTGTCAAATAAGGCGGTCACGAGCTGCGGAAAAATCAGCACAAACACAAAGTCGCTGGCCAGCACCCACAGCGCATATACGCTGGTAATGTTTAAGGCTAACAACACAGCCGTAATGCCGATAATCCAGACACATCTTTTGATAATCTTTGATAAGCCCTTACTGGATATATCTGGCTTGAAAAGCGGTCGGTAGACATTCCAACTGGTCATAGACGACGCCGAAAGAATAGATGCATCTACTGACGACAGCACAGCCGCTACGACAGCACCCAATCCTAAGGCAGCAATAAACCCAGGGGTCAGATAGCGAATGACATAAGGAAGGATAAGCGCTGAATTTGGCGGCGGCCCCGTGGCACCTAAAGCCTCCCAGGATGGAACCGCCTGGCCGATCACGCCTATCATTATAGGAGGAATAGCCGCTATTATGCAAAAGAAACCGGCGATAACAGACATACGAACCGCCGTCTTCTCTGTGTCGGACGACAGCACCCTTTGAAAATATACCTGCCAGGGAATACCTCCGCAAATCAGCAATATTGCGGTGTCCCACCATTTATAATAATAATCTCCTAAGGCTTCTTTCGTGGGTAAAAGTTGTTCCAGACCGCCCCGGTTCGCCTCATACAAGGACCATGCGTGATCCCACCCTCCCACGTGAGGAAGCGCGAATGGGACAACGATAATCAACCCCAACGCCAGGAGTATAAGTTGGTAAACATCGGTTAGCGCTACCGCCCATTGGCCTCCGATGGCCGTATAGGTTATAGTAATAAGAGAAGAAATAACAATTCCGGTCTTAATATCCATACCCATTATGGTTGCAAAAGTCGCTCCTAAAGCCGTCAGGATAGCTGCTGTCCAAAATATTTCTCCTGTCAAGGCGGGCAAGTACAAAAAGGTTGTCATACGCTTCCCAAACCGTTGATTTAACGGGTCCAGAAGCGTTTTAAACCTATGACGCCTCATCTTTCGCGCAAAAATCAAACCGCCAAAAATTAAACTCAGTCCGTATCCCCAAGGC
Organism: uncultured Chitinophagaceae bacterium; assembly: GCA_964424665.1. Taxonomy (GTDB): domain Bacteria; phylum Bacteroidota; class Bacteroidia; order Chitinophagales; family Chitinophagaceae; genus FW021-bin31. The sequence goes on from CAYRJM010000039.1 coordinate 4,644, forward strand.
GCCTGTATCCATACCAGCCCATAGTCCGGATTGTAAGTATACCCCGCTGTCCCATTAATATAACCGCCGCCTACCCAGGTAGCAATCATCGTAAATATGCCTATCCAGAGAGGAATATTACGTCCCGCAAGCAAAATATCATTGGTATCCTGATTTTTTTGTTTAAGGGTAGCTGCATAGCTTCCTATATAAAATAATGCACCAAAAAAAACGACCATATAACTATAGCCGGGCCAGAAAATATCTATCTCTGTAAAAAAATAAAGAACAAGTCCGGCTATAGCCAAAATTAAAATAAGCAGAAAAGTAGGTAACAAACTTTTCAGAACGGGTTTTTTTTTAGACATATATAAAACTAATTGAATTAATTTTTAAATATATATAAACTATTATGGTATGCTGTTTTCATCCGTTTTTTATGTTTTTATTGGTCGGATGGAACTCCCCATCTAAACATTCCCGTGGGTGATCGTAATTTATCATCCTTCGTTTCATCTCATTAACTTTTGTACGACCGGAGATATTCTTAAGCCAGCAAATTCTGGTTATAGTAACCTTTTGTTCCTTAATGAACAAATACAATCCATACTTTTCTATAAAATAGGTTATACATTGTTCTCCGGAGCCAGTAAAGGCTTGCCAAGTATCATGTCTGCTGCTTTCTCGGCTATCATTAATACCGGGGAATAAATATTCCCATTGGTAATATAGGGCATTATAGAAGCGTCAACGACCCGAAGGTTTTCAATCCCGTGTACACGTAACTGGTCGTCTACCACGGCCCTGTCGTCAAATCCCATTTTACAGGTAGAACAGGGGTGATAAGCGCTTTCTCCTTCCCGGGCCACCCATCTGAGTATCTCTTCATCGGTTTGAACGGTCTTACCCGGCGATAATTCTTCTCCTTTGAATTTGCTCATTGCCTTCGTTTCGATCAACTGTCTTGTTTTACGAACAGCTTGAATCCAATCTCGCCGCTCGCTTGGGGTCGAAAGGTAGTTAAACAGAATAGCCGGAGCTTCATAGGGGTTATTTGACTTTATCCTGACGTATCCTCTTACATCTGAATTCATAGGACCAACATGTAGTTGGAAGCCATGGCCCTGAGCGGCAGAACCATCATAACGAATAGCAAGTGGCAAAAAATGATATTGAAGGTTCGGATAGGGCTTGCCCGGTTCACTTTTGATAAACCCTCCGGCTTCAAAGTGATTGGTAGCCCCTGGTCCTTTTCGGCGAAACAGCCAGTCGAAACCAATCTTCGGGGCGCGCCATGGGTTAAGGTTTGGATATTCACTGACAGGCTCTTTACAAGCCCATTGCATATAGACTTCCAGATGATCCTGCAAATTCTCTCCTACCCCTGGAAGATCATTAACCACATTGATGTCATATTTTCTCAACAAATCCTCGCTTCCAATACCGGACAATTGCAAAAGCTGGGGGGAATTAATGGATCCGCCACATAGAATTACTTCCCGACCGGCAGTCACCTGCATTATTTTTCCTCCTTTGTTATATTCCACACCGGTGGCTTTGGTACCATCAAACAATATCCGGTGTACCATGGCGCGCGTAAGCACCGTCAGATTAGGTCTTTTTTTTACTGGATGGAGATAGGAACGGGCAGCGCTGCGGCGATGCCCTCTGTATATGGTTTGATCAAATTTTCCAAATCCCTCCTGTTGTGCACCGTTAACATCGTCGGTAAGTGGATATCCTGCTTCCTTCGCGGATTCAAAGAATGCCTTGAACAATGGGTTTTTATTCTCCGGAGTCGTCAATTTCAAAGGGCCTTTATCTCCATGATATTTGTCGGCACCGACAAGCCGGTTTTCCAGTTTTTTGAAATAAGGGAGCACATGGGCGTAATCCCAGTGCTCCAGCCCTTTTTCCCGCCCCCATTTATTGTAATCCGCTTTGTTGCCCCGTATCCAGATCATGCCATTAATGGAACTGGATCCACCCAATACTTTCCCACGAGGTTGGGCTATTCTCCGATTGTTCATATAGGGTTCAGGTTCAGAACTATAGCCCCAGTTATAGAAAGTGCCCGTCAATAGGGAACTGAGAAGTGCCGGCATATGGATGCGAATATCAAAAAAATAATCCGGTCTGCCTGCTTCCAACACCAACACGGTATTATCCCGATCAGCACTTAGGCGGTTAGCCAACACGGAGCCTGCCGATCCTCCTCCGACGATCACGTAATCGTATTTCATAAACTATAATACTTTAAATTAATAAGGGCTGTTAATTTTATTCATCTCGACATAGACCGTCTTCAGCTGGCTGTATGCCTCGAGGGCTGCCAGGCCGTTCTCTCGGCCAAATCCCGATTGTTTGTAGGGACCGAAGGGAACTTCCACGGGAGTTATGTTGTAGTTATTGATCCAACACACTCCTGCTTCCAAGGCGTTAGCCACCCGATGGCCCCGTTGCAAATCTTTTGTAAACACACCCGCAGCCAGACCGTAGGGGGTGCTGTTCGCCCTCTGTATAACTTCTTCTTCTGTTTGGAAGCCTGCAATAGTCATCACAGGACCGAATATTTCTTCCCGCATGATAGAGGAAGACTCGCTGCCGGCTTCGAAAATAGTCGGTTCGATGAAACACCCGTCCTTTAGTTTTTCATCGTCGCCGGACCATTGTTTTCCACCTGTAATAAGATGATCTTCCTTTTTTCCTTTCTCGATATAGTAGCACACTTTTTCCATGTGCTGCCTGCTGATAAGTGCGCCTATCTGTGTAGCCGCATCCATTGGATCTCCAATTTTCAGTCTACGGGTTTTCCCGATCAGCTTTTCCAGGAAAGCAGGCTTAATGGATTCCGCAACGTAAACCCGCGTACCGTTTGAGCATATCTCTCCCTGGGTATAAAAGTTGGCTAACATCGCCCCTTTTACCGCTTCTTCCAAATCCGCATCCTCAAAAATCAACAGGGGAGACTTACCTCCAAGCTCTAGCGTCATATGTTTTAGCGATCCTGCCGCATCTGCCATCGCCTTTTTGCCAGTTGTCACCTCTCCGGTAAGCGAAACTTTTCTAATCTCCGAATGGGTAGTCAGCATCTTTCCTACTGGTGCAGCCCCTTGCACAACATTGAATACGCCGTCGGGCAAGCCTGCTTCAGTATATACTTCTGCCAGCAGTACGGCGGAGCGCGGCGTGAGTTCGGCGGGTTTAAATATCATGGCGTTTCCGCATGCCAGCGCTGGTGCAGATTTCCAACAAGCGATCTGGATAGGATAATTCCAGGCACCAATGCCCGCGCAAATACCTAGCGGTTCCCTTCGGGTAAAAGCGAAGCTGCCACCCAAATCATGATAATTTCCGTGGATAGCCGCGGCAATACCGCCATAATATTCCAAAGCATCCGCACCAGAATGAACATCAACTGCTCTTGCTTCAGAGATGGGTTTACCGGTATCTTCTACTTCTATGCGTGCTATCTCCTCATTCTTTGTCCGGAGAATAGCAGCCGCTTTCTTTAAAATTCTTCCCCGTTCAGTAGGAGACATAGCAGCCCATATGGCAAATCCCGATTTAGCAGAAAAGACGACATCCTCTATGTCACTTTCAGAAGCTATTTCAATTTCACCAATAACTTTGCCGGTAGCCGGGTTTATGTTCTCAATACAATTTCGTGAAGTAGCCGCTTGCCGGTTACCATTGTAATAAAGCATTGGCTGTGATTGAAGCATATTGTTTTTCTGTTTTAAAAGCGTTAAATACTCAAATATGAATCCCCCTACTAAGCGTCCAGAATTATAGATATAGAACAACTATTACTTACAACCTTCGATTAATATCAAGTACCTTTCAGGTTCAGAAGCTCGATAGCCCGTTGTTTATATACTTTCAATTTTTCCTGATATTCCGTTTTATTCTCGACTAAATTCAAATAATAATAGGCCCCATCGACTAAAATAAATATCAAATCTGCCGTAAATGCGGGATCCTTTACCGAGAGGCCTCCTTTTTCATTGCCAATTATGATAAGTTCTTCAAGCTTCTGCCGAAGCGTGTCAAGTACGACCCGATAACTATCCCTGATCTTCTTATTTCTAAAAGTCAATGCATAGCAACTATAAGAAAGGCCGTCATCAAAGAGCTTATTCCATTCCCGGGAAAAGATATTATCAATTATTTCCATTAACACCGTAACCGGATCTTCCGATTCCTTGCCTTTTACACGATATATTAACAGATACTTATCTAATATATAATCGATCAAACCAAAAATAAGCTGCTCTTTAGTTTGAAAATAATGAAGGATCAGGCTTGGGTTGATACCCATAGCTGTAGCTGTTTTTGCTATGGAAGCATGTTCAAGCCCTTCTTTTTTAGCTACTTTATAAAAGATTTTTATAATTTCTTTTTGACGAACCTCTTTTAAGCTTTTCCGGCCCATTGCGATTACATTTAAATAAAAAAAATGAAGTACCCTACGTTATTGAAATTCAAATTTTTAGACAAAATTAAAAAAATTGATTGAATATTCAATCAAAAAAATTTTTTTTAATGAGAATGAAATTCTAATTTTACATTATTAATAAGCATCTCCGTTCTGTAAAACCAATTGTTATGAAAATAAATTACGCTTCTATCAAATATATTTTCTCCAAGCATTCTAATACATCCCCGCTCGAAATTGGACTTAAATCAGCGTTTCTTTTGGTTTTGTTTTCTTTTGTGTTTCAAACCGCTGTAAAGGCGTGGACTACAGATGGGCTAAACAATACACTTAACGAAGAAGTCAGTGGCATTGTTACTGATTCTGCTTCCAATAAGCCTTTAATGGGGGTAACCATACAGGTAAAAGGAGGCAGCGTGGGAACGACTACGGATGTTAACGGACAATTCAGCCTGAGCGTACCTGAAAACGCGGTGCTAATTGTCAGCTACCTGGGCTATAACACAAAGACCATCAATGTAAATGGAAGAGCTAGTATAAACATTAAACTGACTCCGGCAACACAGGGATTAAAACAATTGGTCGTCACCGCACTTGGCATTAAAAAAGAAAAACGATCTTTAGGGTATGCCGTACAGGAAGTAAAAGGGAAGAGCCTGCAAAAAGTCCGGACACCCACTGTTATGGGATCACTTACGGGAAAAGTAGCCGGTCTAACCGTATATAACTCCCCTGATCTTTTTCAAAATCCTTCGGTCCAGCTGAGGGGCCGGGATCCACTGGTGGTTATAGATGGAATTCCTAATCGGGATGGCGATCCATGGAAAGTAAATGCAGATAACATTAAAAGCATAACAGTGCTGAAAGGCTCTACAGCTTCGGCACTTTATGGTTCGATCGGCCGTAACGGCGCGATCATGATCACTACAAAAAACGGGGCGGGTAAAAAGGGCCTTCAGGTGCAGTTTAACTCATCCACCATGTTGCAAACCGGATTTATCCGGATTCCGGATGTGCAGACACAATATGGCAACGGGAACAACGGAAATTATGCGTATGTGAATGGATCCGGCAGTGGAACGGAAGGCGGAGGCTGGATATGGGGACCCAAATTAAATCAAAAAGACCCGAGCACCCCTAGCGGCTATTGGGAGACCCCGCAAGCGATTAGTCCCATCGATTCCAATACGGGAAAGCGCATCCCTCTTCCTTGGATAACGAGAGGACAAAATAACCTTAAAAACTTCTTTCGTACGGGTGTGATTTCTACCAATAATCTGAGTGTCACCTGGGGTGGCGAAAAAGGCAGCTTTCGGGCTTCTGCCGCCCATATTTACCAGAAAGGAATTATTCCAAATATGGATTTGAACAACTCTTCCTTCTCCTTGGCGGGAAACTACGACCTGGGAGAATCTGTGAAAGTCAACGCCAGCATAACATACAACAAAGAATATACAGATAACTTTCCCACCACGCCTTATGGACCTAATAACATTTTGTACAACCTGGTTCTTTGGACGGGGGCAGATATAGATATCAGGGACTTTCGGGATTACTGGGTAGACGGAAAAGAAGGATTGCAACAAAAATGGTACAACAATTCCTGGTACAACAATCCCTACTTTATTGCCTATGAATATTTGCGAGGTTATCATAAAGACAATACCTTCGGGTCTGTATCTTTAGATTATCAAATTACACCTTCCATCAAGGCAACGCTACGCAGTGGTATCAATCTTTACGGGTTAAGCCGATCAACAAAAGAGCCATACAGTTACATTGCTTACGGAACTATCTCACGTGGCAATTACTATATTACCAAAAGTAATTACTTTGACATAACAACCGATGCCATTGTAAAATACAACGATGCCTTTATTGACAACAACTTGTCAGTTGATATTGAACTGGGTGCTTCTAACTTTTACAGCAACTACAAATCCGTATACGTGCATACAGACGGTCTTACCATTCCGGGTTTTTATAATCTGAGCAATTCTACTAACCCTATTCAGGCCTCTAATACGATTCAGGAAATAAAAAACAACAGCGTTTATGGATCCGCTCAGTTTGGCATTTTCCATACGTTTTATTTGACCCTTACAGGAAGAAATGACTGGGTATCAACGCTTCCCCTGGCTAATAACTCCTTCTTCTACCCTTCCGTTTCAGGCGCTTTGATTTTGTCTGAACTTCTAGATTTACCAAGTTGGTTGTCCGTTCTGAAGGTACGCGGATCCTGGTCTCGGGTATCTGACGGAACCATTAACATCGATGGAGGAGATCCTGAACCGTATGGGGCTATACAAACTTATGATATCGGCACTAAATGGAACAATGTGCCATCCTTGGTATGGGGAGGAACACTTCTATCTACAAATCTTCATCCCGAGACATCGGATTCATGGGAGACAGGAATACATCTTAACCTTTTTAAAAACAGAATCAATCTTGATCTGGCCTATTATGAAGCAAAAGATTATAACAACCTGACCCAATTAGTTGTTTCCAACGCGAGCGGGTATGAAAATCATCTGGTAAATGGTAATGTTTATGAAAGAAAAGGCTTTGAAATGATGTTAAGTACCACACCGATCCAATCTAACGCTTTTCAGTGGAATATCGGGATCAACCTGAGCACCAATCACAGATATCTGAAACAGATTTACGAGGACAAGGAGGAATTAGGTAATCTAAAAGTAGGCGACCGTATGGACAGGCTGTACATAAGCGTATATGATGAATCTCCGGAAGGAAAGACAATTATAGGAAGCAATGGATTTCCAGCGTGGGATCCCTTCCAACGCTTTATCGGGTATGGAGATCCGGATTGGGTCTATGGTGTTCAAAACAGTTTTGGATATAAACAATTCTCCCTAAATATTTCAGTAGATGGTCGCATTGGTGGGTTGATGTATTCTTCTACAAACCAAAAAATGTGGTGGGGAGGTACGGCTCCCGGAACCGTCAACCATTATCGAGATGAAGCTAACGCAGGTAAAGCGACCTTTATTGCAGACGGTGTTGTGGTAACGGGAGGAAATATTAAATATGACCCGGAAGGAAATATTATTTCTGATACCAGAAAATTTGCACCTAACGAAAAGGCAGTCAACTATATTGCCTTTATGCAGAATAACAGTCAACAGATGTATGAAGATTATTTTTATTACAAAGAAACGTTTTTAAAGCTCAGGGAGGTTAGCCTTACCTATCAGTTTCCTGAAAACCTGTTGAATAACACCTTTATCCATTCAGCCTCCCTTTCATTAATAGGGAATAATTTACTGCTCATTTCAGAGATACCCAATGTCGATCCGGACTCAGGTGCAGATGATCTCCAGACTCCCTCGTTCCGTAAAGTAGGATTTAACATAAACCTTACCTTCTAAATTTAAAAGTACTTGTCATGAAGAATAAATTTTTATTCTATATTATTTCAGGAATTGTATGGACATCTCTGGTTGTGTCCTGTAAAAAATTCTCTCATTTCCAAACCGACCCCAACCATCCTACCGAAGCCAGTCCGGGGTTATTGCTTACCAATATCGAAGAGCGCGCGTTTAGCACCATAACTACCAGCGCCGCATTAGCAAGCCGGATGCTCTGCTATATCCAGACACCCAGTCTTGATCAATATTACGGCTGGCAGCGTGCCAGCTTCGACGGATATAATAGCTTAAGACAAGTCATGAAAATGAAAGCGGAAGCAACCCGGGTAGAAGAACCTAATTATATCGCACTCGGCTTGTTCTTTCAGTCTTATTATATTATACAACTTACCCAAACCTTTGGCGATGTTCCTTATTCGGCCGCGATGCAGGCAAAAGAAGGCAACTTTAAACCGACCTATGACACCCAAAAAGACATTTATCTAAAGGTACTAAACGACTTAAAAAAAGCCAGCACCCTGCTTTCTGAAAGCAATGGTATTATTACAGGAGACGTAATCTATGAGGGCAATATCCAAAACTGGAAAAAGGCTATTAACTCCTTTACATTGCGTATATTAATGAGTCTGTCACATAAGACCGAAGATCCGGATCTAAAGGTGATTCAACGTTTCAAAGCAATTGTAAATAACCCTTCAACCTATCCTATATTCACGTCAAATGACGACAATGCCGCCCTCCCCTATTATGATCTTGAAAACAATCGCTATCCCTACTATAATGATAACGGTATTAAAACAGACTTTTATTTAGACGCTTCTTTTGTACATATCCTGCAAAAGTTCAAGGATCCAAGATTGTTTGTATTTGCCGATAAGATGCCTTCCGCCGTTGATCTGTCGGCTCATGACTTTGACGCGTATGGCGGCCTGCAGGGAAGTGCACCATTGCAGATCAACACAAACAAGGTCGTCAACGGTAAAGCTTCTCAGATAGACAGTCGCTATTTCTCTGATCCGGTTACCGAACCAAGTATTGCTATCGGCTATCCGGAAGTACAGTTTATTCTGGCAGAAGCGGTAGCGCGGGGCTGGATCAACGGAGATGCGGCTGCTTATTATAAAAATGGGATTCGGGCATCCATGGAATTTTTCAATTATCACAACGAATATTCGTCCGCAGATATTGATAGCTACCTGGACCAAGCGGTCATCCAGCTTAAAGCGGAAACTGCATTAGATCAAATCCTTACCCAAAAATATATTTCTTTCTATATGCAATGTGGCTGGGAACCTTTTTACAACCAGAGAAGAACGGGGATTCCGTTATTTGAGACCTCTGGTGACGGCATCTTAAACGGCGGAAAGATTCCTAAACGCTGGATGTATCCGGAAAGCGAATACATCCATAACAAAGACAATGTAGCCGCCGCCGTCGAGCGTCAATATCCTAACGGAGATAACATCAACGGACTGATGTGGTTGCTCAAATAAAGTATCCTTAACTGTGATCAATGCCTCCAGTACTTTTGAGCTCCAAGGTAATGCCGTTAGTCGCCAGGTCCTCCGTCCGTCCAAACGATTTTGCTCAGGAACATAAGACGGCGAAGGATCGGTATAACTTATCATTAACGGCTACGCTGGGGAGGAATGATAATCGGCATTATTTTTTCCATTTGAGCACATGGGGGTCTCCTCTCCGGACCAGCTTGGGCATTGCACCGGCGAAATAAAACAATTCAAGGTCGTTAACGGGCATTTTATGTTTATGCAAAGAGTTTTTTTCCTTTCGATTATTCTCATTATAGGCATGTTTACATGCCTACATGCACAAGAAGCGGTATATATCAATTCATTCAATCCAAGTGAGCGATATGAAACGGCAAAAGGACTCAAAGGGACGGCATTGAACCTTACTGCATCAGCAAAATATCGGGAAATAATATCCCTTAAAAATAAATTAAAAGATGCTGATCAGGCCTTCTCTGTCTTAGTTTGGGTAAAAGCAGCAAAAAAAGCGGATAGCAGCTATGAAATTTTATCTACTATCAGTCCAAGAAAAAATAAGCAAAAAGGGTGGACGATAGGAATGGGTGTTAACGGCGCTTGGTATTGGAAGGCCCGCGCGGGGGCTTCTTATCAATATCATCCTACCGCTCAACATCAATCCGTTAAAGATGGGAGATGGCACCTATTGGCTTTCACTTTTTCCAAGAAAAAGAATATCGTCCATCTATATTTTGACGGAGTGAATAAAGCGATATATTACACCCCGTATCTAGACGCTCTTAATGGAGATTCATTATACATTGGCGGCCGACAGTCTCATGAATTTGAAGACAGGGATGCCTTCAACGGGTACATCGATGAGCTTAAATTATTTGACCATGTCCTTAGTCCGGATTATATATCAACATACTATAAGCAGTTTTTCGCGTCAAAAAGGGTCCATGTTCGCAGGCTTATTGCAGATACAGTTAAGGTTATGACCTTCAATATCAGACACGGGGGGCGGACCACCGGCAAAGAAATCGGTATTGAGCGAACTGTCGACATAATTAAAGCTTCCGGCGCCGATATTATCAGTATGCAGGAGACCTATGGATCAGGTGCGGAGATCGCCGATGAATTAGGCTATTACTTCTACTTACGAAGTTCTAATCTGTCGATAATGAGCAGGTATCCCATTGTAAAGGCTTTAAAAGGGTATAAGCCTTTTAACAATGGAGGCGTGTATATTAAGTTAAACAAAAAAGATACCGTTGCTTTTTTTACCAACTGGTTCACTTATCCGGTAGATTACTGGAATAAAATAGAACACCATCTGCCCATCAACGTAGACACACTGATGAGAAAAATCAACAAGGTAACCGGAGCACAAATACAAGGTTCGCTGCAAGCAATTAGTCCATACATAAAGAACAAGAATAATATTCCTGTCATTTTTTGTGGCGATTTTAACAGTGGATCCCATCTGGATTACACCACGGCTACCCGAAGCTTGAATCAGGGATATATCTTCCCGTTTCCAACAAGTAAGATCCTGCTTAACAAAGGATTTCAGGATTCCTATAGGGAAGTGCATCCAAACCCACTTAAATATAGGGGAATTACCTGGAGTCCGATGTTTGCAAAAGCCTACAAAGAAAGGATAGACTTTATATATTACATGGGCGAAAAACTAAAAGCAATCCGGTCAAAAACGATTAGTTACCATCCTGTACGCTACCCTTCCGATCATGCCGCGGTATTAACGGTTTTTAAATTAACAGATAAATAAAAGAATATTCATATTTTACCATAAATTAACAACGATGAAACTAAAAACAGCACTTCTAATCGCCTGCTCACTTCTTTCATTAAAGACGTTCGGGCAGAAAAAAACACCAAATCAAACGGAGAATCTTGTACTTATTCTCATCGATGGATACCGTTGGCAGGAGTTATTCCAAGGGGCAAATTATGCGCTGCTTACCAACCCAAAATATAATCCCGGCGACTCCTTGCAACGCATGAAAAAATACTGGTCGGATGACTTAAAAGAACGGCGAAAGAAGCTCACGCCATTTATCTGGAACTATATTGCTGAACACGGACAACTTTACGGCAATCGGGCCGAAGGCAATAAAGTAAACGTAAAAAATCCGTATTGGATCTCTTACCCGGGGCGCGCAGAAGTACTTAGTGGTTTTGTCGATAAAAAAGTCAACTCCAACGGTTATGGCATTAATACCAATCCCAATGTACTGGAATTTATCAACAACCAGGAAGGCTATAAGGGGAAAGTAGTAACTTTTGCCTGCTGGGGAGCCACGGGAAGATGTTTGAATAAACCCAACAGCGAAATGTTGATCAATGTGCCCTGGGAAAACATCAAAGCGGATCACCTCACCGATGCAGAAGTGCTCGCCAATGAAATGCAACATTACGTTCCTAAGATATGGGGACACATAGAACGCCTTGACGCAAACGTATATGCTCTGGCCAAATCTTATATTATAGCCAGTCATCCTAAGGTAATCTATATTGACTTTGGTGATACGGACGAATATGCCCATCACGGCAATTACGAAGGGTATTTAAACGACATCCATAATATCGATGCCATGATCGGCAAATTATGGAAGATGATGCAAGCGGACCCATTCTACAAAGGAAATACCACCTTCTTTATCGTACCGGACCATGGCAGAGGCCTGGGGAGCGAATGGACCAGCCACGGATCAGGTACCGCGCACTCGGACGAAACCTGGTTTATGGTCATGGGACCTGATACTGCGCCTACAGGAATTATGAAGAAAAATGAACAGATTTATCAAACGCAGTTTGCCCGTACTATTGCACGGCTATTAGGATTTGACTACGCTCCGTCGAATTTCAAACCGGGCAAGGAAATAGAAAGCGTGATAAAGTAAATCGGGGCTGAGTGTACTTCACCGAATGCCGCCCCGGATGCGACACTTTGAATACTTCAAATTATGCTTTAACGGGCATCCGATGGCGCCCTTTGGCCGAGGATAAATAACCCGCCAATAAAATCATGCTTTCTATAAAGAACATTAAGGGGATAACTTCCCATCCGAAATAACCGGACAGCAGGCCGGCAAAAGCAGGTAAGAAAGCCCCTCCTATCATGGCGGCTGAAATCTGAAAGCCGATAACACTGGTCGCAAACTTTTGCCCTACCCGTAAAGGCGTATTGGATATCATACAGGGGAAAACGGGTGCGCTGGCAAATCCGGCCACGATAATCCCCGCCAGCGTTAAAAGTGGACTTTGATGGATGAGCAATAAAAACGTTCCGGCTATTATCCCGCTCATTGCCCCAATGATAACACGATGCACGGATACTCTGGTAAGCACGAAGCCAAAAATGATGCGACCGGCTGTCAAACTTCCCCAATAGATGCTGGTCCATATTCCCGCCCGGCCTTCGGAAAATCCCCTGGCTCGCGTGAGCAAAGAAAATATCCATTGTCCTATTCCGACCTCAATCCCGGTATACAAAAAGAAGAGCAAAATGCCTATCCATACGGAAGGCTGGCGTAAGGCTTCCCTCAATGACGCGGAAGGCTGGTCCGGTTCATGAGCAGAAGACAGTTTCCAGTATTTTAAGGTAAGAAAGAAAACAAGCGCGAGGAAAATCTGAATTATCCCTACCAGAATATAACCGTTGAACCATCCCCTGCCAGATATTAGCATCCAGGTGATGATAAAAGGGCCTAACGTAGCACCAATCCCGTAAAAGGCATGAAGCCAGTTGACCACACTCGGACTAAATCTTGCCGCCGCAAACGCATTGATAGAGGTGTCGATTGCTCCTCCTCCTGCGCCCAGAAAAAAAGCGGCAATGATTATCATAAACCAAAAATTGGCATAAGCGTAGGCTAACAGGCTGATCCCGGTAACTGCACAGCTTAACGATAATAACAATCCCAGGGATATCCTGGTAAGAATATGCCCCGTGGTTGTACTTGTTGAGAGGTACCCCCCAACGAAACTGATCAATAAAATCCCGAGCGAGTCTATGGAGACCTGCGCATCCTGGCTTATAGAGGGCCAGGAAGCGCCAAGCAACCCATCCGGAAGTCCCAGGCTGATAAAGGCCAGATAAGAAACAATGATTAAAAGCCAATAGCTGCCGGAGGTTTTCGATTTTTCCATAGAAGCGTTCTCTTTGATGATTCCGGTAACCTGGCCGAATAGGGCCGCAATGCTTCCCCACTATTTTTATCATCCGGTTAGTCAGCCCGGAAGTATACGGCACAATATGAGCTAAAGTTTAGTACAGCAGCCGGGTCTTAATCGTGTTCGGCACCTCACTCAACACCTTAAAAGCCTGGGAAGACACCGCCTGATTGATATCCAAAACGGCGTAGCCAATTTCGGGGTTGGTTTTCAAGTACTGCCCCAGAATATTAATATGTTCCTGGGACAGGGCGGCGTTAATGGCGGACATCACCCCCGGTACATTTCTATGAATATGCAGTACTCGGTGTTTATGATCCTGCATAGGGATATTCAGATCCGGCACGGTATGGGAACCAAAGCTCGAACCACTTTCCAGGTATTTAAGCAACTTCTGCGAGACATCCTGACCAATATTAAACTGGGCTTCTTCCGTCGACCCTCCAATATGCGGGGTGAGGACGACATTGGGTAAATTCTGAAGCGGAGATTCGAATTTCTCTCCATTTTTCTTCGGCTCCTTGGGATAAACGTCGATAGCAGCGCCGGAGATCCGTCCCGATTCTATGGCTGCCCTTAAGGCAATCAGATCGACCACATTGCCCCGGGCGTAGTTTAAGAAGATAGCTCCGGTTTTTACTTGAGAAAGTTCTTTTTCGGTAATCATATTCCGGGTAGATTCAGATGCCGGTACATGTAAGGTGACGACATCGGCCTCTCCCAGAAGTTCTTTCATCGTACGCTTTTGAACAGCGTTACCCAAAGGCAACTTCGTAACCACATCGTAGTAGATAACATGCATTCCCATGGCCTCCGCCAGGACGCTGACCTGACTGCCAATATTACCATAGCCGATAATACCAAGGGTTTTCCCCCTTAGTTCATAACTGCCTTTAGATTCCTTTAGCCAGATACCCTCATGAGCCGCCCTGTTTTTATCGGGTATCTTCCTGATCAACAAAACAGACAGCGCCAACACCAACTCGGCCACGGAGCGCGTATTGGAGTAGGGCGCGTTGAAAACAGCTACCCCCTGCGCGGTGGCTGCTTTCAAATCTACCTGATTGGTCCCGATACAGAAACAACCAATCGCCTGAAGCTTTTTGGCCGCTTTTAATACGTTTTCTGTTATCTGTGTCTTAGAGCGGATACCAATTAAATGAACATCTTCGATTTCCTTTATCAATTCCTGTTCAGACAGTGCTTTTGGCAGCCTTTCTATCCGGGTGTATCCCGCGTTTTCAAAGGCCTTTACCGCTTCGTCATGGATATTTTCTAATAATAAAACGCGAATTTTTTCTTTAGGATAGCTCGTTGCTGGTGATGTGGGCATATTTTTTTCAAATTTGTCGCAAAGATACTGATCAATTGAATTATACTAAAATATTTCACATAATTTTTGAAATGTTCAAATTTTTGGCCCTATTTAATGTTTTTTAACACGTATTTTTCATATCTTCTTATTATCTTTGCAGTATGGCAAATACTAAAACTGTACGATTTTTGCGTTTTAGGAAAGTGATGAAGAAACAGTTTATTTATTTACTGATGGGAATATTCTTTTTATTTCCATTCATTCAATCCTGTCAGGTGGGAAAAGGCCAGCCCAATGAGGACACCCAGTATGATAGTTCTTATGCCCGGGCGAAAGCCTATTATGACTCTATTGATTTTCACCGTCAGGCAATCTTGTCGTCTCCCGAAACCAAAAGAATCCAAAAAGGGTTAGATCATTTTTATAAGCATGTACTGACCTCACGCTTTAACGGCGCTATGCTGGTCGCCCATAAAGGGGTTGTCATTTTTGAAAAGCATCAGGGATATGCGGATTTTGATCAGAAAATACCCATTACAAAAAATACGACCTTCCAGTTAGCCTCTACTTCCAAGCCGTTTACGGCGATGGGGATCTTATACTTGCAACGGGAGGGAAAACTAAATCTATCGGATTCCGTACAAAAATTTTTCCCGGCATTTCCTTACCATGGAGTAACCATCAAAAACATGCTCAATCATCGGAGCGGACTGCCCAAATACCTGTATTTTACCGGAATCTACCGGGATGACATGCGTGAACCGATGTCCAACCAGGACGTCATAGATTTAATGGTCCAATACCATCCAGATCCTATTTATCCGCCGGACACCTACTACAATTACACCAATACAAACTATGTAGTCCTCGGTGCCATTATTCAAAAGGTAACCGGTATGTCGTTAGGCGCTTTTTTCAAAAAAGCCTTTTTTGATCCTTTAGGCATGACCCATACCTATGTCTATAATCCCAATACCGGAAAGACTTATGAAAACCGGAGTCTGACTTACGACTACCGTACAAGAGAAATTCCAAATGAATGTTTTGACGGTGTCGTGGGTGATAAAAATGTATACAGTACAGCGGAAGATCTTCTCAAGTGGAGTAAGGCCCTGTATCCTGGCCATCTGTTCACTAAGGACGAGCTAAAAGAAGCTTTTACGCCATACAGCCATGAATATCCGGGAATAAAAAATTACGGGCTGGGCTGGCATCTGCTGTGCTATCCCGACAGCACCAAAGTCGTATATCATAATGGCTGGTGGCATGGCAACACCTCTTCTTTTTACAGGTTTATAGGTGACTCTACCACCTTAATTATTCTAAGCAACCGCTTTAACAAGCGCGTCTATAAGGTTCAGCCTATTTGGGAGTTGATGGGTGTCGCCGCTTATGCGCCAGATCAGGACTGATCAGAGAATTTTAAATGGTTATAACGCGTCATGGTGTTTTGGATGCCGGCGAACACAAAACTTTGAATAATTTCAATGCTCGTGCCGATCTTTTTCTTTACCACCGGCTCTTCTTCCGGCTCCCACTTATTTAAAACAAAATCGATTTGCCGGCCTCTGACGTAATCATTTCCAATTCCAAAACGCAAGCGGGGGTACCGGCTGGTACCAATCAGTTCCTGAATACTTCTTAAGCCGTTGTGGCCCGCGTCGCTACCGCTCGCCCGCAGGCGTAGCGTATCTATAGGAAGCGCTAGATCATCTACTATAACGAGCACCTTTTCTACCGGAATCTTTTCTTTGTTCATCCAGTATTTCACCGCCTTCCCACTTAAATTCATAAAAGTCATGGGTTTGATCAGGATCAGATTTCTCCCTTTTACTCTGCAGTTAGCCACCTCAGCCAGCCGGTCTGCTTGAAAAACTGCGCCCTGATCCTCTGCAAACGCATCCAATACATCAAAACCAATGTTATGACGCGTGTGAGCATATTCGCTTCCCGGGTTACCCAGGCCAACGATCAGGTACTTCATTCGTAATTTCTATTTAATTATAACAAAGCCCGGACTTTTTTACCCGGGCTTTTGTTTTTATTACCATATCAATTATCTCCCATTTATTTTGTTTCTGCTGGCGCTTCCTGTGCAGCCTCCTCTGCTGGCGCTTCTTCTTCCTGCGCTGCAGCGGTACCGACCTGACGCAACTCACGGGTTGTCACAACAGAGGCAATAGGAATACGCGGAGAGTTGAGAATTTCGACTGCCTCTTCTTTTACATCCTGAACCCGGATATTGTTTCCAAGTTCAAGGTTCTCTACATTGACAACAATATTCTCTTTTAAATCCTTGGGATAGGATTTTACTTTCAATGACTTTAATTTGGTCATCAAACGCCCCCCTGCTTTCACCCCCACGGGCTGACCTTCAAATTTCAAAGGCAGGGATACGACTATTTTTTTATCTTCGACCAGTTCCATCAAATCTACATGCAACAAACGGTCTGTCACAGGATGAAATTGCAGGTCCTTCAGTACACACCTATAGGTGTCGTCCCCTAATTTCACCTCTGCCAGCTGGAACTCAGAGGTGTATATAAGATCTCTAAAAGCGAGTTCCGGTGCGGAAAAGTTGATTTCTTTTGGGCCCCCATAAATAACACCGGGCGTTTTTTCCTCAGAACGTAGTTGGCGGGTCGCTTTTTTGCCAATTTCGCTCCTGAGTTGTCCTTCGATTGTTATCGTCTTCATAGTTTATAAAAATTAAAAAAATTACTGTTTTAGCCTATTTTCTTCCGTGAATAAACAGGCTGGTAATAGAGCGGTTTTCATGTACATTCCTGATAGCTACTGCAAACAGGTCAGCCACGCCTACGACTCTTAGTTTTGGAGATTGCTGCTTCAGCGGTATGGTGTCGCAAACCACTAATTCCTCCAATACCGAATTATCAATATTCTCGTAAGCATTTCCGCTCAAAACCGGATGCGTACAAAATGCACGTACCGATCGGGCTCCTCTTTCTTTCAACATAGCTGCAGATTTGGTCAATGTCCCGCCCGTATCAATAATGTCATCGATCAATACGATATCCTTGTCCTCCACATCTCCTATTACCGTCATGGACGCAATCTCGTTGGCTCTTTTTCTGTGCTTGTCACAAATGACCATTTCCGCATTAAAATAGGAGGCCACTTCCCTGACCCGATTTGTGCTTCCTACGTCAGGGGACGCAAAGGTAAGATTTTCCAGATTAAGTTGTTGAATATAGGGGATAAAAATTGCCGAGCTATCCAGGTGGTCTACCGGAATATCAAAAAATCCCTGAATCTGGGGAGCATGAAGGTCCATAGTAATCACTCTGTTGGCTCCTGCCGTCGCCAGCATATTGGCGATCAGTTTAGACCCAATCGCCACCCTGGGCTTATCTTTCCTGTCCTGCCTGGCGAATCCGAAATAGGGAATAACCGCAGTAATATAGCCTGCCGACGCCCGTTTGGCCGCGTCAATCATCAACAATAGCTCCATCAGGTTTTCCGTCGGTGAATTGGTGCTCTGCACCAGGAACACGTAGTCGCCCCTGATACTTTCCAGGAAAACCGGTTGAAATTCTCCATCACTAAATTTTTGAATGTTGATCCGACCTAAATCGGTACCAA
This sequence comes from uncultured Chitinophagaceae bacterium, assembly GCA_964424665.1. Classification (GTDB taxonomy): domain Bacteria; phylum Bacteroidota; class Bacteroidia; order Chitinophagales; family Chitinophagaceae; genus FW021-bin31. Next base: position 23,058 of record CAYRJM010000039.1, read on the forward strand.
ATCGAAGCGCGATCTTTTCAGACAAGGCATGGGCTTGGTTACCCGAAAAAATTTTAACTGAAGGCTGCATAATGTTGTTGAGGTACTGGTATAATATGAAGACAAAGATAAGCATTCCGATTACATCACCGAATCTAATCGGAAATTAATCCGTAACAAGTTGATCTCCCTTTGTAGTTCTATCGTCGGGAAAGTTTCTGAAGAGGCCTGGCTACTCGGGCAAAGGACAACATGGAAATACGCAAAAATAATTTCAAGAAGCAGATCGGAAAGGAGTCAATACATCCTACCATCTAAGGCCCGATGGGTTTTACAATCCGACCTATAAAATTCATATCTTTGCAACAAAAATATTTATGTGGGATTGGATCCTGTTTATCGTTTTTGTTATTATCTGTTTAACCCTTGATTTAGGCGTTTTTAATAAGAAAGACCACGTTATTTCAACGAAAGAGGCTGCTAAGTGGACCAGTCTTTGGGTAGGCATCGCCCTGCTGTTTGGCGGCGTTATCTGGTATCTCTTCTCTAACGGATTAGCGGTAAATCCTACAAACCTGTCTCCGCATGATGCCTTGCTAAACTACTACACCGGCTATTTAGTCGAACTATCTTTAAGTATTGATAATGTTTTCGTTATAGCCGTTATCTTCAATTCATTTAAAATTCCGGCTAAATTTCAGCATCGTGTACTTTTCTGGGGTATTCTCGGCGCTATCGTTTTCCGGGCGCTTATGATCATTTTCGGCGTCGCGCTGATTAACAAGTTTGACTGGATGATCTATGTGTTTGGCGCTTTTCTGCTTTATACGGCATATACGATGTTGAAAGAAGACAAGGAAAACGACCCCAAAGACTCCTGGGTCTATAAACGGCTATCCAGGATCTTACCCATCACAACGGAAATGAAGGGGCATGACTTTTTCATCAGACGTAATGCCAAAAATTATGCGACGCCTTTGTTTATGGCATTAATTGTCATAGAATTGACGGATGTCATGTTTGCCTTGGACAGTATTCCGGCTATCTTAGCCATTACCCAGGATGAGTTTATTGTGTTTACCTCAAATATCCTGGCTATATTGGGATTGCGGTCCATGTTCTTCCTTATTGTAGGCATGCTGGAAAAGTTCAGGCTGATCCGCTACAGTCTGGTGGTCATTCTGGCGTTTGTCGGACTGAAAATGCTTTTAATCGAATATTTTCACGTTCCTTCATGGGTCTCTTTAATAGTTATTGCCCTTGCCCTGGCAGGGGGCATTTTAGCCTCCATGTACATAAAGCCTGCTCAAGAAAGGGAACCGGAAGCAGAAACGGCAACATAAAAAACCAAAAACACGTCCAATTAACAAGCGCCTGTGAAATACACTATCGAACAAATCACCAGTGTGCTCAATTTACCGTTACCGGATAAACAGGCAACACGTATTATCACGCAACTCCTAACTGACAGCAGGCAACTTTTTCAACCAGAAACAACGCTTTTTGTCGCCTTAAGCTCGGAACGGCAAGACGGGCACCGGTATATCAGTGAGCTTTATCGCAAAGGGGTACGTGCGTTCCTGGTACTTGCCCATTTTGATACCACGCCATACCCGGAAGCTTGTTTTATTAAGGTTTCGGATCCCCTAACGGCACTGCAAAAGTTAGCAGCAGCATGGAGAAGGAAATTCTCCATCCCCGTTATCGGCATCACCGGGAGCAACGGAAAGACGGTGATCAAAGAATGGTTATTCCAGTTGCTGAAACCGGATTATCATATTGTTCGCAGCCCAAAAAGCTATAACTCTCAAACGGGCGTCCCGCTTTCCGTAGTCGAAATGAACCCTACGCACCAACTGGCCATCTTCGAGGCCGGCATTTCTCAACCGAAAGAAATGGAGAAACTCCAAAAAATTATACTGCCGGACCTGGGGATTTTTACTAACATCGGAGAAGCGCACGCAGAAGGATTCGCTAACGTACGAGAAAAAATCCGGGAAAAGCTGCGACTTTTTTCCACCACTCAGCTGCTCATTTTTTCCGAGGACGATGCCGTGGTAAATAAAGAAATACATGCTTTTCAAAATGAACAAGAAGAAAAGCCATTCGCCCTGTTTTCTTGGAGCAGGAAATCTTCAGGTAGCGCCCGGCTGATCATTACCGGTATACAAAAAAGGAAAACGGGTGAGGCCTTATTCTCTACCATAAAAGCCCGCTATGATGAGCAAGAGGTCGCCATTGAAATTCCCTTTACCGATGAGGGTTCTATCGAAAATGCAATCCATTGCTGGTGTCTGATGCTTTATCTGAAAATAAACCAAGAAGCGATCAGCCGGCGAATGACACAACTGCAACCTGTGGCCATGCGACTGGAGATGAAAAACGGTATTCAAAACTGCACGCTTATCAATGACAGCTATAATACTGATTTCACCTCTATTAAAGTGGCGTTGGACTTTCTCTATCACCAGCGACAGCATGAGAAGCATACGTTAATTCTCAGCGACATCGTGCAATCCGGGGAAGAAGAAAGGATATTATATGAACAGATAGCGGCCCTGCTTAGTAAAAAGCGGATTCAGCGTTTTATTGGTATAGGCAAGGCCCTGCAAAGGCAAAAGGAAAGCTTTAATCACCTTTCCTGCACGAGTTTCTATCCGACTACCGAAAGCTTCATTGAAGCTTTGCATAGAGAAACTGCATCCGGTCGCAACCTGCCCTTCCACGACGAAACTATATTGTTAAAAGGAGCACGATCCTTTGGATTTGAACGCATAAGCAAACTGCTGGAACAAAAAAAACATCAGACAGAATTAATCGTTAATCTGAACGCGCTCATCCATAACCTTAAAGCCTATCAATCCCTATTACGAACGGGAGTCCGGACGATGGTTATGGTGAAAGCCTTTTCTTACGGCAGCGGGAGCGCTGAAATAGCAAACCTGTTGCAGTTCTACCGCGTTGACTACCTGGCTGTAGCCAATATAGATGAAGGTATAGACCTTCGGAAAAACGGCATTACGCTGCCAATTGTCGTCCTCAATCCGGACCCGTTTTATTTTGACGAGCTAGCCAGATGGCAATTGGAACCGGAACTGTATTCACTTTCTACACTCAAAGGCTTTCAAGAAGTCATTGCCAGATTAGGGATTGCCGGTTACCCGGTACATCTAAAGCTGGACACAGGCATGCACCGCCTGGGGTTTTCTCCAGAGCAAATACCGGCGTTAACCGCCTTGCTCAGGGAGCAAAAGACCCTTCAGGTGGCTTCCGTCTTCAGCCATCTGGTGGCCAGTGAGGATCCCAGGATGGATGAATTCACGCAAAAGCAGGCGCAGCGGTTTGAGGAAATGAGCGGCGCAATTGCGGCAGCTCTCCCCTATCCGGTACTGCGCCATCTGGCCAATACTGCCGGCATCAGCAGGCATCCTGATTTGCAGTATGACATGGTCCGGCTCGGCATCGGCGTCTATGGTATAGATCCGGCCATGCACAGCAAGCTGCAGGTTGTACATACGCTCAAAACTACGATCTCTCAGATCAAGGAGGTGACGGCTGGGGAAACCATTGGCTATGGCCGGGCCGGGATAGCAGATACCGACAAGCGAATTGCGGTCGTCGCCCTGGGATATGCAGATGGTTATCTACGGAGCCTCGGCAAGGGTAAAGCCCGTATGTCCCTGCATGGAAAATGGGCGCCGACTATCGGGCAGATTTGCATGGATATGCTGATGCTTGACATTACCCACATTCCCGAAGCTGAAGAAGGAGACCGGGTGGACGTTTTCGGTCAAAAACCACGGATAGAGGAATTGGCCGCATGGGGCGACACCATTCCTTATGAAATTCTTACCGGTCTGTCCCAAAGGATCGTCCGGATTTATATTCAGGAGTAAGGGACGTTATTGCAATTGCCGGCTGCTGCTGTCCATCTTCGGCTTCCTCATAACGGCCTTTTTTACAAACTTTTCCATAACTGAGTTTGCTCCATCCTGGTCATTGATCTGCAAAAAGTAAACACCGGGAGGGAGATTGCCGGTATAAATGCTGTGCATATTGGCCCCTCTTTTTAAATCAAGCACAAAAGAAGCCTCAATATTTCCCGCCACATCAGAAACTAAGACATTGGAACGGGAAGAGTCGGGAGAGATTATTGCAAAGTTGAGTTCTTTTCCGTTATCGGCAAGCATGAGTTGCGCAAAGGCCATACCCGATATGGGAGTGTTTACCTCCACGACCTGAGTAACAAATTGTTTGCCTTCAGCATCAATTTCCCTGATGCGGTAGTACATGGTTCCCCCTACCGGTTCCGGATCATAATAATAGTAGTGTTGCTGCCCCTGTGAGGAACCGTTGCTCCTTGTTTCTCCTATCATGCGGAAGTGTAAACTATCAAGGGACCGTTCAATGATGTATTGCACTTGTTCTTTCTCGCCAGCAGATATCCAATGAATATTTACGGCTTTACTTTCAGGAACGTACTTCGCGGTGAGGGAAATAATCTTCACCGGTTTATAAAACACTGTCGCCGCAGCTCTTGTGAATGCCGGATAAAATATCAGCAATGATAAAGCCAATATCCACGAGCTATAAAACTTAGCAATTACCATATTACATTATCATATTATTTTCCTCACTTAACAACCAGGCGATAGCTATAGTTGATCGTCCCTAAGCATTTCGAAGAACCATTGCGCTTGAACCGCTGAGGTTCACTTAGTTATCACAAACCCGTTCTGACAGTACTATTGATCCCTTCACATACCCGCACGCCATTAGATCTTAATCTCTTCTCCGTTAGCATCGAAAAAGCGATATTGGATCAGATGACAGGAGGAATCCGACTTCAGATGGATCCATTGCCCGAGCGATAAAAACCATTTCCATTGCTTGTCATAGATTCCCTTTTTTAGATAGGCGTACAACACCGGATTTACGTGCAACCGGAGTTTTTTATAATTATTTTTCAATAAATATTTGATCTTGCTTTCCAGTTCATCTGTAATTAGCAAGGAAGAGGTGATCTTGCCGGTGCCATGACAAGTTGGGCATAGCTCTGTCGTAGAAATATCCAGTTCTGGCCTCACCCGCTGACGGGTAATCTGCATGAGTCCAAAGCGGGAGATCGACAAGATAGAATGCCTGGCCCGATCGGCACTCATAAATCCCTGCATGGCTTCATAAACCTTCCTTTTGTTTTCCGGAAGTTTCATATCAATAAAGTCTACTATAATAATTCCGCCCAGGTCTCTCAATCTTAACTGGCGGGCGATCTCTTTAGCAGCTTCCAGGTTAGACGCCAGCGCGTTTTGTTCCTGGTTACTGCTTGCGCTTTTATGACCGCTATTAACATCAATCACGTGTAGGGCCTCGGTATGTTCAATTACCAGGTAAACGCCACTGCTGAGGTTCACCGTTGTGCCGAAAGACTGTTTTACCTGCCGGGTTATCCCAAACTGGTCAAAAATGGCCGCCCCGTTATTATAAAATGAAACGATATCTTTTTTCTCAGGCGCTACTTTCTGGATATAATTTTTAGCTTCGTTAAAAATGGCCTTGTCGTTGACCACTACCTTATTGAAGCTTTCACTCAGCAGGTCTCGCAGGATACTCGTCGTGCGGTCCTGTTCACTCAATATTTTTCGGGGAGGGGCTGCCCCTTTCAGGTTTTCCTGTATAGAAGTCCAGGTAGATTCCAGCTCCAACAAATCGGCATGAAGCTCAGCGGTAGTCTTGCCTTCTGCAGCGGTGCGGATGATTACCCCAAAATTCTTTGGCCGAATAGCTTCCACCGTCTTTTGCAGCCTTTTCCGTTCATCTGAGGAGGTGATTTTTTTGCTCACAGCCACGATATCATTAAAGGGAGTAAGCACCACAAAACGACCGGGCAGGGATATTTCACAACTCAAACGCGGCCCTTTCGTGGAAATAGGTTCTTTTAATATCTGAACGACAATATTCGGTCGACCGTTTAGTACTTCGGTGATCTTTCCCGTTTTCAAAATAGCCTGTTCGGGTTTAAAATGCGCGAAGTCAATCCCTCCTTTTGTCCGGTCATGGATACACATTTTTGTGAATTTCAGCAGGGAACGTATGTGCGGACTCAAGTCCGTATAATGTAAAAACGCATCCCGCTTGTAACCGACATCTACAAAAGCAGCATTCAGTCCCGGCATCAGTTTTTTCACTCTGCCCAAATAAATGTCTCCCACTCCGAATTGCGCATCATTATTCTCATGATGGTATTCAACCAGATTCTTATCTTCTAAAAGAGCAATATCAACTCCCGAAGATGTTG
>CAYRJM010000040.1:0-28302 GCA_964424665.1 uncultured Chitinophagaceae bacterium
TTTGTTGCTTGAACGATAAGACCATGCCCGTTGAAAACAAACTGTTCTTTTATCACCGGTCGCAGGGGTTAATGATCAACCGGTTTTTCTGCTCCAGTTCCCCGGCGGCCTAATGGTTTGATGTCATGTTTCATTCGGCGCCTTTCTGTTCCTCTTTATTTTACGTAGGCCCGGAGCATCCAGCCCATCTTTTCATGTTCTTTCAGCACACCGGTAAGAAAGTCAGCCGTCCCTACATCTTTGTATTCTTCTTCTACTTTAGGTATTGCCGTGCGAATGGTGCGGCATAGCGTCTCGTGGTCTTCCAGCAGGTTTTTGATTTGTGTCTGCTGATCATCCGTGTAGTCGGGCTCCTCCAGGTTGGCCAGCTTGATGTAGTCCTTTAACCGGCCTTCGGCAAAGTGCCCGATTTGGCGTATTCTTTCCGCTACCTCATCGATCAACCCGGCCAGTACCGTGTATTGGCTTTCATAGAATTCATGCATCTCTATGAAGCTGGTGCTTTCAATATTCCAGTGATAATTCCTGGTCTTTGTATACAGGATCGTTTCATCGGCCAGCAGTGTATTTAACAACAAAGCAGTCTTTTTTGTATGCGCTGCGGTTATTCCAATATTCGCCTTCATAAATAAAGATTTTAAAGTTAAAAAATGAAATTTTCGTATTTCCTTGAAGGTTATAACAACGCAGGCGTACTTTTGGTTTACTCTGCTACAAAGCCGGTATCGGTAAGAAACGCGGCCTCGTCAGCGGCTTGGGTAGCTAATTGATCACAGCGATTGTTCATAGGATTTTGCGCATGTCCTTTTACCCAGACAAACCGGATATGGTGTTTTTTATAGGCCGCTAAGAAGCGAAGCCAGAGGTCCTTGTTTTTTTTGTCTTTGAACCTTTTTTTAACCCAGCTGAAGAGCCAGCCCTTTTCTACCGCGTTGACGATATACTGGCTGTCGGTATAGACGGTGATGTGCAACCCTTCTTTTTTCAGGGCCTCGAGCGCCGCGATAACAGCCATGAGTTCCATGCGGTTGTTGGTGGTGTGCTTATATCCGGCGGAGATTTCTTTGCGTTTATTTCCCCATTGGAGGATGACCCCATAGCCTCCCGGACCGGGGTTCCCCCGGGAAGCGCCGTCAGTATATATAATTAATTGTTGTTCGGGCATGTTACGGCTTGTTGTTGACGCCAATCCATTCGTTGAGTATTTGCGCGATCCTGCCGGACTCCTGAAGCGTCAGTAGCGCCTTGTTGAGCGCGTCCAGGCCGGTATAATCCCGGCGTACCGCAAAGCCGTAACCCTGACGGAAGTATTCATAAACGGATACGGAGATATCGTCTTCGTTTTTCTCCTTGTTCAGGTAGAGCAGTTGGGCGCGGTCATAGAGGACGGCCGACACTTTTTTGGCTTCCAGGGCTTCGTATCCCTGTTGTAGCGACTCGATATACACGGCTTTCCCATTGTATTTTTTGACCAGGTCTTCCGCTGGTGAATTCTTCACAACAGCCACCTTTTTTTTAGAGAGATCTTCGGCCTTGCTGATGGTATTGGTCGTGAAGCCTGTCAGGGTCAGCGTACTGGCTATGCCGGCTACCATGGTGGTGGCGAAGATGATAGAAATGATCATCCAGCTGCCGGCAATCAGGCGGCCCCAGAATGTTTTGGGAGAGCGGTCGCCATAGCCTGTCGTGGACATGGTGACAATGGCACACCACATCCCGTTGGCGATGCCCCTGGCGGGGCGAAGCGGAAATTCATCCGGATTTTTGTGCCTTTCCGTGAGCCACAAGAGGGTTCCTACGATAGCGAGGATACACAGGAAAATGAAGACGGCATAGAAAAAATGGATGCTGAAAAAGGGCTTGATACGCTGCCAGATCGTAGGCGATTCGACGCGGGACATAATGGAAAGACTCGTCATAAAATAAGGTTGCGTAAAGCGGAATTTGTCAACCCGGTCCGCGGTAATGCTTACCGGTCCTATAACCATATCCAGTCTTCCGCTGTCCAGGGCGGCCAGCGCTTGCGGGACGCTGGTAAACGGCTCCAGCCGGTAGTCCACGCCCGCTACATTGGCCATATTTTGCCAGATCTCCAGGGAAATACCGGTTTGCTGCTGGGTGTCGATGACAAAGGGAGCGCTCCCCGCCACGCCTACCGTCAGCGTATGTTGCGGATCAGCCGACCGGGCCGGGTGGGAACTTAGTGCAAAGAGCAGGGCGGATGCCATACATAGCAGTGCTGTCTTCATTTTTTTGTGAGCCATAAATCATCTGGTTTGGCGTCAAAAATACATCATAGGACACGGATAGAAAAGTCAAAGCCCGAACTATTGCTGTTTTTGGCGGCTTGTCAACCAATCCACCACATCAAAATAATAAGGGCAAGTCCGAAGAAAACAATCATAAAAGCATAAGTGACCGGAAGCCACCCCTTGTGGTGGTAAGGCAGTTCAAATTCTTTCCTATAATGCGAGGCAAAAGCGATAAAGCGGATGCCGGCCGTCAGCGACATCACGATGGAAAACAGGACCAGTGCCGCGCCGGCAAGGGTCGTAGGGGTGCTGGGATGCCCAAAAAGACCTTGCGGATGGGTGGATATGTCGTGCAACATTAAGCCAAGCCGGTCGATGGCGATGCCAAAGATCATGGAGGATAAGGCCGTCCGCACCCATACCGATAAGGTTCTTTCGGCATTCATGTAGGTACGCATAGCAGACATCTTAGTGCGTTTTTCTGATAAGGCCACAAGGGTTTTCATGGCCTCGATGGAAGCATCCTGATTTTCGTCCTTAGCCATTAGCGGGGCTTTTTGTGATCACAAGTTACCTATTTTTTGTCTACCTGTGGTCTTTCCTCCCGGATACAGCTGGTCTTAACCGTTTACATTATGATATTTTTGTCGATATTAAAGCGGTCTTCTTCGAACAGCACTTTTTGTAGTCCGGCAGAGGTGACCGGATCCCGGATAAAAGAGCACACAGGCGTATTTTTCTTCTCCGCAGATTGTTTTTGACGCTTCCGCCGGCGCCGTGACAAAATGAAAAATGGAAAACTGCTCGTAAACTACTAAATTTGCACTGTTTTTCGGCCCCGATCGGGGCTTGGATTTTACGATGACATAAAAACGATCTCAACAAAATGCAAAAGCAAATTAAGTCTGCGCTTATTTCCGTTTTTCACAAAGACGGCCTGGAACATATCATTAAACATTTACATCAGCTGGGGGTGACGCTGTATTCGACAGGAGGTACGCAGCGCTTTATTGAAGCGCAGGGCGCTCCCTGTCGCGCGGTGGAAGAACTTACCGATTACCCCAGCATTTTGGGCGGACGGGTTAAAACGCTTCATCCCAAAGTCTTTGGCGGTATCCTGGCCCGAAGAGAAGTCGAAAGCGACCTGGAACAGCTGAAAGAGTTTGGTATTCCGGAGATCGACCTGGTGATCGTTGATTTATATCCTTTTGAAGAAACAGTTAAGCAAACGAGTGAAGAACAACAGATCATTGAAAAAATTGATATCGGCGGAGTGTCTCTTATCCGTGCCGCGGGTAAAAATTATAAAGATGTACTCACTATCTCCTCCAAAGAGGATTACGCCGGACTGCTGCATATCCTGAAAGAACAAAAAGGAACGACTACTTTGGAAGAGCGCCGGCATTACGCCAGCAGGGGCTTTGAGTTGTGTGCGCATTATGATGTGGCCATTGCCCAGTATTTTTTAAGAAAAGAAGAAAGACATTACTTTTTCGCTTCCGCTACGCCCACGCTGCCCCTGCGTTACGGGGAGAACCCGCACCAACAGGGCGCCTTTTACGGCAGGTTTGAAGAGGTCTTCGAGCAGCTGAACGGCAAGGCGATCTCTTACAACAACCTGGTGGATATAGACGCGGCGGTGAAACTGGTGCAGGAGTTTCCCGCAGAGGAAACCGTATTTGCGGTAATCAAACACACCAACCCCTGTGGCCTGGCCATACGTCCTACGGTTAAGGAAGCCTGGGAGGCCGCACTGGCCGGCGACAGTGAAAGTGCTTTCGGCGGGGTGCTGGTAACCAACGCGGAAGTCGACGGGCCGACGGCGGAATCCATCAACCAGATATTTTTTGAGATCCTGGTGGCCAAAGATTTCAGCCCGGAAGCGTTGGAGATCTTGAAAAAGAAAAAGAAACGCATTCTGCTCAGACAGCGGGCGCCTATCTCCGACACGGTCGTGTATAAGAACGTGGTCAATGGCGTACTGGAACAGGAGGTTGATCAGGGAAATTATGACCAGTGGGAAGAAACCGGACGCGCCGCCACTGCAGCGGAAAAAGCTGACCTGGAATTTGCCAACCTGGTTTGTAAACATCTGAAGTCCAACGCGATCGCTCTCATAAAGAACAGACAGATTGTCGGCAAAGGCGCCGGACAGACCTCCCGCGTAGACGCCCTCAGACAGGCCGTAGCCAAGGCCAAGCAGTTTAACCACGACTTAAACGGTGCGGTGATGGCCAGTGACGCTTTTTTCCCGTTTGATGACTGTGTAAAACTGGCCCACGCCGAGGGTATCCGGGCGGTAATCCAACCGGGCGGCTCTATCCGGGACAAAGATTCCATTCAGTTTTGTGAGGAAAATGATATGGTGATGGTAATGACCGGCAAACGCCATTTTAAACACTAAAAAGCGCTCCTTTTTTTAGTCGTTGTTTTCCGGTTCTTCCTCCTGGAGGATATTGCCTTTGTACCACTTGTAGCCAATGATGCCGATTACGGTGAACGGAACGGCTGCGAGATACAAAATACCTGCGTTAAAGCCCTTGGCTACATTTTCGCCCTGATCGGCGACTACTTTGCTACAGATAGAGCACTGCGCCATTGCACCGGGCGTATTGATCAGTAAGATCAATAAAAAACTTAATGCAAAAAACAGGAAATGTTTCGTTTTCATGATAAAGGACAATCTGCCGTTTAAGCAAAGCTACATTATTTTTGGCAATGGGCAAGGAAATTGTTTTACTTTAAAAAGGCCCATTGAATGCCTACTCTGACGGAAAATCCCGGATAAGGGTAGCGTGGTACTTCCATAATATTGGGTTCTAAGAAAGTGTTGAGGTTTTCCGCCCGGATATAGGCAATGAATGATTTAATCCTGAAATGCAGAAAGGCGTCTACCGTGGGAAGGGGGTTATCGGTGGTGATCGCATCCTGGTAGACGAACTGTTGCAATACCGGCGAGTAATTATCACCGTGGTAGGCGGTATGGTATCTCCCTTCCAGGCCCGTACAAAGAATCAGGTTTTTAAACAACGTATTCTCATAAGTAAAGCGGTTTCTGGTCCACAGCAGCGGTACACCGAGCGGGTTGGAGCCGGTGGCTTGCTGGAGGGCGAGGTCCAGGTACCAGTTGAAATGCCCTGCGGTGAATTGTTTGTGCAGCAGTATTTGCAGCAGATTAAAAGCCGAGGTTTCCTGTCCGGAAGCGTAGAAATTTTTAAAATAAGTATAGTTCGTGAGTAAAAAATAATTGACCTGCAGCTTATATTTGAGGTGGTCATTGTCCGCTTCGAATCGCAGGCGGGTGATATTGGTCTTTTTCAGATCGTTGTTGACACTGAGAAACCGGTTGGATTGGAAAAAACGATAAACGAAGGAGGGCGTCTGGTTGATGTTCGTGAAAGAAATCTTGATGTCGCCGAGCTTCTCATTCAGGTAGCGGCTGAGGGATCCGTAAGCCAGGTAATCGCCAAAATCCGGACCGGCAAAAACAAATTCTCCTCTTGCGTCCAGCTCCCATTTTCTGTTGCGGGTGAGGTTGTGGTACTCCGCATGGCCTTTCAGGTTGTTAAAGGTAATGGAGTTGTACAGAAAGGTGCCTTGAATATTTTTATAGGTAGCTCCGACTTTTAAAAAATGCGCCTGGTTTTTTCGGTTGGGAAATTGGATGACGGAGAGGTCATTGGAAAGCACCTTCCAGTCATGGGAGGCCGTGACCCGGTCGATCGAAAGGCTATCCAGTCCGTAATGCGCGAAATAGTAATCCGTGGCGGCCGAGGCGATAGTGTCTCTGAAGCCGGCGGTTGTATGCGACATCCTGAAGGTATGGGCTACCCTGAAAACCGGGTAGTATTCATACCTGACCGTCGTGTCATTGACCCGTATGCTGTCTCCCGAACCCCAGTCATATTGTTGCCGGATAAGCCAGGAGCTCTCCTCGAAACTGGACTGGGTAGCGATAGGCGAAGAAAAGAAGCCGATGGAACTGGGACTTTCTCCACCCAGAAAGACCGGAATGGTCCTGCGGTTGTTGTATTGCGGGTCTTTCAGGTCGCTGATTTCCTCCAGGCCGCCGTTTTCGCCCGCGTGCAGTTTGTTGGAAACGAAGCTCAGGTAGGCGTTGTACCTTTTGTTTTTCGAGTTGAAATGGCCGGATAAGTTGATGCTGTTGTCATCGGTATTCTGATTCTGGAAAAAGCCCGGGGCGTTGATCTTTCTGAAATGGAAGGTGAGGTTTAAGTTCGGTTTGAAGTTTTCGGTAAGAAGGACTTCAATAAGCTGTTCCTTTTGCGGACCGATCAGGTAGCGCAGGCGGGTATACGGCGTCGTGGTATTGAAATAGCGGGTGCTGTCCACATGGAACTTATAGGGATCCAGTGCGTGAAAGCCCGCGTCGAAGCCGGTGTACATTCTCGGCTCGTAGACGATAGAACGCGCCGCGGTGCCCAGGTTCCCTAAATAGATGTAATCCGCCGGCAGGGGAAGATAATCGGTAAAATCGTTAATGGAGGAATCCAGTCCCCGGTCGATGACATCATTTAAATAGCGGTAATGGATCGTAATAGGTATGGGCTCTCTTTTTTTGGGAACGATCAGCGAGTCCCTGTTGCCGCTGTTGCTCATCGCTGAAGAGGCCGAAGAAACGCGGTTTTGGACGCCCCGGAGTACCTGCGCTTCCGTACGACTAACGAGCAGGCCTAAAGTTATAATGATGAACCAAACTACTTTCATGCGTTATCCGGAGTTGTAAGCTGTGCGATCGTTTCTTTGAAGATCAGTGCCATCTTCGGCGCAGCCACCCCGGCCGCCTCCAGCACTTCTTCATGGGTAATGGTATTGGCTTCTTCCCGTATCCCGAGGTCGGTAATGACGCTGGCGGCCATGACCTGCAGCCCCGAATGAATGGCTGCAATGGTTTCCGGTACGGTACTCATGCCGACGGCATCGGCGCCTAAGGTGTGAAGGTACTTATATTCTGCTCTTGTTTCAAAACAGGGCCCCGGCACGCCGGCGTATATGCCGGTATGTATTTTTATTTGGTTGCTGCCGGCTACTTGTCGGGCGATCCCGAGAAGGGAGCGGCTGTAAGGCTCGCTCATATCCGGGAACCGCGGACCCAGCCGGTCGTCGTTTTTTCCGATCAACGGGTTGGATGGCATCAGATTAATGTGATCTTCCAGCAGCATAATATCGCCGACTTCGTAGTCGGGGTGCAAGCCTCCGGCCGCATTGGAAAGCATCAGCGTATCAATGCCCAGGGCTTTCATTACCCGTACAGGGAAGGTTACTTCTTTCATGCTGTAGCCTTCGTAATAATGAAACCGGCCTGAAAGGGCGACGACGGGGCAATTACCCAGACGGCCGATAATTAATTTTCCGCCATGGCCTTTCACCGTCGACTGTGGAAAGTGGGGGAGGAGGGAATAATCCAGTGTGCAGTCCGTTTCTATGATTGAGGAAAGCGTACCCAGCCCGCTTCCTAAAACCAGTCCTACAGCAGGTCTTAGAGTGGTTCTCTTGCGTATGTAAGCTGCGGTTTCCTGTATTTTATCAAAGTATTCCATCCTGTTAAAGTTTCAGAATCAGCAAATTTAAACCAAAATAACCAGCTCCTCTATTTCCCAGTTACCTTAAAATCAATTATTTTTGCAAAAACTTCCAATCAATGAACTTACACGAATACCAGGCCAAGGAACTTCTGAAAAAATATGACGTACCTATACAAGATGGCATTGCTGTAGATACGCCCGAAGCGGCTGCCGACGCGTATAAAAACCTCAAAGTACAGTATGGAAATACTTTTGCGGTAGTAAAAGCACAAATACACGCGGGGGGGCGTGGCAAAGGAAAGATCCGCGGTACGGAGCAGCATGGCGTGGCGGTAGGCAAGTCCGCCGAAGAGATCAAGAAGATAGCCGATAACATTCTGGGCGGAACGCTGGTCACCGTGCAAACGGGAGAGGAAGGAAAAAAGGTCTCTAAAGTGCTCATCGCACGCGACGTGTATTACGAGGGTAAAAATCCCGTTAAGGAATATTACTTATCGATCTTGCTGGACCGCGAAAACGCCTGCAATGTGATCATGTATTCTCCCGATGGCGGCATGGATATCGAACAGGTCGCCGAGAAATCACCCGAACGTATTTTTAAAGAAAGGGTATTTCCGGGACTGCCGTTGCAGCCTTTCCAGGCCAGGAAAATCGCTTTTAACCTGGGGATGGAAGGCGTAGCCTTTAAAAATACGGTTAAGTTCGTCTCCCGCCTGTACAACGCTTATACCGGGCTCGACTGCAATATGCTCGAGATCAATCCGCTGTTCAAAACCAGTGATGATCAACTCCTGGCGGTAGATTGTAAGATGAAACTGGATGACAACGCCCTGATGCGCCATCCCGACCTGCAGGGACTCAGAGATGTAACGGAGGAGGATCCCACCGAAGTCGAAGCCGGGCGCTATAACCTCAATTTTGTCAAGCTGGAAGGCAACGTGGGCTGTATGGTCAATGGCGCCGGTCTGGCCATGGCTACCATGGACATGATCAAGTTGAGTGGCGGAGAGCCGGCCAACTTCCTCGACGTTGGCGGCACGGCCAACGCGGAAACGGTGGAAGCCGGATTCCGGATTATCTTAAAAGATCCCAAGGTGAAAGCCATTCTGATCAATATTTTTGGCGGTATCGTTCGTTGCGACCGGGTAGCGCAAGGGGTGATCGACGCCTATAAATCCATCGGAAATATCGATATCCCGATCATCGTCCGTTTACAGGGTACCAATGCCGAACCGGCTAAGGAGCTGATAGAAAAATCAGGACTCAAGGTGCAATCCGCTATCTTACTGAGTGAGGCCGCCCAACTGGTGAATCAGGCCGTCAGCGCATAAGACGGCATAAGCGCGGGTGTTATCAAACCAAACAGCCGGGAAAAGCGTTAATAAGGATATGAAATTAGCCGTTTTTCTGTTGGTGGTGTGTTGCTCGGTCTTCTCCGGCGGATGTAGTTATTCGCAACAGAAAACGCATGACTTTTCAAATCCTAAAGCGAGGCAGGTTATGAACATCGATCACTCTGATAATCCCTATTATTCTCATACCGACACGGCGGAACTCCACGTGCCTTTATCCGAATGGAAGCAGATCCTTCCGGAAGAAGTTTATCATATCGCTTTTGAAAAAGGTACAGAGCGGGCCTTTTCCGGTAAGTACTGGGATTACAAAGGACTGGGCACTTATTATTGCGCCGTATGCGGGAATAAGTTGTTCCGGTCGGACGCCAAATTTGCAAGCACATGCGGATGGCCCAGCTTTTTTGAACCCAGCAGGAAAAATGCCGTTTTGTACAAGCCTGATCATTCTTTTGGTATGGACCGCACGGAAGTCCTTTGCGCCCGTTGCCACGCCCACCTGGGGCATGTTTTCCATGACGGGCCGCCCCCGACCGGCCTTCGTTATTGTATGAATTCTCCGGTACTGGAGTTTGTTCCCGATCATGTTTCCTCCGGGGCCACAACCGCTGCTACAGGAAAATAACGGCAGGGCGGCCCGAATACGTTCCTTTTAATACACGGCTGTGCCAGCTTGTCTGCTGTTGGCGACCGGGCCTCGCCCGAGGGATCTTGTAAATTCACCAGCAAGTAATTCTTCCGGTACGCTGTCGCGCTTGCATGTCCGCCGCGCAGCAACGACCTGCCGGTTAACGGTCCGCGTCCTTGACATGGACAGGTCAGGGATTTTTCCGGGGAAAAGCGCTAAAAAAATGATCCTTTTATTTTTTTTTACGTACTTTGGGTACAATATCACATTCCCTTGCCTGGTATACGAACAATATAGTTCATCAATTGAAAACCATAAATCCATGAAATGGCGAAAATTCAACGGAGATATTATCCATATTCCCATTAAACAAAAAGTACGGCAGGCCATTGAACGCGAGGTGGCGAAGGGTTACCATTTAAAGGTTTGTATAGGTACGGATTCCCAGGTAAAGGGCAGCCAGACAGAGTTTGCCACGGTTATCGTTTTTCTCAGGGAAAAGCATGGCGGCTTTATGTTTATCCACAACGAAAAGACGCTGCAAAAGTATTCTATTAAAGAACGTATGTTGGTAGAGGTATCCAAGAGTATTGAGATCGCTTATGAGCTTTGCGACTTATTTACCTTGTATAATGTAGATATGGAAGTCCATGCCGACATTAATACCAATCCCAATTTTAAAAGCAACGTAGCCTTAAAAGACGCGATGGGGTATATCCTGGGCATGGGCTTTGCCTTTAAAGCAAAACCCGATGCTTTTGCCAGCAGCTGTTGTGCCAATAAAATAGTACAATAGGCTATTCCACCTGCAAATTAACGCCTTCGGAATGCGCTCTTATTTCAGGCGCATAAAGGCATTCTACCTGGCTTAATCCGCCGGTAAAGGTTCCCGTCTGTGTAATATACACCGGATAAGTAAATACATAAGTTCCTTTGGGCATATACTGAAAATAAAAATGAACGGCGGCGTCACTGACGGTGGAGTAATAGCCCAGGCCACGGTTCCAGTTATAGCCACTCAGCACCTGTAAAGGTTCCATGCAGGAAGCCCGTACGTCTTTCAGATGAACGAATTCCATATCGCGCTCCGCCGTCACGATCATCCTTACCTGTACTTTATCCCCTACCTTCAGGACGGTAGAAGGGCTGACAGGGGTAAGTTGCTTACCGAGTGAGGTACTTGTCTCCAGGGATATTTGCCGGGTGATGTGCAGGTCGCTGCCCTTGCCTTCCTCCACCTGGTTCATGGCCGCGAAATATTGAAAATAGGCGGCGCCCCAGGAAGGCTGCCCGTCCGCTGCCCCGGATATCGTGACCTGCATGTTTTGCATGTCCGGTTGGAGGGCTTCCGCCGGAAAGGTTACTTTCTTATACTGGAGCCCATAGCGACCCCCGCCAAAGGCGATTGTCGTATCCCCAAGCCGGATGTCCACCCGGGGGCGCGCCGTGGTCCAGTCTGTTCCGCTCATCAGCAGGGCGTAAACAGCGTCTGCGGTCGCTTTACGGGTATCCCAGAAATGGGTTTGTTTTTGATTGAGCAGCCAGGTTCTCAGACCATTTAAAGTATCCTGATCCGCCTGTAAAGTGCTGAACGCTTCGATACAAAGCGCCTGTGTGCTGATGGGCGCCTGGTACCAGAAGTAATGCGGGTGGGGCTGTTTCCAGTACAAACCCTGGTTTTTATCAGCCAGGACGGTTTCTTTTAATGAGCGTAAAATAGCCTGCGCCACAGCGTCGTTGCCTTTTTTATGGAAAGTAAGCGCCAGCATGGCCTTCGTATAGGTGTTTTGTTTAGTCCATGCTTTGCCGGCTTTTTCATAGAAATAGGCATAGGCCTTTTTTACGGTATCGGCCAGGGCGATATCCGGGAAAAAGCTGCGCATATACAGGTATTGTATATTGATCGGCGTTATATCGCTTTCCAGGCTGTCTTTTTTCGCCAGCCGGCTGTAGTTTTCCTTCATCCTGGCGTCCAGGTAGGGAACGGCCTGCTTGACGATCTGATGCAGGGCATGGGATGCGAGGTTTGGCCAGGCCTGCAAATGTTTTAAATGGCCCAGGCCGGTGATGATATCCTGGGTGATATACCGGCTGTCGGGCATGCCTTTGAACCAGCTAAAGCCACCATTACCCATTTGCAATTTTTGAAGCGCGACAATTGCCGATTTTAACCTCAGTTGCTCCTGGTCATCTTCATACCAATGGGCGACCTTTGATTTTTGGGCGGCTTCCGCCCGGGCATCTTCTACCCATGGCGTTTCTTTGAGCAGGACATTTTTGAGGTCCTCGTTCATCTGAAGCGGGCTCTTTAATTGACTGGTATCGGCTGTTAACCATTGCTGCATGATGGCCTTGAAGTGGGGTATTTTCAGCGCCACATAACGGCTGAGACTGTTCGCATATACTTTTCTAAACAGCGCATTGGCGCTTTCTCTCGTATCTTCCGCTAAAAAGGGTAACGCTTGTACCGCGTACCAGACGGGGTTCCCGGTATATTCGATGGTCAGGTTTCCGGGCTGTCTGTCGGCATCCTTCTCATAAAGGCCGGCTAACGCGTCCAGGTGAAGCTGATGGGTGCCATTGCCGGTGAAGTGCAGCGGCAGGGAGGTCGTTATTCTGGCCTTGTTGGTCAATACCGGCAGCATATCCTGCGCGCCATCGCTATGGTCTTCGGAGACCGCTTTGACCACATAGGTCAGGGCGTCGGTAAAATCTTTCGGCACCTTTACCGCCCAGCTCAGGCTCATATGCTGTCCCGGTTTCACCTGGAAAGGCTGCTGATTGTCCGAGGCGACTATGGCCATCGTTTTTCCGGTGACGGTATTTTTAAAATTCAGTACCGCCTTGCCGGACTGCGTCTCACCGGAGAGATTGCTTAGCTTCGCCGACAATACCAGCTGGTCTCCCTGCCTTACAAACCTGGGGGCGTTTAACTGTATCATCAACGGTTTTTGGGTCACCGTCTCATTTTCGGAATACGCAAATTTCAGGTCTTTGGTATGGGCGAACAACATCAGCTTCCAGCGGGTAAGCGCTTCAGGCGCGGTGAAGGTAAAAGCGACATTACCACTGTCGTCGGTATGCAGTTGCGGATAGAAGAAGGCGGTTTCTCTGAAGTCTTTTCTTATCCGGACAGGCGCTTGTTCTGCCACTGCTGTTGGCGCGGGAGCTGCCCGTTCAACTAATTTTTTAGAAGCGGTTACCGATTCTCTTTTATTTTGTGGGGAAGCATATCCGACGGTCACGTTATCCTGCAACGCCTGTCCTGCGAAGCGGAAAACCCCGCCATTCCAGGGATAACCAAAGTCCCTAAAATGCGGATAAACGACGTTGTATTCTCCGTAGGTTTTCGCTTTTTTCTGATAGAGCAGCTTGCCTGATGCGGAAGAGAAAGTTTCGTTGCCTTCCCATCTGATCTTACCGAAGCGGGGCGCATAAAGGTCATTGAACCCACCCCACTCGTGTGGCGTAAAATAGTCTAGCGACTCATCATACATGGCTGCCAGCAGTTCGGCGTTTACCTTTTCCTGGTCTTGTCCCGTTATTTTCAAGGTCCAGCTTTCTTTTGCTCCGGGCAATATTTTATTCCTAAAAGTTTCGTAGGTAATGTTCAGCCGTTTGTCTTTCCAGGGAATAGCTATTTTTACGTCCTCCGTAAAAATACGGTTGTAGCGAACGGCTGCATAATGTTTGATCATCCCGCCGAGGTCCGTATCTTCGATTTTTAATTGTTGTTCTTTAAGGCGGCCGTTTACCCTATAGTCCTCCAGGGCGCCGGTGTGGCCGGATGTTTCCGTTTCTTCGAAAATATACGTTTTTTCCGAAGAGCCGATCTGCCAGCTTACTTTTTCCCCGGGCTGACCGCTGAGCTCATTGGTGCTTGTCCATAATATCTGGTGAAAAGGAAGCTTGTTTTCTTCGGTTTTATATACCTGGATATACTGGCTGTCGCTTACAAAACGCCCGTATTTATCCCGGGCGGCGACCTTGATCAGGTACCAGCCGGGAAGTATGTTTTCATAATGAAAAGCCATGCGGCCATTTTCTCTCGTGGTATCCCTGGCGACATATACGGGATGACTGACGTCCCAGCTTGCCGCTTCCGCTTCGTTTTTATATTCATCGTGCGGGAAGTAGGACAGAAACTCCCGTTTGTCCATCAGGAACTGGTCGGGTTCCGGCCAATAACGGTCTCTGACAAAGCGTCCCGGTGTTTTTAAAGCGTACAGGCTCAACGCCACAGGGGTAGCGATAAACCGGCCCGACAGGTCTGTACTGGTGAGGCTGAGCGAGTCGAGTTGATTGCTGCGGATCTTTGTTTTCATCGTGAGGTTCACAAGCAGGCTTTGATCGCCTATAGGAACCGAATAGCTGTACTGATGACTTTCCCCATTGATATCCGTTATGTCTGCCGTTACCTCATAGGTAAAGATCCTTTTTCCTTCCGGAACGCTTTCATCGGGAACCGCAGGAAAAGAAACCGTAAAATGTCCGTCGGATGCCGATTGTACCGTTCCCTGCGAAACCACGGCTTCCCGTACGGGGTATAAGACCAGGCTGCGCCTGACCGGATGACCGCTGATATAAGGGATAAGGTAACGTTTCCGGGTAACCTGGTACCGGACCCTCGCCTCGCCCAGGGGTACCTTGTTGTAGCCCATGATGGTGCCTGATAAAGCCACGGTATCGCCCAGCTGGTAGTTCATCGCCACACTGTCCCAGGTCATATCAAAGGTCGGTCTTTTGTATTCTTCTACCTGAAAATACGCCCGGGCATTTACCGAGTCAATGGCAAGGTGCATGCGGCCGTTTAATAGCGCTCCCGGCAATTGAAAGCTGCCCGCAAATGACCCGTATGCATTACTGCTCAACGGCAGCGAATCGATGATCTGATAATTGGCGTCATACAGGTAGACGGTAGTGCTTTCCCCCGCCAGGACGGTATTGTTGCTGTGGGCGCCCGTCCGGTATAAAATACCTTTAAAATGGAGCGTTTGTCCGGGACGGTAAATGGAGCGGTCGGTAAACAAGAGCCCTTGGGTGGTTTGTTTTCCTGCTGCTGATGAGCTGTTGTAGCTGTAGGGATAATATTTACCATCGCCCACAAAAAGATGGTCCTCATCGGTTGTAATCTCCGGCATGTAGAACGCCCCTTCTTTCTTGTCGATCTTCACATAGCCATTGACGTCGGTTTTGTACTTACCCCGGTCTTTAATCCGGTACTTCCGTTTGGCGGAGGAATAGACCCGTTCCCATATCCGGACTTTCGCTTTTTTTACCGGTTTGCCGGTCTCGCGGTTCACCACTAAAATTCCATTGACGTTGTCGGTGAGGTACGCCAGGTCCGATACATGGAAATCTGCGGACACAATCGGCTTGTCTTCCTTTTGAAAAGCCGGATTCCCCGAAGCGATCAAGGCGTACCGGCCTACCGGCAGCGCATCCACTTTCATTTCGGCGGCATGCTCCTGGTAGTCTTCAGGAAGCGGGAATTCCTGGTGCCAGGCGGCTACGGCCTCTTTTTCGGAAAGCTGCTGCAGCGTCAGGTCTTGCCTATATACTTTTTCGGGATCATCATCCAGCTTCACGATTTTAAACCAAACTTCCCCCAGGTTTTTATAACTCACCAGAACGCGGAAAGGCTTTCCCGGCACGTTTACTTTTTCCACACTCAGCCCCAGGGTTGTTTGCAAAATGGCGGCTTTCATTTTTGCACATTGTATACCGCCTTCATTGTGGACGTCCTCCGGTACTTTGTCACAGAGCTCCAGCGCCTTTTTGATGGCCCACCGATGCTTGGGACGGTTATTTACGTCATATTGCAACCCCTTGTTGTAATACCACCTGGCGAGCAGGGCCGTCGCTTTATATTTGGCAGGTATGGCGTAACGGCTGATCATATGGCGTAAGGCCTCGGTATACCGTTCGTCCTTATCGGTCATGACGCCTTCGTCAAAAACATATTCAAGACGTTCCAGGTCAACAGCGATGAGCGCGTCAGCGCTATCGTCCTTGAGGTGGAAACGAATAAGGTCCTGATACAGTTTCAACGCTTTTAGGGAAGGAGACACAGAATCCGTTGCCGGCAAAGGCAAAGTGCTGAATTTCGTCGCGGGACTGAAAAAATCGGGGTCATCAAGGACGAAATGATCGGCGGGTAACTCCAGGAAGGAAGACTGGGTGCTGTAGAACTGCAGCGCGTCATGCGCGAGAATATCATATAGGGTGGGACGTAAGGCCAGGCTGTTTTTCCCCGAATCGATCAACACGGGATAGGCTTTAACGGCCAAGTGCTGTAAAGTATCTTTCGCCTGCAGGGATTGTTGGAAAAGCGAGTCGATATAAAAGTAAAAATGAGGCAGGCTCCAGGTCGCCGGTTGCTCTTCTAGCTCGGCGGTAGACCTGCTCCGGCGCTGTAGTTGATAACGGTTTCTGTTGACATAGCCCAGGTAGAAATTTGCGGCCAGGTTTTGAAGCAGCGCGCGGGGAACACCTTCGGCAGCCGAGGCCAGGGAATCTACTTCCAGCATGTTTTTCTCCAGGCCGTCTTCTTCAATGGCATCCCGGTATTTCAACTGGTATATGAGCGCTTTGATTTGCTGTTGTTCCTCCCCTTCTTTAGCGGCTTGCGCATATATTTTTTTTGCCACGTTCCAGGCCGTTCGGGGCAAACCTTTTTTTTCTGCAGCGGTAACTTTTTCCCATTGCGCTTCATACTTTTGAGCCTGAGCGCTTACATGCGGGGGGATAAGAAAAAAAGTGACGAGAAATAACAGGATAATATACTTCATAACTAATGTTTAATGATGCAGCAGGCGCATAATTTCCATAGATTGGAAGCCTTTCGATCACATTATACAAAAAAATCTCACCGGTCAGAAGTGAGATTTTTGTATTTTTAAAGAGCAGGGGCCATTTATTTTAAAGCTTCGGCCATAGATTTTCCAATATCGGCAGGACTATCTACGACGGTTATACCACACTCGCGCATGATCTTCATTTTCGCCGCAGCGGTATCGTCTTTCCCGCCGATGATAGCGCCCGCATGTCCCATACGACGTCCGGGAGGAGCCGTTTGTCCGGCGATAAATCCGACTACGGGTTTTTTATTGTGGTCTTTTACCCAGCGGGCGGCTTCGGCTTCCATGTTACCACCGATTTCGCCTATTACGACGATACCATCCGTCTGGTCGTCTTCCATGAGCAACTGTACGGCTTCTTTGGTGGGGGTGCCTATAATAGGGTCGCCCCCGATACCGATCGCGGTAGATACGCCCAGCCCGGCCTTCACTACCTGGTCTGCGGCCTCGTAGGTAAGGGTGCCGGACTTCGACACGATACCGATCTTTCCGGGCTTAAATACAAAGCCGGGCATGATGCCGACCTTACATTCGCCCGCCGTGATCACGCCCGGGCAATTAGGGCCTATTAAGCGGGTGTTTTTTCCCTCCAGGTATTTTTTTGTGATGACCATATCCTGGGTAGGGATACCTTCGGTTATACATACGATGAGGCCTATCCCGGCTGCTGCAGCTTCCATGATGGCGTCAGCGGCAAATGCCGGCGGTACGAAAATGATGGATACGTCCGCTCCCGTTGTCTTAACTGCATCGTCCACGGTGTTGAATACGGGCCGATCTAAATGCGTATGCCCGCCTTTTTTGGGGGTTACTCCCCCTACGACCGATGTACCATATTCTATCATCTGGGAAGCATGAAAGGTCCCTTCGGTGCCCGTGAATCCCTGAACAAGGACTTTGCTGTTTTTATTGACTAATACGCTCATGTAATGAATACTTAGAGATTGTCGCCTGAATAAGGGGCGATAAAATACAGGCAAAAGTACGGCATAATTTTTACTTATCCAGACAGAAAGTAATAAGGTTGTATTTTTATGGCCATGATCACTTCCGCTGAAATTATCGGTTTACGGCTTCAAAATCAACAAATCGCGGACAGCCGTTTTAGGTCCCCCGCGGCTTTGGTTGGTCACATGGGCGCCATGCAGGCCCAGCATTATGAAATGGTAAAATACGCCATAGGGTTGCGCATCCCTGCTGCTACAAAGGGGCAGGTGGAACGGGCGTTGGATAGCGGAAAGATCATCCGTACCCACGCGCTGCGGCCTACCTGGCATCTGATCCGCGCCACGGACTTAACTGGGGTACTTCAGCTAACGGCGCCACGCATACTGGCTTCCCTGAAAACCCGCCACCGGCAGCTGGGGCTGAGCGCCGAGGTCTTGCAAAAAGCTTTTCATACGTTTCAAAACGTGCTCAAAGGTCACCCCGGAAGGAGCCGGGAGGAACTGCTTTCGGCCCTGCAAAAGACGGGCGTAAAAACGCAAGGCGATAACCGGGGCGCGCATATCTTGATGGCAGCAGAGCTTAATCAAATTATTTGCAGCGGAAAGCAAAAAGGAAAGCAGAGCACTTACGCCTTATACCCTGCCGCTGCCGCCACTTCCGGGGACCTTAGTCACGAGCGTTTGACGGCCTGGCTGGCGGAAAAATACTTTACCAGTCACGGCCCGGCAACGGCGGCGGACTTTTCGTGGTGGTCCGGGCTGACCTTGACAGCGGCCAGGCAGGGGCTTGCCGCCATAGCTGCGAAGCTGGCATCCGTTACCCTGGGGGGAGAACGCTACTGGTACCGCAAAGGAACCGACCGTTTGCACGGCGACACCGAAAAAGCGTACCTGATCCCGGCCTTTGATGAGCTTGTGGTAAGCTATAAAAACAAGGCGATGCTCTTTCAACCCAAAGATAAAAGCAAAGCGATCTCTTCCAATGGTATTTTCTGGCCGGTTGTTCTTATAAATGGTCAGGCAACGGGCTTGTGGAAGCTGGTGAAAAAAACAAACGGGCTGCAAATCCAAACGACTCTTTTCAGACGGCATTCCGCCAAAGAAAAAGCCCTGATCAGAGCGGCGGCGTCGCGGGCAGGATCGTTCTACCAGGAAAAAATTGAAGTCGGCTTTTAGTACAGTGGCAACCGTTTCTATGTATGCCCGTGTCACATTTATAATTTGTATTTATATTCTTGTCTATTAATATAATTATTACCTATAACAATAGTTTGTACTTTTGACGCACATGGCACTATCCGTTAATCAGATCATCACGTTAACCGTTAAGGAGTTTCGGCTGGAATGGCGGCAAAAGTATGCCCTGTATGGCATGTTGCTGTACGTTTCTTCCACCATCTTTGTGTTGTATGTGGCTATGAGCCATCCACCGGCAGTTACCTGGAACGCGCTTTTCTGGGTGGTCCAGCTTTTCATTGCCGTCAACACCGTTGCCCGCAGTTTTTTGCAGGAGAGCAGGGAACGCATGTTGTATTATTATACGCTGGCCGGTTCCCGCGAGTTCATCGTGGCCAAGTTGCTGTTCAATGTACTCTTGATGATTGTGATGAGTCTGATCAGCCTGGGGTTATATGCTACCTTGCTGGGTAATCCTTTGATCAACCCGTTGTTTTTTATCGGTATAGTGAGTCTCGGTGGGGTGAGTTTGTCGCTGGTTTTTACCATGCTGTCCGCTATCGCGGCGCGGGCGGGACAGAATGCCGCCCTGATGGCGATCATGGGATTTCCGCTGGTGATCCCTATGATCCTGATACTGGCCACCGCTTCCAAAACGGCTTTTGCAGTCGTCTTTCAGCCCGGGCTTTTGCGCATGATCCTGTTGCTGGCGGGACTCGATGTATTGGTGATTGCGTTATCTTTAATTCTCTTTCCTTTTTTATGGAAGAATTAGTTACGGCAAGTTAGAATTTTCGAGAAAAAACAACAGAAGAACTTTTCTGTTAGAAAAAAATGAAAGTATGTTGCTTCCTTAACTAATCTTTGGAAATCATCAAAATTCACGTAGGTTTGCACTTGTGTAACTACAGGGACTTTTAACCCGCTTCATCATGAAAAAAAACTGGTGGAAAATTCTTTGTGTGGTATTGGTTATTTATATAATCATCGCCGGATTTTTAATCCCCGTACCCGCAAAGGTCATTCTTCATGAAACCATCAGAAACCTGTTTTATCATGTGCCTATGTGGATGGTGATGTTTGTGTTTTTCACCATCTCTTTCGTGTACGCCATTCTTTATTTGCGGAGCAATAAGCTGACGCACGACATGGCTGCGGTTACTGCGGCAAGCGTAGGAATTGTCTATGGGGTGATCGGCATTGTAACCGGTGCCGTATGGGCTAAATTTACCTGGGGACAATTCTGGAGCAATGACCCCAAGCAACTCTGTACCGCCGCTGCGCTGCTTATTTATTGCGCTTATTTTGTTTTAAGAAATTCATTTACCGATATTGACAACAGGGCAAGGGTGGCCGCGGTCTATAATATATTCGCTTTCGCCCTGCTGATCCCGCTCACCGTCGTTATACCGCGAATGACGGATTCCCTGCATCCGGGAAATGGCGGCAATCCGGGCTTTGACATCTACGATTCTACCGGCAGCCTGAAGGTGGTGCTTTACCCGGCATTTTTAGGCTGGACGTTGCTGGGGTGCTGGATGTACAATTTATCTTTTCGCTATAAGAAGCTTAAGTTTAAAAAGTTGTTTAAAAATGAAATTTAATTATAAAACGGCGCTTACGGTTTTGTTGTTGACTGCGCTTCCCTTGTTGGTATTCGGACAGAGTCGCGTCCCGATGGCTGGTTTGATGAGAAGCAATGGGAAGATATATGTGGTAGTCGCGGTACTGGTCATTATTTTTATCGGCATCTTACTCTTTTTGATCAATCTGGATAAAAGGCTGCGCAAGCTGGAAAAAAATACGGATTGACCTGTAATCATATAATCGTTCCAAAACCTTAAATCTTTTTAATTATGGCTAAAAAGAAAAAAGCTACCTATAGTTTTTTTGAAAGCGTGGAAGAAAGCTTTGACAAAGCCGCGCAGTTTACCACTTGGGACAGTGGTATCCTGGAGCAGATCAAAGCCTGTAATTCGGTTTATCGCATGCGATTTCCGGTGAAGATAGCCAATGAAGTACAAGTCATAGAAGCCTACCGGGTTCAGCATTCCCACCATAAGCTGCCCTGTAAGGGCGGCATCCGGTTCAGCCATAAGGTGGACCAGGATGAGGTGATGGCGCTGGCAGCCCTGATGACCTATAAATGCGCTATTGTGAACGTTCCTTTTGGCGGCGCCAAAGGCGGCATCAGAATTACGCCGCGAAACTACACGCCCTATCAATTGGAGAAAATTACAAGACGATATACTTCGGAGCTGGTAAAGAAAAACTTTATTGGCCCGGGCGTAGATGTGCCTGCCCCGGATTATGGTACAAGCGCGCGGGAAATGAGCTGGATATTAGATACTTACCAGAGCCTCCGTCCTGGAGAAATCGATGGCCTGGGCTGTGTTACCGGTAAGCCCGTATCCCAGGGCGGGGTGCGCGGAAGGACCGAAGCGACCGGTTTGGGTGTGTTTTACGGGCTGCAGGAGATCTGTAACGATAAGACAACCATGAATAAATTGGGGATGGAGACCGGTGTGGAAGGAAAAGAGGTCATTATTCAGGGCTTGGGGAATGTAGGCTATAACGCGGCCAAATGTTTTTACGATGCCGGCGCAAAGGTCATCTGCCTGATTGAATACGATGGCGCGATATACAATCACAAAGGCCTGAACCCGATGGAAGTACAGAAGTTCAGGCAGGAGCATGGCACCATCGTGGGTTATCCGGGGTCTAAGACCCTGCATCAGCGGTCTGAAGGCCTGGAGATCGCCTGTGACATCCTGATCCCGGCGGCGTTGGAAAAAGTGATCGACGCGGAAAACGCCTCCCGCATTAAAACAAAGATCGTAGGGGAGGCCGCCAACGGCCCGGTGACGCCTGAAGCGGATGCCATACTGGCTGAAAAAGGCGTGCTGATCGTTCCCGACATGTTTTTGAATGCCGGCGGGGTAACGGTTTCTTATTTTGAATGGCTGAAAAACCTCAGCCATGTTCGTTACGGCCGCATGGAGAAACGGTTCAGTGAGAACATGCACCACCATATCCTCGGGCAGATTGAGGAACTCACCGGAAAGAAGGTGAGCGAAGAAGAACGAAAATTTATCGTGCATGGTGCCGATGAAGTGGACCTGGTGTACTCCGGGCTCGAAGGTACCATGATTCAGGCGGCTAACGAGATCAGGGAAATATGGTTCAGTACGAAGGGGATCACCGATATGCGCACCGCCGCCTACGTTTGCGCCATTAATAAAGTAGGCGAGGCCTATGCGCAGCTGGGCATCTTCCCCTAGCGCAATAGCGGGGGGACACGCCCCCGGCGGCTCCTTCCCGGCCGTTCCGCGAATGCAGGAAGCGGCGGCCGTTTCTTCTTCAGGCTGAACCTGCCGAAAATCACGGTCGGACAGGCCGGCTTTCAGCCGGGCGGGGCTTTTATTCAGCAGTTAAATTAAAGATTCCGCGGACGCGGTTTCCAGGCGCCCGCGGCCTGCACGGCAGTACTGGCGGGCCTGCGCACGATGCCGGAACGCCCCGGTAAGGAAGTAAATTTCCGCCGGATCGCCGTATTTTTTAAAATAAATAAGGATGATATTGAATAAAAGTATAGCTTTGCACCATATAACAAATAATTAAGCAGGCTTCTATCATTGCCTTTTCTGTCACAGTTTAGAATACACATTCCTTTCTTTCAGTTTACGCTTTTTCAGCAGCCGCACTACAAACATTTCCCCAAGACATCAGCAAATAAATTTTTAACAATTATAATAAAATCAAACACCATGCAAGAAGGTACAGTAAAATTCTTCAATGAATCAAAAGGGTTCGGATTTATAACCCCCGACGATGGCTCAAAAGACGTCTTCGTCCACGCCAGTGGGTTACAAGACGAGATCTCTGAAAATGACAAAGTGGTATATGACGTGCAGGAAGGCAAAAAAGGCCCGAACGCCGTTAATGTGCGGTTAGCATAAGATACCCTTGTTCAGCATTTTAAAAATGTAAAGCCCGCCCGGGCTTTGCATTTTTTTTCTATTGTATTAATATCATAACCCGCTTATATATGCCTGCGGATTTCCATACCTTTAGCAGCCACTTTAAACGCCGGATACATGAGTTGTTTCATGTGGAAGAAAACATCAATGAGCTTTCTATTGAACGGGGACTGCCGGAGGCCGTTTGGACGGAAATAATGAAGACAAACCCCTTGTCCGTAGCTATACCGACGGATTTTGGCGGACGGGGCGCTCATGTAAAGGAGTGCCTTAGCGTCTTATCGGCGGCGTCCTATGAATCCTTGTCCCTGTCGCTGACCTTCGGCATCAACATGGCTTTGTTCCTGGAGCCCCTGGCGAAGTACGGGCAAAGCGACGTCCAGCAGACAACCTTCGAACGGTTTCTGCACGAAAGGGCTATGGGCGGTCTGATGATCACCGAACCGGACTTTGGCAGTGATGCGCTCAACATGCGAACCTGCTTTGAGGAAGGAGATAAGAGATACCATATCAAAGGACAGAAACACTGGCAGGGGCTTACCGGCAGGGCTGATTTCTGGATAGTGGCTGCCAGGAGGAAGATGGAACAGGAAAAACTGTCGAGGGATATTTCTTTTTTTGTGGTGGATAATGCGCAGCCGTCACAGCAAATACAGGTGGAGCAATATTTTAACAATCTTGGGCTGTACATGATTCCCTATGGGCTGAACAAGATAGATATTTCCGTACCCAAGAACCAGGAGTTGCAGCCGGAGGGAAACGGAATTAAGATGATGCTGGATATCCTGCACCGAAGTAGAATGCAGTTTCCGGGGATGGGAATGGGATTCATACAACGGATGCTGGATGAAGCCCTGCGTCATTGCAAGCACAGAAAGCTAGCCGGAAAAATGTTGATAGAGCTGGACTCCGTGCAATTCCAGTTGTCGCGCATTCAGGCGTCCTATACCTTGTGTTCGGGAATGTGTATGAGGAGTTCCGCGGCCAGCGGTATCACCCATGATCTTTCCGGGCAAGGCCTGGAGGCCAACAGCATGAAGGCCCTGGTGACCGACCTGATGCACGAATCCGCGCATATTTGCCTGCAGTTGTCCGGAGCAAGCGGTTACAAGTTAGAGCATATTGCCGGCAGGGGAATAGTAGACAGCAGGCCGTTTCAGATTTTCGAGGGCTCCAATGAAATGCTCTATACACAGATCGCGGAGATCACCGTCAAGCAAATGAAAAGGAAAAAAGAAAGCAACCTTTATGCTTTTCTCTCCCAATGGAGCTACTGTGATCTTGTGGCGGAAAGGTTTAAACAACACCTCCACTTTACACTCGCCGATAGATTGGTGCAGCGCCAGTTGGTTGTTTTAGGCAAGGTCATCGCCCGCTTGATATGTATCCAATATGTATTTAATATCGTTCAAAAGGGCTACAGGGCCGACCTGTACAACAATTGTGTTAAACACATAGAAATGGATATCAAAAAATTATTATCCGATTTATGCCAGTTTAACGACGCCAAACCCATCATGGGCTACAAACAAAAATCCGACTGGAAGGAATTTGTATAGGCGTAAAAACCCACCGGCGTCGGGTCCGCCGGAATCACTGGTTGCTGATCTGCTGGGCTACCGTTTTAGCCGCGGCAATGGTGTGGTCCAAATCTTCATAGGATAACGCGTTGCTCAAAAACCAGCTTTCAAAAGGCGAGGGCGCCAGGTAAATGCCTTCCTGAAGCATCCCGTGGAAAAATCCCTTGAACAATTCATTATTGGCGCCGGAAGCAGAAGCAAAATCGATGATCGGGTATTCGGTGAAAAAGATGCTCATCATGGAACCGCATTGGTTGATTTGATTCAGAATGCTTTTGCTGCTCACCGCTTCCTTTAAACCCTTGGCCAGATAACTGGTCTTTTCCGACAGCTGTTGATAGATTTCAGGTTGCTCGTAGAGTGCTTTGAGCAGCGTATAACCAGCCGTCATGGCAATAGGGTTGCCGCTCAGCGTCCCTGCCTGATACACTTTACCCACAGGCGCTACCTGTTCCATAATATGCTTTGGCCCTGCAAAAGCGCCCACCGGTAAACCGCCGCCTATGATCTTTCCGAAAGTAACCAGATCCGCCCGCACGTTAAAATATTCCTGCGCGCCTCCTCTAGCCAGCCGGAAACCGGTCATGACTTCATCGAAGATCAAAACGATGCCGTGCTCGTCGCATATTGTTCTGAGCCCTTCTAAAAAGCCTTCCTGGGGCAATACACAACCCATATTACCGGCTACGGGTTCAACAATAATAGCGGCGATTTCATCGGGGTTTTCCGCTACCAGCTCTTCTACCCGCGCTAAATGATTGTATGGCGCGGTGAGGGTATCTGCCGCTACGGCTGCCGGCACCCCGGGCACATCCTGTATCCCCAGTGTAGCTACACCGCTGCCCGCATTGACTAAAAACAGGTCGGCATGGCCGTGGTAACATCCTTCGAACTTGATAAACTTATTGCGCCCGGTATAGCCGCGGGCTAACCGGACGGCGCTCATACAGGCTTCCGTGCCGGAATTAACCATCCTGATCATATCAATATGGGGAACCATCGCGGTGATCAACTCGGCTACCGCCAATTCCAGCGCCGTGGGGGCTCCGAAAGAAGTGCTCTTGTCTGCCGCTTGTTTTATCGCTTCGATCACCGGCTCATAGGCGTGCCCCAGGATCATGGGTCCCCATGAATTAACATATTCTATATACCGGTTGTCATCCTCATCATACAGGTAAGCCCCTTGCGCACTTTTGATAAAGGGGGGCGTGCCGCCTACGTTTTTATATGCCCGTACAGGTGAGTTGACGCCGCCGGGGATCACTGCTTTGGATTTTTCGAAAAGTTTTTCGCTGTTTGAAAAGGTCATAATACTATTGTCTTTTATCGTCAAGGACGTTCGGAAAAAGTTAATCCGGAAGGTTGCAATTTAGAATTATTTTAGCATTCAGGAAAGCGTAGGGAAAAATAGCGCCGAAGGCGGTTTCCGCCCTGCTTTTTTCCTGTCAGGGAATACGGAAGGGGTTGGGCAGGCCCCGTCCGGGCTCCGGTTTTACAGCAGTTGTACGGCCTGTTTTGCGAAATACGTAGCAATCAGGTCAGCGCCCGCTCTTTTGATGGCGGTAAGACTTTCTATAATGGCTTTATCTTCCTGCAGCCAGCCCATCTTTGCCGCTGCTTTGATCATCGCGTATTCGCCGCTTACATGATAGGCGCTAACGGGAACGGTTACCGCGTTTTTTACTTCCCGTATAATATCCAGGTAGGCCATGGCCGGTTTCACCATAACGATGTCAGCGCCTTGTTCAACATCCTGCAGGGTTTCGTTAATGGCTTCTCTGCGATTGGCAAAGTTCATCTGGTAGGTTTTTTTGTCGCCGAAGCCGGGAGCGGATTCCAGCGCGTCACGGAACGGGCCATAAAAGCAACTCGCATATTTCGCGCTATAGGCCATAATGCCTACCCGCGTAAAACCGTTTTCTTCCAGCGCGCCGCGGAGCGCGCCGACACGGCCATCCATCATATCACTGGGGGCGATAAAATCGGCCCCCGCCCTCGCGTGGGAAAGCCCCATCTGGACCAGCGCGGCTACGGTCTCGTCATTCAAAACCTGTCCGCTGTCTTTATCGATAATACCATCATGGCCATAAACGGAATACGGGTCCAGGGCTACGTCGGTCATGACAAGCATTTCCGGAACGGCCTCCTTGATGGCCCGGATGCTGCGTTGCATGAGGCCGTCGGGGTTCCAGCTTTCCTGTCCGGTATTGTCTTTCAAATGGTCTTCGCATTTTATAAACAACAGCACACTCCTTATGCCCATCGACCACAGTTCCCTCACTTCTTTGAGGGTATTATCCACGGAGTTGCGGTAATAGCCGGGCATGGAAGGGATCTCAAACCTGATGTTTTTCCCTTCGTCAATAAAGAGCGGCACGATGAAGTCCCGGGGGGTTAAAGTGGTTTCGGCTACCATGTCGCGGATGGCAGCGCTTTGACGGGTGATTCGGTTTCTTCTTTGGATAATCATACGATAACGTTTAAGGATCGGGTTAATAAAGATTACGGTTCCGGGTTACAGGGGAACGTTTGCCTGTGGCGGCTATTGCCTGCCGGCCAACGGAAGGTGTTTTTTGTTATGCATTAAGCGGCTGTTTTAAAGCCCGGACTTGCTTCCGCTGAACCTGGGTTAAACCCAGTCCCTCGGATTTTTACACGCCTGTAGCAATTGCCATTCCGCACTGCCTTCTTCGGGCTGATCGTTATAGTCAAACCGCACTGTCGGCGGCAGGCTCATCAGGATACTTTCTGTCCGCCCATTGGTCTTCAGGCCAAAAACGGTTCCCCTGTCGTGAATAAGGTTGAATTCCACATATCTTCCCCTCCGGATCTCCTGCCAGTATTTGTGTTGTGCCTCCCACGCGGTATTTTTCCTTTTTTCGACGATCGGAAGATAAGCTTCGGTAAAGCAATCGCCATTGGCTTGTTGAAAGGCCAATAAGTTTCCCGCCTCCATCTCTGGCGTGGGCCGCAGGTAGTCATAAAAGACGCCGCCGATACCCCGCCTTTCAAAACCGCGGTGGGTGTTGATAAAATAGTCGTCACATTGTTGTTTAAATTGCCGGTAGAGGCCTTCCCCAAAGGGCCGGATGGCCTCTTTCAGGGTCCGATGAAAATGGATGGCGTCGTCTTCAAACAGGTAATAGGGGGTTAAGTCTGTGCCTCCGCCAAACCAGCAGTCAACCGTCTTTCCCCCTTCGTCATAAAGTTCAAAATAACGCCAGTTGGCATGGACGGTAGGTACGAATGGGTTAACCGGATGAAGAATAAGGCTTAGCCCGCAGGCAAACCATTCGTAGCCGGCCATGTTTAATTGGCGGCGCATGGCATCGGTAACCTTTCCTTCTACCACAGAAGTGTTTACCCCGCCTTTTTCAAAGACAGCGCCGTTAGCGATCACACGGGTCTTCCCACCGCCGCCTTCTGCTCTTTTCCAGTCGTCATGCTGAAAGGCAGCGTTCCCGTCTGTTTCTTCCACTGCGGCGCAGATGGTCTCCTGCAGGGAATGGATATAGCGGATCCACCGCGTGCGAAAAGTATTTGGTTTTTGTGTCGTCATGTCATTTGCGGACAAGCCGCTTATCTTTTGCTGAACAGGCCTTTTCGCTGATTTGGTGCCGGAGCGAGTGGCTGTTTTTTTCCGGGGCCTTCATGATGCCCCGTGGCTCAAATATAAGGAAATTCCTTCACCGCATCCACGAACGCGCGGGCCTGGTCCACCCCTACATCAGGCAATATACCGTGTCCCAGATTGGCGATGTACCGGTCCTTCCCGAACGCATTTATCATCTTGTGTACTTCTTTTTTTATTACCGGGGTGGGCGCCAGCAGGTTAGCCGGATCAAAATTTCCCTGCAGGGTTATTTTGTTGCCCGTCAACGCCCTGGCTGTTTCCGGGCGTATGCACCAGTCGATGCCTAAGGCGTTGGCGGAGGTTTCGCTCATCTTTTCCAGGCCGTACCAGGCGCCTTTGGCAAACAA
>CAYRJM010000041.1:0-27552 GCA_964424665.1 uncultured Chitinophagaceae bacterium
AGGGTGAAAAAAAAGGTACCCAGCAATAGGATTCCAGTCAATAGTTTTGGTAATTTCATAGTAGTAGATTTTAATTCAGCCTGATAAATCAAAAACAATACCAGACTATGCAGATTCCTTTGCTTTTTCGATAAATATTTCTCGAAAGATAGCCGCTCCCAGAAAAGCACCGATGGAATCGGCCAGCCAGTCCCACCAGTCGAAATCGCGGTGTAACGAAACCAGTTCTTTCTGCGCAAATTCGATGGCCAATCCGAGTACAAGTGCAATAAGGATCAGCCTGGCGAGGTATATGATCTGATGCTTTTTTCCTGCTTTGCGGAAACCGAGCGCCCACAGGAAAACAAAGCCGGCGAAAATACCGCAGTGAACAAATTTATCAAAGTAGGGAATTCTGGACAGAAAGGTGTCCGGCACATCGGACGACGGCATAAGCGTCAGTACCAGTACGATGATCGTCCAAAAGACGGCTGGCAAAAAATAACTTACCTTTTTCATAAGTAGAAGTCGGCTCAGGGCTGTACCAGCTTTTCGTAAGCTGCTGCATCCAACAGCCCATCGACGTCGCCAGCGTCTGTCGGTTTAACTTTTATCATCCAGCCTGCCCCGTAAGGGTCGGAATTAACCAGCTCCGGATGGCTATCCAGTTCGGGATTCACTTCCGCTACCGTGCCGGCTATTGGCATAAACAAATCAGAAACCGTCTTTACAGCTTCTACCGTACCAAAAATATCGTCTGCTGCCAGGTCTTTCCCTACTGAATCGATATCGACATAAACAATGTCTCCCAATTCATTTTGAGCAAAATCCGTAACGCCTATTAAAGCGGTCCCGTCTTCCTGGACTTGTATCCATTCGTGATCTTTGGTGTATTTTAGGTCTGCTGGCAGATTCATAGAAAGAAAGTTTTTTGCGAATGTAAAGGATTTAAAAGGATTAAAAGAACAAAAATTTATGGACAATGCGAACTTTCATAGGAACGTCCGTTAGCGGACGATTGTTTCGATCTGTTTTTACCGCGGCTATCTGATCCAGTGCCTCCTCGCCCTTCACCATTTGACCAAAAACCGTATAGCGTCCATCCAGGAAAGGCGTACCTCCGATGGTTTTATAAACTTCCCTTTGTTTTGGTGTAAATTCATGGCCGGTACGCTGACTAATGCGATCGAGTTCCTTATCCGTATAGGTTTTGCCCTTTACAATGTAAAACTGGCATCCGGAAGACGCCCGCTTCGGATTGACCGCATCGCCTTCGCGCGCCATGGCCAGGGCTCCTTTTCTATGGAAAAGATTTTTCCTGAATTCTGCGGGTATGGTGTAGCCTACGTTACCATTTCCTAAAAAAACACCCGCCTCAGCGTCTTTGGATCCGGGGTCGCCGCCTTGTATCATAAAACTGTCAATAACCCGGTGAAACAGCAATTCATCGTAAAAATGCTGTTTCGCCAATTTGACAAAGTTATCGCGGTGCAAAGGGGTTTCATCGCTTAGCACAAAGACCATCTTGCCATACGGGGTTTTTATCTTTACCTTTCGATGTTGCGCGAACAGGGGAGCGCTTATGGCAAGCAGCATGGTTAGCAGCAATACTTTTCTTACGGTGTTCATGAAATATAAAGGATTTCCTGCAAAGAAACGGATTTTTTAGTGATTTGCTTTGGAGGAACGGCGCGATATGAGCGGAAGGCCTTATAGCTTTGCCGTAGTCTGTATTTCCGTTTATTCCCCTCCGCCCGGTCTCCTGGGGTTAAATACCGAAAAATGTCCTAACTTTAGGTTTTTCCTGACACCGGAAAAAATAGCAGGCGTTTTCCCCAAAACGCCCCAAAAATTCATAAACGCTAATATAGTATCAGTATTTGCCAATATAGTATCATATTGGACGATCCAATCCATTTCCTTTGTAAAAGCTAAATCAATTTAGCTGTAATGTCGTACTTTTTGAAAGGGAAAAATCCCGCAAAAGCAGTGTTGCCAACGTTTTTACTGATATTTTATTGCTGAATAATTGTTCATTGTCTAATTTTTAACATTAATCGTCACGCATGAGGCACTTTTATAAAATTGGATTTATCTTCTTCGCACTTATTTTTTTACTGGTCGGGTATAACACCAGTAAAGATGCTGAAGCAACGACCTATTTTAAGGAGCTGGCATTCAGCGGTGATACGGCCCATGGTCTCATCGGGCGGTATTATAATGATGTTTCCGGCAGTAGCTTTGATACCTTAGTCTTTCAGCGTATTGACAGTGTAGTCCATTTTGATTGGGGCGATGGTTCGCCCGAAGTCGGTGTGGTTCAGGAAAACGACTTTTCCGTTCGCTGGATCGGACTGGTGGAGGCACCGGCAACAGGTTCTTACACTTTTTACTTTCGGGCCGATGACCATGTACGGCTGTTTGTGAATGGAACAAAGCTCGGAGACAATTTCGGAGGAGGATGTTGCGGGGAAGAGTCCGGAACGATTGATTTAGTGGCAGGCCGGCTGTATCCCATCGTGATGGAAATACACGAAAACGGCGGTGGTGCTTCTACGACATTGGAATGGGACGTCCCTGACGGCGACCGTTCGGTCATCTCCTCCAGATATTTATACGCCATAAACCCGCAGCGTGTTGGCAGGCCCTCTTTAGATCCCAAACCTCACCTTTTTGAAGGAGAGGCTTTTGTCAAAGTGATTTCTCCCACAAAAGGCGCTATCGTTCATTATACGCTGGATGGCAACGACCCGACTACGGAGTCACCCGTCTATGACCCGGCCCGGCCTATTCAGATCAATTCCTCTACCATGCTTAAAGTGAGGGCGTTCAAAAATGGAATGTACCCCTCTGCCATCGTTTCCGGTTATTACACGATTATTCCTCCGTTGGTGGCGGCTCCGGAATTTTACCCGTCGGAAGGCGTTTATAAACATCCCCAGGAAATAACGGTTTCAACTCCCGAAGCGGGCGCGGAAATTTACTACACTATAGACGGCAGTATTCCTACTACGGCTTCTACGCCCTATACCGGTCCTGTAAAAATTGATTCGACTACCCGGCTTAAAGCGATAGCCGTCAAAGAAGGGCTAACGGATTCTAAAGTTACATCAGCTACTTATACCATCCGTCCTAAAGCGGTGGAAGCTCCCGTCTTTAGCATTCCTGCAGGCGACTACGGTACCAAGCAGACGGTAACAATAACCTGTAATACCTCCGGAGCGATCATCCATTATGCCTTGAACGATAAAGTACTTAATGAAGCCTCTTCGGTCTACACACAGCCGCTCACAATAGACAAGACGACTACCTTAAAAGCTTATGCCGAAAAAGAAGGCCTGAACGCCTCTGACCCGACTATTGCAACCTATATAATAGGAGGCGATAAAGACACGGTTGCGGCCCCGGAGTTTAGTACGCCCGAAGGCCATTACAATGGCATTGTTCAGGTGGCGCTATTTTCGGAAACCGATGACGCGACGATTTTTTATACATTGGACGGGAGTACTCCGGACGTTAATTCAACCAGCTACTTTACCCCAATATTAGTTAAAGACAGCGTGGAGGTAAAAGCTTTCGCATCCCGCCATGGCATGGAACCTTCACCGGTAGTTTCCGCCACCTATGTCATTGATAAGATGGACAAGGATACCACGGTAATTACCGATGAACTCCCTGAGCCGGAGGTAAAGATTTTTCCCAACCCGGCCGCTGAGCAGGCGCGCATCAGTTGGAAAAACCTGATCTATACGAAACAGGGAACCTACGTTACGATAACCGACAGCAAAGGTACTGTAATGAAACGCGTACTCATAAAAGGAGGGTATACCTATTATGTATTAAACACTTCCATATTTGCCGACGGGATTTATTTTATTAAGATACAATCAGGTGATTCGGTTATCCTCGGTAAGCTGATCATTCATCATTAGTGTAAAAAAAGCTACGTGGTACATCATTATGTAAACATATAAGCATGACAAATTTTTATTTTAAAAAATTTCAATACGGCCCGGCAGACAGCATGTCAAGCTTTTTGAACAAGGTTAAAGGCCATCGTTATCTCTTCTTATGGCCCACGCTGCTTGGATGCCTGCTGTTATCGCCGGTTTTTTCCCACGCGCAAATCAACTACAATGAGATAGACGGACGGGAAAATGTCATCAACACGGCGGTGCCTTTTTTAAGGATAGCACCGGACGCCCGGAGCGCGGCTTTAGGCAATGCCGGCCTTGCAATTGCTCCTGTGAACGCCAATGCGGTCAACGGGAACCTTTCAAGTCTGCCGTTTCAAAAAACGGATTTTGGGATTGCGGCTTCTTATACGCCCTGGCTGAGGGAAATGGCAAATGACGTGTTCCTGGCCTATTTAAGCGCATATAAAAAAGTAGACGAACTGCAGAGCGTTGGCATGTCTTTGCGGTATTTCGATATGGGCGACGTGCAACTGTTCAACCTCATGGGGGAAGAACAAGGGAAAACGCACCCGAGAGAGTTCTCCATAGATGTCGGATACAGCAGGAAACTGTCTGGCAACTGGTCTGTCGGAGCCGCTATGCGGTATATCCATTCCAACCTGGTTTCCGGCGCAAAACCAGATGGCGAAACCTACCAGGCGGGCAACGCGGTGGCAGGAGATCTGAGTGTATATTATCAGTCCGCTGTAAATGGAGATACAACCTCAGCGGGCGTATGGCGGTTTGGCGCCGCAATAACCAACCTCGGCTCGAAAATCAGCTATTCAAAAGGGGGGGACAGCAAATATTTTATCCCCACAAACTTAGGTATTGGCGGATCTTATACCTATTCCCTGGATGAGCAAAACCAGCTTATGTTCACGATGGATATCAATAAGCTATTGGTTCCTACACCAGACACAATAGATACCGATAAGGACGGGACGCTGGACTTTAGGCAGAAAAGCGTTGTCAGCAGTATATTTAATTCTTTCGGAGATGCCCCCGGAGGACTTAAAGAAGAATTTCATGAACTCATGTACACCGTAGGTATGGAGTACACCTATGATAACCTGTTGTCGCTAAGGGCCGGATATTACAACGAGTATAAAACAAAAGGAAACAGAAAATACCTGACAGTGGGTTTTGGACTGAACTATAAAATGGCCGGTTTGGATTTCTCCTACATCATTCCTTCGGGAGGAGAAATGAAAAGAAACCCGCTTTCCAACACCCTGAGGATTTCTATTTCATACAACAGATAAAAGCCGCTTAAAATTAATACAATAACTGTTTATAAAATATAGTCTATGCATTTTGTGATAAGACTTTTGATCGTAGCTCTCCTTCTTGACTTCGTGTTTATAGGAGATAGCCGGGCCGTCTCTAGCGCCCCCCGATCTTCCTACAGTCATTCGGAAGTTTTGGATACGATCCCTGCTAAAAAAGAAGCACTGGATACCGTTGAAGAGAAGAAAATGGTTGATACCAATCATGTGAAACAATTATCATTTATACGCAATGAAATCTCTCCTGCCGTCACTGCTATGCTTCCGTATCATTCCTTGCAACAGATGTTAAAAGGGAAGGTCGCCGGATTGTATGTACAGGAACCAAGCGGCGAGCCCGGATCACAAATGAGCATGTTAATCAGAGGGACAGCCATCCCCTACCGGTCTCATGCCGATATCTACAATGCGCAACCTACCGTTATACTGGATGGGATACCGCTTATTATGGATCATCCCTTTACTTTTCACATACAACGGTTCGACTATAACCGGTTGGGACCGGCCACCAATTTACTCTCGGCGATTGACCCCAATAACATCGCCTCCATAAGGGTAGAGAAGAATATGGCAAAGGCGGCAATCTACGGACCGCGGGCCGCCAATGGAGGGGTGATAATCATTGAGACGAAAGCACCCGTTATCGGAGGGAGAAAGATCGTGGTTAATTCTTACGTGGGCTTTACCCAGAAGCCACATACCTACACGACAAATGCGCGATTTGAGAATCATTTCAGGGATCCTTATTATGACCGTTATGCAGGGGCGAATGAACTGCTGAACTATCCGCTATACCTGAGGGATTCCACCAACCCGGCGTATTACGGACCGTCTAACTGGACAGACTTGTATTACGCTAACGAAGTCATCCGTGGGATCGACGCGAGCCTTTCCAGTGGTACGAAAAGAGCTAATTTCAGATTTGCGCTGGGAAATCAACAATCAAAAAACCCGGGAGATAATACCAAGCTGGACCGATACAACGCAATGTTCGAACTGAATATGGTACCCGTGGAATGGTTCACCGTTTCGGCCATGATTTCCGCTACCCGTCTGGAACGGGTTAGAAATACCTATTTGCGGGACCGCTTTGCTACCGTACAGTACCTTCCAGATCTGGTTAATCCCCTCCCTGCTAACAAGAACGGCTATGCTGCTTTCTTGAAAGAGCAGGATAAATCGTTAGACAAAAACAAAACAAATGTCATCACCGGTTATTTCAGGCTGAAATTTGATTTTTCCAAATCAATTCAACTCCTTTCTTCTTTTGGCTTTAATTATAACGAGGGTCTGAGAGACGTCTTTTATCCCACCACACTCATGGAGCATGTGAATTACACGGGCAATTACTTCGGCTACAACCAAAGGATCACTTTTAATAACAGGTTAAGCTGGCAGCACGACTGGGACGATGAACATTTTTTGAACCTGGAGGCCGGCGAGATATTTGAAGCCGATTATAACAGGTATAATTTTGCTTACGCCTACATGGGACCCAATGACCTGATCAAGGTGAATATGCTCCATTCAGACCCCAACAAACCGGAATTTCTTGAATCTAAAAACTTTCCGCGGCCATTGATCTTTATGTTCCAGGATAAGTTGAGGCACAGGCTGCTTTCTTTCTATGGCCGGGCCACTTATTCCTATAAGGATATTTTATCGATGCAACTTTTGGTTCGTTCCGACGGATCCTCCAGTGCCCAGCCCGATAACTGGTGGTTTGTCTCGCCGTCTGTTTCCGGAGAATGGAATATTAAAAATACGTTGTTAAAAGAAAATGGAACGGTAAATGATCTGAGTTTACAGGCCGGCTGGGGAAGGGTAAGCAGGCTGCTTACCGATGACCGCTTTGGCGAAGGTCCGCAATATGTATCAGATCTTTCTTTCAATAACAATCCCGTAAAGTTCTCCTATAACGGCTTTCCGGGCTTGTCTCGCCCATATTCCATTGGCTATATCGGATATGGTATTGACTGGGCCTATACCGATCAGTTAGAGGCAGGGTTTAAAGGCAGCCTGTTGAATAATCGCATTGGCTTTTCTCTGAGTGTCTATGACCGGGTAGATAAAAACATGCTGATGAAAGTACCATCGGCTTCGGAATACGGTTACAGCGGTATATATAAAAACGGCTTAAAAGTTCGCAACAGAGGGGTGGACTTCGCTTTGCAGGTTGCCGTATCTCCTGCCGGGCCGTTTCAATGGACGCCTTCGGTAAACATCAATTACAATAAA
Source organism: uncultured Chitinophagaceae bacterium (assembly GCA_964424665.1). Taxonomy (GTDB): domain Bacteria; phylum Bacteroidota; class Bacteroidia; order Chitinophagales; family Chitinophagaceae; genus FW021-bin31. Next base: position 7,463 of record CAYRJM010000041.1, read on the forward strand.
AATACTTTGCTGGCGTTGCCGGATGGCTTAAGTGAACTGGTCATCGGAGAAGGGACGTCGGCCAGAAAGTTAAAAGTCGGACACGCCATCGACCAATTCTGGTTATTGGAAAATAATGGAATTTATAACCGGGAAAGGGATATTCCGCTTAATCCTTCTACCAGCGAAAATATGTCCTATAAAGGCGTGGCGCTCCATGCAGGAGATCCGGTCTGGAAAGATGTTAATAACGATCATACTATTAACAATGCGGATAAAGTGATGACCGGACATTATTTACCTGAGGTGTCCGGCGGATTTAACAACAGGTTTTCCTACAAAAACTTTACCCTTAACTTGTTTTTTTATTATGCTTTAGGCCAAAGCATATTAAACCAGGAAGTGGCGGATCACCTGAATTTTGCAAACAGGGAAGGGGAAATCTCGATGGAGGCGGTTAAAGAAATTACGTTCTGGTCAAAAGTGAACGATTATTCCGCTTACCCTTTGTATAACCCCTGGAGTAAAGTAGTGCCCTACCGACTGGACCAGAACCTGTTTCTTGAAGACGGGTCCTTCCTGAAGTTGAGAAGCATAACCTTGCAATATGACTTTACGGGCGCAAAATGGTGGAAGAAAGAATCTCCTTTTAAAGGGCTGGAACTGTATGGAACAGCCGGTAACTTGTTTACAGTTACTCCTTATAGCGGGGGTGATCCGGAATTGGTCAATTGGAATGGCGTTGATAACGGGTACGGGCTTCCAATTGCCAGGACCTATACCATAGGCGTCAGGGCAACTTTTTAATGCGTTAGGTAAGCAATTATTAAAAGTAATTTTTTTATGATGTTGGATTTAAATCATAGAGTAAAAGAAAAAGACAAAAGGTCGACCTTGCCAAAAAGGTGGCTGGTTGCCGGCACGTTGTTTTTATTCTTTACCGGATTCTGTTTTTCAGGGTGTAAAAAGGTGCTTGACATACATTCCTCGCACGCGGTAAATGAAAAGAACTTCTGGAATTCACATAACGATACCAGGGCGGCCCTGATCGGTGTATATGGATTAATGCGCGCCGCCCTGGCTAACGACAACGGCCATTGGATGTATGGAGAATTAAGGCATGGAGATTTCATTTCTCTTAAAAGACAGGATTTGAAGGCGATTATCTCCGGTGACCTGACCGCCCAATATCCGATGTTAAATGAATTATCAAACTGGCGCAGGTTTTATGCAGTCATTAACGCCGCCAATATGTTTCTGGAACATGTGGATGAGGTTAAAAAGAGAGATCCGAAATACAGTGATCAGAACATGCGGGTGGATATTGCCCAGATAAGGGTGCTTAGAGCTTTTGCCTATTTTTATATGGTGAGAATATGGGGAGATGTTCCGCTTATTACTACTTCTCATGATGGCGAGTTCAAAGATAAAGGACGGACAGACCAAAAACAGGTGCTTGCTTTTGTTGAATATGAGTTGAAGGCTGCCGCCAAGGATTTGCCTTACCGGTTCAGTGCGGGCGATGAACAGCAACAGGGAGATTATTACAATGAAGATCAGGCGAGATGGATGGGTGTTCCGGCACGTAAGTTAACCGCCTATACGCTGCTGGCGCATGTAGCTGCCTGGCAAGGACGGTATTCTGATGTAGCCACGTATACTAAATTTATTATGGATAATTATCCCAAGGGAGGGCACAGCTTTGTCAGCACGGAATCCTTAACGGATCCCAATGGATTTTTCTATGACAAGAAAGATAATTTCTTTTGGGCCTTTAACTTTGTATGGGGGCATGCGGATGCTTCTTTCTCCGGCCACATAGAGCAGCTTACACTGGCCGAGCCTATAACGGATAAGTCATTGCCGGATATCTACGTCCCTAAAGATTCCATTCTTTCGATTTTTGATATGCCGAAAGATGAACGTTTCAGCCTCGATACGCTCACCGGGGAACCTACGTCCGAAAGATATTTCGCCAGCTTCAATACTACCGTACCCATTTTCGATAAGATAAAAGTATTACAGGGCGGAGGTACAGACCCTGACTTCAGGATATATTCCAGCGCGATCGTCTTTACCCGGCTGGAAGAAATTGCTTTACTGAGGGCCGAGGCGCTAACCGTTTTAGGAGATGTTGGCGGTGCGGTTACTTTGCTGAACCAGGTAAGGGACTTAAGAGAAGTGGATCATTACAATGCTGTAACGGAAGGGGACGATATTTTGTATCTGATTTTCAGGGAAAGAAGAAAAGAATTGATGGGTGAGGCCTGGAGGTGGTATGATCTGATCAGGTATAACAAGATCAAACAGAACAATCCTGATTTTATGCAACTGATTAACTCCGGAGGGATTTACTGGCCCGTGTCTGAAAATATTCTCCAGCAGAATGATCTTATAAAGCAGAATCCTTACTGGAAATAAACAAGCATAAAGATATCGAAAACATAAAATTCAGTTTGATGCGAAAATTTTTATATTATACCGGCATATTATTCTTAGGAGCAGTTTGCCTATTGAACGCCTGCAGGAAGGACAGTGGCTTTTATAAAGCAGAAGCAAGCGTGAAGGTCTTTTCGGGGAGCACATATGACTTTTTGAAAAGTCAGGTTGGCGTATATGATTCGTTTCTTTATGTAATGGATCGCCTCAACCTCACGGACAGTTTAAAAACGGGGAATTACACCGTATTTGCGCCTACCAACCCAAGCTTTGAGCGGGCGATAGCGGACGTAAACCGCCTAAGAAAGGAGCAGAAGCGGCCTTTGCAATATCTTGCCAACCTACCTTATAACGAACTGGACAGCCTGGCGTGCCGATACATCATAGAGGGCGTCATACCTGCGGACAGCATGCGTACGCAGGACGGTATCTTTTTTCACGCTATCCGTTACAACTATATGATGCACGGAAAGACGGAGGTAACCAATGCCGAGGGCTATGTTGAAGGGGGACCGCAAATCATCAGATTCGCCGATACAAAAGGGGTGATCTATACCAGACAGTGGAGCATCGCCAATACCGTTACCATTAACATAAAAACAACAAATGGCATTGTAAATGTATTAGACAGAAATCACGTTTTTGGCTTTGATGAGTTTATTCCAAGGGTGAACCCCACAAACTCTACGCCTTATTTTGAAAAGCCAATGACCATACCGGGAACGATCGGGTTCGTCTATTATGATAAGGGCGGTGAAAGAGTGGGCTATCACGATTATGAAGAACACAATTACGGTACGCACGGATTCAGGACCAGTGAAGGCGTTGATATTGGCGTAGGACATAACGGCGACCGGGGATACCTGGTGGGCTGGACTAATCCCGGTGAATGGATGAATTACACCGTAGATATAGCAGACACCGGCTACTACAAAGTGATTATACGCGCCGCCTCTCCGGAAGACGACGCCAGCCTGCACTTCCTGTGGGATAACAAACGACTTAATAACAATATTAAAATAGAAGGAACGGGCAATACAGATACCTATGCGAACAATGAAGCGATCATCGGTCCGCTCCCGAAAGGAAGGCATGTTCTAACCGTGTGGCTGGATTATTCGGGTTATGACTTGAGATGGATGAAATTTGTTCCTTATAATAAACCGTTTCCGGTACCCGGTACGATACCCGCTGTAGATTTTAACGAAGGCGGGGAAGGCGTGGCGTACCACGATGCCGATGGCGGAAATGGCGGCGGGCAATATAGACCGGATGAAGGGGTGGACATAGAACAGAACAGCCAAAAAACCGGAGGATATAATGTCGGATGGACGAACGGCGGGGAATGGTTGAATTATACGATAGATGTGAAAGAGACCGGGGATTATGTTGTAGCGGTGAATGTAGCTTCAGGTGACGACCCCAATGGCGGCCATCGTTTTCATGTATCGTTTGATGACGTCAACCTGACCGGAACAATGGTCTGCCCTAATACGGGGACCTGGTTCAATTGGACGGCGGTGGAAGCCATCGTACACCTGGAAAAAGGCGAACATATTATGCAGTTTTATGAGGAAACGGGTGGATACAATTTCAGGTCAATTACGATCAGCCCCTTGCATTAAATGAGGTTTATTGAATAAGCATAAAATCGAACTATATGTCTAAAATATCTAAATACGGTTTCTTTATTACAACAGCGGTCTTTCTTCTGTGCACCTCCTGCCGCAAGTGGCTTCCGGAAGACCAGGATTATCTTAGTTCAAAAGCGGTTTTTACACAAACTGAGTTTCACCCGGTGCTGGGGCGGACGACTTTATACAGCAGGGTGTTTAATACAGATAACTCAACGACTCCCATTGACTTCAGGATTGTCAACGTAAGATACAAAAGAACAGGGAAGCCCACCGATGATTTGGAACAGAAATATCCCGTTTGGGTATGGAAGGACGCCTATACCGGTTATGAAAAATCAGTGGAGGAAATTAATGCTAAAAGAGTAAAAGAGGAAAGGCCGTTATGGCAGATAAGGGAGAATTCGGGAGATCTTATTTTATGGGCTTCCGCCGACAGCACGCGCTTGCAACAACTGCCTGAAGAAGGATATTTGTTTGATGTGATTGCGGAAAATTCCGGGGGAAGCAACGTTTACAGGGACCTTTTGCTGGCCCCATACAGAGAACAGGCGTATGAACCAAATGTATACAATCGCATCACCGGCGAAATAATAAAAGACTATCCTAATCCGGTGGACTCCTCTATATACCGGCTAAATTATATTCATCCCGCTCTTCATAATATTGTGGGTGACAGTACGGACCTGGTCATGAAAAACGATAGTGTACGCGTGCTTTTCAGAAAGACCGGAGATGGCAATTCACTGACTTTTAAATTCCTGAATAAGGATTCTGTTCTCATTAATCCGTCGCGTTTTAACCGAACGGTTTGGGACAGCCTGATACATGGATTTAATGTAAAGGTTTCCGATACCGCGGTTCGTTATGAAGTGGCTTATCCGATACCGTTGGTAAAGTACCGGACGCGTTTTACCAACAGTGACGGCTCTCAGGCTTCAGTGAATTTTGCGTTTGACCGGGTGGGATTTGGAAATGTGACACAGCGTTGTTCCGTCTCTTTTTCCTTTGCGATTTACCAAAAAGGAGACTGGAACATTATATTTTATTTCTATGACGATAACCCGAAATTCAGAGATGAGTAATCAAATATATTAAAGAGAAATTAATTTTATTAATATGAAATATATTGACAATAGATATTCCCTCTTTGCGGCCTTTTTATTTTTATTAGTGGGCGCGTTTACACAAGAGGGTATGGCGCAACAGCTTGTCAACGTCAAGGGCGTGGTAATGGACGAATCCTCACAGGATAAATTAATTGGTGTCGGCATACTGAGCCAGGCCGGAGACAGCAAGCCGGTTACGGTAGGGATAACGGATGTCTCCGGCAAGTTTTCTGTCCGCGTGGCCAATGGATCTACCCTTATTTTCAGGTACATCGGCTATGCCGACTATACCCTAAAGGTCAGCGGTCCGAAGGACAACGTGCATGTCCGTATGGGCGTCAACGAAAACAAATTGAAAGAAGCCCTGGTCATCGGCTATCAGAAGAGGACGAAAGAACTTACGACCGGATCTACCTTTACCATCACGCATGATGAAATACAAGATATTCCCGTATCCAATGCGGAACAGCTGTTACAGGGAAGAGTGGCCGGGCTGAATATTCAAAATAACACGGGATCGCCGGGAGCCCGGGGGTTCGCGACGATCAGGGGGCTGTCGAATATTAAAGTTACCGGTAGTGGCAATGATGCTTTTTTAACCCCGACCTCACCGCTATATGTTATCGATGGCGTGCCGGTTGAGCCAGACGCAAATTTCGAATATGGATATCAGTCCGCAGGCCCGGGCGTAAGTCCGCTGTCTTTGATTCCGGTGGAAGATATTGAAAAAATTGAGGTACTGAAGGATGCGCAAGCTACGGGTCTCTACGGCTCACGCGGAGCTTATGGGGTGATTCTTGTGACAACGGTAAGAGGAAGTTCTCCGGTGCCTTTAGTCCGGTACAGAGCGAATTTTTTTGTGAATACACCGCCAAAACTCAGATCGGTTATCGGCGGCAATCTGGAAAGACGCATACGCGTAAAAGATATCCGGCAAAACGGGACCTGGGAAGACATTTTTAAAATATCCAAGACCCCCTTCCTCGCGGACAGTCTAAATCCTTTTTATAATAACTCTACGAACTGGCAAAGTATTTTCTACCAGGCCACCTTCAATCAAACCCACAACATAAACATCAGCGGGGGAGATCCCAGCTTTAATTACAAGGCTAACCTGGGTTATTACCATGAAGTCGGGATTATAAAAAATACCGGATTCGACCGTTACTCCCTGGGTACCAATATGACCTATCAACCCAATCCTAAACTAAAAGTATTTACCACTTTTAATACCAATTTAGGAAAACGTAACCTGGGTAGTGGGAGTTCCTTACTGCAAAAAGGTGTTTCAGACAACGGAAAGGCGTCTTCCTTGCTGCCCGGACCGTCATTCTTCCAACGCACCGCCGAATATTTATCGGCCATTGGAACGGAAAACGACAATAAAACACTAAATATCAGGGTTAGCGCCGATATCCGGTACCAGCTTATAACCGGACTCACCTTAACCTCTACCATCAGTTACGACTATGAATCCAATACGCAGGACCGTTTCACGCCAGCCGCGGCACATAACGATTTCTCACAAATTTATACCTATGATGACCGCAAGTACAGCCTCTATAACCGGAACAGCCTGGTTTATTTCCACAGTTTCAATAAGAATCACAATTTCAACCTGACCCTCACCAATGAAATATACAACAGAGGATTTCAGGCACAGGTGATCAGACAGGAAAAGACGCCCAATGATCAGTACCAGGGACCATTGGGATATGACGCGTATTTTTCCAGAGGCGGCGGTCTTTTAGATAACTACAGCCGGACGCATACGGCTTCCTTTTCCGGGTTTTTCTCCTATAACTTTAAGAAAAAGTATGTATTGAACGCCTCCTACCGCATGGATGGCTCTTCTTCCAGTGGCTTCGAAGATCCTTATTCAAAGAACCCTACACTGGGTTTCCGCTATAACTTCAGCTATGAGGATTTCTTTAAAAGCCTGAAGTGGCTTACCTACGGATCGATCAGGGGAACATGGGGAAAAAACATCGTTCCAACGGGCGACTTGTTTGCCATTTATGGGACCTACTACCCGAGAGGAACCTATAATGGAAATCCCCGGATCGGAATCGACTTTGACCTTTTGCCCAACCCCTACCTCAAACCGCAGACTACTACACAGTATGATCTAGGGCTTGAAGCAGGATTATTTGACAGTCGCGTTGAAGTGATCTTCGATGTATATTACAAGGAAGTGAAAAACATGCTCCGGGAAAAGCCGCTGTCTAACATTACGGGCTTTAATGATATAAACAGCAATGAAACCTCCCTGGTCGACTATGGATATGAGCTCACGCTCACATTCCGTCCAATCTCTCCCACAAGCGCCGTACAATGGACGCTTTCTGTTAACGGAGCCTTGAACAAAGATATTCTTACACACCTGCCCAACAATGCCAGGCAGTTGATAACCTGGGATGACGGAGACAATGGCCATGGACAAAATGTTTTATACCGGGTGGGCAGGAACGCCTTAACCAATTACCTGTATAAAACCCTTGGGGTATACCAGACCACTCAGGACGTGCCCGTAGATCCGGCCAGCGGGCTGCGGTACCGCTCCGATCGGGGAGAATTCTTTGAGGGCGGCGATCCCATTTGGAAAGACAAGGACGGTAATTATATCCTCAACGCGGATGACCTGGTTGCGGTAGGAAACTCCCAACCCCTTATCACCGGCGGAATTCAGTCGTATCTAAACTATAAAAATTTCTCATTCAATGTAAGTGCTTCCTATTTGGCTGACCGGGACATTTTAAATAATGCGCTTGCGGAAAGACTCCAATATTTCGGATTTCCTTTTGATGCTAACGCGATGGTTGATTTTAGCACTTCTGAATATTGGACACGTCCCGGACAAAAGGCTACCTATCCGAACCCTTTTGATTATACGCGGTACAGTCTCGTTGACCCTTACAGGTATAATCAGACGCTTTTTCAGGAAGACGGTTCTTATTTCAAGATCAATTCTGTCACGCTGGCCTATATGGTAGAGGAAAATATAGCCCGTCAATTAGGGTTGAGGAAGCTTAGGTTTTATGTGTCCTGTCTTAACCCGATAATATTTTCCCCTTACAGCGGGCCCAATCCGGAAAATGTGTCTGCCCTTGGCCGGGATCAGTCAGGCGGTTATCCTATCCCGACAAGATGGAATGCCGGGGTCAATTTAGATTTTTAATGCACTTTGAAAAGTTTTATTATGAAGTACAAATTAATAGGAACAGTTTTCGTATTGCTGATGATATGGGGGAGTGGCTGTAAGAAGTTTCTGAATGTACAACCCCTGGACAAATTAGCGGGCAACTCGTTTTTTCTGGACCGGGAAGACGTAGAAAGTAATATCTGGGACGTCTATGGCTTATTAAGAGATAAACTCGGACAGGCTCCGCTGTTGCCCTGGGCCGGAGACCTCCGGTCCGGCATGATGGCCCCTTCTCCGGAGGAAGGCGGGAGAGAATACAGAGCATTGGTTCCCCAGAATAAACTAAATGAACTGACGCTTAATTCAACGATTGACTATTTCGACCTTTTTGAAAACAACAGCCTGAGGCACTGGGAGGGTTTCTATAAGGTAATACAAGCAGCGAATAACCTGTATTATGAATTAGGCCGTAAGGAAATTGATGGTGTATCAGATGCTGATATCAAACGCTACAGAGGAGAAGCCGTATTTCTTAGGTGTATGGCCTATTTTTTTATGATCAGGCAATGGGGGGATGTCCCTTATTATACCGATGCCTATCATGAAAAACCGTTACCGAGGATGGACATGGTTGAAGTTGTAAACCATTGCCTGGAAGACCTGGCCAAGGTTAAAGATAATCTTCCGTGGTCGTACTCGGATCCCGCATTCCTCGGTGTCCGGGCCAGCCGTGGTTCGGTCATTGCGCTGATGATGAATTTGGATATGTGGATTGCCGGATTCGATAAAGCCAACGCGGACAAGTATCATCAACAGGCGGCTGAGCTCGGCGGGGAATTGGTATCAAGCAATTCCTACGCCCTGTTACCCATGAAAGATTTCAACACAATTTTTAAGGGACGAACAAAAGAAAGTCTGTTTGAGATTGTGCAGAACTCGAATTACGGGGAGTTGATCCGTTACAAAACTTTTGCGGACATGGTGCTTCACTATCCTTATAAGCGCCCGATATCTGAGCATCACTACAGCTTTACTTATTTCCGGTCATCCTTCCTGAAGGTGCTTTATCCTCCCGGACAGGCTGATGCGCGCAGGCAGTATTGGTTTGATGAAAATATGATGGCTGATAACGGAAACTTTCAGTACCTAAAGTTTACTAATGTGTATGCGATCTCAGACGATGAAGACGTCAATCCCGATAACGATATTATGATATTCAGGTACGCGGGTATTTTGTTGTTGAGAGCCGAAGCCCTGGCGAAAATCGGAAACGATGCAGAGGCCATAAAAATGCTGAACATTGTCCGCAAAAGAGCGCAGACGGTGTTGTATTCGGGTACGGGAGGACAGCGGCTGTTAGATGCCATTTTCATTGAGAGAGCAAAGGAACTGATGGGCGAAGGGCATTATTATTACGACCTGGTGCGGACAGGAAGAGTAATGGATCAAAAATGGGACTATTATCCCCTTACACAAAGCCAGTTTGACCGGGGAGGATGGACATGGCCGCTGGACGCTTCCGCGCAGACGCACAACCCTTATGTTCGGTTGAATAGCTATTGGATACAATAAAAGATCATGATAATGAGAAAATTTAAATGCTTAACAAATCGTTTTCTTCTCGCCGGCGCTTTGCTGTTATGCTGCTTGAGCGCCTGTCAGAAAGAGCGTGCGTATTATAAAGACTCCGGCCTGGCCAATCCGTATTTCAAAGGAACGATTATGGATTACCTGGAGGCCAAGCCTTTTTATTTTGATTCTGTTGCCCTGGTCGCCCACCTGGCCGGGTTGGATACGGTATTAAGCAATCATACGGTAACCTTCTTTGCGCCAACAGACAGGAGTATTATGCGATTGATAGAGGAAGTGAACAAATCGTTGTACTTATTGCAATATGATACGGTTCGGACATTGAGTGATGTACCGCAAAATATTTGGCGCAAGTACCTGAGCCGGTATATTTTTCACGGCAGCAATCAGTTAAAAGACTACCCGCAAATCGATTACGAGCTTCGGGTCACTTATCCCGGTCAGGGGTATTTGTCCTGGGACGGTACACCTATGAACATAGGCGTTATCTATAACGATCAAAATGGCGTAAAGTATGTCGGATACCGCCAGCTTTCTATCGCCTATATTCCGGACATCTCCAATCCTAAAGACAACTGGATCGTTGCTCAGGTAGCTTCTTCCAATATATTGACCGATAACGGCGTCGTTCATGTACTCAGTGATGATCATACTTATTTTGGCTTCGACGGGGCGGAATTTATCAATGATATGGTCATTGTGATGAGTAGCGGCGGAACCGGAAAATAAATATTTATTAAGCGAAAATAATTATTCGATGAATAAATTGAACAGACAAATAAAAATCATTATCCTGGTTTTGGTAGCGTCTTGTAGTATGATCAGCTGCCAAAAGGAGGATGACAGTTTTACAAACCCGTATGCGGGTGGCCGCGAGCCACTCGGGATCTCCTTCAGTACGGATCCGCCTTCTCCGGAGGCTGGAGTTGCCGGCACAGAGGTAACCTTTAAGGTGAGCGGTCTTCTGCCTTATAAAGATTCGCTGACGTTTTATTTCAACAATGAAACAGCAGACGTGGTAGCTATCGACAGCAACCACATCAAGGTAAAAGTGCCTGAATCAGCAAGCACCGGAATAGCCTCTCTGGTAGTTGGTGATCAGATCTTTTTCGGACCGGTCTTTCATGTGAATGGCAAAATAAAGATTGACAATAATTTTAAAGCAACGCCCGGCGCGAATAATGCCGTGAGAGACGCCCTTCAGTTGCCCGGCGGAAGGTTATTATTTGTCGGTGCTTTTGACGATTTTAATCACCTGGGTACTGTTGAACCGCTTAACCGCATCGTGCTTACCTCAAAAGACGGAGAGGTAGTCAGGACGCTTAAATCCAGAAAAGCGGTGGATGGCGGCTATTTAAATTCTATCGCCAGTTTACCCGACGGACGCCTGATTATCGGAGGCGGGTTTTCAACGTATGATACCCACAGGGGCGAAATACACAACCTTACCGTGCTGAATAAAGACGCTTCTCTTGATACAACAGTAATAAAAACCTTTTTAAAACTCGATACCGTTCCCGCGTTTAATGGCGGGGTAGACGGAAACATAAGCGAACTTTTTGTACATGGAAACACCATTACCGCTGTTGGCGGATTTACATGGTATTTACAATATGTATACGGCAAATCCGATTACCGGAAAGAACGGGACTCTCTTATTACCGATAGCATTCAGGTCCGGAACGTTATCCGGTTCTTTGCAGATGGGTCTTTAGATTCTTCTTTTAACTACGATTATGAATTACACCGAAGCAAGAAAGGACCGAACGGCCCCATTTATGATGCTTATATGCAGGAAGATGGTAAACTCATTATTGTCGGCAACTTTACCGAATACAACGGAGAACGGGTTAATTTTATCGCAAGACTCGACCAGTATGGCGACATCGACAGGTCCTTTAAAGTCGGAAATGGCGCCGACCACCCGATATCTTCCATTACCTATAATGAAGGAACGGAACAATACCTGTTAGCGGGTTCTTTCCGGCACTTCAATGGCAGCGGAAAAAACGGCCTCGTCTTGTTAAACAAGGACGGATCAACGGATCAAACATTTAACCCGTCCACCATGGCCAGCAATGCCTCCTACAGGTTTGCCAAACAATTATCTAACGGACTTATTATCGTAAACGGCTTCTTCAGGAACTATGAAGGCGTTCATCGCGGGAACTTCATGGTGCTGAATGAGGAAGGACACCTGGCAGAAGGGTACAATACGACCGGAGACTTTTATGGTACCATAACCGGCGCGCTGGAGACCAAAAGCACTGCAGGTGAAACCCTGGTTATGCTGTATGGCGGCTTTAATAAATTTGATGAGCAGACCCTGGGAAATGTTACCAGGCTCGTATTTACAAAATAAATAACATATGAAAAATTTGTTTACTGGATTAATGGCTTGCATGATGGGGGTAGCGGCGATCTGTGCTTCATGCAATAATGATGATGACCTTGTCCCGCATAAAGATAATGCCATCACCATTAAAGGCTATACAGTATCGGTTGAAAATAAAGATTCTTCTTTCAGTTCGGATACCCGGCAATGGATGACGAATGTCTTTTTTATGGTATACCCAAAACTGGCCGAACGGTTTAACTTTAACACGCCTAAAAGGGTGACATTCGTTATTGATCCGGCCTTCCGGGAGAAAAATGCAGTTTCAAAAGACAGTGTCATCATTTTTAACGCCAATTGGCTCACAAAAAATCCGAATGACATTGACCTGGTAACCCGGCAGCTGATGCTCATTGTTGGCGGTTATAACAGGGATAAAGCACCGGACTGGATCATACAGGGAATGGCTGATTATGCCCGTTATATATTTGGTGTGGATAACAAAGAAGCGGGCTGGCGACTGCCGGAAGTTAGCACTGATCAAAAGGTTGATCAATCCGGTAAAGTAACCGCAAGGTTTTTGGTCTGGCTTGAGAAGCGGGTGGCCCCGGAGATCGTGGATGAGTTAAACGATGCTTTAATTCAGGGAACGTTTAAAGACAAATTCTGGGAAGAGGCTACCGGCAGAAATATCAGTACCCTATGGGAACTGTATCAAAAAAGCCCTTCCATAACGACCTCTTTCCCGCCGGCAATTTTTGCGCAGGCGGCTAACAAAGCACAGACTGCGTTAATGGAAGAGTTCTGGAACCCTAAAGAGCATTTTTTCATCACCAACAACCACGGCAATCAAGGGTATAATTACTGGTGGAATGCTCATGGACTCGATGTGCTCGTGGACGGGTATCTAAGAACAGAACAGGAGACTTATAAAGAAGAGATAGAATTGATCTACCAGGGCATCTTCCAAAAGAATGGCAGCTCCTTTTTTAACGACTTTAACGATGACATGGAGTGGATGGCACTCGCCTGCCTCCGGGCCTACGATGCTACGCACGCTAACCAATATTTGTTTACGGCAGAAGACCTGTGGAATAAGATTATTGAAAGCTGGAGTGATTTCGCGGGTGGAGGGATTACCTGGAAAAGATCGGATCCGTTTGGGAAAAATTCATGCGCGAACGGGCCCGCCAGTATTCTTGCGGCGCGCCTGTATAAGCAAAGCTTAAACGAAGAATACCTGGACTGGGCAAAAAAGATATTCGAATGGGAAAAGCAAACGCTGGTCGACCCGCAAACAGGTGTTGTATGGGATAATATACATTCAGCTGATGAGGGAGAATTGGAAATTCAGAAGTGGACATTCACTTACAATCAGGGGACTTATATCGGCGCTGCTTTGGCGCTTTTCGATATCACCGGAGACTCGGCTTACCTTAAAGAAGCCATTAAAACCACGAACTTCACAATAAGCGATGACAGCTTTGTGAACGGAGATGGCGTATTAAAAGAAAACGGCCAGGGAGATGGCGGTTTATTTAAAGGCATATTTGTCAGATACCTGAACAATCTGATTTTAAGTGGACATTTAAAGCCGGCTGTTCAGAAAAAGTACATCGACTTTATGAAAACCAATGGCTACAGCCTGCTGAACAAAGGCAGCTTCCAAAAAGAAGATGGACTGCTCTTAAACTCCGACTGGACTAACGCTCCGGACAATGGATATACAGACGCCTCTTCTCAGATAAGCGGTGTGATGTTGTTTGAAGCCTTAGCAGAATTACAACGAAACGGTTTGATTAAATAAAAACAAGATATTATAAATTACTAATCGCATATTAAACTGAATCATATGAAGCGATACAGAATGAAGTTTGGCCCTGGCTTTTTGCTTTGTTTATCCCTGATGTTAGGTATCCTGATTTCCTGCAACAAGGGATTTGACAGAATTGTTGAACAACGGGAATATAATGATACTACAAGTGCGGTAGCGAAGTCGCCACACGTACTCTATATCATTGTTGATGGCGCGCGGGGTACTGCGGTCAGGGATGCTAAACCGCCGCATATAATGGCGTTAACCACACACGCTATCTATTGCTGGAATTCCGTTACCGATACGTTGACAAAAGATAAAACCACATGGGCCGATCTTTTAACAGCTGTTCATAAAGACAAACATGAGGTGCTTGGGAACGGCCCTGCCGATAATAACCTAAAGAACTATCCCATATTTTTTAAATATGTTAAAGACCGGGATAGCGATTTTAGAATATTGTCTTTCAGCTCATCGGATTCTTTGGGTAGAATGATAGCCTATGCAGATGTAAACAAAAGCTTTAATAACAACGACGCGGCTACACAGGAAGCGGCGCTGAATGCGGTAAAGACGGATTCTGCAACCTTGATGCTGGTTCAATACAATTCCGTGGACAGCGCAGGCACCCAATACGGTTATGGTTTGTCTGTTCCGGAATATAAAAACGCGATACTTAACGTAGACAGTTATATCGGACAGCTTATCGCCGCGCTGAAAAGCAGAAAAAGTTATAAAAATGAAAGCTGGATGATTGTCGTTACTTCCAATCATGGAGGCCCTTTTAAGATTCCCGCTACCGAAGACGATCATACCATATTAAGCAATCCAAGGGTAAACAGTTTTATCATCTTTTCCAACCCTTCGTTTAGCCCTTCTTTTATTGATAAGCCTTACACCGGCAACCGGTATATCGGGAAGTCTGTAGAATTTCAGGGGGCGGATGCCGCTGCCGTATACGCTACGGTTCCCGATGACGATGGCGACTATAATTTCGGCGCTACCGTTGAATTTACTATTGAAATGAAGATAAAAATAACGAGGGGTGATGACGGGGAGTATCATAACATCTCTGATTATCCTTCTCTTTTTTCCAAACGGAATTCTTTTAACCGGGATGTAACCGGTTGGACGTTTTACCTGCATGATAAGCATTGGGCATTTCTCGCTGAACAAGTTGGCGGCTTTACTGAAGCAGTAGGCCCGGATATTCTTGATGGCACCTGGCATGATATTGCCGTGGTTGTTGAGAACCGGGATAATAAAAGATACGCGAGGATTTACACGGATGGAAATTATAACAAGGAAGCAGATATCACCGGCCGGGGCAACCTTAATTCCGACGCTCCGCTGACGCTTGGGTATTTGGCCGGTATCGGAGCAGGACATCTCGACAATGTATACGTCTCTGATTTGAAGATATGGCGGGCGGCCCTGGACGATGAAACCATCGGACAGTATGCTTGCGAACCGGGGCTTGCCGATGACCATCCCTTTAATGATAAGCTTATAGGCTACTGGCCGTCCCTGGATGGTTCAGGTAACGTGATCAAAGACCATGGAACCTTGCAACATGATTTTATCCTGGGCGGCCCCTTCCGCTGGGATGACTTTAACGACCTGGTATGTCCGCCGCCGGCAAGCAACCTGGCCAAACAAATGCCGCAGCCGGTTGATGTGGCTACACAGATTCTTAACTGGTTGCGCGTGCCGGTTAATCCCCGGTGGAGCCTGGACGGCAGAGTATGGACAACCGAATACGAAGATGTGAAGGAATAAAATAAAGACTCATTTAAATAAAGTATATGAAAAAGCTATTCAATATCGCGATATTCTGTTTTGTCGTTTTTAGTATAACCGCCTGCAAAAAGCGGGATATTAAAGGAGAAATAATTACGATCTCCAATACAAAGATTGCTTTTCATAGTGACAATGGAAAAGTAGTAGTGCCAACGGGAGAAAATTATAATAAAACAGCCGATGAAATTGCGATACCGTTAATCGTTTCTTTACAAGATGCGGCACCTAAACGTTTCCAGGTACATGTGGAGACAGACAGCGCCGCAGTTAATGCTTTAATAGCCGATAACAGCCTGGAAAATACTATTCTGCTGCCAGAGCAATATTTCCAGGTCCCTTCGCTGCTTGATATTCCCTTCGGTGTGGATAGTTTTCAATTTGACCTGACCATAGACAGGACGATATTAGAACGCAATTATGATAAGAAACTCGCGATTGCCCTGGACCTCGCTGACCCGACAAAGAAGAATGCGATAATAGAAAATAAAGGAAATATTATCGTAGTTGTTACACCCGCGGAAATTATAAAGCCTGAGGAGATTCATTATATCTACTTTACCCATGCCGGAGAGGTGATGCAAATACCTCAGCCGGGGGCTTCGTATATGCAAGATGCCAATTATCTTACCGTTCCGGTATCGGTTTCTTTAGGCGGGACAGCGGGCAGTGCGTTTAATATCTGGTTTCATCCGAATACCGATACGGTTCAATTTTTAGTCGATAACGGCACATTGGAGAATACGGAATTATTAAACGCGGGAACAGATTACCTTCTTCCTGACTCTATACATTATGATGCCCGCAAAAACGAAATGGCGTTTGATATGCGCGTCCGCATAGATGCATTGAAAGATAACCTGGGTAATCAAGTTGCTTTAGGCCTTACCCTGGACAGTTCTGACAGCCATTTGCTGGATACGACCCGAAATTCAATTGTCATTCAAATGGAACCGGTTAACCTGGTTGAAGCAGACGTAACAAGCCTGGCGGATACCTTTATTGTCGAACGGGAAAATTCGAATGAAAACGAAAATTCTCCCAAACTGGTTGACGGCAATATCAATTCTAAATTTCTTTTGGGTAGCTTTAAATCTGTCTGGGTAGAGCTGATATACAGCGAACCTATAATTGTAAACGGCTATGTCATGGTCTCAGGTAATGATGCACCTGATCGTGACCCGAAAGACTGGCAGATGTTAGGTTCCAACGATGGAATTAACTGGACGGTTTTAGATTTGCAGACGAACCAGTCGTTCCTTTCACGGCATGAGACAAAGAAATATTATTTTGATAACAGCACCCCTTATTTATATTACCGGTTGCTAATTACTAAAAACAACGGATCCAGCCTCTGGCAGCAGGCCGAATGGAGACTTCTTAAGCGGCCTTAAAGATTCCAAGGTGTGTTCTTGCTGAACCCCTTTGTTCTTATGAAACCAGCAGGCCCTTTAAACCATATTTGTATCGGTTGTAAGGATGCGTTACTTATCTTTTAAACTGTTAAACCCCGGAGTGTTAAAGGAATGAAGCGGAATTATTATTGGGTTATTATTATAGGCCTCTTTTTTTTGGTCACCAGCTGTTCTAACAGCAGAGTTTTTAAAAGTAAGACGGGAACAGCCGGTTCTGTTCTGCGGAGTCCCGTCGCTTGTAGCGCGATTGAGGCCTTTAACAAAGCGTTCTATGATAAAGACAGGCAGCTTTATTATGAATCCACCGAACGCGAACGACTGGGTTCCATCTGGACACAGGCCATCTTTTTGGAGATGATCATGGACAGCTATGAACACACGAACAGGCCCGGTTACAAGAAGCGATTAAATGAGATAATCCGGGGCGGTTATAAAGAATACGACGGCTACAACTGGAACAACAAAAAAGTATGGTTTATCTACGACGACATGATGTGGTGGATCAATGCCCTGGCCAGAGCATACAAGGTTACCGGCAATGAACAGTATTTAACCTGGTCTCAGAAAGGATTTAAAAGAGTTTGGGACAGCGCCTACGATAAAGTGCAGGGCGGAATGTTCTGGCAGTTTAAGCGACAGGCTAAAAATGCCTGCATCAACTATCCGACAGTGATTGCCGCTATGCGGCTGTACAACATTACGGGAAACGAAAAGTATTTCGACAAAGCCAGGAAAGTATATGCGTGGTCGAGAAAGAATCTGTTTCAGGTAGCCAGCGGCCGGGTCGCGGATCATAAAATAAGAAACCATCCCGCAGGCTTTGAAGACTATACCTACAACCAGGGAACCTGTATCGGCGCTGCCGTATTATTGTATAAAGCCACCCGCGATAAGATGTACCTTAGCGATGCCATACGCGCTGCTGACTATACAAAGAATGAAATGTGTAATGAAAATGGCATACTGCCGGCAGAAGGTGCCTGGAATGAACAAGGCGTATTAAAAACCATTTTAGCCCATTATATGGGTACGTTTGTAAGGGATTGCAACCAAACGCAATATATACCCTGGTTACAAAAGAATGTGACGACCGCCTGGTCTCATAGAGACCAGAGCCGCGATATTACCTTCCGGGATTATACCGTACCATGTCCGGCGGGCAGGGTATCTTCCTATGATGCAAGCAGCGCTGTAGCGTTATTGTTGTGGTTCCCTGCCAAAAAATAATTGAATACCATCATCTATTGAAAGACATGAGCAATAAACTGAAAATAGCCGTATGGAGTCTGGTTTGGATAACCGTTGCCACAGTCGCCCAGGCTCAACCAGCCGCCTGGACTACCTATGATACCACAGGTTACTTTACCCGTGAAGTGATCAGCCGGAAAGGATACACGCTTACTTTCGTTAATCTGGACACCGCATTTGACCAAAATGTAGCGGAAAGACTTATTCGTACTTTCTTTAAAGTGTATCCAAAAGAAGCAAAAGTATTTAACCCTTCATCCGCTTCCGAAGTTACTTTTATCATCGATCCTGAATATAAAGGAGTAGCTGCAACTTCCCGTGCGACAGTCAGGTTTAATCCCGACTGGTTTAGAAAACATCCTGAAGATATAGACGTGGTCACCCACGAGGTTATGCACATCGTTCAAAATTATCATTCCGGTCATATTCCCGGCTGGCTTACCGAGGGTATTGCCGATTATGTTCGTTATGCATATGGAATAAACAACAAGGCTGCCGGATGGACGTTGCCTGATCACAACGCCAGGCAAAGCTATAAAAATGCCTACCGGATTACCGCCCGCTTTTTGGTATGGGTAACCGCCCGTATCAACAAGTCGGTAGTCAAAAAGCTGGATGCGGCACTCCGCAACGGTACATATAATAAAAAGATATGGAAAAAACTGACCGGAAAAAACATAGCGGAGCTTTGGCAAAGCTATGCCGAAGACCCGGCGGTCAGGCTTACCTACCGGTAACTGAATAATAAAAAAAGCTTTCTTAAATTGCAGATACTCAATAAAACCAGTATCTTGCCTCATCGTTAAACGATTTAGCAAACCCTTTAAAATGAGGATAATGAAAAAATGTTTCTTTCTTTTGAGCTTCCTATTTGCCGGTTATCTTGCAAAAACACAGGACTTCCGGCCGCCTGCCTATCCCCTTATCACGACCGATCCGTATTTCAGTGTTTGGTCCTTTACGGACCAGCTAAACGGGTCCGCCACTGTTCACTGGACAGGAAAAGAAAACTCCCTGCAGGGGATTGTCCGTGTAGACGGGAAAGCGTATTACTTTTTAGGGCAGCCTATTGCACAGTACAGGCAACTTGTAGACTTATCGGAAAAGGATAACAGTTCCTGGAAATACACTTTTTCTGCCCCTGAAGCGAACTGGGCATCCCCCGGCTTCGATGCATCTGGATGGAAATCAGCAAATGGTGCTTTTTCTGATCGCAAGGATGGGGAGAACAAATGGACTACTCATGATATCTGGTTGCGCAGAACTTTTCAACTAAAAAGCACGGATCTCAATAAATTATTTTTAAGTGTCCAGCATGATGACGGCGCTACGGTATATATAAACGGCGTACTGGCATGCAAAGCCGGAGGCGCTAATGGTGAGCCTGAACTGGAGGAAATCACTGAAGAAGCCTTATCGTCATTAACCGTTGGGGAAAACACTTTGGCCATTCATTGTGAAAATACCGGCGGCCTGGCATATATCGACGCGGGCCTGGTGGAAAAACTAGAACCAAAGGTACACCTGCCTAAAGCCGGGCAGACCGATGTGAAAGTCACGGCGACGCAGACGTTTTACACGTTTAA
>CAYRJM010000042.1:0-27491 GCA_964424665.1 uncultured Chitinophagaceae bacterium
AAGTTTGATTTTCAACGTCAGTTTCATCACACCAATTTACAGAATATTTCTGATACAAGAAAACATTGTTTAACTTTAAACAGCCTTGGCGTGTCGCTTACCTTCCACCGAGCCTATCGGCATCAGTGGGTTTCACGCTCCATATTATGAATACTCCCAACCGCTCCGTCTTTAGTCTGGCCGTTGCCGTCGCAGCCCTGGGCTATTTTGTAGATATCTATGACCTGGTATTGTTTGGTATCATCCGCGTGGAGAGCCTGCGAGATCTGGGACTCTCACCGGCAGAGATCAGCCACAAAGGTTTATTGCTCATCAACGTACAAATGGCCGGGATGCTGCTCGGTGGTATCCTATGGGGGGTTTTAGGCGATAAAAAAGGCAGGCTAAAAGTACTTTTCGGCTCCATTATACTTTATTCCCTTGCTAATATCTTCAATGGAATGGTCCATAGTGTTGAAGGGTATACGCTCTGGCGCTTTCTGGCCGGGTTAGGCCTGGCCGGAGAACTGGGCGCCGGTGTTACGCTCGTAGCAGAGATCTTACCGAAAGAAAAGAGAGGATACGGCACCATGCTTATTCCTACTATTGGCGTTTGCGGGGCCATCGTGGCTTTTCTGATCGCAGAAGAGTTTAACTGGCGAACCTGCTATTTCATTGGCGGTGGATTGGGTATTTTTCTGCTGTTGCTGCGCCTTGGTGTATTGGAATCGGGCATGTTCAAAAAGATGCAGCAGGCCTCCGTGCAGAAAGGTCATTTTTTCTCCTTATTTACCGATAAAAAGAAATTAAAGAAATATTTAAAATGCATTCTGATCGGATTGCCTACCTGGTATGTGGTCGGTATTTTGGTTTTCTTTTCCAATGATTTTGCCAAAGCGATGCACGTGAAGGGACCCGTAGAACCTGGATTTGCGGTGATGGTAAGTTATGCCGGCCTGGTTGTGGGTGACCTCTGCAGCGGAATAATCAGCCAACTGTGGAAAAGCCGGCGAAAAACAGTCCTGCTTTTTTTAATATTCACCGGGGGGGCCATTGGATGGTATTTCAACCTCAGGGAAGTAACCCCTACCCTGTTTTATTGGGTATGCTTTGTCCTCGGTGTAGCAGTAGGATACTGGGCGATTTTTATCACCATTGCGGCAGAACAATTCGGTACGAACCTGCGGGCCACTGTTACGACTACCGTTACCAACTTTGTAAGGGGCATGCTGATACCCATTTCTGCTTTGTATGCTTTCTTTCAACAATCATTTTCCATTTACACCAGCGGAATAATCGTTGGTAGCGTTTGCATGATCATTGCCCTTGTTGCGGCCTTCTCTATAGAAGAGACCTTTCATAAAGATCTCAATTATCTGGAAGAGGCTTAAAAAGGTACTGCAATAGCTGAATCGTAAAACATCCTCCACCAGTTTACAAAGAAAAGAGGCAGGCGTCCGGAAGTTCCTCTCTGTGGGGATATAAAGGTAAAGGGCGCAAAACTTTTGTTTCTGCCAAAAATAGCAAGGCATCATATTGACCTGGTAGCCGCTCATCGGTTACGGCTACCCCATTTCATGGTCCAGACTTTGCCTAAGCGCTTTTACATCCTTACATAGTCTTAGTCGCTTACCGCCCACAGGCTAAAGTCGGCAGATTGTACGCTTCGTTTTTTAATCTCGGGAACCGTCCTAGCGTGCATCATAGCAATTTTAGCAGGGGTGCTGTACTGTGTAAAATAGCAGGCAAAACCAGGATGCACGACAATAACCAGCACCCGTCGCACACATAAGTTCGGTTGTTTTTTTCAGAGGCTGGTGATAAAAAGCTTCTGATTTTTTTGTTGTAGTCTCCGGGCAATTTTAAAGCGAAGCTCCGCGCTTCTTATAATAAGCCATCAGATGTGCAGAGGCAAGGATGTGTCCTTTCATCGCTTCATCCAACGCCTGTTTATCTGCTGCGGCTGCTAAATCCAAAAGGACATCCAGTGCAAATACTTTAAAGAAGTACCGATGTGGTCCTTTTGGCGGACAAGGACCGGCATAACCGGTTTTACCATGACTGTTTTTACCGCCTGTTCCCGGGACGCTGTTTTCCACAATCGGCTCGTTGGGCAGGATATTCCAGGCCACCCAATGATCAAAGGTCCCATTCGGAGCATCCGGATCCTCCATGATGAGGGCTAAAGATTCCGTATTATCCGGTGTTCCTTCCACTGTTAATGGCGGATTAATGTTTTCTCCCTCACACGAATATTTTACTGGTATGTTTCCGCCTTCACTGAAAGCGACACTTCTGACTACCATATTATTCTTTTCAGCTGTCATAATGGGTTTATTTTCCTGCTCGTCTTCCGTCCCTTACCATTTTCCTAAAATCGCTACCGCCGCGTTGCTCCGGCTGTTTTAGTTTTTTCCCGATTCTCTTTTTCTCCGCTTGGCTTTTTTGTTATGCGTCACGTCGTCTCCCTTAAAGATCTGCTCTTCCTTTTTACGGCTATCCAGGTCATCTTTATTTTCCGGGCGTTTTTTTCCCGATGTGTTATTTTTTGTGCTTTGCTTACTCATTGCTACGACCTTTTAAATTATTAATAAATGACTTCGCCCGTTACCCCATAAGGATTCAAACACCGTTCCATTGTAGCAGAAAACAGGCAGAAGATACTAGCGATACATCTTCTGCGATGATCTTTTAAAAAAAACAACGTACCAGAGCCGTAATGGGAAATAATTTCCTCTTTTATGGGGAAGAATAACCCCGCTAAACGACAGGAT
Organism: uncultured Chitinophagaceae bacterium; assembly: GCA_964424665.1. GTDB lineage: Bacteria > Bacteroidota > Bacteroidia > Chitinophagales > Chitinophagaceae > FW021-bin31. The sequence continues at coordinate 2,754 of CAYRJM010000042.1, forward strand.
GGTTTGATTATGGCAGGCCGCCATATTTCTTTTCATAGCTCAGTAAAAGGGCTACAACGCCGCGGTAGCTTCGAATGCCCAATTTCTGCTCATTAGCCTTCAAATACTGGTCGTATGCCTGATCCAGCAATGGTTTGAAACGCGTGCGGAACTTTCTATAAAAATTAAAATAAGCATCGTAATCCCTTTTTACTCCTGAGGTTAAAGTTGTATTCCACAGCGAATCAGCTTTCTCAGGTCGCCTGAAAGACAACGCATTAATAGCATACAACAGCAAAGAAAAATTAGCCGAATAACGAAAATAAGGATTGGGAGAAGTGGAAGTAATGATATAGCTTATAAAGTTAGCGTCGTCTTCCGCCGCAAAGCCGAGTTGATGGGCCATTTCATGGCAAGTCGTAAAGGGAAGACTTACGGCGGGAGGCGTGGTATTGATCTGTGCTTCTCCTGTAAACGGATTATAATACCCTGTTACGCCTGCAAAATTCATCAGAGATCCAAACATTGACGGCTTGATGCTTTCAATATTATAACTAAAATCTTCGTTTTTATCCGCCATGCGTTGATAGTCTTCAATAGCCTGTTGTCTGATCGCCTCATAACCGATGAATCCGTCGATGGCCATCGTGTCATTTCCTGTCAGCTGAAGATGCAGCGCATTGGTTCGTTGAATGAGCGTGTCGCATAGTTGTTCTAAAGACTCCGGCGAATATTTCTCCCTGGAAATCCCAAAATCAGCATACAACCGGTCGAAGCGGTAATTAAAACCCCAAAAGACCAAAAACACCAAGTAGACTACTAATACAATCAGGACAAACCGAAATATTACCCTGAGCCATGCAAACGGATGCTTTTTTATCAGTATAAGTTTTCTGACAAAGCGATAAATGCCCAGCAGCAGCCAGGCAGCGCCTAGAATATAAAGGATATCTCCCAAACTAAAAGAGCACCAGCCGGTCATGCGGCGCAGGCCCGTTGAAAGCCAGGGATAAAAACCCGACAGATAAAAAGACCTGAATGCATAGGAATGAGAAAAAATATACTGAAATCCCCAAATAATCAAGAGCACTCCCAAAATATATAGTACCTTCGTTTTAATTAACAACATCCGTTTCATTCAGTATCTTTTTTAAAATACGGGCGGAAAATTACCGGAAAAATATCGTTCGGGGCAAAATAATTTTTCATTGACGGCGACTCCTCTGCTTCATTAGAAAAAGTCTTAAACAGACCAAAAAATATGCAGTTAAATAAATCTTTAAAAATAGAAATAGAAAAACAATTAGAGACCCATACAGGCGAGAATATACAAATTAAAAGCGTTAATCCTGTCCATGGAGGAGATACACATCCGGCTTTCCAACTCGATACCAACAAAGACAGGTTTTTTCTTAAGACCGCAGAAAACATTCCAGCTGACCTTTTTGAAAAGGAATTCAAAGGACTTGACCTGCTAGGCCGTCAAAAGGCGGTGAACGTCGCCAGGCCCTTGTGTTTCGGCACTACAGCCGAACAACACTTTCTGGTCATTGAATACATTCCTAAAAAATCCGCGGGCGACGACTTCTGGGATTTATTCGCTAAAGGCCTGTCCCAGCTTCACCAATGCACCAACCCTACTTTCGGACTACAAGAAGACAATTACATCGGCCCCCTTCCACAGACCAATAAACCCTACGACAACTGGCCGGATTTTTACGTTGCCCAGAGGTTGCAGCCGCTTATCCGCAAATGCATTGATAAGAAACTCCTGGAGCAGCATTATGAAGATAGAGCCATGCGCTTATATAAACGCCTGGCAGAAGTTTTTCCCGAAGAACCTCCTGCCCTTCTTCACGGGGATCTTTGGGGAGGTAATTACCGCTGCGGACCCGGAGGACAGCCTTATGTTTTTGATCCGGCTGTTTACTACGGTCATCGGGAAATTGATCTGGCCATGACACGGCTGTTCGGAGGCTTTGACCGACGGTTCTACTGGCGCTACGAGGAGTATTTCCCCCTGGCCCCCGACTGGCAAAAACGCATTCCGCTGTGTCAGCTCTATCCGTTGCTTGTACACAGCCTGCTTTTCGGAGGCGGATACGTGCAGCAGGTAAGAAGAATACTGGAAGAATATGCATGATTCATTAAAAAACTGGCGAAATAAAGCTGAGCGAAATAAAAAAACCAACAGGCAATTCCTCAAAAGGCTTCAAACCAAAAAAGGGAAAGGCCTGGAAAAACATCTGCCTCGATTACACGAAGAAGCTTTTACGCATATCGATTGCCTGCAGTGTGGCAATTGTTGCAAAACGATCAGTCCGCGGTTTAAAACACCGGACATTAAACGCATCTCCAGGCATTTGAAGATGAAAGAATCTGATTTCATAGAAACCTACCTGAGGTTGGATGAGGATGGAGATTACGTGGTTAAAAGCAGCCCCTGTCCTTTTTTGGGAAGCGATAATTTTTGCGCGATTTATGAACAACGGCCAGGCGACTGCAAACATTATCCTTACACAGACCGCAGAGAATTTCTTAAAAGACCGGGTACTACGTTCCAAAATACCACTATTTGTCCCGCCGTATATTATGTCGTAGAACGACTAAAAGAAATTGTTCCCTGAGTTTGTTAAAGCCCAGAACAGGCTACCATTATAACTACTCCGCTTGCCTAATAAACGAATGACCTTCTTAACGGGCAACCCGGCCGACCTGCTGGCCGCCCATTATCGCTCAGGGCTTTCTAAATATGAAATTTTGTCATATGAACTGCGTTTTTTCTGACAAAATTTCCGATCACTAAGGCTGGTTTATTATTTGCAATAAAATTCGTAATTTGAAAAATATCTAAATAACGAGAAACCTTAAATATGAACCCAAATAATTTCACGATTAAATCGCAAGAGGCTCTTCAACAAGCACAGCAATTGGCCTTCAATGCCAGCAACCAAAGCATTGAAACCGGCCACCTGTTAAAAGCGCTGATGGAGGGCAACGAGGATATAATCGACTATTTGTTAAAGAAGAACAATGTCAACGTAGCCTTTTTACAACAAAAGCTGGACGAGCAGCTCAACCGCTATCCCAAAGTATCAGGGGAAGGCGGGCAGGTCATGAGCCGCGATACCAATAATGTGTTGCTTCGTGCCGGAGCGGCCATCAAGGAATTCAAAGATGAATTTGTCAGCGTAGAACACTTGCTGCTGGCGTTGCTTCAGGGTAATGACGATACGGCCAAACTGCTTAAAGACGTAGGGCTTACTGAAACCGGCCTCAAAGCAGCCATTACGGAACTACGCAAGGGCTCCAGCATCACTTCACAAAACGCAGAATCCCAATACAACGCGCTACAAAAGTATGCCCGTAACCTAAATGAGCTGGCTTCTTCGGGCAAACTGGATCCGGTAATCGGCCGGGATGAAGAAATCCGGCGCACCCTGCATATCCTTACCCGGCGCACCAAAAACAATCCTATTTTAGTGGGGGAACCCGGTGTGGGTAAAACCGCAATCGCTGAAGGTCTCGGCCACCGCATCGTCAACGGCGATGTGCCTGAAAACTTAAAGACGAAGGTTATTTATGCCCTGGACATGGGTGCCCTAATGGCAGGGGCCAAATACCGGGGGGAATTCGAAGAACGGCTGAAAGCGGTGATCAAAGAAGTAACGGAAAGCGATGGACAGATTATCCTGTTCATTGACGAGATTCATACGCTCGTCGGCGCAGGAGCGATGGAAGGCGCTATGGATGCTGCGAATATTTTAAAACCAGCGCTGGCGAGAGGAGAATTACGGGCTATCGGCGCCACTACCCTGAATGAATATCAGAAATACTTTGAAAAAGATAAAGCCCTGGAGCGTCGCTTCCAGGTTGTTATGGTCGATGAACCGACCGTGGAGGACGCCATATCGATTCTCCGGGGGTTAAAGGAACGCTATGAGACCCACCATCACGTCCGGATCAAAGACGAAGCAATCATCGCCGCCGTAGAACTTTCCCATCGTTATATTACCGACCGGTTTTTACCGGACAAAGCCATCGACCTCATAGATGAAAGCGCAGCCAAGCTTCGCCTGGAAATGAACTCTATGCCCGAGGAATTAGATGAACTTGAACGCCGGGTCCGTCAGCTTGAGATCGAACGGGAGGCTATTAAACAGGAAAAGGATGAAGAAAAGCTTGCCGGATTAAACAAGGAAATCGCCGAGTTGAATGAAGAACGCAATGCCTTTAAGGCCAAATGGCAACAGGAAAAGGAAATGGTAGACAAGATCCAGGCGGCTCAATCCGCTATAGAAGACCTGAAACACGAAGCCGAACAAGCTGAACGCAACGGTGACTATGGTAAAGTCGCAGAGATCCGTTATGGCAAAATAAAGGAGGAGCAGGATAAAGTACAAAACTTTACCCGGGAACTCCAGGAAATGTCGGCCAACAGTAAACGCTTGCTTAAAGAGGAAGTCGATGCGGAAGACATCGCCGAGAATGTATCTCGTGCCACCGGCATCCCCGTTTCCCGCATGTTGCAAACCGAAAGGGAAAAACTCTTGAAGTTGGAAGAACATCTCCATGAACGCGTGGTAGGCCAGGACGAAGCTATAGAAGCGGTAGCGGATGCCATTCGCCGCAGCCGTTCCGGTTTACAGGATCCCAACAAACCCATAGGTTCTTTTATTTTCCTGGGAACCACCGGCGTTGGTAAAACAGAACTGGCCAAAGCGCTGGCCCAGTTTCTTTTTGACGATGAAAGCATGATGACCCGCATTGACATGAGCGAATACCAGGAAAAGCATTCCGTCAGCCGGCTGGTAGGTTCTCCTCCCGGATATGTGGGTTACGACGAAGGCGGGCAATTGACTGAGGCCGTCAGAAGGAAACCCTATTCCGTGGTGTTGCTGGACGAAATCGAAAAAGCGCATCCGGATGTCTGGAACATTCTGCTGCAGGTACTCGATGATGGCCGGCTGACCGACAACAAAGGCAGAGTGGTCAATTTCAAAAATACCATTATTATCATGACTTCCAATATGGGCAGCAACATCATTCAGGAAAACTTTGAAAAGGTAAATGAGAAAAACAAAGAAGAAGTAGTTGAAAATACCCGTACGCAGATCATGAACCTGCTCCGGCAGACCATTCGCCCGGAATTCCTCAACCGGGTAGACGAGATCATTATGTTCCAACCACTGATGCGCGAAGAAATCAAGAATATCATCAGTATTCAACTGAACCATCTCAAAAAATTGATGGCACAAAACGGCATGCAGCTGGAATTTACGGAATACGCTTTGGAGTACCTGGCAGAGCAGGGCTATGACCCGCAGTTCGGCGCCCGTCCGCTTAAAAGGGTAATCCAAAAACAAATTGTGAACCTGCTCAGTAAAAAGATCCTTTCGGGCACCATTGATAAAACCAAACCGGTGCTGATCGATGTATTTGACGGTGTAGTTGTTGTGAGAAACGAAGAAGAAAGCAGGCAGGTAGCTCCTGAAAAAGAAAAGCAGGAAAGCTAATCTGAAACGCGGCGCGCGTTAAACATCCCCTGTACAAATAAAGTACAGGGGATTTTTCATTGGGTATCTGCCTTACTATTTAACTTAAATACTTTATCGGGATTTTTACGCATAAACGAAATAATTAGTTGCATAATATAATGACTACTTACATGTTTGGTTAGCCTGTCTTTTATATCTTCCAAAGAATGGACTTCTTCTTCGTTTTTAATGTATCCCATTCCATAAAAATTTCCATTTTCCACCCAGATACAACTCTTTTCGCTTTTACTTCTGCCTTTGTCCATAATGTAAAATCCAGGCGTTTCTTCTTTCAAAAAAGAAAGCGCCTTATCTACTTTTTGATTATACACTTCAGGCGGGTCGCCAGCACTGCAGAGCAGGTCTTTCCTTTTATCTACCTGATTGCACAACTCACAACTTCCCAAGCGGCATAGCGCCGCACACAATTTAAAGGACCTAACCAGATCATATAACTTGTTCCTCCCTCCTTCCCGTGTAGTAAAGACCTGTACAGGAAGATGACTCTTATTGTATTTGCCGATTACCAAACGCTTATACCCCTGCAAATCTTCATACATAAACAGGCCAAATTTTGGTTCATACTTTTTTAGCGCACGGTTGTACTTTGGCCAGATACGCTTTATTTCAATCGCCTCCAAGATAAAAGCCATCAATTCGGTACCACACAATTCAAAATGAATGCCGTAAATTTCCCGCATAAAGTTTTGTCGCTGCCGGCCGGAATTGCTTCCCATAAAATGCTGTGATACCCTTTTTTTGATATTCTTGGCCTTACCCACGTAAATCACCTTTCCCTTCTTATCCGAAAAATAGTATACTCCCGGCTGCCCAGGAAGCAAATCAAAATCGGCTTTATCCAGGTTGGGCGGCAGTTGTTCTTCCTTAGACCCTTTTTTTAACATAGCCGGTATAACACCTTCCTCATCCCAAGTTAACAGCTTTGAAAACAAAATTAAAGTAGCGTCGGCATCTCCACCCGCTCTGTGTCGATGTTCAATAGGAATAGCTAACGCGTTACAAAGATTTCCGAGACTATACGATCTTAATCCCGGGCATATCTTCCTGCTCATGCGCACAGTACATAATTTTGGCGCTGAATATTTATATCCGACTTCTTCGAGTTGATATTTCAAAAAAGAATAATCAAAATTGACATTGTGTGCTACAAAGACGCGGCCGTTCAACAACGCAAACACCTCCCCGGCGACCGCTTCAAATGCAGGACTATCGCATACCATATCATAGTCGATACCCGTGAGCGCAGTAATGTATGAAGGGATCCTGTATTGCGGTCGAATCAGGGAATCAAAGCGGTCAATGACTTCCTTGCCATCGAAGATTCGTATCGCAATTTCTGTAATACAACTGCCTGAAGCGTACCCGCCGGTTGTTTCGATATCGACAATCGCGTATTCGATTCCCATTTTCTCCTCAATTTGAACCTTGTCTTTTAGCTATGTACCTGCACCGCAGCGCCATCGCTCAGTTAATAGCACCAATCAGATTTCACCAGCTTTTATCATGGGTGCGGACGCACATTTCATTAAAAAGCCAGCCGCACAATATTACTAATTTATTTAGCAATTGACAATATTTTTAGCAAAAAAAATCCGCCTTTTATAACTTTTCAAGAATCTTTAATAACTTTATCCTTGCCATTTTTCAAATGATACTACACGGTGTAACTTAAAAACTTATGCTATGAAAAAGTTTTTGTCTCCGGCTTATCCCAGTGCTGCCGCACACGACCTGGCCATGCTAATCCTCCGGATAGGTTTAGGCTGTATAATCGTCATTGGTCATGGATGGATGAAAATTGACAATTTTACCGAAATGCAGGCGCAATTTGTCAATTTCCTGTCGATGGGGCCTCATTTTTCTTTAGTACTATCCATATTTGCAGAGTTTGTATGCGGGATCCTCATTATCGTTGGATTGTTTACGCGACTGGCTGTCATTCCACTGATCATCAATATGCTGACCGCCATCACGCTGGTTCATCATTGGCAAATTATGGCTCAAGCCCAGCTTCCTTTCGTTCTATTAGTCGGGTTTTTAGCTATTTTGTTGCTGGGCCCCGGTAAGGTCAGCCTGGATGGATTAATCTTTAAAAAGACAACGGATTAAATCTTTGATGTTTTTGGATAGACGACCTGAGCGAGGGGTAGGTGAAAGTATTTTAACACGACAAGGGGCCGCCGATAGAATGATTACCACGGCGGAGGGCCTACCGGTAAAACGCTAAGCCCCCGCGGCATAGTCTTTACCTCACCCCGTGCATGAGCTTTTTCATTATCGGGTTCAACAGGATAACGACTACACCAGCAGCAGCCGGGACCACAAAAAACATCAGGAAAAAAGTAGAGAGTGAATATTGTTGGGTAATTTTATCGATCATGCCACCCGTGGTACCTGCCAGCTTATTACCGATGGCATTGACTACATACCATACACCAAACATAAAGGCGATCATTCTTCCCGGAACTAATTTACTTATGTATGAAAGTCCAACGGGAGAGAGACACAACTCACCCATCGTATGGAAAAAATAGGCAAAGACGAGCCATATCATGCTTACCGCTGCTACTTCCGCTCCCTGCGGGATACCCGAGGCGCCAAAGGAAAGAAACAAAAAACCAATTCCCAGCGAAACAAGCCCAAGACCGAACTTTACCGCAGCGCTCGGGTTGTATTTACTTTCCCACCACTTGGAGAAAACGGGCGCAAAGACAATGATAAAAAGTGAATTTAAAATACTAAACCAGGATGCAGGCACTTCCGGGTTTTCAACAGAGTATTGCCGGTAAAGCATATAGATAACAATGGCCCAGATGATAGTAAAACTTGTGCCTAAAAATATGTTGGACAACGCATATCTGGAAAAGGTTTGCTTAAACAACTTAAAGAGTACAAAGGTAATGATCCCCAAAGGAATAACTGTAATGGCCGTATTTACTACCCGGAATACATCTGCCCAACTACCCGACAAAGTTCTGTCTGTATAATCTGCCGCAAAGATGGTCATGGACCCGCCGGCCTGTTCAAACGCCGCCCAAAAAAACACGGTAAAAAAGGCGAAGACGGCTACGGCGATCATCCGGTCTTTGGTAATTTTATCATAACGGATAATACGGCTCACCAGAAGCACGAAAAACAATATAATGGCAGCAACAATCATAAACGTAGCACCATCAAGTCCTGCCATTTGGAAGTTAAAGAGGTTTATCCCGCCTATCTTGGACATGGGGTCGTTGATCACCCAGGTGATGCCGACCACCGCACTGATAACAATCAATATTAAATCAAAAGTAGTAAACGGATTTTTCTTTTCTTTTACGGCTGTCTTTTTTTCCGCCTGCTTTTCTTGTATCGGCTTTGTGCCGACGGAGCCAAAAATCTTCTGTGCAAAATAAAACTGCAGCATACCAAAGAACATGAAGACACCCGCCAGCCCAAAACCGTAATGCCACCCGACCCGTTCCCCTACATACCCGCACAACAAAATCCCTAAAAAGGCCCCGGCATTCACCCCCATATAAAAAATAGTATAGGCGCCATCCTTCTTTTCCGGACGATCTTTATACATATGAGAAATAATGGAAGTCATGTTGGGCTTAAAAAAACCGTTGCCGGCGATAAGAAAAAACAGTCCCAGATATAGGGTAAAATGAGTATCCATGGCCATAGAGGCATGCCCCAGCGTCATGATAAAAGCTCCCAGCACCACCGCATTGCGGTAACCCAGGAACTTGTCTGCAATATACCCGCCCAATATGGGAGTCAGATAAACCAAAGAAGTATAAGTGCCATAAAGCGCTAAAGCTTGTTCCCGGGGCCACCCCCACCCTTCTGCCATGATCGCTGAGGTGAGAAACAATACCAGTAAGGCGCGCATGCCGTAATAAGAAAAACGCTCCCACATTTCCGTAAAGAACAAAATGAATAGTCCCGCAGGATGTCCTAATACATTGGAGTCGAAAAAATTATCGATGTCATTCTTGGATGCCATAAAGTTCCTGATTTTACTTTCTAATTACTGTCTGCCAAGTCTTCGGTACAGGCTTCACTGAAACTTATTTGCCGATCATTGTTCATCGTCTTCCACACCATGGGTCAGCCGCTTCAGTGGTTTCAACATCAAAATGACCAATAAGCCAAATAGGGCGGTAAATATGGTAATACCGACGAACGTTCTGAACTCCATGTCTGTCTGAATTTCATCAATGGTGAATACACCGGAATAGTTCAAATGATTGCCCACGAGCGCCTTCTTCGCATCAGGATCTTTTTCAAATTTAAACGTAGCGTGATAAGGATCGGCCTTTGTGACGTTATTTTCTTCCAGCAATCGGGTAATTTCTTTTTTCTTTTCCGGCTTCTCAAAAGCAATCAGATCTAAGACAGATTGTCCTGTATTGGCGTCTACCGCCATAAACTTACCGTCCGCCGGATAAAGTTCCGTTTTGATGCTGAATTTCTCACCTTCAGCCAAAAGGCTGTCGGCAGAAGGCACAAAAGGCGTTATTTCAGCCTTACCGGCTGTAATTTCGATCTTCGTTGGTTCGCCCTGTGATATTTCGCCTACAACGCCGGCCACTTTGTTACCAAATCCCGTGGCGGCAAAATACAATCCCATCATGATTGACCCATATTTTACCGGCGATAATTTCGTGATAAACGAGAGGGCTACCGGCGAGGAACTGAGCTCCCCGATGGTGTGAAACAGATAAGCCAGAATCAGCCAGTACATGGCCGAGGAGCCATTTGCTTCAAATTGCTTGGACGCACAAGCCATGAATACAAAGCCTAGCCCCATAATAACAATGCCGGAAGCCATTTTAAAAATCGAGGTGGCTTCCTTATTCTTCAGCTTTCTTTTCGCCCAAAAATTGGCCACGAGTACCCCAAAAAGAATGATGAATAGGGGGTTAGCCGACAAGAACCAAGGTGCGGGGACTTCGAAATTAAGCCATTCGATCATGCGGTTGGTTTTCTCAGAGGCATAAATGGTCATTAAGCCGCCCGCCTGCTCATATGCGCCCCAAAAGACAATGGTCATTAAAAAGGCGAGCAACATCACTACATAGCGATCTTTCATGATCCGGCTGGTCAAATCTTTGTAAATCATCAACATCATGCCGACCACGAGGCTGATAAATATGAACAAAAAACCATAAGCTATCGAGTGAAAGAAGAGCCAATAAAGAGACGCGATCAGCAATACCGACGTTATCGTGAGCTGTAACGGCGCCTTTAATAAATTAATAAATAATTCACCGAAAGACGCCCCTTCACTTTCTTTTTTGGAGATCCGGTTTCCCACGCCCCTGAGGTAACGCCGGCCCCATGAATAAACCAACAGGCCCAGCAACATGGCTACCCCTGCAGTTCCGAATCCGACATGCCAGCCCACCTGAACTCCCAGATAGCCTACCAGCAACGTAGAAAGTAATGATCCGGTATTGATACCAATATAAAATATGGTAAACCCCTTATCTCGCCGAATATCGCCTTCCCGATAGAGGCCGCCAACCATCGTAGATATATTGGCCTTCAACAGGCCCACACCCAACACGATTAGGATAAGCCCGGAATAAAAAGCCCATAAGGCGTCTACCGCTAAAATACCATGTCCCATCGTCAATAAAATACCTCCGATCAGTACCGTATCTTTTTGGCCAAGCAATTTATCGGCGATAATTCCACCGGGAATACAAGCTACATATACCAGCATGGTGTACCAGCCATAGAGCGCCAATGCCTGGCCATTGGTCCAGCCCAGGCCGGGGTTGATAGCCGTTGTCTCTTGTACCAGATACAAGACTAATATGGCACGCATGCCGTAGTAGGAAAAGCGTTCCCACATTTCTGTTAAAAACAAGATATAGAGGCCTTTGGGATGCCCCCACATGTCTCCCTGGTACTTCTGTGTTAGGTTTTGCTGCATGGAATATTGGTTTTTGGTGCTTCATGTTCTGAAGTAGACAGAACTACATTAAATCTATAGGGATAGTATAAATATTTAAACCGGCACAGGGAGAAGCGCTGATTATTATCAGCATACAGGGGGGCCTGATCAAAAAAAGTGCCCCTGAACCAGTTTCGAAAGGTATAGCGTATATGAGTTATTCGCAAGTGCCCCTGTTTTAATTAGGCTGCTAAACTAAGGAAAAAAATTTGAACCGGATGATTCGCTGTTGACACAGGGCTGTCACTACCCGGGTCTATCTTTGTCCTATCATTCACCATTAAACTGTTTTTTATGAACACCACGATTGCAAAAACGCCACTGCAGGTTGTCATCACCCCGGAAGAACTTTTGGAACACTGGCAGGGACACCGGGCGCTGACCCGCCGGGTTATCGAGGCTTTTCCGGAAAATGAATTTTTCAATCATCGCATCGGTGGCATGCGCAGTTTCGCTGACATGACCATGGAATTGCTGGGTATTGCCGGCCCCGGTATCCGCGAGATTGCCACCGGCAAACAAGAAGAATATATCACAGCGTTCGAACATGGCAACGCTAAAGCCAGTTTATTGGCACGCTGGGATGAAAACACAGCGACCATCAACACTTTTTGGCCAAAAATTACGGCGGAGCGTTTTCATGAAAAGTTCAAAGCCTTTGGGCATTGGGAGGGTACCGTTCTTTCTACTATTTTATATTATATAGATAACGAAATCCATCACCGTGGACAGGGCTATGTTTACCTTCGTTCTTTGGGTATTGAGCCCCCCGCTTTTTGGGAAAGATAAATGGGCATTTCAATGTGTAGTGGAATTGTCCTCTCCAACCATAAATAGGAAACATTATGCTTTGCTTCGTTCTTTGGGTAGTAAACTGGGGAAAGGGTAAAAACAGCAATAAGCCCTCTCGCCGGATTAGTTCGTTTTTGCCCAAAATGCTGCGACCAAAGAAGCCAAGTTGATTTTAATGAAAAGCAGACACAGAAGATGCAGTTGTTGCCAGAACCTTTTTCTAAAACCGCGGTATCTTCTGTGCTTTTCTCTAACCCGCCGCCTTACTGTACCTGCTTTATGGCACGGGCGAGAATATCCCTGAACTGTATTTTCAGCGAGGCCGGCTCGATGATTTGCAGATAGTCGGCAAACATCAACAACCAACGAACAAAGCCCCGGTCCTGCGCTTCTACCTGAAAGACTAGTTCCACCTGGCTTCCACATTCTTTTTTTGAGAGGGCTTGATAATATTGAAAGCCCCCGCTAAAGTAGCCGGCCACCTTTGTATCAATAAGCAACTTCACGATGATCAGTTTCTTCTCCGCCTTTTTGTTGTTACGGTACTCTTCTACCGTTCCATGCCGGCGTGTAAAAGCCTGCTCACTTTTTGAAATGCGGTAAATGCGGTCTATGCGAAACTGACGGTAGTCCTGGCGAAGATGACAATACCCTAAAATATACCAAAACTGATTTTCATGAAAAAGCCCGACCGGCTCTATCGTTCTTGACTCAGGATGCTCCGCATAAAAAGGCTGGTAACTCAGAATGATCTGCTTCTTTTCTGCCAGACTCTCAAAGAGCAGTTCCAGCGCGTTGGGTACGGTTTCATTGAAAGTGGGTCGCCGCTGGTGTACGCTAACCTGTGAATCCAACGCGGCCAGCCAGTCCTTTTCCTTCCCCCGCAATACGGATTTGATCTTAAACATAGCAGACTGAAAATATCTCCCGAGCCCTTTGTCGGTAAAGGACTGCATGAGCTTCTCGGCTGCCAGAAAACTGCTGGCTTCCTCCCGGGTAAACATAACAGGTGGCAATCGGTAGCCCTCTACGAGGGAATATCCTCTCCCTGCTTCACCGTAAAGCGGGACCCCCGCTTTTTCCAAAGTCTGAAGATCGCGGTAAATCGTCCGTAAACTTACGCCAAATCGCTCTGCTAATTCCTGAGATCTGACTATTCGCTTGGATTGCAGCTGAATCAAAATGGCCACTAGCCGGTCAAATCTTTTGAGGGTATCCGCTTCCATGTCCGGTCTTTTTGGTCAAAATCAGTAGGAGGACGTTGAAAATTCATTTATCAATGCGGCCTTGTTGTATTTATTCCGGTACTGTATGGGAGATAAGCCGGTAATTTTTTTAAATACGGTACGAAACGCTTTTGTATCGTTATATCCTACATCGTACATGACCTCACTGATATTTTTCCTGCTGTCTTCAAAGTACTTTTTCGCCGCTTCAATTTTCACCCGTTGGATGTATTCCACCACCGTGTTGGTAGTGGCTTTCTTGAACCGGCGTTCCAGGTTGCGCCGGCTTAGCGCCAACAAAGAAGTCAGCTGGCTGACAGAAATTTTACCCTGATAATTTTTTTCAATATACTCCTGCGCCTCCCTGATCCGTTCGTCGTCATGGTCCTTCTGACCTTCAAAGATAATAAAAGGTGACTGGCTTTGCCGGTCCAGATCGATCTGGAACATTTTTGAACAACGAATGGCGGCTTCCCTGCCCGCATACTTTTCGATGATGTAAAGGATCAGATTGGCGGCTGAAAAAGCACCCCCACTGGTATAAATCCCATGCTCATCGGTAATGACCTTCTCTGTTACCAACTGTACATTGGGAAACAACGCCTTAAATTCATTCGCAGCCCGCCAATGTGTAGAACAGTTCTTTCCATCCAAAAGTCCGGTAGCAGCCAGCAGAAAGGCCCCCACACAAAGACTGGCCACCTCTGCTCCGTCCTGATATTGTTGAATGATCCAGGGAATAAAGGCTTTGCCATTTCCCATCTCCCGGGCAATGTCTCCGTCAATAGCAGGGATAATGATGAGATCCGTCTTTTGTAGGTGGTGAATTTCCACATCGGCATGCAAAGTACACAAACCGTTCTCCAGTGGTATTTCTTTGGCAAGCCCCGCCACCTGCACCTTAAATAAAGGCTTCTCTCCTTTTTGTTTCATGTAATCATTGACAAAAAGAAAGGCCCGGCGAGGATTATCAATACTCCCAAGGTTGCTTCCGGCGTTGGCGATAATAGTAATGTGTTTCATGAAAGGAAAGTATTTAGGATTTCCATTTTTCGCATTTAGCAAGATTTCCCAGACAAAGATAACATAAAATGTGTCGTAAACAACCCCATAAGGAGGTATTTTTACACTTTTTTTTTCATGTCGTAATCAACCCCTTAAGTTGGCGCATTTGCACCGCTAAGATTACATATTATACCCCTATGTTTGCATAAGCCAATCAATAGGACACTTCCAATAAAAATGAAATGAATAGTCAAACTCTCCAAATCAAAGCAAAGATTCAAATACAGAAACCTGTCGGCGATGTATATGAGGCCATCGTTGAGCCAGAAAAAATGGCCAACTATTTTATTTCCGAAGGAAGCGGCAGACTGGAGACGGGCAACGAGGTGATCTGGAAGTTTCCCGAATTTGATATGGATGTCCCCATCCGGGTAGATAAAACCGAAACCGATAAATACGTGTCTTATTATTGGGATGTAAACGATAAAGCACATTTGGTGGAAATTCAACTTATGCCAGTTGAAAATGGCGGAACCCTCGTCACGGTTAGCGAAAAGGAGGAAAGCAACACCGAGGAAGGCATTCAGTGGCTTATGGGTAATACGGAAGGATGGGCCAACTTCCTGGCTTGCCTGAAGGCCTACCTGGAGTACGGGATCAATTTAAGAAAAGGGGCCTTCGACTTTTTAAACGGGCAGTCAGGATAACCATAAATTCTGCCGTTAAGAGCGACCTTGAAAATTATTGGATCCACCGGAAAAGAGTGACAATGCGGAAGCTGATCTTATTCAATATGGTTACTGCAGATGGTTACTTTGAAGGACAGCGCAATGATATCAGCTGGCATCGGGTAGATGAAGAAGTAAATGAATTCATGATTGCGCAGCTTAAAACGGCAGGCCTGCTCTTATTTGGCAGAAAAACCTTTGAAGTAATGGAAGGTTTCTGGCCATCTGAAAGCGCATTTGAACAAAACCCTGAAGTAGCTGGAATGATGAAGAGTTATACAAAAATTGTTTTTTCGACAACCCGCGAAAAAACGACATGGGAAAACACAAAATGGTATAAGGAAAACGCAGCCGAAGAAGTAGATCAGATGAAGCGACAGGAGAGTAAAAATATATTTGTGTTTGGCAGCGCAACGCTTTGTAAAGTCCTGATTAAAAATAACCTGATTGATGAATTCCGGTTGATGGTAAACCCTGTAACACTAGGAAAAGGAAGGCCGTTTTTTTATAGAAAAATCAGTCTGGCACTTTTAAAGACAAAGGTATTTGGTAATGGAAATGTGTTGCTTTGTTACCGTAATAACAACCTGAGATAATTTGACAGCTAACGCAAAAAGGTTTGTCGAACTAAAACTAAAGTTTAAACATAATTCTTTTGATCGGCATGGTTGAAATATTCAAAACAAACGTTCGGGGAAAACGGAAGGCAGAATGGCTTATTGAAATATTAAGCCTGTATTTGCCGGGTTGCAAGATCAACTTTGACCTCTATGACAGCGATAAAGTACTCAGAATAGAAGGCTCAAATGTCCCGTCGGATCAAATTCCAAAAATCATGCAAGAACGAGGCTTCAGGTGTAAACTAATTAAATAACCCGGTCTAAAAAGAAAAACCGCTGGTTAACAATCGAAAAGCCGTAATTACTTATTCACTATTTAAAACAATAACAATGAAAACGCTCAATCCTTACCTGAACTTCGATGGCCAAGCCGAAGAAGCCTTCACATTTTACAAGTCTGTATTTGGCGGAGAATTTATGGGCAATGGCATCATGCGTCTGGGCGATATGCCGGGCTGCGATGAAATGAAGATTAACGAAGAGGAAAAGAACAGAGTCATGCATGTATCGCTGTCAATAGGCAATGATAGCGTTCTTATGGCCAGCGACATCGTTCCATCTATGGGCCAAACCCTAACCGTTGGTAATAACAATTATATCAATATATCGCCGGACAGCCGGGAGGAGGCGGACCGGCTTTTTAACGCCCTTTCGAAGGACGGAGAAATAGAGATGCCCATGCAGGATCAGTTCTGGGGAGATTATTTTGGCAGTTTTAAAGACAAATACGGGGTGTGCTGGATGATCAATTTTGCCCAGGAACAACAATAGCACGGTATTGCAATTATTTACCCGCTATTAATTAGAAGAATTATTTAATGGCGAGACAAATTCATTTACTAACCAATTAAACCTTTAAAAGAATGGAAAATATAACCTGTAATGCATATCTTTTTTTTGATGGAAACTGCAGGGAAGCCATGGAGTTTTACCAGCGTGTGTTTGGCGGTGAACTAAACTTGCAAACTTATGGCGAAGTGGATAAAAGTTGTCCCGACGCAACAAAAGACAGCATCATGCATGCCCGGCTGTCAGGTGGCGACATCTTGTTAATGGCCAGTGATAACCCGGGTTCCCACGCGCTGGGAACCGGAAAGATACATCTTGCATTAGGTGGAGATGACGAAGAAAAACTGCGCCGGATATTTAATGATTTGAGCGATGGCGGCAAAATAGGCCAACCGCTGAAAAAACAGCTGTGGGGAGATATTTATGGTGACCTCCGTGACAAATACGCCATACAGTGGATGATAAACATCAGTAAAAGGTAAATCCTTAAAAATGAAAAAAATAAAAACCCTCTATTGGCTATTCACCGGCTTAATGCTGGCGTATATGCTGTTTAGCGGTATTTCCGGCCTGGTTAATCCCGAGCAGTCTAAAGCGTTGATCGTAACGCATTTAGGTTATCCGGAATATTTTTCCCCGTTAATTAGTTGGGTAAAATTGCTTGGTGTTGTAGCCATCGCAGTTCCCGGATTCCCAAGGTTAAAAGAGTGGGCCTACGCCGGATTTACCTTTGATCTTTGCATGGCCATTTATTCTTTTATTGCCATGGGTGATCCTGTTGCAGGTACTTTGTTTATATTCTTTGGCCTGGCACTGGTATTTGGATCTTATATTTTCTATCACCGCTTAAAAAAGATGGCGGACCAACATATCGCTACGGATATTGCTCCAGAAAGAGAAATGAGTGTTGGGTAAGGCTGAAATTAAGAAAAACGGAATCGTCCTTAAATTAAAATACAAATATTATGAACGAGTTTGTGGCAATCAGTAAAACCGGTCGCATCATTGGCTGGATACTTAGTATCATCGTCATCTTATTTCTACTCTTTGATGTATTCGGGAAATTCTCCAAGCCGGAAGCCGTAATTGAAGGAACAATGAATTTAGGCTATCCTGAAAGCAGCATCACGACGCTAGGCATTATCTTGTTAGTCTGTACGTTGCTGTACGCGTTTCCCAAAACCGCATTGCTTGGAGCGGTTCTGCTTACGGGCTACCTGGGCGGAGCTGTAGCCACCCACATCCGGGTAGAAAATCCTTTATTCACACATATCCTCTTCCCTGTTTATTTAGGTGTTCTTCTCTGGTTCGGTTTATACTTAAGAAGTACAAAGCTCAGACTGATTGTAAAAGGTGAACGGTTAACCAGCTAAAAATTTCATTTCTTTTTTATAGGCGAGAATAACTAAAAAATTAAAAAAGGCTGGAACTAGACGAAAATAAATAAAGATCTTGAAGTAAGAAAAATAGACAAGCAAATATACAGCGGGGGCAGTCTGTCATGAAAGAGACGATGCCACTGGCCAAACTGGAAATAATCATACTAGGAAAAGCGTAAAAAAGACATCATGAGACAAGTAAATCCTTATATTAACTTTAATGGCGACTGTGAAGAAGCCTTTTTATTTTACAAAAGCGTATTCGGCGGCGAGCTACGACTGGTACGTTTTAAAGACATGAAAGAAGAACTTCCCGGTGCCGAAAAACTATCCGCCGAAAAAATGAACAAAATCGCAAACATCGCTCTTGCCATTGGTGCAGACACTACACTTATGGGCGATGACGGACCGGCTGTTTTTGGAAACAAAATTAAGGAATGTAACAAAGTCAGTATTGAAATTGAAGCAGAATCAGAAGAAGAAGCGACCCGCCTTTTTCATGCCCTCGCCGAAGGAGGAGAAGTAAAAATGAAACTTGCTAAAACCTCATGGGCGCAAAAGTTTGGTCATTGCGTAGATAAATACGGTATGAGGTGGATGGTAAATTATAGTGGGGAATAAACTTATTACCAACTAAAGTCGATCATAGAATGAGAAAACTAATCATGTGGAACATCATTTCCCTTGACGGCTATTTCGAAGGAAATAAACATTGGGAGTTGCCTTTTCATCAAGTCATCTGGGGCAAAGAACTGGAACAAAAAAGTATCGAACAGCTCGAAGCCGCTGATTTTTTAGTTTTCGGAAGGATCACCTACGAAGGGATGGCCGCCCACTGGACTCAGGCAGAGGGCAGAATTGCCGACTTGATGAATATTATGCCCAAGCTGGTCTTTTCCAAAACATTAAAATCACTTGAATGGAATAATTCCACTCTGGTTCAAGGAGAGATTACTACTGAAATCGCCAAGTTGAAAGCTCAGGAGGGCCGCGATATATATGTTTTTGGCAGTGCTAACCTCTCTGAGACTTTGATGAATGCGGATCTATTTGATGAATATCGCATTGGAATTGCTCCCGTTATCTTAGGCAGAGGCCGCCCTTTATTCAAACACGGAATTACACCTAAAAATTTAACACTACTTTCATCCCAACAGCTTACAACCGGCGGGGTGGTCCTGACCTATAGCAGAAACAGGGTTGCTCTTGATGCAAAATAAATGATATAAACTTGACGAGATCTATTAATCCGAACATCATGAAATATAAAACCTCCGATTTACCGGCTATCGTATCCCGAACGGAATGGGTGAAGGCACGAAAAGTCCTTCTCGAAGAGGAAAAGGCATTTACCCGGAAGTGGGATGAACTCAATCAAAAACGCAGACATCTGCCTATGGTAAAAGTAGAGAAAGATTATTCGTTTGAAGGGAATGAAAGGAAACTTAGTTTGTTGGACTTATTCGAGAAACGCATACAGCTAATCATCTACCATTTTATGCTGGATCCCACCTGGGATGCAGGCTGCTCAGGCTGTTCCTTCATTGCCGACAATATCGGGCACCTCTCCCACTTACACGCCCGTGATACCACGCTCGCAATGGTTTCACGAGCGCCGTTAAAAAACATTCAAAAATACAAAACCCGTATGGGATGGGAAGTGCCCTGGTACTCCTCCTATGAAAGTGATTTTAATTACGATTTTCATGTAACTATTGATCCCGACGAAGGCTTTGATGAATACAATTATGAAAAAACGAAAAATTTAGGTGAAAGTTGGAAAGGCTGGAAAGGCGAGCTACCTGGAATTAGCGTTTTTATGCGAGATGGAAATAAAATATTTCATACCTACTCAAGCTATGCTAGAGGATTACAAATACTAGACGGAACTTTAATGTATCTGGATTTAACTCCACTGGGGCGACAGGAATACTGGGAAAAGCCGGCGGGAAGGGCTGATGCAAACGCTGGAGCCTGGTGGAAAAGGCATGACGAATATAAATAAATTCTACCTTGTTAA
Source organism: uncultured Chitinophagaceae bacterium (assembly GCA_964424665.1). Taxonomy (GTDB): domain Bacteria; phylum Bacteroidota; class Bacteroidia; order Chitinophagales; family Chitinophagaceae; genus FW021-bin31. The sequence goes on from CAYRJM010000042.1 coordinate 22,800, forward strand.
TATGCGAAAAGTAATCATTTTATCCTTCATTTCCCTGGATGGGATCATCCAGGTACCGGGTGGACCTGAGGAGGATTCCTCGGGTCGTTTTCAATACGGGGGCTGGGCCGTTTCCTATTTCGATGGGTTTTCAGAAAAGATCATGGAAGCGCAGATGTCAGGGCGATCTGATATTCAAACATTACTAAAGAATGATTTGGCAGATAACCTTTGGCTTAAAATATTCCCTGTTACGCTTGGAAAAGGGAAGCGCTTGTTTGCGGAGGGAGCTTTTCCCGCGGCATTCAAATTATATAAACATCAGGTTTCACCGGGTGGGGTCATTTTTGCTAACAATAAACGTACAGGAAAAGTACAGACGGGATCTTTTAGTTAATTAGATTCAGGAAATCTGCCTCCTGGAAGCGTTGGCAAAGCGCCGATGAGTGATAACTAATCGAAGATTTTTAAATGACATTTTCCGGTTTTAAAATAACACCTCCTTAAAACACAACAAGATGAAAACAGCAAACAACATCTCAGCATGCCTATGGTTCGACAGCCAGGCAGAAGAAGCGGCCAAATTCTATACGTCTGTTTTTGACAATGCTAAAATTACCGCTACTACTCATTACAATGAAGCCTCTACCGGTCCTTCGGGCAAATCAGAGGGAAGCGTAATGACCGTGGGGTTTGAAGTGGAAGGCTTCCATTTTGTAGCCTTAAACGGAGGGCCCATTTTTTCCATTAACCCGTCGGTTTCCTTCTTTGTAAATTGTGATTCCAAAGAAGATGTGGATCGTCTTTGGGATAGATTAATAGATAAGGGCAAAGAACATATGCCGCTGGACAAATATCCATTTGCGGCCCGTTATGGATGGGTAGAAGATCGATTTGGCGTCTCATGGCAACTAATCTTTGGAGATAAACCTGAAGGTGACTGGCGGCCGAAAATCATCCCTTCCCTCCTGTTTACGCAGTCAAACGTAGGCAAAGCCGAAGAGGCGATTAATTTTTATACGACGGTTTTTAACAACGCTAAAGTCGGGATACTAGCGCCATATCCCGAAGACGTGGGTCCTGCAAAGAAAGGGTCCTTAGCATACGGTGATTTTATGCTGGAAAACACCTGGCTGGCCGCCATGGATTCCGGAACAGATCAGGACTTTTCTTTCACTGAAGGAGTTTCCCTGATGGTCCATTGTGATTCACAAAAAAAAATAAACGATTACTGGGATCATCTGACCACCGACGGTGGAATAGAAAGTCAATGCGGATGGCTCAAAGACAAGTACGGCGTATCCTGGCAAATTATTCCCGAAAATCTAGAAGACTTATTAAAAACAAAAGAGGCTGTACAAGCCATGATGCAGATGAAGAAATTGGATATTGCCAAACTAAAACAACATAACTCATGACGACCTCCCACTTTGAAATTCAGATTCATGCTCCTGCCCGTAAAATTTGGGATATATTGTGGAGTAAAAATACATACAACCAATGGACGAAATATTTCAACCCAGACTCACAAATGAAAAGCGATTGGAAAATAGGTGGCAAAACGCTTTTTGTTGATGGAAAAGGTAATGGGATGGTAAGTACTATTCAGTCAAAAAAAGAGCCGTATGAAATAGTATTTAAACATCTAGGTGTAATAGAAAATGGCGTAACAGATACAACCAGCGACAAGATAAAAATATGGGCGGGAGCACTGGAAAGATATCATCTTACAGAACAAAACGGCATCACTTCCTTAAAGGTAATGATTGATGTAGATCAAGAATACGAAAAAATGATAAACGATGGATTTACCAAGGGACTACAGGCCGTTAAAGCATTATCTGAAAAATAATTATCGAAAGAGTTCAAGTAAAAGAACCCTGATAATCATCGTCGCATCAACGAGTCATCACTTCCTGTTAAACCATAAATTTTTTTTACTATGGATACACCAAGTTCAGCAACGCTAAAAATAATTATCCCTGCTTACAGGATGCAAACCCAAATGTTCAACAACGTATTAAATGGCATTGAAGACAGAGATTCGCTTCATCGCATTAATGGCAAAACTAATCACATCATATGGATGGTGGGTAATCTTGTAAATTGCCGCTATTGGTTGGCAAATATTTTGGGGGTCGAAGATACCGATCCTCATGAAAATCTCTTTGGAGAAGCAAAAGCGCTGGATGATAGCCTGCCCTATCCTCCCCTTGGAGAGCTAAAAAAAGAATGGCACAAAATTTCGCCCAAACTCTATCAACGCTTGCTTACATTAACTGATAAAGAACTGCAGCAATCCTATGCCTTTGGGATGAAAGTGGATTTTATTGTGGAAAATAAATTAAATATGATCGGTATGGCTACTGACAGACAAAGTTATCTCTTTGGCCAACTCGGGTTGATGCGGAGGGTATTGGGTTACGAAGGAGTAAAGTACGAAATAGACAAAGATTTGAATTATTGAGTTGAACTCCCAGCCTGGATACGCGCCAACTTTTTTCCATCAATCCAGGCCGTCAGGAAACGCTAAACTTCCGCTATGGTCAGCGCCGGTTATGGGTTTTCTCGATAACCGGGCAAAACGGAAAGTATACCAAGCGATTAACAGGAATAAAACCACGTCCTTACCGACTTAAAATAGCCCTCTGCCGATTTTCACTTTTTATCCTTTCTTACCGGAAGTAGATTTGTATTTTGTTTAATGTAATTTAGGCTACAACATTCTTGAACTAAATTCTTAAAAATGGTCTACCCCCTGGTTAAATTCATTCATATCTCAGCAGCTATTATATGGATTGGAAGTATTGTTATCATGAGTGTCTTTAATTTTCAAATGGCGCGAAAAAAAGATATAGCTGGTTTAATCTCCCTTTCAAAACATGAAGTATTTCTTGGTAAATTTGTGATCGGCCCCTCTGCTATTACTACCGTATTGGCGGGGATATACATGTCTGTATTTTTAGGGTTCGGATGGAACTTTTGGGTAATCTGGGGTCTTGTTGTTATCCTGTTAACGGGTATCTTCGGAGGAACTATAGCTCGAAAATTAGGTACCAGGATTATTGCCGTCGCCAATGCAGAAAAGATAGACTATCAACAACTGCAGGCCTTGCAACGCAAGCATAATATTTGGAACTTAATCACTATTCTGCTTCTTTTTTCCGCCGTTTGGGTAATGATATTTAAACCTGTTTTGTAGAAACATGCAGCCATTGATTAACACGTGATCGATTTTCCGTTCACGGAACACGATTTTCTCAACTGTTCTGAAGTAAGTATATTTGAGGTATTAAAACGATGGCGTTATGGAGATCACCGCTTATATTTGTAATACTTGTGGAGTAGAATATGCTCCTTCCCAAAGTCCACCGCTGCAATGTCCCCTCTGTGAAGACGAACGCCAGTATGTTTCTCCTGCGGGACAGCGCTGGACTACGCTTGAACAGATCAACCACGCTCACAAAAATGTAATAGAGAAAGTAACGGATTGTATCTATGCGATATATACTTTACCTTCTTTTGCTATCGGACAAAGAGCACATTTACTGATCTCACCCGGCGGCAATATATTGTGGGATTGTATTGCCAATATTGATCCGAGTACAATTGATATAATCGAACGGCTGGGCGGCATAAAAGCTATCTGTATTTCGCATCCACATTATTTTTCAACACTTTCCCGGTGGAGTAAAGCCTTTGACGATGCACCGGTTTATGTTCACTCTCTGGACAAGGAATGGATACAACGAAAGCCTCAGTCACTACATTTATGGAATACCGTAAAGGAAAAATTGTGGGATAATATGCAGCTCATTTGCTGTGGCGGGCATTTTCCGGGAGGCAATATTTTGTACTGGCCTGACCAAAAGGCTTTGTTTACAGGCGATGTTATTCAGGTTTGCCCCGACAGGAAGTCGGTCTCATTCATGTACAGTTACCCCAACTTAATACCCCTCCCTAAAAAGAACATCCTCCGGATCATGCAATGTACAGAAGCATTAGCATTTGACAAGATATACGGTGCGTTTGGCCGGTATATCCAGTCTAATGCAAAGGAAGTGCTGAAATATTCTCTGAATCGCTACCTGAGAATCTATAAACCTTTTTAATATTATCCGATGGAAACCCCTTATGATTTTTTAAGAGAACAATATATCTATGTACATGGCGCCAGAGGTATCCTTCTGGATTACTGCAAAAAAATTACCCCTGAACATTTCCTCTTTGAAAACCCTTCGTTCGGAAATGGCGGGAGTATGAGGAATTTGTTGGTTCATACCGCCAACAGTTATCAGGCCTGGATTGGCGGTAGAGTTTTAGGAAAATCGATTCAAAAACTAAACTTTTCGGATTATAGACATGTAAATGATATCGCAATTCTATATGCAGCTATCGATGAACTGATGGCAGCGTTCTTTGAAAGTGCCATCAGCTTAACAAAGGAGATCACCTTCGAAAAAGGGGGGTACCAACAATCCGCGAGCCCGCTTAAAATATTTACGCATGTGATCACCCACGAATTTCACCATAAAGGGCAGCTCTTATCTATGAGTCGATATCTGGGCTATACGCCAACGGACACAGATATTCAAGAGTGATGCGTCACAAGATGAGACAGCAGGTATCATTTTATTCTTGGTCTCCTATAAAGAAAGAAAGCCTTGCAAAAAAAGATCTGCAAGGCTTTTCAATAGCTATGGCAACATCCTA
>CAYRJM010000043.1:0-27456 GCA_964424665.1 uncultured Chitinophagaceae bacterium
GAAGGCGTATATGCAGCCAAGGGAATTGAAAGTGTTTTCCCTTCGGTAACCTATCCGTCTCACACGACGCTGATAACCGGCGCTTATCCGGCTACCCATGGCATCTACTATAATACGCCTTATGGCGGCAAGCCGGGGGAATGGTACTGGAATGAGCGTTCCATAAAGTGCAAGACGTTATGGGACGCCGTAAAAGAAGCCGGCATGACTTCCGGCGCTGTCTTCTGGCCGGTAACGGTGGGTGCACCGATTACGTACAACTTTCCGGTACGCAGGCCGGAAAAGGGAGAAAAGGGAAACCGCCTAACAATAAAATATCCGTATATCACGCCAGAAAATCTGTTGGCCGATATAGCAAAGAAAACAGGCAAGAAGTTTACGCCCGCCGACCTGGGCACTAAGCACTACGCGCAAAGCAAGACCATCGCTACCATCTCGAACTATATAATCAAAACCTACAAGCCTGATCTGATGGCTATCCATTTTGTCGGCATAGACCACGCGGAACATGCACACGGAACCGACGGACCCGAGGTAAGGGCCATGGTACGTGTAACGGATAGTTTAGTAGGTACGGTATTACAAGCCATCAAAGATGCCGGTATCTGGAAAAACACAGCCGTCATTATTACCGGCGACCATGGACATACCGATACCAAAGCGACATTTGCTCCGAATATTTACCTGAAGGACCACGGTCTGATCACCAAAGACGGATGGCAGGCGCGGTTTCGCGGCGCCTTTTTATATCTGAAGGATAAAAACGATCAGGCCACGGTAGATTCTGTTGTACAGATTCTTGAACATACGCCGGAGTATCAGAAGGGGTATTTCCGGATATGGGACCGGCAGGCCTTAGATAAAAAAGGCGTCAATCCTGAAGTAGCGCTGGCGCTGGCTATGAAGGAAGGGATTAAAGCAAGAAGCGGAATGAAGGGTAAGCCCTTTACTCCGGCAAAAGGTGAAACGCGCAGCACGCACGGTTATGATCCGGCCTATCCGTCCATGCACACTTCCTTTATCGCAGTTGGCGCCGGAATAGCAGACCACAAAGACATCAGCGGGATGGGGATAAAAGACATCTCTCCCATCGTCGCCCATCTATTGCAGCTGGACTTCGACGCACCGGATGGAAAGTTGTTTCCGGGTATTGTGGAAGAAAAATAATTGTACAAATACAAGCATAAGGACCGGTAGGGTGTGAGGCTACTTGCTGTCATTACTAAGGTTTTCGGACTACGTTGATGGCGCGCGCTTTTACAAAAGGGAAGCCCGTAAAATGCCAGCCTTATATTGGGTCCAAAATAAATGATCAATAAGCATTACGCTATTTTAAACTATGACTATGTTCCAAAAACCATTTAATCTTCTCCCGCTGTTTGTTCTTAGCATACCGGCTCTTTTCCTGTTCGGTTGCAACCACCCGCAAGATAAGACACCGGCGCTGTCAAAGCATGTTGTTTTAATCAGCATTGACGGTTCCCGGCCCGAGTTTTACATGGATACCTCCTGGCACGCTCCTACGCTTCACCGGCTCATGGAAGAAGGCGTGTACGCAGCTAAAGGGATCGAAAGCGTTTTCCCATCACTGACCGCGCCTTCCCATGCGACACTCATCACCGGCGCTTATCCTTCGCATCACGGCATATATTACAACCGGCCCTTTCAGGGAAAAAATAAATACGCCTACCGCTATGACAGTTCCATTAAAGCGACCACGCTATGGGATGCCATCAACAAGGCGGGCATGACAGCCGCAGCGATAAGGTGGCCTGGGAGCCTGGGCGCGCCGGTCGCTTACAACGCCCCGGTCAAGTTTAATCAGAAATCCGGCCAGACGTTAACCTATCCTTATGCAAAGCCTAAAAACCTGATCAAAGACTTTGAAAAAGAAACCGGCGTAAAACTAACCAGAAAGGACCTCGGTCACAAAAATGCAGCTATTCAAAAAACACTTGGACAAATAGCCGGTTACATCATTGAGACCTACCAACCTAACCTGGTGGCCATACATCTGGGGGTAGATCACAGAGAACACGTTTATGGCAAAAACGCTATTCAGGTAAAAGAAGGGCTGGTTGTGGTAGACAGTGTGATCGGTGGTATTTTGCAATCCATAGAACGCGCAGGTATAGGAGACAGCACAACAGTCATTATCACCGGAGATCACGGCCACGCCAACAGCAAAGCCATCTTCAAGCCCAACGTATATCTCGCTAAGCACCAATGGCTGTCAAGGGCACGGTTTCATGGTGCGGGCGGTTCGGCTTTCTTGTATTTGAAAAACAAACACGATACCCCCCTTATCGACAGCATCAAGACGATCTTCGCCCAGTCTCCCGAAGGCCAAAAAGAGCTCTTCCGTTTTATTGACCGCAAGGAACTTGATAAAATGGGCGCCAATCCGAACCCGGTGATGGCGCTCGCCATGAAAGAAGGCTATGTGACAAGAGGAGGAAGCCAAGGCAAGACGCTGGTTCCGCCCAAACAGGGCAGTGCCCATGGGTATGACCCGGCCTACCCCTCCATGCATACGGGGTTCATCGCGGTGGGGGCCGGAATAGCCGCGCACAAAAACATCAGCGGGATGGGCATAAAGGACGTCGCACCGGTCGTTGCCCGTTTACTCCGTTTAGACTTTGACGCACCGGATGGAAAATTGTTCCCGGGTATTGTCAAAGAGAAATAATATTTTACCGATGCTATAGGATACAGAAAAAAAATCATGTACCCTGTTTAACCCAAGAAGCCTGAGAAGTTTTAAGAGGATAAGTATGTTAAAAAAATATTTTTTCCCGTCGTTTTTGCTCCTGTCGTTTTGCATGCTGCAGCAGCGGTCACTGGGGCAATCCGCCAGTTCAAAACCCAATATCATCTTTATCCTCGCCGATGACTTGGGTTGGGGAGAATTAGGCTGTTACGGCAATACCTTTAACGAAACACCAAATCTCGATAACCTGGCTGCCGGGGGCATCCGGTTTACGCAGGCCTATGCAGCGGCTCCGCTTTGTTCGCCTACCCGCGCCAGCATTATGACCGGCGAATATCCGGTTCGTACGGAGATTACCGATTTTTTAGCCCCAAAATCACCGGAATATCTTGATCCCGGTAAATTCACTACGATCAATGAAATGCTTTCCCGGGCGGGCTATCATTCGGGAATTATCGGCAAGTGGCATCTTGATACCCATTTCGGGAACATTAAAGGCGGTCCCAAAGACTTTCATTTTGACGAGGTGATCGCTTCGGAAACCAAGTACATTGCGGGAGGCGATTATTTTTACCCCTATGATAAAATTGCAACCATCAAAAAAGGGGCAAAAGGAGAATATCTCACCGACAGGCAAAGTCAGGAGGCGGTAAAGTTTATTAAAAGAAACCAAGACCAGCCTTTCTTTCTTTACCTCACCTACTACGCCGTTCACACTAAGCTGGCTGCACCTAAAAATTTAGTTAAAAAATACAAGGAAAAATATGACGCGAAATATGGCGATGGCATGGCCGAAAAAATTTACGGTCCAAAAAACAAACGCCATGAAGCTGACCATGTGGACAACCCTTATCTGGCCGCTATGCTGGAAAGAATAGATGCCGGCGTGGGCTCAATCATGAAAGCCTTAAGAAAAGCAGGTATAGCAGAGAATACATTGGTCGTTTTCTTTTCCGATAATGGCGGAGCTCATGGCGTAGCCAACAACGGTGGCCTGCGAAAAGGCAAAACCTGGCTGTATGAAGGCGGCATCCGTGAGCCGTTGATCATGCGTTGGCCGGAAAAAATAGACGCCGGGCGTGTTTCAGCGGTTCCCGTTTGCAGCATCGATTTTTATCCGACTTTCCTGGCTATGGCCGGCCTGGCGCCACCGAAAGATCAAATATTAGACGGGATCAGCCTCTTGCCCCTGTTAAGTAAAGAAAAAAAACCGGATACAAGACCTTTGTACTGGTTTTACCCGGCCAACACCATGCATTGGAAAAACCGGATGGCCGCCGCCATAAGGAAAGGTGATTATAAACTCATTCACTTTTTTAAAGATGGCCGGACAGCGTTATACAATTTAAAAAACGATCCGGAAGAAAAAAATAACCTTGCGAAAAAGCAACCGGAAAAAACCGCCGAATTAAAAAAGCTGTTGGAATACTGGCGAAAAGAAACCGGCGCCAAAAACCCGCTGGCCCCATCGTACCAAAACAACCTGACAAACAAATAATCCAGTTCATTAAACGCTTTTAAGTGAGGGATTCGGATCCGCCAAATCCGAAAGCAAAAGGGCGCTAGGTCGATAATCGCTCATCAGATGAAAACCTTTCTGCAGCAGGAAGCTTTATAAAACGGGGCGTAAAACCCATTGGCCGTTTCGCCTGTGGGAGGTATGCGGCACACTGCGCCTCGCGACAACAGGTACTCGCGTATAGTACCTGGCTTGCCTCACCGATAAAACAAGCGAAATAACCATCTTATTAAAATGTAGCCTTCGAAACGGCTCGGCCAAAGACACGGGATGTTGGTGTCAATGCGGGAATTGAACTGCTGTTTGCGTCCACGGGCTATCCGGGAGATTGAAAGACATGGAGCGAATGAAATAATAATGGTCGCCGCGCTCATAAGACCGCTGCCGTAAAATCTGAAGCTGACAGGATGTCCTCCAAAATCTGCACATCTGCTTTGATTTGACCAACAAGAAGTTTTCCGCGGTACTTGGTGCGTTCTTTTCCACCACGCGAAAAAGAGCCGCACCCGTATCTGCTGTAGTATTCATAAGGCCTGCTTTTTACAAAAAAGAAAAAATTACCGGGCCTCATCTGCTGGTATCGTGTTACAAACGACAATTTTACCAGTATTTTCCACAAAAGTGGCAGAACCGCTTTTGGCGTAATGCTAATTTTACGGAATGATCACCAATGACATCACCCGTCAAGAAGCCTTAAAAAGAATGGGCCTATTGGGATTGAGTCCCCTGCTCCCCTCCTTTATGCGGTCCTGGCCACAAGGGAAAAGGCCGAACATCATCATGGTATTGTGCGACCAGTTTCGTGCGGACGCCTGCAAACGCGAGGGTTTTGGGCTGGACACCACGCCTTTTTTAGATTCGCTTGCCCGGAACGGCACCTGGTTCAATAAAGCTTATTGCGCGGCGCCAGCCTGTGTTCCCAGCAGAACAGCCATGCAAACAGGTCGTTTCCCGAGCGCTACACGGGTAAAGACCAACTACAACCTACAGGATGCTGTTTTTACCGAGGATTTGATAGACGCGGTAAAAGCGAGGGGATACCAAACCGGGATTGTGGGGAAGACCAGGCATTCTTATATAAGATATAACCCGGGAAGATTCGATTACTTTAAGACCTATGGGCACCTGGGAGAACCGGGGACCAAGGACCCTCAAGAAAAAAAATTCAACAAGTATTTACGCAGTACCCATTTCTACGCTGATTTCAAGCCTGCTCCTTTTCCACCTGAAATGGAACAGCCCTATCGTATTGTTTCCGACGGGATGAACTGGCTTTCCTCCATTAAAACGAAAAGCGATCCTTTTTTTCTTTACCTGTCTATTCCTGAGCCGCATAATCCTTATCAGGTCCCGGAACCCTATTATTCCCTGTTTCCACCGGAACAGCTCCCTCCGCTTGCTGCGGGTAAAGAAGCACTGAAAGCCAAGGGGAAGAAGTTTACTATGCACCGGGAGCTGGAAGAAAGGGGCTACCCGGGTTTCGACAAACACATTCCCAGAATACGAAGCAACTATTATGGCATGATGCGGCTGATCGACGATCAGATGAAAAGGCTGGTGGATTACCTTAAAGAAAATAATCTTTATGACAATACCGTGCTGTTGTTCGTAGCGGATCACGGGGACTTTACCGGAGAGTACGGCCTGATCAAAAAGGGGGCGGGTCTTCCGGATTGTCTGGCACGCATCCCTATGCTATGGCATGGCCCGGGAATTCAAAAGAATAAGAATCCGCACGACGCCCATGTCTCTAATATAGACATCATGCCCACCATCTGCAGCCTGGTAGGCTACCCCTTGCCCGACGGGGTAATCGGACGTAGTCTATGGCCTTTACTCACCGGAAAAAAATACCCAAAGGAGGAATTTGCAAGCGTTGTCAGTCAATATGGCTTCGGCGGCAGGGATTATACCCGTATTGATCAGATCAACCCTTATACAGATGGATGTTTAACCAAAGGAAAAGTTGACTTCTTAGAACTGAACTCTTACGCCGGCAGCGGTTTTCTTCGCCAACTCAGAAAAGACGAGTGGAAGCTGATTTATAACATGCAGGGTAACGGGAGGTTGTATTACCTGCCGGATGACCCGGCGGAGGTGCAGGATCTGTTTGAGGAGAAGAAATATGCGGACAAGAAACAAGAACTACTGCAGGATATGCTGGCCTGGGAATTGCGCTCACAGGATCCCCTGCCGCTGCCCAGAAGAAGATACCTCTACCGGGGAGATAAACATAATTACTGGACCCCTTACAATGATCCTGATGTACTGTAGGTGTTGTCTTTTTTTGCCTGGACCGCTAAATGAGCTGCCAGCGTATCAAAATAAAAAATATTGCACGCAAAATGAAAAATATTGCACTGTTGATCAGCCTGCTTGTGATGAATACCCTTTGCCACGGGCAAAACAAGCCAGCCGGCGCCCATCCCAATATCCTTTTTATCTATATTGATGATATGGGGTATGGCGACCTGAGTTGCTATGGCAATCAGGACATGCGAACACCGCATATTGACCGGCTGGCTAAGGAAGGCATTAAGTTTACCAATTTCTATGTAGCCTCCCCGGTCTGCTCCCCGTCACGCGTGGGTGTGGTTACGGGCCGGTATCCGGCACGGTACTTCATCTACGGATATCTGGCCGACCGCTGGAGTAATGAAAAACGGAATATGGCCAACTGGCTGGCCCCCAGTGCGCCGACCATAGCCAAAACGTTCCAGAGCAATGGCTATGCCACCGCGCACATCGGCAAATGGCACCTGGGCGGGGGATTCGATATCAGCAAAGCCCCTTTACCCGAGGTCTACGGTTATGAGGAAACATTGGTTGATTTTTGCGGACTCGGTGACAGGGTGCTGGTAAAAAACGGCAGCCTCCACAACCAGGCAAGCGCGCAACTGGGGCATGGCCAGATCACCTGGGTAGCACATGATTACCAAAAGTCGGGGCTGTATGTAGATTCGACGATCGCTTTTATACAACGTCACCGGCAGCAACCTTTTTATGTAGAGTTATGGCTTAATGAAGTCCATGACCCTTTTGAGCCCAATCCGGCGTTCATGGAAAAGTTTAAACGCTTCGCCAACGACAAATACAAACAACAGTATTATGCTACGCTTTACAACGCAGACCTTCAAATCGGGCGGTTACTGGACTTTCTGGACCGCCAGGGTCTAACAGAAAATACCATTGTCCTATTCGCCAGTGACAATGGTCCGACAGACTGGCCTCATTATTATCGCGACCATTATATGCCTCCGGGCAGTGCGGGCTATTTCCGCGGGCGAAAATGGAGTTTGTATGAGGGTGGCATTCGGGAGCCTTTGCTCATCCGCTGGCCGGGGCATGTGCCTGCCGGCCAGGTGGATTCCACCACCATTACCTGCAACATCGATTTATTTCCTACACTTTGCGCACTGGCCAATGTCCCGCCGCCTGATGTTTCCCTGGATGGAGAAAATATGCGTAAAGCCTGGCTGGGCCATCCCCGACAACGGGACCAGTTGCTGAAGTGGGTTTTTGGATTCAACAACTACTTTATTAAACCCGGCAACCCGCGCTACCGGAGCCCCGATCTCGCAATCCGCGACGGGCAGTGGAAACTGCTGGTAAATGAAGATGGCTCGGGGCTGGAATTATACAACCTGAGAACCGATATCGCAGAAGCTAAAAACGTAGCTAAAGCCCATCCGGGTATTGCGCAAAAACTATCGGAAGAAGTGATAGACTGGTGGCAATCGATGCCGAAGAAAAAAGGCCTGTAACGCGCGGCCGGGAATCGCCTAAAACGCGGCAATAAAATATTTTTTGATAAACCCTTTAAAATAAGACGATGATGAAACGATTATTGACCACAGGATTATTGTTGACCCTATTCGCCCTGCAGCCTCTACTTCTGCAGGCCCAGCCCCCGTCCGGGCGGTGGAGCCTCCAAAAGGCCAACCAATGGTATAAAAAAGTCAGCCCTTTGAAAGGCTGCAATTTTTTGCCCAGCACAGCCGTAAATTCCACGGAGATGTGGCAGGCGGAAACTTTTGATCTACCCACGATCGATAGCGAGCTGGGGCTGGCTGAAAAGGCCGGTTACAACAGCGTGCGGGTTTTCCTGCAATACCTGGTTTGGAAAAATGATCCGGAGGGATTGAAAACAAGAATCAATCAATTTTTACAAGCCGCGGACCGGCACGGCATCACGACCATGTTCATTCTTTTTGATGACTGCGCCTTTGCCGGCAAGGCCCCTTACCCCGGTCCCCAGGATCCGCCTGTACCCGGTGTGCACAACAGCGGCTGGACGCCGAGTCCCGGCCCCAAGCGGGTAGTAGACCGGTCGGCATGGCCCGATCTGGAGAAATATGTAAAAGATATCGTAGGAACCTTTAAGGCGGACAAGCGCATCATTATCTGGGACATGTACAATGAGCCGGGGAACTCCAAAATGTTTAAAAAAAGCCTGCCGCTGCTGGAAGCAGCATTCAAGTGGGCGCGGGAAGCGGGGCCCATCCAGCCCTTAACCGCGGGCCCCTGGGGCGATTTCTACAACATTTTTTCCAAGAAATCCTTAATGACCAAACGCCTATTCGAGCTGTCCGATGTATTGACGTTCCATGCGTATGAACCGCCTTGCCGCTTCCGCTATAAAATACGGATGCTGAGGAACCACTTTAAGCGGCCCTTGATCTGTACCGAATGGCTTTTTAGACAAAACGGCGATACCTTCGCCAAGATACTCCCCATATTTTCCCAAAACCACGTCAGCTGGTATAACTGGGGGCTTGTAGCAGGCAAGACACAAACATATTATCACTGGGGTTCGAAAAAGGGTAGTCCTCCGCCTAAAATATGGCAGCATGATATTTTCCATAAAGACGGTACGCCGTACGACAAAAAAGATCTCCGGCTTATCCGGCAGTTTAAATTTACTAAACAATCCCAGTGATGGAATGTAGACTATTGCACAGTTCCCTGTACATTTTAGCTTTGCTTTTATGCAGTTGCCATATGAAAAACCACAATAAGACAGCGGAAGAAAGGGCAAATTATCCGGAAGGCACCTTCGGATACGATCACCATTTTGTGAGTGACTATTACCGGACCATCGTGCTATCCGACAAGGACAGCGGTGCCCGGATACTCGTCAGTCCGGACCTCCAGGGAAGGGTGCTGACCAGTACTTTCGACGGAGCCGATGGCGAAAGCCTGGGGTACTTTAACCACAGCCGGGTAGCCTCGAAAAAAATACAGCCGCATAGCCAGGGTTATGGCGGGGAAGACCGGTTTTGGATCGGTCCGCAGGGCGGACAGTACACGATTTTCTTTCACCCGGGCGATCCCTTTGATTTTGATCACTGGTTTACCCCCAAGGGCATTGATCGGGAGCCTTTCAAAGTTATCTCCACCACCGACACTTCCATAAGCCTCCGCCAGGAAATGACAGCCGTTAACTATTCCGGTTTTTCCTTTCAGTTAAAAATAAACAGAAAGATCAGTCTGATCAGCCGCGCCGGGGCTAAAGCATACCTGGGACTGACGGCGCTGGATTCCACCCTGAAGTACGTTGGCTTTCAGTCGGAGAACGCGCTGATAAACGCAGGAACCATACCCTGGACAAAAGAAACGGGTCTGTTGTCCATCTGGATCTTGGGTCAGTTTCCGGCGGGAGCAACCATTGTAATCCCTTTCGCAGGCGGAAGGGACCAAAAAGTCTACAACGAATATTTCAAAGGGCTTACTCCTCCGCTGACCGGCCAGCAGGTGAAAGTTGACCAGAACGTCATTTACTACAACGGCAACGGCCATGAGATCGGGAAAATAGGACTGCAGCGGCAGTATGTCCGTCCGTTCTTCGGAAGCTACAACAGCCACACCCAGGTATTGACCATCATTCAGTATGCTTTTGACCAGGCAGACACGGCTTATGTTAATTCGCTATGGAAACGCCAACAGCACCCTTATTCCGGGGATGTAATCAACGCATACAATGACGGGCCTTTAGATACCACAGCTCGGTTCGCACCTACTTTTTACGAGTTGGAATCTTCCTCTCCCGCCCGGCAGTTACAACCCGGCGAACACCTCAGCCATTATCATCGGACCTTTCATTTCAAAGGCGATGAACAACAGCTAAATAAAATAAGTAGTGCTTTGTTGGGCACAACAATAGACCGTATTACAGAAAAGTTCAACACACCCTGACGCAACGACAAAATTGCTGGTTTTAGCTACAATAGTTATAGTGTATTTCATGAGCGGTAGATAATATTGCGGTACAAAATTCTTCTTATGTTTACCAGATGCATTAAGCTTCTCGCGCTCTTTCTGTTTTTGAGCGGAGGCATGATTTCAGCTACAGCCAGGCAAGCCGCTCAATCAGTCATTAAAGGACAGGTAAGCGATGAAAACGGGAACCCGTTGCCGGGGGTAACGGTTGCCCTTGCAAATGCTAATACCGGCACTACAACCAACAGCAAGGGCCAGTACACTTTAAACGTCAGCGGTGAAAAAGGAACCCTTGTCTTTTCTTTTGTCGGCTACACCACCCAGCGCGTCCCCATCAACGGAAGGAGCACGGTTAACATTACCTTGCATCAAAAAGTTGCCGCGCTTAATCAACTGGTTGTTATCGGATACGGCACCCAGAAAAAAAGCGACCTCACCGGTGCTATTTCATCTTTAGGCAACGAAGATTTTAACAAGGGCGTCGCCTCCTCCTTGGATCAGTTGATCCAGGGTAAAGCCGCCGGTGTCAGGGTCGTGCAAAACAGCAACGAGCCTGGTGGCGGCATATCCATCAATGTACGGGGCGCCAGTTCCATTAATGCAGGGACCGGTCCATTGTACGTCATTGACGGCTTGCCCTTGTCTAACTCCGCCCCTATTGCTGCTACAGGACAAGGGTTTGTAGGGACCCGCACCCCGCGCAACCCGCTGGCCTCCATAAACCCGAACGACATCGCCTCCATTGAAGTACTAAAAGACGCGTCAGCTACGGCTATCTATGGCGCCCGGGGCGCAAATGGCGTTGTACTGATCACGACTAAAAAAGGAAGTGCCGGACAAACGAGGGTGAGCTATAGCGGCTATGTGGGCTTTCAAAACCCCGCCAATAAATTCGACGTTTTAAGCGCCGAGCAATACAAAACCGTCCTTAATGATATTATCGCTGCCGGCGGCGGCAGCCCGGATCAGAAAGTAACCACCATCCAAAACGGCGGCACCGACTGGCAGGAAGCCCTTTTTCATCACAACGCCATCGTACAAAACCATGATATCGCTTTCCAGGGGGGGAACGACAAAACCACCTACCGCGTATCCCTGAACTATTTTGACCAGGACGGCATCGTGATGAATTCCTCTTTCAAAAGATACAACACCAGGATCAACCTCAATTCCCAGGTGTCTGAAAAATTTGACGTAGGCCTACATTTCAACGGAAGCTACAGCCAAAACAATTATGTTCCCATCGGCTACGGGATCAACGAAAATGCCGGCGTCTTATATGCCGCCTTTAATTATGATCCCACACTGGCTATCAGGGATTCCGCGGGCAATTACATCCGTTCTCCTTATATCACCACCGATAACCCGGTCGCTTTAGCCGAAGGGAAACACGGCCGCCAAAATACCTACCGGATGCTGGGTACGCTGTTTGGAAAATATAAGATCCTCCCCGGGCTTTCCGCCAAATTGAACCTGGGCGGCAATATAACCAGCAGCCGGAAGGACGCCTACATTTCCCGCATCACAAACGATGGGGCCGCTTCCGGCGGTATCGCTACTATTTTCACCAGCTTTAACTCCAACTACCTGGTCGAAGGAACGCTGACCTACGATAAGACTTTCGGCATCCACCACATTAATATTTTGGGCGGCGCCACTACCCAGACCTTTGTAGACGACAACACGAACGAAACGGGCAGGGGCTACACGTCCGATGCTACAGGTACGCATGCGATCGGCACGGGTGATCCGACCCTCAATGACATCGGCAGCGGGAAGTCATCCCACCGGCTTATTTCTTTCATCGGCCGGGTCAATTACGGTTTACTGGATAAGTATTTATTTACGGCCACGTTACGTGCCGATGGTTCTTCGCGCTTTGGAGCAAACAACAAATTCGGTTATTTCCCTTCCCTGGCAGCAGCCTGGAAAATCGACCAGGAAGAGTTCATGGACGCCCTGCCGGTGTTCAGCAGTTTAAAACTACGGGCCAGCTGGGGACAAACCGGCAACCAGGCTATTGGCAATTACAATTCCCTGGTTACGTTCAATAAGGGTCCCAATGGCGTGATCGACGAAGAACCGGTGACTACCCAGGATCCCGCCCGTCTGGCCAACCCTAACCTGAAATGGGAAACCACCGAACAGCTGGATATCGGCCTGGATTTCGGTCTATGGGAAGGCCGTTTATCAGGAACACTGGACTATTACCGGAAACACACCTTTGACATGCTGGTGAATTTGCCCGTACCCACCTCAACGGGCTTTAACACCAAGCTATCCAATGTAGGAAGCATCCGCAACAGCGGGTGGGAACTGTCCCTGAATTCCATCAACGTGGATAACGCGTTCAGCTGGTCCACCAGCGTGAACCTGGCCACGCTCAAAAATAAAGTGATCGGCATAGGCGGTATTCCACCGATCATCGCGGGCGGCGCCGGCACTACCCCCCAGATTTTCATCATCGAGCCCGGCCGGCCTTTACGTTCGTTTTATGGGTATAAAATACTCGGAGTGTGGCAGCAGGATGATGATTTCTCCAAAACGACGGACAATGTTGCCCCCGGCGATCTTAAATATAAAGACGTCAACGGAGACGGGACTGTAAATGCGGACGACCGGGTGATCCTCGGTAATTCGTTTCCTGAATTAACCTGGAGCATCGGCAATACGTTTAACTATAAAGATTTCCAACTGGACATCTTTATCCGCGGTATTCAGGGGGTAAGCATGCTGAATAATAATTTAGTCGGCAGTTATTTCCCCGTCAACTTCAGGAGGAATAAATTCGCCGAGCCCTACCTGAACCGCTGGACGCCCGACAACCCTTCCAACAAATACCCTTCTTTTGTTACGCCACTCGGCCAGGGACAAAAGCTGGTCAACTCTTATACTGTACAGGATGCTTCGTACGCTCGTCTGCAAACAGTTCGGTTAAGCTATACGTTTTCTCACCTCAAAAAAGTGATCCGTTCGGCTACAATCTATGTTACCGCAGAAAACCTGCTTACCCTTACAAAATACGACGGCATTGATCCTGCGATAAATACCAACGGAGGTGCCAATTTCAGAATAGATTACAACGCTTATCCAGCCGCCATAACGACGATGGTAGGTGTAAACATAAATTTTTAAGACGATGAAGACATTAAAATGCATAACCAGCCTGTCGGGAATAATTCTTTTGATCCTGTTATCCGGTTGTCAAAAACAACTGCAGGAAAAACCTTATTCCCAGCTGACTCCGGAAACGCTCCTAACCAAAAACGGAATCACGTCGGTACTTTACGCGGCCTATACGGAAGAAGGAGAAATGTCCGGGCAGCATGCGGTAAAAGGTTGTATCGCCATGCAGGAATGGTGTACGGATATTTTGTGGGAGACGAGCGGATCGGACAACCGCGTAGCCTCGCAAATCATCGACTTCAGTTGGGATGCTTCCACCCCGTGGTTCTTTTCTATGCTGTGGCGCCGGCCCTACCTGGCTATCCGGGATGCCAACGTAGTTTTAGACAATATCAGCGATGTCAGGGACATGACTGAAGAAGAAAAAACGGAAGTCGCCGCGGAAGCCCGGTTTATCCGGGCGATCAGTTACTACCATATGTATATATGGTTTGGCCCGGTTCCTTTACGGAAAAGCAGCCAGGATTCCCTGCAGCTATCGCGTGCAACCGATGAGGAAATGCGGTCTTTCATTGAATCAGAACTGCAGGCCGTTATTCCCGTTTTGCCGGAACCGGGAAAAGAAGCGGAATACGGTCGCGCGCACAAAGGGGCGGCCATGGCTTTTTTATGCAAGTATTATCTCAATACAAAACAATGGCAGAAATGTGCCGATATGGCCCAACAGCTCATGGACCTCAATTACTATAAGTTATATCCGGATTATTTTCAATTGTTCCACGCGGAAAATGAAAGGAACAAAGAATTTATATGGGTGCGCCAGGCCAGTGTGCTGGGCCCGGGAAATGTGTTTATCAGTTCTTACTACCCCCCCGGCTTTAAGAAAGATCCCAAGACAGGGCTGCTGTTTCAGGGAAGAAACTATGGCGCGCAATACCGGTTGCGGGACGGGTTTTACAATTCCTTTGCGGCGGAGGATAAAAGGAAAGAGCTGATCCTGACGGAGTATATCAACATGAAAGGACAGACCGTTTCCTTGTTAAACCAGGACAACACCCGTTCTTTTAAATACTGGCCTGATCCCAACCATGAAGCCAACCAAAACGGCAATGACATTCCTGAAATCCGTTATGCCGATATCCTATTATCTCGGGCCGAAGCGCTGAATGAACTGCAGGGTCCTAATCAGGAATCTATTAACCTTATTAACCAGGTCAGAGAAAGAGCCGGGTTGCCGGATATCACCTTATTGGATTATCCCACAAAAAGTTCCCTGAGAGATCATATCTTAGCGGAAAGAGGATGGGAGTTTTATTCGGAAGGAAAAAGAAGAGAAGACCTCTTAAGAATGGGTAAATTTATTGCCAACGCGCAGGCGCGGGGTAAAAGTGCAAAGCCGTTTCAAAAGCTTTTCCCCATTCCCCAGCAGGCGATGGATTCCAATCCGCAGTTGGTGCAAAATCCCGGGTATTGAGGTCAACATTAATGATTCATGAAGCTAAAAGGGAGACGGTTATTGTTGGTTATTTTATTGAGCGGTGCGATATGCCACGGCTGGGCGCAACAGACGCATCAAAGACCCAACATCTTATTTTTATTCGCTGACGACTGGAGTTGGCCACATGCTGGCGCCTATGGCGATCAGGTGGTGAACACCGCTACTTTCGACAGCCTGGCGCAGGCCGGCATGTTGTTTACCCATGCTTTCTGCGCCTCTCCTTCCTGCAGCCCTTCGCGGGCAGCCGTACTTACCGGACAATATCCGCACCGGCTGGAAGCCGGCAGCCAGCTGTGGGGCACGCTGCCCAAAAAGTTCGCAACCTACACTTCCCTGTTGGAAAAAGCCGGTTACCTGGTAGGCTCTTTTCAAAAAGGTTATGGACCCGGCAATATTCACGCAGGGGGTTATCAACACAACCCCGCGGGGAAAAGCTATAAAAGCTTCGCCGCCTTTCTGGAAAATATAAAACGCGGGCAGCCCTTTTGTTTCTGGTACGGCGCCCATGATCCCCACCGTCCTTATAAAAAGGGAAGCGGCAAAAAAGCGGGCATGGATCCGGCCAAGGTAAAGGTTCCCGCCTGGCTGCCTGATGTGGCTGAAGTGCGCAGCGACCTGCTCGACTATTATGTGGAAATCGCCCGTTTTAATAACAATTGCCTGAGGGTGCTGTCGCTTTTAAAACAAAAAGGACTGCTTAATAATACGCTGATAGTCATCAGTGGTGACAATGGGAAACCCTTTCCAAGAGCCAAAGCGAATGTATATGATGGCGGCACCCGTGTTCCGCTAGCCATTGTCTGGCCTGGAAAAATAAAAGCGGGAAGTGTAAACAGCAGCTTTGTCAACCTCGCTGACCTGGCACCTACTTTTTTGCAGGTTGCGGGTATACCCATACCGGAAGACATGACGGCACATAGTTTACTGCCGTTGCTATCAGGAGATAAGCCCGAGACCGACCGAAGCCGTGTTTATTTGGAAATAGAGCGTCATGCTTATGTGCGGAAAGGCAACGCAGGCTATCCGGTACGGGCTATCCGCACCAAAAACTTTTTGTACATACGAAACTTTGAACCGCAACGTTGGCCCGCGGGTGACCCGGAACTGGTTTATTCCGTCGGCCCGTTCGGCGACTGCGACCCCTCCCCTTCTAAAGCTTTTATCTTGTCGCACCGCGCTTTGCATGTAGCGGACAACCCTTCCGCCCCTACGTATTTCCAACTGGCTTTCGGCAAGCGCCCGCCAGAAGAATTATACGACCTCAATAAGGACCCTGACCAATTGCACAACGTTGCAAAAGAGGAGCGGTATCATATGGTCCTGCGCTCTTTTCGGCAACAATTACAAAACTGGATGTGGGAAACAGACGATCCGCGTGCTCATAACCCGCATACCCGTATTTTTAATCATTATCCCTACTACGGAGGGCATAAAAAAAGATGAGCTGTAGATAGTTTATGCTTAAAACGGTTGTTAAATATAGATTAATATGATTCGGGTTTTATGCTTACATTGCCTTAAACGGACTGCGTATCAGGCTGTTCCCGAGGCGGCATAAAGCGTTTATAAAAATAAATATCAAATGAACAACAAAATCACACGAAAAGAAGCTTTAAAAAGAATGGGTTTATTGGGATTGAGTCCCATGCTACCCCAATTTATGCAGTCCTGGCCACAGGGGAAGCGGCCGAATATCATTATGATCCTATGTGACCAGTTCCGGGCGGACGCCTGCAAGCGCGAAGGCTTTGGTTTAGACACCACCCCCTTTTTAGATTCGCTGGCACAAAACGGCACCTGGTTCAATAAGGCTTACTGCGCGGCGCCGGCCTGTGTTCCCAGCAGGACGGCCATGCAAACCGGTCGTTTTCCCAGCGCTACGCGGGTAAAATCGAATCACAACATTCCGGATGCCGTCTTTAAAAAAGACTTGTTAGACGCGGTAAAGGCCAGGGGGTACCGGACGGGCATCGTTGGTAAAACCGGTCACTCTTATTTACGATATCATCCCGAAAGATTTGATTACTTTAAAACCTATACCCACCTTGGCGAACCGGGGACAGATGATCCGGAAGAAAAAAAATTCAACAAATATTTACACGGCACACACTTTTACGCTGACTTCAAACCCGCGCCTTTCCCGCCGGAAATGGAACAACCCTATCGTATTGTTTCCGATGGGATGAACTGGCTTTCTTCCATTAAAGCGAAAAACGATCCTTTCTTCCTCTATCTCTCCATTCCCGAACCCCATAACCCCTATCAGGTTCCGGAACCTTATTATTCCCTGTTTCCGCCCGACAAACTGCCGCCGCTCGCTGCAGGAAAAGAAGCCTTAAAAGCCAAAGGCAAAAAATTCACCATGCAGCGCCAGCTGGAAGAAATGGGTTATCCGCAGTTTGAAAAACACATTCCCAGAATACGGAGCAACTATTACGGTATGATGCGGCTGATAGACGATCAGATGAAAAGGCTGGTGGACTATTTAAAAGAAAACAACCTGTATGAAAACACCGTTCTGTTGTTCGTGGCCGACCATGGAGACTATACCGGTGAATACGGACTCATAAAAAAAGGCGCGGGTTTACCGGATTGCCTGGCCCGTATTCCGATGCTCTGGCATGGGCCGGGCATAGTGAAGAACAAGCAGGCGCATGACGCCCACGTTTCCAATATCGATATCATGCCTACGATTTGCAGCATGGTGGGTTATCCGCTGCCGGATGGTGTCATAGGCCGAAGCTTATGGCCTTTGCTCACCGGGAAAGATTACCCCAAAGCGGAGTTTGCCAGCGTGGTAGGGCAGCATGGCTTTGGCGGCAGGGATTATACGCGCATAGATCAGATCAGCCCGTATAAAGACGGTTGTCTGACCAAAGGAGAAATCGGCTTTGATGAACTCAACAGTTACTCCCAGAGCGGCATTTTAAGGTTGCTGCGAAAAGACAACTGGAAACTGATCTATAACATGCAGGGCAATGGCAGGATGTATAACCTGGCGGAAGACCCGGCGGAAGTGCATGATCTTTTTCACGATGAAAAATATAAAGATAAAAAGACGGAACTGGTAGCGGACATGCTTGCCTGGGAACTGCGCTCACAGGATCCGTTGCCCCTTCCCCGCCGGCGTTATATTTATCGGGGGGACAAACACAATTACTGGACGCCATATAATGATCCCGATGTATTGTAAAGCAGGGTAAAATACTAATCATGAACATTAAAATAAATCAACTCCGGCACCTTGGCCTTTCAAAACTTATCCCCATACTGGGATTGCTGTTCTTATGGACCTTCAGCAGTCGTGCGCAGTACCCGCAGTACCATCCCAAAGAAAGGAAACACCTTCCGGCACAGGCCCTGCAGGCCACCCCTAACGTTATCGTTATACTTACCGACGACATGGGATATGGCGATATTTCCGCCAACGGCGGCCCCTACGCCACGCCCAATATTGATCGGCTGGCGGCTCAGGGAATGCGGTTTACCCGCTACTACAGCGCGGCACCCATTTGCTCTCCTTCGCGGGTAGGGGTTTTAACAGGCATGGAGCCTGCTGACTGGAATTTTCACAGCTTTCAAAACACCTTAAAGACGAATCTCGCGGTGAAACAAGCCGATTATCTGGATCCTATCGCGCCCAGTATGGCGAGGTCATTGAAAAAAGCCGGCTATGCGACGGCACATATCGGCAAATGGCATATGGGCGGCGGCAGGAATGTGTACAATGCCCCCAAGTTCGCTTTATATGGCTACGATGAACATGCCGGGACCTATGAAAGCCCCGATCCCGATCCTTTAATCACCGCCACCAATTGGATCTGGTCGCCCAAAGACAGCATAAAGCGATGGGATCGAACCGCCTATTTTGTCGACAAAACACTGGATTTTTTCAAACGCCATCAGGGAACCCCTTGTTTTGTCAACCTGTGGCCTGATGATATGCATACGCCGTGGATTCCCGGCGAAAAGCAACAGGCCGGGTTTCCCAAAGGATCGTGGAGTGAGTCAAACTTTGAAAAAGTACTCCGGCAATACGACCACCAGATCGGCCGGTTAATCGATGGGCTGAAAAAGCTGGGCGTCTATAAAAACACCATCATTATCTTCACCAGCGACAACGGCCCTTACCCTACATTTGAGGGCAAACGTACCGGTTTTGTTCGGGGCTCCAAATTCTCGCTGTATGTCGGCGGAACCCGGATGCCTTTTATTGTCACCTGGCCGGGGCATGTGCCTGCCGGACAGGTAGATTCCACCTCGGTGATCTCCGCTTTAGATATTTTTCCGACCATAGCTGACATTGTCGGCATCCAGATGCCCGATCGGTACGCCTTTGACGGAGAAAGCAGAAAACAGGTATGGCTGGGACATCCCGCCAAACGGGAAAAACCCTTATACTGGGAATACGGCAGCGCCGGTGAAAAAGCCGCCTATATCTATCCTAAAAAGGGAAAAGGTTATAAAACAGGCGATAAAGGCGAAGTTTCCCGGGACCGCAGCCCTAATCTGGCTATTCAACAGGACGGGTGGAAACTGCTCATGAATTACGACGGCAGCGATATGCAATTATACGACCTAAAAACAGACCCCGGGGAATCCGACAACGTCGTGAAGGCGCAGCCAAGCATAGCCAACACCCTTAAAAAGAAACTAATATTGTGGCGCAATAACATGCCCGAATTGAGAAACAACACAACCAGGTATTAAAGATCAGGTGATGAGTAATTCCATTTCCCATAAAGCGATTCCGAAGCCCAATATCATTATGGTTTTATGCGACCAGTTTCGGGCCGACGCCTGCCGGCGCGAAGGATTTGCCCTGGATACGACCCCGTTTTTAGACGCCCTTGCGCAGCAGGGCACCTGGTTTGACAAGGCCTATTGCGCGGCGCCGGCCTGCGTGCCCAGCCGTACGGCCATGCAAACCGGACGCTTTCCCAGCGCTACCCGCGTAAAATCCAATCATAATGTGCAGGATGCTGCCTTTAGCCATGATCTGCTCGATGCGCTTAAGATCAGTGGTTACAAGACGGCCATTGTCGGAAAAACGGGACATTCTTACCTGCGTTATCACCCCGGCAAGTTTGATTACTTTAAATCCTATAGCCATCAGGGAGAACAAGCCCCTGAGACCAGCAAGGAAAAAAAATTCAATCAATTCTTACGCGATCTGCATTTCTATGCTGATTTTAAACCCGCCCCTTTCCCACCGGAAATGGAACAGCCCTACCGCATCGTCTCCGATGGCATGAATTGGCTTTCCTCCATCAAAGCCGGGGAGGATCCTTTCTTTTTGTACCTGTCTATTCCCGAGCCGCATCCGCCCTATCAGGTCAGTGAACCTTATTTTTCCCTGTTTCCGCCCGACCAACTTCCTTCCTTGCCGGGCACACCAAAAGATTTAAAGGCCAAAGGGAAAAAGTTTATGCTGCAACGCCAACTGGAAGAAATCGGATTTCCGGACCTTGACCAACATATTCCCCGGATAAGGAGTAACTATTACGGCATGATGCGCCTTATTGACGACCAGGTAAAGCGTCTTGTCAATCACCTTAAAAAAGAAAGCCTGTATGAAAATACCATCCTGTTGTTTGTAGCCGACCATGGAGATTACACCGGAGCGTATGGGTTGATAGCCAAAGGAGCCGGCGTCCCCGACTGCCTGACGCGTATTCCCATGCTGTGGCACGGGCCGGGTATCGTCAAAAATAAGCAACCGCATGATGCGCACGTGTCCAGTATAGATATTATGCCAACGATCTGCAGCATGATCGGATGTCCGTTGCCGGACGGCGTCACAGGCAGGAGCTTATGGCCCCTGCTGAGCGGGGAAAAATACCCGGTGGCCGATTTCACCAGTGTGATCGGGCAGCAGGGATTTGGCGGCCGGGATTATACAAGTATTGATCAGCTTAATCCCTACCAGGAGGGCTGTTTAAGAAAAGGAAAAGTAGGCTATGATTCGCTCAACAGTTATTCTCAAAGCGGTATTTTGCGACTGCTGCGCAAAGACGACTGGAAACTGATTTACAACATGCAGGGCAATGGAAGGCTATATTATCTGCCCGATGATCCGGCGGAAGTTAACGACCTGTTTAACGATAAAAGGTACGCCGACAAAAAGCTGGAACTGTTGCAGGATATGCTGGCCTGGGAACTGCGATCCCAGGATTCCTTGCCTTTGCCCAGAAAACGCTATATCTTCCGCAGCGATCCGCATAATTACTGGACCCCCTATCATGATCCGGATGTCATGTGAATAACCCGGCGGCGGCATAACACCGCGGCCCTGAAAATAAATGATCAGTTAAACGTTTTATTATGCACTTAAAATTCAATATAAAATTCAATCCCCGTTGTGTGGCTGGTTTACTGCTCGTCCTGTTCAGTACTTCCGTGATTTCCTGTGCAACCAATACAAAGAAACCATCGCCAGATCCCGACCCTATTGATACAAGTCAAATAAGGGGCAAGCAGATCCTTTTAGCCGACCCGACTATTTTTTATGATGAGGGCACCTATTATCTTTATGGTACCCACGCCGTAAAAGAAGGTTTTGAAGTATATCTTTCTACTGACCTTAAGCATTGGAAAAAAGCCGCTAACCTGGCATTATCCAAGAAGGATGTCTATGGAGACCACGGCTTTTGGGCGCCGCAGGTCTTTAAATATAACAATAAGTACTACATGGCTTACACCGCCAACGAACATATAGCTATCGCCGAAAGCAACAGTCCGATCGGCCCCTTTACCCAGGAAGAGAAAAAGCCTTTTTCTACGTCGGGAAAAGCGATAGATCCTTTTGTCTTCATCGACGACGACGGAACGAAATATTTATATTTTGTAAAACTACAAAACGGCAACCGCATTTTTGCAGCCGAACTGAAAGCCGATTTTTCAGATATCCAACCCGGCACTGTCACCTCCTGTCTGAACGCAGTTGATCATCCCCAGCAATGGGAAAACCTGGCCGATAAGACATGGACGGTAACGGAAGGGCCCACGGTATTAAAACAGGCGGGCACCTATTATTTATTCTATTCGGCCAATGGCTTTAGAAGTGTCTATTACGCCTTAGGCTATGCTACCGCCAATAATCCGTTTGGCCCGTGGACGAAATACGCGGGCAATCCTATTTTGGATAAAGATATGATTGGCGAAAACGGTCCCGGCCACGGGGACTTCTTCAGGGACGAAGATGGAACATATCATTATGTTTTTCACACCCATTTTTCAGACCAAAAGATTAACCCAAGAAAGACGGCGCTTATTAAAGGCGAATTTAAACCGGGCAAGAACGAACCGGAAAAAATGGAATTAGATAAACAAAGTTTTTATTATTTAAAATACAGTGAGTAGCATTATTGGAAAATTAACCCGCTGGTGTCCGGTGAAAATTGAATTTTACTGTACTGCGCCTTCCGTTTCATGGCCCAACGGGCAACGGCAGCAGAGTTCGCTTAACCTGATATCAGTACATTAGTAATTAAACATTAAACCTTATTAAACATGAGAAAACGCATTTTAAACCTGCTCTTTGCAGGGCTCTTATTAACGCCCGGTTTGGTAACTGCGCAAAGCGCGTCCTGGCAGCCCGTAGAAGGGTCTTTAACCACGCCCTGGACCAAAGACGTCACGCCCAGAAACGTCCATAATGAATATCCGCGGCCTCAGATGACGCGGGACAAATGGCAGAACCTGAACGGGTTGTGGACGTATAAGATCACGCCGGCTTTACAAAATAGCCCCGCAGACGCAGGCTTACAAACTAAAGCCAATGGCGATGGGGAAATCCTCGTTCCCTTTCCCATCGAGTCTTCCTTGTCCGGTGTAAAGAAAGCGTTATTGCCGAAACAAAAACTATGGTATCAGCGTACGTTCATCGTTCCGGCTTCCTGGAAAGGACAGCGGGTATTGCTGCATTTCGGCGCGGTGGACTGGAAAACCAATGTCTGGGTCAACGGGAAGAAAGTAGGCGCCCATCAGGGCGGTTATGATCCCTTTACCTTTGATATAACCGATGCCTTAACCGGTAAGGGGGAACAACTGATCACCGTTTCCGCCTGGGATCCTTCCGACAAGGGTTTTCAACCCATCGGCAAACAAACATTAAATCCCCGTGGCATCTGGTATACCGCCACCTCGGGTATCTGGCAGACCGTTTGGCTGGAACCCGTGCCGCAAACTTCCATTAAGGATATGAAGATGGTTCCGGATATTGATAATAAGACTTTACAGTTAAAAGTAAATGGCAACAATAACGTTTCCGGGTATACGGTGAAAGCCATTGCTTTCGATAAAGGAAAAAAAGTAGCGGAAGGACAAGGCGCTTTAGGAGAAGCGCTGACGCTTCACTTAAACGACATGAAATTATGGTCTCCCAAGGACCCTTTTCTTTATGATCTGACTGTTTCTTTATATAAAGGCAATGAAAAAATAGATGAAGTAGAAAGCTACTTCGGCATGCGCAAGATCAGCCTGGGCAAAGATGCCAACGGCATCACCCGTTTGTTCTTAAACAATCAGCCTTTATTTCAATTCGGTCCGCTGGACCAGGGCTTCTGGCCGGATGGTATTTATACGGCTCCTACGGATGAAGCCATGAAGTTTGATATTGTAAAAACCAAGGAATGGGGTTTTAACATGATCCGTAAACATGTGAAGGTTGAACCACTACGCTGGTATTACTACTGTGATAAAATCGGCCTGTTGGTATGGCAGGACATGCCCAGCGGCGATAAGCATATCCGCAAAGATGAACCCGACATCAAGCGTACCGCCCAGTCGGGCCACAACTTTAAAGAAGAACTGCAGGAGATGATGGACGACCTCTATAATCATCCCTCCATTGTTACCTGGGTCCCCTTCAATGAAGGATGGGGACAGTTTCAAACAGCGCAAGTGGCTAAACTGGTTAAACAACTGGACCCGACGCGGCTGGTAGACGCCACCACCGGATGGGCTGACCGGGGGGTAGGCGATATGCACGATATGCACGATTATCCCGGGCCGGGCATGTTCCCTGTTGAAGAGAACCGCGCTTCCGTCCTGGGAGAGTTTGGCGGACAGGCTTTGGTAGTCAAAGGACATCTCTGGCTAACGGATTTTTCCAAAGCGCCCCAACATTACAAAACGTCTACATCGGAAGACGCCTTGCATCAAAAATACGCCGATATGATGGACAAGCTCAAGGCATTAAAGTTAAAAGGATTAGCCGCCGCGGTGTATACCCAAACAACGGATGTGGAGATAGAAGTAAACGGTCTAATGACCTATGACAGAAAGGTCGTGAAGTTTGACGAGGATAAGCTTAGCGAGATGAATCAGGAAGTCATTCACGGGAAATAGGTTCATCAACGACCAAAACAAAATCGAGGACGTGGAAGTACGCCGTTAACGATGGTGGGGCGGCCGGTCCTGGATCCGTTTTGGAAAACATGTGGCTAAAGCCCGGAAGAAATACATTTCCTTTTACCCATTGGGTGCACCAACGAGGGAAGACATCAGTACTCGCGGCTTTAGCCACATTATTTTTGCATGGAACAATTGCTTAAAAATTGATAGTTATGAAATACATTTTCATTTTCGCGGCCTGTTTGTTTTTACTAAGCGAGCCCGCCTGCAGCCAGGCGCAGTCGACAAGCGCCGGCCGGCCGAATATTATCCTGATCATGTCTGATGACATGGGCTATTCTGATCTGGGATGTTACGGCAGCATGATCTCCACCCCTAATCTGGACTCCCTGGCCATGACGGGACTTCGTTATACGCAGTTTTACAATATGGATCACTGCTGTCCGTCCCGGGCCGCTTTGATGACCGGTTTATATCCCCATCAAACAGGACTTGGCTGGATGGTAGGAAAGGATTTTGAACTGCCCGGTTATACCGATGAGTTGAACAACCATTGCGTGACCATTGCCCAGGTGCTTCAACAAGCGGGATATGCCACCTTCATGACGGGCAAATGGCACCTTTGCCACAACGTGCATGCTGACGGTCCAAAGTATAACTGGCCTTTGCAACGCGGCTTTGACAAATACTACGGCATCCTTACCGGTGCGGGCAACTATTATGATCCGCCGTCTTTGTGCAGGGGAAACCAGTTGATCACGCCTTTTAACGACCCGGAATACCATTCGGATGATTATTATTTCACCAATGCCATTACGGACAATTCCATCAAGTTCATCCGGGAGCGGGAAAAAGACAAGCCCTTTTTTATGTATGTAGCCTACACAGCCGCCCATTGGCCCATGCAGGCGCCTGAAGAAGCCATTGAGCAATATGAAGGAAAATTTGATGCCGGCTGGGACGCCCTACGAAGAAAGCGGTTACATAAAATGAAAGCATTAGGTGTCATCGACCAGGACGCCATCCTATCGCCTCTGGATACCCATCCATGGGCGGAAGAAAAAGACAAAGAAGCCATGGCGCGAAGGATGGAAACCTATGCCGCTATGATCACGATCATGGACCAGGGAATAGGAGAAATTGTAGCCGAATTAAAAAAAGAAGGCATTTTTAACAATACCCTCATTCTTTTTCTGCAGGATAACGGAGGAAATGCCGAAGGGATTGGCTATGGCCAAGGTCCACAGGGGGAAACCCGGCCTGTAGCAAGAGACACTTCAAAATTAAAACCGCTGGGTAAAGACGAAATACAGTACAAAATCAATCCACCCATTACCCGTGACGGAAGAATGGTTATGGAGGGGAAACATGTGGTGGCGGGGCCGGCGGACACCTATCTGGCTTATTTAAAACCTTGGGCCAACCTGTCTAATACGCCTTTCCGCAAATATAAAAACTTCACCTATGAAGGCGGCATTTCCACACCACTTATTGTCCATTGGCCTGCAGGCATCCATGCCGAAAGAGGAGCGATAAGAAAACAACCCGCCCATGAAATCGACATCATGCCGACCATCATTGAACTGGCTCACGGCAAGTATCCGACAAAATATGAAGGCCATGAGATAACGCCCGTCTCCGGCGTAAGCCTGGTACCTACTTTTTCCAATGAGCCTTTGGGAAAACGGGCGATTTACTGGGCCCATCAGGCCAACAGGGCGATAAGGATCGGCGAATGGAAGCTCGTTTCCGGCGCCATCCTCCATGGGCCCTACGGGAAGTGGAAGACCTATACCAGCCTGCCGTGGGAACTATACAATATGGATAAAGACCGCAGCGAAACAAAAAACCTGGCGGCCAAATACCCCGAAAGGGTCAAAAAAATGGCCACAATGTGGGAAAACTGGGCGCATAAAACCCAGGTCTATCCCATGCCCTGGAAAGAAAAGAAACCGGAAAAGCGGGCTGATTATATGAGCACGCCCTGGCAGTACCCTGACTTTTAGGTTCGGGCTACGCCCGGACAGGAAATGTTCCCGCTTGACGGACCATAAACCGGCAATGGGCACGGCTAATGTTGATTCTTTCTGTCGTTTGTGAACCCGGGGTATCTATTGACCATATCAGGATTCTAAAATCGGCTGTACGGAGAAACCGCCCTCCCGCAATTTTAAGACGGAAATATTTTGCCGGAGGCGGTGTCAATCGGGAAATTTTCCGTAAGTTGAGAACGTT
The DNA here is from genome assembly GCA_964424665.1 of uncultured Chitinophagaceae bacterium. Lineage (GTDB taxonomy): Bacteria > Bacteroidota > Bacteroidia > Chitinophagales > Chitinophagaceae > FW021-bin31. The sequence continues at coordinate 26,665 of CAYRJM010000043.1, forward strand.
TCGGTTTAACCCTAAAAAAATAAGGTTATGGGCTTTAAAAAAATCGTCAGCATCGCGGGACTCATGGCTGGTCTCTTCCTGCTTTCAGGACAAATATACGCACAGACCCCCTTAAAAGGCGCCTGGGAATCGACCGGGCAAGATGCGGTTAAGAAAGTGGCAGTCGCCACGGATGACTATTTCATCCAGACCACCTATGACACCTCAGATAACCAGTTCCTTGAAACGTTGGGTGGTCCTTACAAGGTCGAAGACGGATTCATTACCTTTACGCTGGACTTTCACAGCGGCAATGGCCAGTTGACAGGGCAGACCTACAGACATCCCCTTGAGATCAACGGCAATTCTTTTGTGTTGTCCAACGAAAACGGAGGCATGGAGCGGTGGTACCGTGTGGATGAGGGAACCGGGCCGCTGGCCGGGTGCTGGCAGATCACACAACGCCAACAAAATAACAAAATGCATACCTTGCCTGACGGTAGCCGAAAAACGCTAAAAATCCTTTCTGGAACACGTTTCCAGTGGACGGCCTTCAATACCGCTACCGGTGAATTCTCAGGATGCGGCGGCGGTCATTATACATTTGAAGACGGCAAATATACCGAGCATATCGACTATTTTTCCAGAGACAACTCCAGAGTCGGCATGTCGTTGAGTTTTGAAGGTAAAGTGAGTGACTCTCTTTGGTACCACAAAGGCAAAAGCACGAAGGGCAATCCGGTTTATGAAATATGGAAGCTGAGGTAAACTGGACTTCCAGGCGCCTAGTTTGAACGGTAACATAACCGTTCG
>CAYRJM010000044.1:0-27228 GCA_964424665.1 uncultured Chitinophagaceae bacterium
TTTGGGTACTACAAAAATGTAAAAATCATGCAGGAAGCATATATAGTGGCAGGCTACCGTAGTGCGGTCGGGAAAGCTAAGAAGGGTGGGTTTCGGTTTTACCGTTCCGATGACCTGGCGGTAGATGTTATTAACGGCCTAATGGCCGCTGTTCCGGCGATAGAGCCGTCTATGGTCGATGATGTCATTGTAGGGAATGCAGTACCAGAAGCTGAACAAGGGTTGCAAATTGGCAGGAGGATCTCTTTACGCGCCATAGGAGAACATGCACCCGGCATGACGGTTAACCGTTATTGCGCTTCGGGTCTGGAAACCATTGCTATTGCTACAGCTAAAATACGCAGCGGTATGGCCGACTGTATCATTGCAGGTGGTACGGAAAGCATGAGCCTGGTGCCTATGTCAGGTTGGAAAACAGCACCAAATTATGAAGTGGCTTCTACTACACCTGACAGTTACCTGGGAATGGGGTTGACGGCAGAGGCTGTAGCGAAAGAGTTTGACATATCGCGGGAAGAACAGGACGAGTTTGCTTTTCGTTCTCACCAGAAAGCCCTGAAGTCCCAGAAAGAGGATTTATTTAAGCCCGAAATATTGCCGATAGAAGTGGAAGAAGTATACCTGGATGAAAATAATAAAAAAACGGCAAGGACATACAAAGTAGACAGAGACGAAGGGCCACGCGCAGATACTTCACCGGAGGCGTTGGCGACTTTAAAGCCTGTCTTTGCTAATCAGGGAACAGTTACTGCCGGAAACTCGTCTCAGACTTCTGATGGCGCAGCCTTTGTGTTGGTAGCCAGTGCTTCTCTTTGCAAGTCCCTTAATCTTCAACCTGTTGGCCGCCTGGTTTCTTGCGCAGTAGCAGGCGTACCTCCCCGCATTATGGGAATGGGACCTGCCGAAGCAGTTCCCAAGGTCCTGAAAAAGGCTGGCTTGCAGTTAAAAGATATTGACCTGATCGAGCTCAATGAGGCCTTCGCTTCTCAGTCGATAGCAGTTATCCGTAAACTGGAACTGGATCCTGAAATCGTGAATATCAAGGGAGGCGCTATCGCATTGGGACACCCTCTTGGATGCACCGGTTGCAAACTGACTATACAGAATATTAATGACTTGAAAAGGCTGAATAAAAAGTATGGTATTGTGACCGCCTGCGTAGGAGGCGGGCAGGGAATCGCCGGGATCATAGAACGGCTGTAGTCAAATCCTTAAAGGCTTTTGAGAAAAGCAAGCAGTGCCTGCCGGTCGGACTTGTTCAGTTTTTTGAATTGGTCTTTGCTTTTAGTGGCTTCTCCACCATGCCACAGTATGGCTTCTGTTAATGTTCTTGCTCGTCCATCATGCAGATAAAAGGCGTAACCGCTTACTTTCTCCGTCAGGCCTATTCCCCAGAGGGGCGCTGTGCGCCATTCACTCCCACTGGCTTGAAAGTCCGGCCGGCCATCAGCCAGTCCGGGGCCCATGTCGTGGAGTAAGAAGTCGGAATAGGGATGAATAATTTGATTGGAAAGTGGTCGGAAAGCTACGTTTACCTTTGTCGTAAAAGTAGAAATATGACAGCTCTGGCAGCCAATTCGCTCGAAGAGCGCCGCTCCGCTTCGGGTGAGCGGATCATCGACGTTTCTCCGTGCCGGAACCGCCAGGGTCTTCATGTAAAATAGCGTAGCGTCCAGCAGGCTATCTGCCATGTCTACTCCGTCCGGTTTTTGTGATGGGTGTTGTTGCTGTCCTTTGCTGCTTTCTTGGGGGAAAATATAGTTGGATATGCCCATGTCTTGCTGATAGGCGCTTGCCACCTGGTCGGATAATGAGGCCACATTAGCTTTCCATCCGAAACGACCCGTTTTTATGGAATGGGAACTGTGGTCATAGACTTTGTTAACACGCCCTGAAATGCCGTCGCCGTTTCTGTCGTTTGGATCGGCATTCCGTTGTATTTGACTTTCGGAAATGGCATTGATCAGACCGACACCGACAGTCTGTGCGGCTATTCTTGCTGAAAGGAGCACATTGTTGGGCAAGGGCATGTACGGATTGGTAATCCGGTAATTGGGTATTCGCAGTGAAACAACGGTACCGTCGCCTAATACTTCTTCTTTTTCGCGGTAACTGATGGCTATGTCAGCTTCGGGTCTGGAACCGGCTATGGCTTTGTCCTGGAGCTGGAGGCCAAATCCCGGTACAGGTAAAGGGCCGCCATTTTCCGCCGTACCCGGTACACTGATACGCAGGAGCATCGCTCTTATTTTTTCGCCGGCTCTTGGGGGGCGTCCTCTGCCATCACCCTGGTGACAGCTGATACAGGACGTATTGTTAAATATCGGACCCAGCCCCGGGTTTACAGGGGCGGGTGCCGATACAAATTTAGATTCAAAGAGGCCGTCTCCCAGGTCATGAACAAAAATGTCACGCGCATTAAGCCCCGGGATCATACTGGTAAAAGCATTACTGGAAGCGTCAAATATGGTATAGTTCATACCGCCGGACATTCTCATGTCCATCCGGTCTTCCGTAAATGGTTGGCTCTTCCGGCAGGAAGTGATTCCCAGTAAAAGCAATAATGCGGATAAGACCACTTTGTTAAACATGTGTTCTTAATTTTTTACCTGCTGATTGATCAGGTTGATCAAGTCAGTCTCCAGGATGGTCTTTAGATCTTCCAGCGCGTCAATGGTCTGCTGTACCTGTGAACGGTTTTCGGTAATGGCGACGCCGAAGGGAACAGCGTAGTTTTGCAGGTTGCTGATCACCGCTTTAAATTTAGCTTTAATCTGTGCATCCAGGTTTTTATTGTATTTGCTGACAAAAGCACTCATTCCAATACCGCTTTCATCATCATAGCCGCCGAGATAAACGTTCTGTGCTCCGATAATGTTATTGGTAAAGTCGGTAAACGAATTTTGGCTAAATGGAGACTCTGCAAGGGAGGGGTCCGCCTTAGCAGGGTCATTGGGAGAAAACGGAACAGCGAGTTTCCCATCTCCTACTTCTGAAACAATACCGGCCATAGCGGTAGCTATTTCAATCATTACCGCATTTTTAGAATCGTACTTGCTGTTTTCCGTACCGGCTTCAAGAAGCTGTTGACCGAAATTATCGGCGGCAGGATTCCAATCTTTGTAAAGACTGTCGGTAATGCGCTTCAAGTTAAGTGACATGGCTTTCAGATAATCACTTTTACGCTGATCGGTAAAGTCAGCGGCAGCGGCATCCCCGTTTTCGCCGAAGAGAAGGAATTCTATGGGGTGAAAGCCCTTTAACTCCTCCACGAGCCCGTTGATATACTCTTGGGTGAATTCCTTATCGCTTTTCCATACTTCCTGAATGGCGTTAAAGTCTACCGGCCAGCTGTCAATTCTGGGGTCGAAATTGTTATCTACTACCGGACCAAACAGCATGGCTTCTGATTGTTCCCAGGCCGCACGGGTTTCGTACCATTCGTCTTGAGCATCTTTCAGGTTCTCATCTGTCTTGTCGGTTAGAAAGGTGTTGATAGCTGCATCCAGATCGGTGGCTTCCTCATTTAAGTCTTTTAAGTTAGGAATGACCAGTTGTTGAACGTAGCTTTCGATGACTTTCTGGGTAGAGGCCTCCGTAGACGGTGTGACATTGTCATCGTCATCCGAGCAGGATACAGCGCCAAAAAGAAAAGTGATTAAGGTAATTGCTAAAAGCGTGTTTTTCATGTGATAATAGTTGTGGTTTAAAAATTTGGCTGTGTCAGCCGATGTATAAATCCTGGTTTTGTATGGATACAGGAAATTGTTTTAATGGTTTAGAAGCAGGCCCTTTGGTTACGTCGCCTTCAAGGTTAAACGAGCTGCCATGTTGGTTGCAGTGTAACCCGTTTTTCCCCGCCACCAGTTGGTATCCGCGGTGTGTGCAGCGCATGAGCAGCGCTTCATATTGCTGATCGGATCGTTTGACTATCAGCAGCGGATACTGCCAGCCGGGTACTTTTACGACCTGCAGGTCGGTTGCCGTAAAAAGTGTTAACGGGACCACTACTCTGGTCCCTCGCACGGTGGCGGTGTAGGCAGTCGATTGACTGGCCGCACATCCCGATAACCAGGAAGCAGCGGCGGCTCCGCCCAGGAGCGAACAAAAACACTTCCCGGTGGTCCTCAAAAATTCTTTTCTGTCCATCTTGTCCATTTTTAGAAACTGTAGGCTATGCCCAGGTTAATGAGGTGTTGTTCGGTTTGCCAGGGTTGTGCATAGGGATCCGGATTGACAATAAGTCCGTAATTGTAATCCCCGGTCGTCATAAGATGATAGTCCAGCTTGATGGCTACGTTGGCCACCGGAAGGTAGCTTAGGCCGGCAAAGAGATGGTGTTGGGTATACGCTTCATTTTTGACCCCGTTGTCCGGAATGCGGCCATTCATATCAATGAATTCATAGCGCAGGAAGGGGATCAGCTTTTTGGGTGAATCGGCTTTTGTTAAAAGGTCGTAGGCTATTTCACCGTAAGCCCCATACATTTCAGCCGGCACGTTATTGGCATAGGCAGCATTGAGTTTGCCGGCATCGGGAATATTGATGATAGCGCCCAGGGCCCGGAAAGACCAGCCGTTCTTCCGGTAAATAAGATCCGCTTCATTCAGCAATACCGGCGTGCCAAAAAAGCCGGTATTCAGTTCGAGGCGGTCAGCGGTTTCATTATTGAGCCCGACGCTTCCGCCGATGTAGGAAGCAATCTGTATGCGGAATGGTCCCGAGTAGTACCGTAAGGACCCGGAAATAGCTTTGTTGCGTGCAGAAGCCAGGCTCCCGCCGCCTTTTCCGGAACTTATGCCCGAAGGAAGGTCGAATTTGCTGCTGTTTAGCCCGTTATAGATGCCTATCGTATAATTCAACCCGGGTACTGCCGATATGCTGCCATTCAGGCTGACGCCTAATTCTCCCCAGGTGGTGGGAATAAGCATGGTCTCGACAACCGGGCGATCGTTGCCATTGAAGGTGTTGGGTTCGTGGTCCTGGTTGATAATGCCGATCCTGGGCAACTGCAATCCCGCGTTGATGTAGGTATGGGCGTTCACGCGAAACTGCAGATAGGCTTCTTCCATAGAAATTTCCCCGCTTGTGGCCTCTTCACCGGCTACCAATGCATTTTCTATTTCTAATTCCGTAATCAGGTTGATGGCAGGGGAGAAGCGATGCGAGAAGGTGAATACGGCGCGCCGGAGACTGGCCGTAGCTTCCTGCGTGCTGAAGTTTTGGGAAAAAACAGCTTCACCATATCCGCCGATGATCGTTTTTTGCGATTCCGAAAGCAGGCCTGTTGCCAGAGAATCTTCCCGCGACATAACTTGCGCCCGGGAAATGGAAGTGGTAGCCAATAACAGAAAAAGAATAAAAGTGACGCGATTCATGAGCGGGTTTTAATATTTTCGGGCCGCAAAATTAGGTTTTTTGAGGTTTTTCCCATGAATCGTATCGGGAAAATCTTTTCTCGGTCCCGAAAAGAAAGGAAAATCCCCCAATGGTCCTTCTTTTTTACCCGTAAAAGCCGCTGCTGTTTCCCGGGGGCGATTGCCCGTTGAATAATTGTACCTTTGCCGTTATAGCGTTTAAAAATCAGCGACAGGGAGTTAATCATGAAGTACAAGCATTTGTTTTTTGATCTGGATCATACACTTTGGGATTTTGATACCAACGCTAAGGAAAGCCTGGCGGAGCTTTTCGATGAATTCAAGTTGGCGCAAATGGGGGTCCCGGATTTCGAAGCGTTTTACGAGGCTTACTTCAGGCACAATGAGATCCTGTGGGACCGCCTCAGGAAGGGCTATATAAGCCGCAAAGACTTGCGCTGGAAACGCATGTGGCATACTTTATTGGACTTTCAGCTGACCGAAACCGCCTTGTCCAATGCCATGAGCGACCGCTATCTGGAAATCCTTCCTTTAAAAGACCGGCTCCTTCCGGATGCAATAGAAACCCTGGATTACTTAAAAACGAAGGGTTATCCATTGCATTTAATCACCAACGGATTTGAAACCACCCAACACCTCAAAATGAAGTCTTCCGGTATCGGCGATTATTTTGAGCATGTAGTCACTTCAGAAGCGGCCGGAAAACCCAAGCCGCACCCCGAGATATTCGCCTATGCATTGAAAAAATCAATTTGTACGCCTTCCTCAGGCTTAATGATTGGCGATGCGCTGGAAGTGGATATTTTGGGCGCGCAGCAGGCGGGGATGGATTCCGCCTATTTCAACCCGGCACTGCCCCCTTATAACGGGATCAGGCCCACCTACACCATTATGGGACTGCGGGAATTGCAGCGAATTTTATAGCGGGTGTAGAACTTATTCACCGCTTGGACCGGAGCAACAGAGCGGAAAGTGCCGGGGAAAGGAGGTCGAGGTATTGGCATAATATTCTATTAAGACAAAAGTACCGGCATGGTCCGCTATTTTTTCACCGCTTTAATTTGATCTTTTGGCACAACATTCCAAAGTAACCATTTACGCTGCGCTGGCTGCAAATCTTTGTATCGCGACGGTAAAATATGTTGTAGCAGCGCTGACGGGAAGCTCAGCTATGCTTTCCGAGGGTATCCACAGCACAGTGGATACCGGCAATCAGCTCCTTTTGTTGCTGGGCATTAAAAAGAGCAATAAGCCGTCGGATAGGATTCATCCATTCGGCTATGGGAAGGAACTTTATTTCTGGTCGCTTATTGTGGCGATCCTGTTGTTTTCGTTGGGGGGTGGTATCTCCTTTTATGAAGGGCTGACTCATCTTCAGCATCCCCAGCCGCTGGAAGACCCTATGTGGGGGTATATTGTGCTGGGGGCCGCTTTCATTTTTGAAAGTATTTCCTTATCTATTGGTATCCGTCAATTCAATGCCGTAAGAGGAGACCGGGGTTTCTGGAAGGAGTTGAGGCTCAGTAAAGACCCGACCTTGTTTGTCGTTATTTTTGAGGATATGGCGGCGGAGTTGGGCCTCCTTATTGCTTTTTTAGGAGTATTTCTTTCTCACTATTTCAAGGATCCGTTCTTCGATGGGGCCGCTTCTATCGTCATTGGCCTTATCCTGGCTTTTATGGCGGTCATTATGGCTATTGAAAGCAAAAACTTACTGATCGGAGAAACAGCCGACCCTGAAATTGTAAAAGGAATCAATGCCTTGGTGGAAAAAACACCCGGTATCCTTCGATTGAATTATCCTTTGACGATGCAGATGTCGCCGAATGAGGTTTTGCTGGCGCTGGATGTGCAATTCAACAATGACTTGACGATGGATCAGTTGGGAGACGTCATCAGCACGCTGGAAGACAGCATACAAGAACAATACCCGCAGATTAAAAGGATCTTCATAGAAGCAAATGAGCTGAAAGGACGAAGCGAATCTTGAGCCGGCGGCTAGGAACGAAATATCTGTGCTGCCCCTCGGCATGCGGAGCTATAATCCGGCTAAAAAGGCCTTTACCACCTTTTTGTATTGATCCATTTCCGGAAGGCCGACCGGCTTGAAAGCGAACGTTTTTGCTTTTTCCAGGGAGGCAGAAAGCGCGAAATCCTTTTGGGCATACGTTAAGCAATGACTTTTCCGTTGCAGGTAGGCGGCCAGGTATTCCTGCTCGGTTTGTCCGGGGGTGGGAATGAGAATGGCCTTCTTTTGCAGCTTTACCAGATCCATGACCGTTGTATACCCCGGCCGGCAGACGACGAGTCTGCTTTTGAGCAAGGCGTCTTCAAGCTGCGCCGTACTTAGATGGTTGACCATTTTGATATTTGGAGCCAGCAATTCCGCTTTCGGCTTATCCGGCTGGCCAGACAAGAGAAGGGCGCGGATCGGAAGCGGGGTGATCTGCCGGCGTATGAGCTGTTCGAATTTACTGCGCTGCGGCTCGGGCCCGGAGATCAATACCAGGAGATCCAGCTCAGGGGGCCGTCCGTCTTTTTTTTCAAAGCGGGAGAGCGCCCCCAGGTATTGTACAGGCACGGGCGGGAGCAGGGCAGGGTGGGACAACTCCCCGGCCAGATTATCTTCCCCTTCAAAGTCTACGATCCAGCAAGCACTGAATTTCCCGAGCAGGCGGTAATTCACCTTTTGCAACCAGTCTTCGGGTTTTCCGGGGAAAGGGGCGGCGATACGCAACTGGTGCGTCATGATCACGGAAGGCACCTGCGGGTGGTACAACCCATAGCGGTTGTCAGAGATAATGGCGTCCGGCTGTAGCGTAGGAACGGTCTCCTGAAGCCATTGATGTTCCCTGAGGATGGCCCTTTGCAAGCGGGGCAGCTGTGTGAGCATTTTCAGTCCGAAGGTTTTACCATTTTTGGAATACCGCATATGATAACCGGGCAATAACAGCTGTTTTACTTCCGGAAATTCGGCTTTTAACAAAGCGGCCTGGCCCTTCTCCGAGGCAATGAAAACCTCGCAACCGGCAGTTAACAGTTCACGGATAATGGGAATACAGCGGGTCGCATGCCCCAACCCCCAATCCAGGGGAGCGATTAATATTTTTCTGGGTTTTTCAATGTGCAAAACGGGCATATTGTTTGTGTCCGAAGGTAGGATATTTTACATTTGTAAAAATAGCATTTCGATGGGTAAAAAAACAAAGTGGCGTTTTTGGGTGTTGATAATTACGGGAATGGTGATGTTGGGCAGTTGCAGGGTATTAAAGAGCAATGGCTGCGGTTGTCCGCCTGTGCCAACTACCGGGAAAATGAAACATTAAATTAGGAAAGTTCAGCGTTTTTGTAGTAATTTTGAATGGCTAAAAGCAAGTGAACGATGAAAAAGCCGGAAAGAGAACTGTTGTTGTTGTTGCCTGAAGAACGATATGATGACGTAGCGCTCGAGCATGAGGCCTTTTGCCTGCATCAGATGCTCGATAAGGTTGACGCAGTAGCCCATGTAGCGGCGGCAGTAGAATTTCTCAATCTTCACCGCGGAGGAATCACCAACCAGCGTTTGCGCGTAGAGCAGGCATTGCGTCGCCCGGTATTGGGTCCTTTCCAGTTTATTTTGCATAAAAATTAAAAATCATATCCTTTTGTTATAATGGAGCAATCACTTCCCCTGGAGGATTACCTCACCCCACTATCTCTTACCGAATTATTTGATGAACAGCCCTTTAATGAGTTACAGCTCGGGCAGGGGATAAAGGCATATGAAACCCATTTGCCGGACTACAGCCAGGCAGACGTGGTATTGGTAGGAGCGGAAGAATTCCGGGGCGCGGGATATCCGGTGGATAGCGCTTCAGCCGACGCCATCCGCAAGCAGTTGTATCCGATGTACCACTGGCACAGTGGTATTAAGGTGGCGGACCTCGGGAATGTCAAAAAGGGCAAAGCCATGAAGGATACGCGGGCAGCCCTCAGGATTGTTTTAGACGAATTGCTTGCACAGGAGAAGACCGTAGTTATCCTCGGCGGAAGTCATGATCTGACGCTGGCGCAATACCACGCCTATGCGGAAAGAGAACAGGTGATAGAAGCTACGGTGGTAGATGCGCTTATCGACCTGCATGAGGAGGAGTACATGCCTTCCCGCAAGTTTTTGATGGAAATGTTAACCGGTCAGCCCAACTACATCCGCCATTATAATCACATTGGTTTTCAAAGTTATTTTGTCCATCCGCGTCTGCTGGAGGCTCTGGATAAGTTGCGTTTCGACTGTTACCGGCTTGGCGTCTCGCGCGACATGCTGGAGGAGATGGAACCGGTGATCCGCTCCAGTGATTTGTTTAGTTTTGACCTGTGTGCGCTTCGTTCGGGAGACGCTCCTGCCAGCCGGTTATCGCCCAACGGTTTTACGGGGGAAGAAGCCTGTGCTTTGTTTCGTTACGCCGGCATGAGTGCGCAGGTGTCTACGGTAGGGTTATACGGCTATATTCCCGGTCATGACCGGGATGAACTGACAGCCATACAGGCCGCGCAGATGATCTGGTATTTTATTGATGGCCGGGCGGTAGCCTTCAATGAAGCCGACTTTAGCGAGGCCTCCGCTTTCAATGAGTTTCATATTGCTTTTGACGGGATGGAAACATCTTTTCTCAAGAGTAAGCGCAGCGGACGCTGGTGGATGCAACTGCCGGATAAAAAGTATATTCCCTGCGCATACAACGACTATCTGACCGCGGGCAAGAGCGAACTACCGGAACGATGGTTAAGGGCGCAGGAACGGTTGTAGGAAAAGCTTTTCTTTCGGCAGCAGAGAATAATCCAAGCCCTATCAAAGGGGTAAAGTACTGCTGTGGCCGGTAAAAAAGAGGGACGTGTGAGATTTATTTCAAAACAAAATTATTCGCCATATGACAGCCAGATTATCTTCACAGGAATTTGAATCCTTACTCCAGACATTAAAAGTCCGGTTCTCCGAGAACAAAAACCGCCATAAAGGGATAGCCTGGTCCCGCGTACAGGAGCGACTTGAAGCGCACCCGGAAAAGTGGCGGAGCCTTCAGGCGATGGAAGAAACGGGAGGCGAGCCGGATGTGGTAGGCCATGATAAAAAATCCGGTGCGTATATATTTTACGACTGTGCCGCCGAAAGCCCCAAAGGCCGGAGAAGCGTTTGTTATGATCATCGGGCGCTGCAAGCAAGAAAGAAACATAAACCCGGCCACAGTGCGGTAGCTATGGCCCAGGAGATGGGGATAGCGCTTTTGACGGAAGCGCAATATCGGACACTGCAGAAACTGGGTCCGTTTGATACGAAGACCTCCAGTTGGATAGTCACTCCGCCTGAGATAAGAAAGCTGGGCGGAGCCTTGTTTTGTGATTTCCGCTATGATCATGTCTTTGTGTATCATAATGGCGCGGATTCCTATTATGCCGCGAGAGGCTTTCGCGGATCGTTGAGCGTGTGATCGCGTGCTGATCTTCCTTTTATTTTTTATCGCCCGCTTATCCCGTTTGCGATGATCAGCATGTCATCGGAATGGGGACGTATTGGCAATGCGCCAAGCCAATGAAAAACTCATTGGTCGAGCTGTTCGGCCAAGCCGATCAGCAGTCCTTCCACGCCCCGGATATAGCAGAGCCGGTAGGCGTTTTGATACTGAACGATTTCGCCAACGAGTTGAGCCCCGTGCTTAAGCAGCCGGGATACCATCTCGTCGATATCTTCAACGGCAAACATAACACGCAGGTAACCAAGTGTGTTAACAGGCGCAGTACGGTGGTCTGAGATTGTCGGCGGGGTAAGAAACCGGGAAAGCTCCAGTCGGCTGTGTCCATCGGGGGTGATCATCATAGCGATCTCTACGCGCTGATTACGCAGCCCGGTGACCTGGCCGGCCCATTCGCCTTCAACCATGGTGCGGCCTTCAAGTGTGAGGCCTATCTCTGAAAAAAAGGCAATAGCCTCGTCAAGAGATTCTACGACGATGCCGACATTATCCATTCGCAGCAATTTATTTTTTGTCATTGTTTTGTTTTTTCAAGTTCAAAAAAAAGACCGGCGACTTTAGCGCCTTAAGTGGTGCGCGCAACAGCGCTCACGGCTTCGTCTTAGGACAAAATACAACTGCCGGGCCTGCCTGAGATTGCGCAATTGAAGTGCTATCACAAAGGCCTAAAACGCAGCCGGAGGACGCAAAGAGCTTTGGCTGGAGCCGTGCCGGCCGACTGGCTTTCCACCTCCTATTTCTTTCGTCGGTAATGTAGTTGCGTCAGTCCTGTATCAACCGTTTTTGTATGCAAAAGTTCAAGTTGTTGTTCGGGTCTGCCATCTTGAAAGAGCCTGGTGCCGTCGCCGACTAAAACCGGAACTGCCGAGATAACAAAATCATCGATAAGGTCATTGTTTAACAGCTCATTTGTTATTTCTGCTCCCCGTCGCAAGACCTGTTTTTCCCCGTCCGGATTTCAGTCGTCGCAGGAGTTCTGTCAAGCTACCTGTATAATTGTTCTGCCTACGGCTGCTGTTCTGTTCTGGTAATTACAATAACCGCGCTTTCCCTGTTGTCGTAATGGGCAGCCCCCACTTTTTTTAATACGTAATCGTAGGTTTTCCTCCCGACGATTATGGTGTCTATCGTTGCCGTGAATGGGCATAAGAATAGGGTTCCGGCGTAAAGCATTTTTTTCAAATGCCTTCCTTCTGTCAAAGCTAATCCCTTTTTCTGAATTTTTGTCCAAGGAAACGAAACGGATGAGAAAAGAACCCTCCAACGGCCCGGGACGTGTTTTATGGCGCCGTTAAGCCTGCGCCTTCCGCCGGTTGTTCTGCCGGGGTTGTTTTTTTTTGGCAGGACCAGGTGTGCCGGAACAATGGCACAGGGGTGTTTGTTGTTTATATGGACACCTTAAAAACGGAACAGTTATGGCGACAAAGCAAAAACCTTTCTTTGAACTGATCGGAGGAAATACGCCGGTATTGGTAGATTTTTCTGCGGAGTGGTGTGGTCCCTGTAAAATGATGAAACCGGTGTTGCAGGAACTAAAGGCGCTGACAGGCGATAAAGCCGTGATCGTAAAAATAGATGTAGACAAAAGCCCCGATATTGCCGGCCGTTACCGCGTTCAATCTGTCCCCACCCTTATTATCTTTAAACAGGGGGAGGTACGCTGGCGGCAATCCGGTGTAACGACGGCCAAACAATTGCACCAGATCCTGTCGCAACATGCGGGATAGGGGTGCGCCTTCGGCGGGCAGGATTTACCATTCAATGCTTCCATTCAGCCATTCCGGATCCAGCGTGGCGTCGTATTTTTTATAAAAATGGATGGCCGGGTCATTCCACTCCAGCACCTGCCAGTTCATGCCCTGCAGTTGCTTTTCTTTTCCTTCCTGTATCAGCCGGTCAAAAAGCATTTTGCCAATACCTTTTCCCCGCATGTCTTGCGTGACAATAATATCCTCCAGGTAAAGCCGTTGTCCTTTCCAGGTTGAAAAGCGGATGTAATATAAAGCGAAGGCAACGATTTTTTCTTCCACTTCGGCCACAAAAGCCCACCATACCGGAGTTTTTCCAAAGCCGCTTTCCGCAAAATGTGCCAGTGAGACCGTGACCTCGTCGGGGGCCTTTTCATAGTCTGCCAGTTCTTGTACAAGTTCGAGTAGACGGGGGCAGTCCGCTTTCTCCGCCCGGCGTATGTTGATCATGCTTCTTATTTTTAAACCTGTATGATTAAACCTGTATGATTTCTATTTCTCTTTCTTTGATGGCCCGGACATAATGTTCCGGAGCCTCGGTATCGGTGATGATCTGGTCAATATCTTCCAGTCCGCAAATTCTGCCGAAGCCCCGGCGCCCGAATTTGCTGGAGTCCGCCAGTACAATGATCTTTTGGGCCGCCGCCATCATCTTTTGGTTCAGATGAGCCTCCTGCAGGCTGGTTGTTGTCAGGCCAAATTCCATGTCCAGCCCGTCGATCCCAAGGAAAAGCTTATTGCAGGAAAAGTGGGTCAGCATACTCTCCCCATAGGGGCCTGTGATAGAAAACGAGCTCTTCCGCAGGGTGCCTCCCAGTTGAAGTACCTCTACTTCCTTATGTTTGTTCAGCTCAAGCGCGACGTTGAGGGAGGCTGTGATGGCGATCAGCTGCTGCCGGGGCTTGATATGCCGGGCCAGTGCCAGTACTGTGGTCCCCGAGGCGATGATGATCGCGTTGTCTTCATCGACCATCGCGGCGGCGGCTTTGCCGATACGGTCCTTTTCATCGGTTCGGATGTGTTCCTTTTCATTTACCGGCCGTTCATTAATATAAGGGTTGGTGCGGGAGGCTCCCCCATGGGAGCGAAACAGCAGTCCTTTGTCTTCCAATAGTTTTAGGTCTTTGCGGATGGTTACGGCGGACACTTTCAATTCTTTACAAAGGGCCAGTACCTGTACGGCCCCTTCTTTTTCAAGTTTGTTCAGGATGGTCTGATGCCGGCTGGCTATGGTTGACATATAATCGATTTTTGAATGTGCGAGTATACAACTTTTTCGATAGATAATTAGGAAAAGTAAAAATATTGAAATAAAAAGAAAGCCGGGGTCGCATGATTTTCAGCCCTTTAGGCATAACATAGTTTCATCTTGTTTCGTTTTTATGCATTATTTTTTGCTTCTTTAAAATATATACTTACTTTTACCTTCTAATTCTTTCATGTCCCCTGGGAACTAAAACGGAACAGGATGTCGTAGATTTAAGACCAAAAGTAAGAAAAACAGGAATGAAAAGAGCGTTATCAATTCAAAAACTCAAAGAAACGGATCAGTGGGATATAATTGTTATCGGTGGCGGCGCCACCGGGCTTGGCGTAGCGGTTGACTCGGCCTCCAGGGGATACAAGACTTTATTGCTGGAACAGGCGGATTTTGCGAAGGGTACTTCCAGCAGAAGCACCAAGTTAGTACACGGCGGGGTCCGCTACCTGGAACAAGGGAACATAAAACTGGTTTTAGAGGCGCTGCGGGAGCGCGGGTTGTTTTTAAAGAATGCGCCGCACCTGGCCAGGAAGCAGGCTTTCATCATACCGGTCTATTCGCTCTGGGAACGCATGAAGTATTATATCGGTATGAAGATCTACGACTGGATGGCCGGTAAAGAGCGCATCGGCAACTCTTCCTGGTTGACTAAAAAGGAAGTGTTAAAACAAATGCCCGGGATAAACAATAACCAGCTGAAGGGCGGCATACTGTACTACGATGGTCAGTTCGATGATGCCAGAATGGCCGTGGCCCTGGCGCAGACCTGTGAAGACCATGGCGGTTCCGTACTCAATTATATAACCGTACAGGGATTGATAAAAGATAACAACGGACGGATTTCGGGGGTGGAAGCCATCGATCAGGAAACCGGGACGGCCTATAGGGTAAAAGCCAAAGTGGTTGTCAACGCCACCGGAGTCTTTGTGGATGAAATACATCAAATGGATACAGACGAGGATGAGCAATCCGTACAGCCCAGCCAGGGCGTACATCTGGTGCTGCCTCCCCGTTTTTTGAAGACAACGGACTTTGCCTTGATGATCCCCAAAACGGATGACGGACGCGTATTGTTCTTGGTGCCCTGGCATAAACACCTGTTGATGGGAACGACGGACACCCCCTTGGAAGAACATACGCTTGAGCCGCGCGCGTTGGAAAAAGAGGTGACCTTTATCCTGAGAAATGCCGGCAAGTACCTGGATCAGGCGCCGGAAAGAAAAGAGGTCTTAAGTGTCTATGCCGGCCTGCGGCCCTTGGCTTTGCCTTCAGATGAGGGCGGCCGGTCCAGCAAGGATATTTCACGCCACCACAGCCTGGAAGTGAGCGCTTCCGGACTGGTGACCATAACGGGCGGAAAATGGACCACCTACCGGAAAATGGGGGAGGACACGATAAATAAAGCGATTGCGTCGGCGGGATTGGCGCCTAAAAAATGTGTGACCGAGCATCTGAAAATTCATGGATGGGAAAAAAAATCCATCGCTGACTGGGATGTATATGGCACCGACCGGGCGAAAATAGATGCTTTGTTGAGGGCGCATCCCGAATGGAATGAAAAACTGGACGAAGATTGGCCACAGACCTATGCCGAAGTGGTTTGGACGGTGCAAGAAGAGATGGCCCGAAAGGTAGAAGATGTGTTGAGCCGCAGGTTCAGGATACTTTTTCTGGACGCGGACGCTGCCATCCGCATGGCGCCTAAAGTCGCGCGTATTATGGGGGAGACGTTACAAAAAGATAAAGAATGGGAAACTGCGGAAGCCAATGAGTTTATCGCGCTTGCTTCTGAATATAAACTATGATGTATGTACAACAATTAACAATTTGGTTATACTGAGTTAACACAAACGTCAAAGGCAAAACAGACCTTTGCCGACAAGTCTGAATCTTATGAAAAATCTGAATGCCATTTATTCTAACGGGCTGCTTGTAGCCGTACTATGTTGTTCCGTCTTACTGACCGGTTGCGCTACGGTCAAAAAAATTTCCACAGCAAAGATCAGTTTCTATGAAGTCGGCCACCGCGGTACACGCGGACTGGTGGCTGAAAACACGATTCCCTCCTTTGAGAAAGCCATTGAAGTGGGCGCCAACACCATTGAGTTTGACGTGCATATCACCAAAGACAATAAGGTAGTCGTATATCACGACAACTCCTTTAACCCCGCCTACACCCTTATGCCGGACGGCTCAGCGATACCCGAAGCCAGGCGTCGGGACTATACCTTTTATCAGATGAATTATGCTGATATCCGGAAATTTATTATTGGCCAAAAGCCTTATGATGCCTATCCGGAACAACAACCCGTAAAAGCCTATGCGCCGCTGATGTCGGAGATGATCGATTCCATAGAAGCCTTTACCCGGGCCAATGATTATCCGCCGGTTGTTTACCTGCTCGAGATTAAATCCAATCCTAAGACGGATGGCTTTGAACAACCCGCGCCGGAAGCGTATATGGAAATAATGATGGGCGTATTAGCACCTTATTTAAAACAGTTAAAAGGCCGCCTGATCATCCAGTCGTTTGACATGCGGCCCCTGCAGGTGTTGCATAAGACGCATCCTGATATTCCGCTGGGATACCTGACGGGCGACAAGAGCAAGACGGTGGCGCAAAACCTCGAAGCCCTCGGTTTTGTCCCCGCGTTTTATAACCCGCATTATGCTCTCGTGGACACCGGGTTTTTATCGACCTGTCACCATAAAGGAATGAAAGTATTGCCCTGGACGGTAGACGAGAAAGACCGGATGGAGCAACTTATTGAACTGGGGGTAGACGGTATTATTACCGATTACCCCAACCGGCTGGACGACGTGGTCGGCAAGGTACGCTGATAGTTTAGTTCGGAGAAAAGCTTCGTCCCGGGCGCTTAGTAGTCTTAAAGCGGAATACGCAGAAAAATAAATTTTTAATCAAGTAAACAAACATCATTTTATCTCAACTCAATCATTTAAACATGGATCAGATCATACGACTTGGTGGCTGGCGGAAATACTTCTCCGCTTTGGGAATAG
The DNA here is from genome assembly GCA_964424665.1 of uncultured Chitinophagaceae bacterium. GTDB lineage: Bacteria > Bacteroidota > Bacteroidia > Chitinophagales > Chitinophagaceae > FW021-bin31. The sequence goes on from CAYRJM010000044.1 coordinate 16,916, forward strand.
GGCTGTTTATTATGGCCATAGGTTACGGACCCGTACTCGCTCAACAACACGAGGTCAGCGGTACGGTTACCGCCGCCGACAATGGAGACCCCTTACCCGGGGTGAGTGTACGGGTAAGCGGTACAAACAAGGGCGCGGTCACCGACGCGAAAGGCGCATTTCATATCAATGCCTCGGCGGGCGATGTGCTGACTTTTTCCTTTTTGGGTTATTTAAGCCGGGAAGTGAAAATTACCAATCCTTCCGAAGCCTTAGCGGTAGAACTGCGTCCCAATGTTAAGCAACTTAATTCCGTGGTTGTGGTGGGGTATGGAACGCAAAAGAAAGAAAACCTGACGGGCGCGATCTCCACCTTAAACATGGAACAAAAAGAAGGCGAGCCGATCACCAACGTGAGCAAGGCCTTGCATGGCATGCCCGGTTTGTTTGTAAAACTGGGACAGAGTATGCCGGGTACGGATCGCGCGGAAATACGTATCCGCGGCATAGGGACCCTCAATAACAGCAGTCCGCTGGTGCTCGTAGATGGTATCGAGTATTCCATGGATGAACTCAACCCCAATGACATCGCGACCGTGACCGTATTAAAAGACGCTTCGGCGGCCATTTACGGCTCCCGGGCGGCTAACGGCGTCATTCTTATAACCACAAAGAAGGGCAGGGGAAAGGCCAAAGTGAACTACAATTATTACTATGGTAAACAATCTCCGACGGTGATGCCGGACGCGGTCTGGGACCCGATCGTGTACATGAAGATGTTTAACCAGGCCGCTTTGAATGAAGGAATGTCCAAGCCCATCTTCTCCGACGAAGAGATCATGGAATATGAACTCGGAATGAAAATTGATCCGTATACCTATCCTGCGATCAATTGGTTTGACCGCATTCTCAACCCAGGAACGATACAAAAGCACGACCTGAGTGTCTCCGGAAGTTCGGAAAAAGTCCGTTATCGGCTGTCGCTCGGTTACCTGAGCCGCGACGGAATCATTGAGGGGCCGGTCGACCGGGAAAAGAAATATTCCCTCGGCATTAATACGTCCTTTCAGATCGACCCGAAACTTACCGTGGGATTCACCCTTCATGGCTATTACCGTTATTACAGTCAGCCTACCTACAGCAACGGTGATTTCTGGAATTACCTGATGCGGGCGCTGCCTGTCGAAAACGATACCCTGGCCGATGGTCACTATGGCTATACCTGGCTGCGCGTGCCGGGAAGAAACAACTGGGAAAACCCGCGTATGTTGTCTTCGGAAGGGTACTACCTGAAGTATGTACAGCGTTTTGTCTCTTCCCTTTACGCCGATTATAAGTTGCCCTGGAACTTCACTTATCACATTAAATTCGGCGTGGATAAATACGATGGGTTTCTCAAACGCTTCGTTCCCCAGATGTATAAATTACAGGCAAAGACCGGAGAACGTTATAACTGGAACAGCCCTTCTACAGCCCCGCGTTCTTATAACTATGATGACAACAATAAGAACATCCATTTTTATAATACGTTGAACTGGCAGAAAACCTTTAATGAAGACCATCATGTTTCCGCCATGGTAGGCGCCAGCTATGATAACTACCTGTCCAATAGCTTCATGGCTGAGATGACCGGTTATCTGGACGCTACGCTGGACGCGCTGGACGCCGGCACCATTCGTCAGGGCATAGGGGGTAACGAAACGCGGGACGTGCTTGAATCTTACTTCGGACGCGTCAACTATGATTATAAAGGAAAATATTTGGTGGAAGGGATCTTTCGTTATGATGGTTCTTCCCGTTTCGCTGACGGGTTTCGCTGGGGCTTTTTCCCGGGGGTGTCCGCCGGCTGGCGCATCGATAAAGAAGCTTTTTTCGCAAGCGACTTCGTTAACTTGCTGAAACTGCGCGCTTCCTATGGCCAGTTAGGAAATCAGGCCGTCGACCTGTACAGCTATGAAAACTCCATTACGCTGGGGCATGATTACAGCTTCGGGGGACCAAACGGCGTGCTCGCGTCCGGCGCCGCGGCGACGGCTTATTCGGATCCTACTATTTCCTGGGAGACAACGACGGATTACGACATCGGGGTAGATGTTAACGTGTGGAGAAACAGGATCAGCCTGACTGCGGACGTCTACAAAAAAGTGACGACCGGCATTCTGCGTACCGTAAACCTCCCCGATCAGGTCGGAAACCTGGCGGGCCCCAAAAGAAACGTAGGCTCCATGAAAAATACCGGTTATGAGATCAGCCTTCAGTACCGCAACAACGCAGGCGCCTTTGAATACAACGTCTATGGAAACGTATCTTATAATAAGAATGAAGTACTGGATCTCGACGGACAGGTATTGTATGGCTACGGGACAAACCTTCCGACCATTACCAAGGAGGGGCAACCCTACAGTTCTTTTTATGTGCTGGATGCTATTGGTATTTTTCAAAGCGAGGAAGAAGTAGCTGCGCACGCTTATCAGAGTGAGGATACCAAAGCAGGTTATCTGAAGTACAGGGACGTAAACGAAGATGGCATCATAAACGGAGATGACCGGGTTTTACTGCCGATCTCTTCCAAAATGCCGAAGTATACCTACGGCTTTGGTTTTGACGTCAACTACAAAGGGGTTTCCTTAAGCGCCTTCTTCCAGGGGGTGGGCGGAATGAAAATGTTTGCCGACCGGAACCTCAGTGTTCCGCTTCGCAATGGCGCAGGCCTCACCTGGGACTGGGTTACCGACTCCTGGACGCCCGATCGTCCCAATGCCAGCCTGCCGATTATCACCGAATCCGATTATGGCAGCGGCATCAATTTCGAGCCCTCCGACTTTTGGCTGAAAAACGCGGCTTATTTGCGGTTGCGTAATGTGCAGCTCGCCTATGCGCTTCCGGAACGGTGGCTGTCCAGGGTAAAGATCGAGCGCCTCAGTGTGTACCTCAATGCGCAAAACCCCTTGCTGTTTGCTGAATTCGATCAATATGATCCGGAAACGATTTCTGACTATGTCAGCTTTTATCACTACCCCATGCTGAAAACATTTAGTGCGGGTGTTCATGTAACCTTTTAAAGACGCTATATAATTTATAAACAAAGATGTTATGAAAAAGCTATTTATCATATTAACCCTCAGTGGCTTATTTGCGGCCGGGTGTAATACGGACCTGCTGGATACTGCCCCGCACAACAAATACGTACAGAGCAACTTTTGGAAATCACAGGAAGCCGCCAACGCTTATCTGACCGGTGCATACGCCGTACTGCGTTACAGCGGATTGTACGGGGGAACAGCCACGCCGTTGTGGATGGAAACACTAACTCCGAACGCTTACAACGACGGCTCCGACGCCTGGAACGTCATCGCTTCCGGCAATCAGTCGGCTTCTACGGGCGGGATTATTGCGAACCGCTGGGCCCATTGCTACGCGGGGATCGGCCGCTGCAATACGTTTTTGGCGAATGTAAATAAAGTAGACATGGACGAAGCGCTTGAATCCCGGATGCGGGGTGAAGCTCATTTTCTACGGGCGATCTTTTATTTTAACCTGCAAAATTACTGGGGAGACGTACCCTTGATCCTCGATCCGCCGGATCCGAAAACCCAATCTGACTTACCCCGTACGCCAAGGGCGGAAGTAGTACAACAAATATTAAAAGACCTCGACTCGGCCGCGATGTTGCTGCCTTTGAGCTATGGCGCTGCTGACCTGGGCAGGGCCACTAAAGGAGCGGCGCTCGCATTGAAAGCAAGGCTGTTGTTGTTTGAAGCCAGTCCTTTATTCAACACTGAAAACGATAAAAGCAAATGGAAAGCCGCCGCGGAGGCAGCGAAAGCCGTTATGGACATGGGGCAATACGCGTTGTATCCCGACTACCGGGCCTTGTTTTTACCGGAAAATGAAAACAATGAAGAAGTGATCTTCGATGTGCAATTTATTTATCCCGACGAAGGGAACTCTTTTGACTTAATTGACCGGCAGTACAATTCCAATGCGCCCCTGTTAAGCCTGGCCCAGGCTTACGACATGAATAACGGTCTGCCGATTACTGACCAGGCCTCGGGGTACGATCCGGAAAACCCTTATAAAAACAGGGATCCGCGGCTGTATGCGACCATTGTTTTTCCGGGCGATAAATACATGGGGCAAACCGTTACCGAGGACCGCTTCGCCATTACCGGTTTTGGCGTCGAAAAGTACAGCATTTATACGGAAGAAAAACCTGACCCTGCGCTGGCGGATCTTAAGAGCGGCCAGTCGTATACAAATTATATCGTCCTGCGTTATGCGGACATTCTGATGATGTATGCCGAGGCGCAAAACGAATATAGCGGTCCGGACGCGTCGGTTTATGAGGCGGTAAACAAGGTGCGCGAAAGGGCAGGCATGCCCGACCTTCCGGCAGGGCTTTCCCAGGAGGACATGCGTGCGCGCATCCATCATGAAAGAAGAATAGAGTTCGCTTGTGAAGGCTATTACTATAACGACATCCGCCGCTGGAAAACAGCGGAGAAGGTGATGAACGCGCCTATTAAAGCCTATGACGGCTCTGAGATCGCTGTCCGCTCCTTCAACCCGGACAGGGATTACTGGTGGCCTATCACCCAATCTCAACTGGACCTGAATCCTAACCTGGAGCAAAATCCCGGGTATTAATTATAGAAGTAAAGAAAACGTATAATAAAGAGAATAGTTATGAAAAATAATTTTAATGCAAAATGCCTTGGCGCTTTACTGCTGACGTCTGTTGTCATAATGAGCATGTTTTCCTGTAGTAAAGAGGACCACCATCCGGGCAGGTATTACGATTCCGTGCTTCACTTGCCTTTGGAAACAATCAAAGGGTTTTATAAAGGCGAAGACGTCGTGCTGGATGAGGGCCATGATTTTGAAGCGGTGAATATTAACGGGATCATCATCTCGGATGCCGCTGGCGGCAATCAGCCGCATGGGCTCCTTTTTCTCCAGGACGGGGAAACGGGCGTTGGTATCCGGCTAACGGATGCCGCTTCGGCTGAGCAATTTAAGGAGGGGGACTCCGTAAAAGTAAACCTGAGCGGGGGCACCCTGACCAAAGAGGAGGGCAACCTGATCATTACCGGGATAGCGGCTACGGACATAACCGTTCTTCAGACCGGCAAGAAAGCCGCGCCAAACAGTGTCACCCTCAAAACCCTGTTTAATAATTTCGACCAGTACAGCGGCTCGCTGGTGCAGATCTTTGCGGCGGAAGTAAGGCCTGAACCGGCTGAGGGGGAAACCTACAGCGGCAGTAAAGGGCTCTATGACGCTTCTGGTGAGGCGGGACAAGTACAGCTTTTTACCAGTCCCGAATCTACGCTGGCCGGTGTGGAAATATCCGACAGCGCCATCAATTATACGGGTATTGCCACCTATGGCCTTTTTGAAAACAGCCAAGACAGCCTCGTCAAGCAGATCTGGCTGAGAAATACCGGAGATATTGAGGTCACCAAGGTGGTTGCCGTCAACAGTCCTATTATCATCACCGGATTTTTAGCCAACCCCAGAGGCTCTGATGAAAAAGTAAAGGGGGATAAAACCGAGTACAGCAGTGGTACGGTGATCGTCCATAAAGGCGGATACGAATATATTCAGCTCATGGCGCTGGAAGACATTGATTTTTCAAAAACCCCTTACAGCGTGGTCACCTGTAACAATACATCCGCTAAAAAAGGCGGATGGGCCGAAGGCGGAACGACTACGTTTAAATTCAACCTGACAGAAGGGGTCGCTAAAGCAGGTACTTTCTTTTACGTAGGGGCTGCGGCTAAAGTTATTTGCGCTTACTGGCCCGATGGCCTGAGTACCGACATCAGCGGTGCCAACTGGATCCGCTCGCTTCAGGTCTATACCCACAATGAAAATGAAGTTACCGGCGATGGCTTTGGCAACTCTATAAACAGCTTCCTGGGCAACAGCAGTGCGGCCGATGGTATCGCTGTTTTTGAAGGGACGGAAGTCACGCCTGCTTCCATTCCGTTGGATGCGGTATTTTTTAATCCGCCCGTAGAAGACGCTTTAAAAGACGGAAACGGCTATCAGGTGCCCGACAACGACCTGTACAGCAGGACAAATCCGGAAACCGGCCAGGCGCAGCCCCTTTTTGGGCAGGGCACGAACACCTATGCGCTCGAAGGCCCGGGAGAAGACAACCATTTCGCCATCATGGGCGGTATTATTTCCGAAAACGGATGGCTTGTTCCGCGGGATCCATCCACAAAAGTATTAAATATCCATTCCCAGCTTTCCGATATTGAAAGCGGTCCCGGCGTAACGGTGTTCAGAAAATAAATGGCATGATAAAGAAAATAAAGGCGGTCATTTTACTCTTAGCCCTTCCTTTTTTGCCGGTGGCGGCCTGTCACAAAGAAAGCGCGGAGCATCCGGCTATAACTGATTCCGGACAACCAGGAGACACCCTTACTGTGGCGGATTGCATCCGGTGCCTGGTACTCACTGATCAGGCGCGTCCGGCCATCGTGATTGTGGATGCCGGAAGAAAAGGAAAAGAGATATGGTCGTGGAATGCGGGGCACTCCAATGTAGCTGAAGATAAGGTCAAATGGTTTTCCCATCCCGATGATGCCAAGCCGGTGTATAACAAACGATACCTTTTGATCAACGCCTCAGGCGGCGGCGTAGCTTTAGTGCGTATCGCCGACGGTAAAGCTGTGTTTTATGCGTATGCGGGAAAAAATCCGCATTCCTCCGAATTGCTGCCGGATGGAAATATTGTTACTGCTTCCAGTACCGATAACAGGCTGGTGGTTTTTCATGCAGACACCACAAGCGGTTACTTCTCCGGTTACCGGACGATTATTCCCCTGCCATTTGCCCACAACGTCGTGTGGGATAAAAAAAGACAGGTCTTATGGTCGGCCGGAGATAATCATTTGTATCAATTACAATACAACTTCAACCGCCAAAAGCCGGATTTAATCAAAAAAGACTCTTTTCAACTTCCGGGAAACGACGCGCATGATCTGTTTCCCGTATATGGGAAAGATTCGCTTTGGTTAACAAATACCAGCGGGGTGTATACCATCGATATGGAGACCAAAAGGGTGCGGCCCGCAGATTTCGCTTTTACAAAAAATATTAAAAGCGTTTCATCCGGTCCGCCTGCCGGTGGATGGCCCATACTCATTATGAAGCCCGAAACGAAATGGTGGTCCCACCAGGTACTAAGTGGCAAAGGAGAAACCGTCTTTGCCGGGACCGGCATGAGGATATACAAGGCGCGATGGTTTTTGGAAAACAAGTTTAGTTACTGATGCTATAGATAATTGAGCAGAGAAGCCGGCGTTTAACGGAATTAAACTTCTTCGATGAAAAGCAAATACTTATTCTTACTACTTCTTTTTTGCGCGTTTTTCGCCTGCGATAAAGGAGGAAACGCTGTTAATCCCGGCAACGGTAATGACACCACAACTGAGCAACACCCTGCCAAAAAAGAAATTAATATTGAGCAGGCGCTCTTTATTAATCCGGTTAATGTTCGTTCCCATACCAGCGATACCCGCATAATGGATACGCTGATCCAGTATCTGGATCACACCCCCGAGGGGGCGGAGGTCTATTTAAATATCTATCTGTTCAGTTATGAGCCGGTCTTAAAAGCGGTTAAAAGTGCCTATTTCCGGGGGGTAAATATGCATGTGATGATTGACCACAGCCGGTCTTCCAGTATTGACGAAAACACAAAGACCATTCAGCAGTTGCAGGCAATGTTTAATAACGGTTCCTCTGAACTGGTCGTTGTGGAATCGGACGCCTCCTCCTCGGCCATCGATCACCACAAGCACGCCTTATTTTCCGAAATTGATTTGCCACAGGGCGTGGCGAAAAATGTCGTTTTTTCTACGTCACACAATTTCGTATACGGCGCTACGCTGAAGGTGCAGGACGCGGTCATCATGACGAATGAAAAATTGTATGATGCTTTTCTGAACAACTGGAAGGCAATGAAAAAGCGTGCGCGGTCCGGCATGAAAGCATTTACCTATACCGTCGTTGACCTGGACAGTATACAGGTGTTTTTCTTTCCCAGACGCATCAAAGGCGATTGGGATGGCGATGATACCGTCTTGGATATCCTGGAGAAGATCAGCGATTTTTCAACCGCGGTAGTGAGAGTCGGAATGTCCGACTGGACCGACGGCAGGATGGACGTAACGAAAAAGCTAACGGAGTTGGAAGAGAAAGGCGCCACGGTAGAAGTCATTGCTAAAGATAAGGCGGATCAGGAAGTTCTGGAGGAATTGCAGCGCCTGAAAGAGGCAGGTGGTTATGTTAAAATCCTGGACATGGACCCCGAAAATATACATTCGAAGTTTATGATGATAAAGGGTGTCTGGAATGGCAAGCAACAAAAAATTATTATGTGTGGTACGCATAACTTAACGGCCAATGCGCTAAAATATAACAATGAAGTTATCGTTATGCTGAAAAACAGCGCTTTGTTTGATGATTATTGGAATTATTTTGACGCGTTGAAGAAGGCCTTGTAGTCCCTGTTTTGATAAGTAAACAATGTTGCCTATTTTTAGCTCTTGAAAAGGAACAGATGAATGGAAACAGATTTACATTCTGAAAAACAACTTCTGGATCGATTAAATAACAATGCCCCCGGCGCTTTTGAACAGGTGTACCGGGCGTATGTTGCAGGCCTATTGGCTTATGCGTCCCGCAGGCTTTCCTCCCTGGAAGAGGCAAGAGACGTCGTACAGGATATTTTCTTAAGTCTTTACGAACGCCGAAACCACCTGAATATTCATGGTTCATTGAAGGCTTATCTTTTTTCTGCATTAAAATACAAGCTCGTCGATCATATACGCAAAAATATACATAGAGAATATTATATCGATTTATTGCTTTCCTTACCTGAAAAAGGAGAAAATAGCGTTTTTAGCGAACTGGTATATAACGACCTGAATGCGATTGTAGAAAAAGAAATTGATCGCCTGCCTTCCAGAATAAAAGAAACCTTTCTGTTGAGCCGCAAAAAACATTTAAGCATCGCCGAAATAGCCGCTTACCGGAACATTTCCGAACAAACCGTAAAGAATCAATTAACTATGGCGGTAAAAAGACTGCGTCCCGTTTTGGACAAGGTCCTGTTGCTGGCTACCCTCTTGTTTTTTTATTGATTACGCCTTCCGGCTGGAAACAGCAGTCAAAAAAGCTCCCTGATTACTTCGGAAAAATCTTTTGCAAAGATAGTACCTTTTAACGCTTCGATCGACCTAACGGTATAACGTTGATAAAAACCGACTGCATGAGTAAAGATCAGGTTATCGTCTTACTGGATAAATACCTTAACGGAGAATGTTCCGAAGCGGAGAAACAACGCGTGTTATCCTGGTTGGAAGGGATAGATAACGAATCCGGCGAATGGTCTGTCCTATCAGCTGATGCGAAAAAAGCATATATCGAAAAATTATATGCGGACATACAAGCGCAGATGGTGCCTGATACGAACGCCGAACATAAAGGACGCAGGTTGTGGTATCGTGTTGCAGCGGCGATATTGGTGCTGATCGCTGCCGGTGGCCTTTTATATTATATGGGAACGCTGCAGGCGGGCGAAACAAAAGCCATAAAGTATGTGCGGACTTCTACCGGAATAGGAGAAATCCAGCGGATAACGCTGGACGATGGCACACAGGTCTGGCTGAATGCGCTGAGTGAAATACGTTATCCCGCTCACTTTACGGGAAATAGCCGGGCGGTCTATGTAAAAGGAGAAGCTTTCTTTAAGGTAGCAGCAGATGAGAAAAGGCCGTTTATAGTGCGCGCCGGGCCCCTGCAGACCAAGGTACTGGGAACGTCCTTTGATATCAGCGCTTATCCGGAGAACAAGAATATTGAAGTAGCGGTGTTGTCAGGTAAAGTAATGGTACACCGGGCAGGCCGGGAAAACAACAAAACGGTGTTAACGCAAAATGAGAAGGTCATGTACTATAAAAAACAAGCCGTGTTGCGGAAAGAAAAAGTGACCAACAGCGGAGATTTACTGGCCTGGCAACAGGATCAACTTGCTTTTTACCATACACCGATGACCGAAGTCGCCCGGGTGTTTTACCGTGCTTTTGGCATAGAGATCCGCTTTGCCGATCATGCGGTCAAGCAATATGAATTGTCCGGCCGTTTTGATACACACCAGGGGGCTGAGAACATATTGAAAGCTATTTGCCTTTCTATCGGAGGAGAATATACCCAAGACGGGAAGACGGTAATGATACGCGGGCTGCAAAGCCATTAAAAGAAAAAAGCCCCTCGAAAGGCTGCCACCTTATCGAAGGGCCAAACGTAATTAATAC
>CAYRJM010000045.1:0-25923 GCA_964424665.1 uncultured Chitinophagaceae bacterium
TACTTTCCAGAAATGGACATTTTAATCGCGTTTTGCGGTTTTTTAATTTATTCCTTATCCGGGAGTTAATATCCTTCCCATCTTTCATCTATTAATGTCCAAAACATTGAACTTTGAATATGCTACAGGGCGCTTACTTTGGGCCATTAGCGGCAATAGAAATTTGGCGGATTTATACAATACAGTAATACCGAAGCCGGTTATTTTTGCTTTTTATAAAGGAACATATATCACACATGTTTTCTTCTTAACACTTAAAAATAACCATTATGAAAAAATTACGTGTACCCCTTATTTTTATACTGGCTGTAGTCGTAGGCATAAGCAGTTGTAGCAAAGAAGGACCAGAGGGACCTGCCGGACCGCAGGGCGAACAGGGCATCGCCGGAGAACAAGGAGCAAAAGGCGCTAAAGGTGAAAAAGGTGAGAAAGGTGACCCCGGGACAGCAAATGTCACCGAGTATGAATGGGCCGATAACGGCCTTCCTGGCATCACGTTTGCCGCAGGCGCAGAAAGTATCCGGGACTTTGTCTTTCCGCTGAAAATAAGGGACTTTCAGAATAGTGTGGTACTGATTTACGGCGAATTTGGTAATGGAAATTCAATTCAAATCCCATACATATCAAAATTTTACAACTTTAATGCAAATTTTCTATATTCGGGTACAGGTACCACAAACTGCACCATGCGTATTACGAAAACCGCCGGAATAGTTACAGGGTCTATCCGGTTTATAAAGATTCGGGTGCTGATTATTCCTGCTGCCAATTTTGAAGCAATGAGCGCCTTAGTGGATGTCAGCCAACTCTCTGAGGTCAGGGCTTATCTCGGTCACGACTAATGGTGTCGCATCCCGCAACCGCTTACCTGGTTTTCTCTGTTAAGGAGCGCTGCTCCACGGCAAAAAGATTATCGGATGTCATTCCGATGTTCGCAGGCTATCGTCATCATATTAACGGGCTCTATTTGGAACCTCAACTCGATGTGGCCGTTATCCGTACAACAATAGATGTAAAAGTTTCTGCGCTATGAATCTACTTTTGGCTGGGTGGCAGGCGCCGGTTATTTGTTCAATAATTTCGACCTGTCTGCGCGGTACCAGCCGCTAACGAAAAAAGACGGTAATATGGCATTTTCTGCAGTAAGGATCGGCTATCATTTTTTCCGGTAATTTTTAAATTATGATTATTGTAAAAAGAACAACATGGATATTGTGCCTGATCATTTCCGTTTCTTTTGTTGGATGTCATAAAGAAAAAGATAAGCCGAAGGAAGTGGATAACCTGCCGTATAGCCGCTATCTGTTGTTGAATTATAACAGCTACATCAGCATACCGCATGACCCGGCCCTAAATCCAACGGGCGGCATGACGCTGGAGGGCTGGGTCCGGCTTGATCACTATGCCGCAAGCAATATCTTTGTTTATAAAAGATTGTACTACAACAATGAGGGATATTATATCCAAATATTGGAAAAGGAAGGCAAACCGGTGCTTTCCTCTTATGTGGGATATGCAGGGGCGCTCCGTCAATCCGGTAAGTTTTTCATTCATCAGTGGACACATTGGGCAGTGACCTGGGATGGAACAATGCGGTACCATTATCTTAACGGCAAATTAGTCGGCCAATTTACCGAAGAAGAAAGCCCGTTTACTTCCAGTACGGAACCGCTCCTGTTGGCAAAAGAAATGGCGGCACACTCCGGACTGGCAGAATTCCGGCTGTGGAATATAGCACGCACAGAAGCACAGATAAAAGAAACCATGAACGTAGATATTACATCGCCTATGCCCGGGCTGGTAGCCGTGTGGCCGCTGGAAGAAGACGCGAAGGATATTATTGGCGGACATAATGGAAAGCTGTTCAATGATCCGTCATTTAAGAGGTGGGAGGAGTGATCGAACCGAGGAGATTGGCCATCACTAACATAAAGTAATGTATTATGAAACATTTACTGTTCATTTTAGCACTGACTGTGTTCACCGGTTCTCTCCAGGCGCAAGTATTTAAACGCCTGGGAGATAAAATAGAACGTAAAGTGAACCAACGCATCGAACGCAAAACAAACGAAGCGATAGATAAGGGGCTCGATAAGATGGAAGGTTCTATTGAAAACATGGGTAGGAATAGGGAACAAAAGAAACCGGTAGGAAATACAGGCAAAAGGGTGGACAACAAAAACGCCGCCGTCGATGGAGAAAAAATGAATACTACCGGTCCGGCGGTTTATTCCAAATTCGATTTTGTACCCGGACATAAGATCTTATTTTACGATGATTTTTCTGCTGACCAGGTAGGCGATTTTCCTTCTAAATGGAATACCAATGGATCGGGAGAAGTGGTAACTGTAGAGAACAGCAGGACGAAATATTTTTACCTGAAAGGCGGGGCGCTATATCTGCCTATGCTAAAAAATGCGCTGCCGGAAGAATATACCATCGAATTTGATTTAAAAACGTCGGGCCTGGATAAAAAAATCAGCTCCACCACCTTTCTGGATATTATGCTGGATGAAAGCGGAACTTTTCAGAAAGGCCATAACAGAGCCGTTGCTTCCCTGAGTTTCTGTCAGTTCATTTCTAATGGGCTGGAACTCGTTAGTTACGGTGGCAACATGGGAACTATCAGAAACACTGTAAAAGAAGATTATCGCAAAGCGATGGCTACGGGCGCGCATATTTCCATAGCGGTCAATAAAAGACGATTCAGGCTGTGGATCAATGAAAATAAACTGGTTGATGTGCCAACATTTATGCCGCCGGGTGCATCCTATCTTAAACTGCACCTGCGCGGCTTTGGCACCGACTTTAAACAAATGAAAGTGTTGATCGGCAATTTGAAAATAGCGGCGGGAGGATTGGACTTGCGCCATGAGCTGATCAGTGAGGGACGCTGGACAACCACCGGAATTCTATTCAACGTTAATTCATCTGAGGTCCGCCCGCAATCCTACGGCGTACTAAAAGAAATCGCTACTGTCTTAAAAGATAATCCCGAAATAAATGTAAAAATTACCGGACATACCGATAGCGACGGATCCGCGGAGTCCAATCTGAAATTATCCGTAGAACGTGCGGCGTCCGTAAAAAATATTTTAACTAAAGTATTTGAACTTGACAAAGGCAGAATGACAACGGACGGAAAAGGAGAAACCGATCCTGTAGCAAACAACAGCACGACAGAAGGCAGAGCGCAAAACAGAAGAGTAGAATTTATAAAAATGTAAACCTTTCAAAACCTAAAGCCATGATCAAATATCTTTTCCACTCATGGGCTTGATTTTTATCCTCAGCGCAAAAATTAGGCAGCCCCGGGATAAAATCGGAAACACTATCGAACAAAGCGTGAAGAACTAATAGACGTCTTCATTACCGGCAATGTCCATTTTTAACCGAATCATGACTAATTTTCGTCTCGGCATTCCTTCCTTCTTCTTTATATTCTTTACTTTTAACGCAAAATAATCGCATGGACAAATATTTTGCCGGAGAAATCCTACATGGGGACGATTTCACTTTTGAACAAATCAAACAATGGTATGAAGATGAAAAAGAAGGATACTCAGGGCTGGTCGCCGGCTATAAGAAGGGCTACCATTATAATTACCATAATTTGAACAAGCTGTATGGATTCAATTATCTTCCCAAGAAAAAATATGTCAATGTCCTCGGCATCGGATCCGCTTTCGGGGATGAGTTTGCGCCTATACAGGCTTTGATCGAGAACCTGTACATCCTGGAACCTTCTGACCATCTTGTTTCGGATCAGATCCCGGGCGGAAAAAATATTAATTTACATTATAAAAAGCCGGGTATCGACGGTAGTATTGACTTCCCTGACGAGTATTTTGACCTGATTGTCTGCTTTGCCACTCTCCACCATATTCCGAATGTAACCTATGTCATGAGCGAAATGCACCGCTGTTTACGGACGGGCGGGTTTGTTTTAATCAAAGAGCCTATTATAAGCATGGGGGACTGGCGGGTCCCAAGGCCTGGACTGACCAAAAGGGAAAGAGGAATTCCCTATAAGTATTTCAAGAGAACTTTACCTGAACTGGGATTTAAAATAGTGAAAGAAAGCCCTCATTTTACGTTGACTTCTTTTTTAGTTAGAAAAACCAATAAACTTCTTCCTAAGCCTATATATCATTACCGGGCTTATCTTTGGATAGATAAGCAGTTGTCCCGATTATTCAAATGGAATATTTGTTACCACGCTTTGAGCAAATTTAAAAGAATTGCCCCCGCCCAGATATTGTTTGTCCTTTCGAAGTAGTCAGGCACAAAAAGATCGCCGAACAGGACAGCGGCCGGTTTAACCGCTGATATTGCCTAGCTCTCCGATACGGCGCTGTTCTTTTAATAGTTACCCGGGAGGCCACCTCCTGGAAGTTTCTGCTCTTAATGCATACCTTTGCATGATTCCAATCGTTTTCACATGTCAGATGCAAAAGCACCCTTCCTGTCGATTGACCAGATTACTGTCAGACACCTGGACAAAATACTTTTCCGATCGCTTTCTTTTCAGATACAAAACGGAGAGCAGTGGGCTGTTCTTGGCAAGAGTGGATCAGGAAAATCGACTTTACTGCAAACGGTCTTGGGCCGCTTCAACATTACCAACGGGAAAATCCGTTACCCCTTTTTTGCGCATTATAAAAAGGAGCACGGTATTACAGACCCTTTGTTTACTTCGCGCAAACTAATGGCGTTTGTTGGACAGCAGCCCGAGTTTAAAAGCAAACAAAACATACGGGATTTCTTTTACCAGCAGCGTTATCATGCCTGGTTTGCTGAAGAGGCTGTTACGGTGGAGGCATACTTGCACTCCCAACAGAAGAAAGCGGCGCTTAACCAGATGGGTGAAATAAGGTTTTCACTCGAGTGGATTATCGCCCATCTGCTGCTAAACCCGCTGCTGCAAAAAACGCTGATACAGCTATCTAATGGGGAGACCCGCCGGCTTATGATCGCTGACGCCTTGTTGCAGCAACCCTTGCTGCTGATCATGGATAATCCTTTTCTTGGACTGGACACGGCTTCACGCCCCATTCTGAATGAATTGCTGCAAAAGATTACCGCTCGCGGAACGCAGCTGCTGATGGTGACTACGCCCCATGAAATCCCTGAAACCATTACCCATGTTCTGCTGCTGGACCAACAAAAGGTTAAATATGCCGGTCCGAAAGCAAATTTCAAAACCGAACCGGGCCTTCCCGCAATTGCCTGGCATCCGGAGGATAGGATACGCGCTAAAATAAGTGACCTGCAACCATGGCAGGATCATACTTTTAAGCAGGCCCTGGTTATGGAAGATATCCGGGTGAAATATGGCGCTCATTCAATTTTAAATGGCATTGACTGGAAGGTGGAAAAAGGGGAAAAATGGGCGCTCCTGGGGCCCAATGGTGCGGGGAAGTCAACGTTGCTGAGTTTGATCAGTGGTGATCATCCACAGGCCTACGCCAATAAAATCAGGCTGTTTGATCACAAAAGGGGGAGTGGGGAAAGCATATGGGACCTTAAAAGACGAATCGGATTTGTTTCCCCTGAAATGCATCAGTACTTTAAAGGCAATAATGACGCCTTGACGATTATTCTTTCGGGACTGGACGAGACCATGGGATTTCGGGTGAAAACAACCAGTGAGAAGGAAAAACAACTGGCGGCTTATTGGTTGGACTTGCTGGAGTTGACGGAACTGAAAGAAAAACGGTTCACGGATATGTCAGCCGGCGCACAACGCCTTATTTTGCTCATCCGTGCGATGATTAAAAATCCGCCTTTGCTCATACTGGATGAACCCTGTCAGGGGCTCGATCAGGTGCAGAAGAGTCATTTTATCCACGTGGTAGATCAGCTCTGGAACAATCCGGAAAAGACGCTCTTGTATGTCAGTCATTATAAGGAAGATATCCCTTCTTGCGTTCATCATGTTCTGCAATTGGAAAACGGACAGCGCCTGGCTGGCGGTTGTCAGTAGCTTTGGGGGTTGAATGAGTTGTTGGCTTTCTGCTTTATCTTTGCTGCTATGTTACGCGTACCTGTTTACATGGACTATAATGCTACGACCCCTTGTGATCCCGGAGTGGTCACAGCTATGCTTCCTTATTTTACCGAAGAGTTTGGCAACGCTGCCAGCCACACCCATGCTTATGGTTGGACGGCAAAAGAGGCGGTAACATTGGCCAGGGAAAAACTTTCGCGGCTGGTCGGAGCAGAACCGGGAGAGCTTATCTTTACGTCAGGCGCCACAGAGGCAATCAACCTGGCCCTGAAAGGCGTGTTTGAACTGTATGCCCGTAAGGGAAACCATATTATCACCTGCCAGACCGAACATAAAGCGGTACTGGACAGCTGCGCGGCCCTGGAAAGAAAAGGTGCCGATATCACCTATCTTCCGGTAGATCATTCGGGTCATATTGACCTTGCGGAGTTGGAAGCCGCCATAACCTCGAAAACCGTCCTCATAGCGCTCATGTATGCGAATAATGAAACCGGTCTGCTGCATCCTGTGCAGGAGATCAGCCGGATCGCCAGGCGGCATGACTGCTTGTTTTTTTCCGATGCTACGCAGGCAGTAGGAAAAGTTGAAGTAGACGTGAACAGGGCGGGGATCGATCTGATGAGCTTTTCCGGCCATAAATTCTATGGCCCTAAAGGCATCGGCTGTTTATTTCTCCGGCGCAAGAAACCACGCGCACGTGTAATGCCACAGATAGATGGCGGGGGGCATGAAAATGGATTTCGTTCCGGTACGCTTAACGTTCCTGCCATCGTTGGTTTTGGTGAAGCAGCCGCCATAAGCCAGCAAAATCTTACTGCGGAATACAAAAGGGTGGCGGCGCTGCGGGATCGTTTTGAAGATGGACTGACTGGTCTTGTGACGGTCAACGGGGATATAAAATCCCGGCTTCCGGGCGTCAGCAACCTGTTGTTTGCAGCTTACCAGGGCAACGACCTGATCCAAAGGGTAAACCAGACACTGGCCGTTTCTTCCGGCTCGGCCTGCACCTCTGCACGACCGGAGCCCTCTCATGTCTTGCATGCGATGGGCTGCAATGATGAGCAGGCCAAAAGGAGTTTGAGGTTCAGCTTGGGACGATTCTCTACGACTGAAGAGGTGGATTTTGCTGTTGGGGAGCTTAGAAAATTGTTCTAAATTTGGCTAACAGCACTTGAACTTTCTACGGTTGATTATTGACGATTAGCCTTATTTATGGCGGAAAGGCGATGGCATCGGCTTGTAATTACTAAAGATGATGTAATGGAAACGATTATTTACGAGAAGGAGGCGCGTATTGCGACCATCACGCTCAACCGGCCTGAAAAGCGGAATGCGTTGAATGCAGCGATGGTAGATGAGCTTAAAAAAGCCTTTGATGAAGCCGAGAAAGCCGACGACGTAAGGGTCATACTGCTTCAGGCGAACGGACCGGCTTTTAGCGCCGGTGCCGACCTGGCGTATCTTAAACAACTGCAAACCAATACGTTCGAAGAAAATCTGTTGGATTCTCAAAAGCTCAAAGAATTGTTTTATCGGATATATACTCATCCCAAACCCGTAATGGCCACCATAGAAGGCGCCGCTATTGCAGGGGGATGCGGACTGGCTACGGTATGTGATTTCAGTTATGCTGTACCTGAAGCCGTTTTTGGTTATTCCGAGGTGAAAATAGGGTTTATTCCTGCCTTGGTGAGTGTGTTTTTAAGCCGTAAAATCGGAGAGGGACGGGCCCGTAGCTATCTTTTGACCGGTCAGCAGCTTTCGGCGGAAAAGGCGCTGGCGGCCGGGCTGATCACCGGTGTGCTTTCCAGGGAAACGATAAGAGAAGAAGTCAGGAAAAAGGCCCTTGAGCTTGCCGAAAGCACTTCTGCCTCCGGAATTGGGCTCACCAAGCAACTGATGGCGCAGACGGCTGGTATGTCGGTAGAAGAAGCGCTCGAGCTGGCGGCCAGGTACAATGCGGAGGCCCGGGCTACGCCGGATTGTAAAGCGGGCATACAAGCTTTTTTAGCTAAAGAAAAGATAAAATGGTAAGATCCTCAACGCTTGCAACGCTATTTGTACTAACTTGGCACGGATTTTTCCCTATAAAACGGAAAGATTAATAAAGCCTGATAATATGTATAAAATTGATAGACACTGGTTTTTACAAAAAAAGTGGCGTTTGTTGGCAATTTTGCTCTTTCCCTCCCTGGCGGGATTCGGACAGGCCAATTTTTCCAATGGGGAGATTACCTATGCCATTCACGTGGAATCCGCCGGCAGGATTGCGCCGGCCGCGGTATCCAAACTAGAAAGCGGAAAGCTGGTCTTTAATTTCAAGAACAATCTTTTCCGCTCAGAAATGCAGATCGGCGAGATGGAGTATATCAATATATACAACAGCAATGATCATGCGGCTCTTTCCTTAATCAAGGGTGGGCCCGGCAAAAATTACCTGGTGCGGATGAGTCCGGAAGATGTCCGGAAGGAAGCGGAAAAATACGAGGGGATGACCTATACGCCCGAGCAGGAAACAGCGGAAATCGCGGGGTATACGACCCACAAAGCGGTAGGGAAACTGGCTGATGGAAAAACGTTCGTGGTGTTCTACACGGAAGAATTGCGACCTGCTTCCGCTGATTATAGCCCGCGGTTTAAAAACTTACCGGGAATTCCGCTCAAATTTGAGGTAAATACGAAAAGTGAGGCAAAGCTGGTGATGACGGCGACAAAGGTGGAGCCTGGTTTTCAGCCCTCCTCTTTATTTGACGCGCCAACGAGTGGTTTTAGGGAACTTACTTATGAACAGCTGCAAAAATTACGAAGCAGCAGGTAGCTTATATCCCTCTTAATAGCTGGATTACCACGTCGCGGGATTCTCCGGTTTTTTTCTGGATATTGCCTATCAGCCGGTCTTCTTTGCCACGCTCATAAACCAGGTCCTCATCGGTCAGATCATCGTATTTTTCCTTTAGCTTATCTTTAAGGGTCTTCCATTTCCCTTTAATTTTTAGCTTTTTCATGGTGCTGCATTTTTAAATTAAACGATATTTTAACAGAAAGCAATTTGTATGCCAACGATTTGAGATTCATCCTGCAGTGCCCGCGGATTATTGCTGTTCTATTTTGTAAATTTGCCCGGTGAAGAAACTCGATAAACTTATTTTAAAGACCTTCTTAGGCCCTTTCATCATCACCTTCTTCGTGACCCTGTTTGTGCTGGTCATGCAATTTTTGTGGAAGTACATCGATGACCTGGTCGGCAAAGGATTAGATACGTTTACGGTGAGTAAGCTCATTTTTTATATGAGCGCTACCATGGTTCCGCTGGCTTTGCCGCTAGCTATCCTGCTTTCTTCTATTATGGCGTTCGGAAACATGGGAGAAAACTTCGAGCTCGTAGCCCTCAAGTCTGCCGGTATTTCCCTGATGCGTTTTATGCGTCCTTTGATTGTTCTTTGCCTTTTCCTGACCGGCGGGGCTTTCCTGTTTGCTAATTACGTCATTCCCGCCGCTAACTTACAGGCGAAATCTTTACTTTACGACATCGTAAACCTGAAACACGGATTTAACCTCCGGCCGGGATTTTTCTTTACGGAGATCAACGACATGGCGATAAAGATTCACAGCAAGGAAGCCGATGGCGTCACTATACATGGTGTGATGATCTATGACAGCCGGGACGCGTCCAACCGTAAGCTGATTTTAGCCAAGAAAGGACGAATGCAAACGGCGGAGAATAAGCGCTTTGTTTATCTTTTTCTGCATGATGGCTGGGAATATGAGGAACGCGGTAATGGCGGAATGTATGACAAGCAGATTGTCCGTACCCACTTTAAGGACTTTAAACAAACCCTGGACCTGAGTACTTTTCAATTATCCCGCACCCCGGTAAAGCTGTTTGCGTCCAACTACCAGATGTTGAATGTCCACCAGCTCACGCAGAGCATAGACTCTATTCAGCAATCCTTAAGGCTGGATGCGAAAACCATCCGCCTGGATATTTCATCAGGCTATCCTTTTACCCGCTGGGTCGATTCGGGTTGGGTCATGAAGAAGGTGCCGCCGCTTGCGGTTGCTTCGTTTGACAGTATTATTCCATTTGACCGGCGGACGTATATTTATCAGAATATTTCATCGGAATTAAAGCAGACGCTCAACAATATGGGGCTGACTTTCCAGGCGTATGAAGATAAAAAGAGTTCACTCATCCGGCACCATATCGAGTGGCAACGCAAGTTCACCCTGTCGTTTGCCTGCCTGGTCTTATTCCTGATTGGCGCGCCCCTGGGATCGATTATCAGAAAGGGAGGACTGGGCACACCGCTGGTCTTTGCCGTCGCTTTTTTTGTCATATTTCACATCGTCTCCACCATCGGAGAAAGGTTGGCCCGCAACGCGGTGATGACGCCCTGGGCGGGCATGTGGCTGGCTACTATTGTTTTATTGCCGATCGCCGGATTCCTGGTCTATAAAGCGCTCAACGACTCTCAGATGTTTAACAAGGAATTCTATTACCGCTTTTTCAGGGATGTACGCCGTTTCTTTAATAAGAAAACAACATCGGAAACCGCCCCCCACACGTAATCGTTACCTGCTGACAAAAGGATTGTCCTTAATGGTAAAGCGGTACGGTAACAGCGCGTCTTCACCCGCGTAATCCACGCCGATTCTCGCCGATGCGACGATAGCCGAATCCGCCAAAGGTCGTGAACGTTCTTCAATCCAGATCGGGCTGCCACGCAGCAGGCTCATGCCGCTATGCTTTGTCAGGATGCCCATTGCACGGGTGAGCTTCCCCGGCCCATTGGTCAGTTTCGGGCTGCATTTTTCTTTTGTACACCGTTCCAGCATGTGAGCAACGCCCTCTACGGGTTCAAGGCCCCGGATTAAGACCGCATGTGGCAGTCCTTTACGGCTTACGACCACATTAAATAAATGATACATGCCGTAACACAGGTATACATAGGCCACGCCGCCCTGGTCGAACATCACTTCCGTCCGGGCGGTTCTTTTCCAGCCGTAAGAATGAGCCGCTTTATCGATCGGGCCGAGGTATGCTTCGGTTTCGACAATAATTCCTGACGTTCTTTTGTTATCAAAGCAGGTGACCAACCGGGTACCTAAAAGTTCTTTTGAAATTCTTACTACATCTTCACCTGCATAAAAGGAACGGGGAAGTCTTTTTGCCATGATTGAGCCATATGTTTAGGGTGAAAGTGCAAGGTAAGAAGGAATTGTGTTATTTTGTGTGGACAAATGATAAAAAATGTATGAAACAGCAGCCAGACGTCCTTGGAACCCTATACCTTATCCCCGCTATGCTCCATTCAGAAGCGATAAATACTATTCCGCCGTATGTGACGGAAACCATCCGTTCAACCTTTCATTTTTTTGTTGAGAATGAAAGAAGCGCCAGGCGGTTTTTCAAAGCGCTGGACAAGCATATTTCCATTGACGAACGGCAGTTCAGTTTAATCAATAAGCATGAGCGGGCGGATGTCGCGTTATTGAACGCGTGGCTGAAAAAAGGTTTGGCTGTCGGTCTGGTGAGCGAAGCCGGCTATCCCTGCATAGCCGATCCCGGCCATGCGCTGGTACGGCAGGCGCATGCCATAAAAGCGCGCGTCGTTCCTTTATCCGGTCCCAATGCCATGCTGATGGCTTTGAGCGCTTCGGGCTTTAACGGGCAAAACTTTCGGTTCAGCGGCTACCTGCCGCGTACGTCGGAGGCGCGGATAAGGGCGCTTCGCGCTTTGGAAAAACAGGTGCAGCAATATGGCGAAACGCAATTGTTTATGGAGGCTCCGTATCGCAATGAAAAGCTGCTGGACGATCTTTTAAAGCACCTTCATCCCGATACTGAACTCTGTATAGCCGTCGACCTGACTTCGTCAACGGAGTTTATCGAAACACGCAGCCTCCGCGGCTGGAAAAAAAACCGGCCGGATCTGCATAAACGTCCCGCAGTGTTTTTGCTGGGACGGTAAACGCTTTTAATGCGGATGATAGCCGGACGCCGTTAAGATTTTTTGCCCGTCCGTCATTTTCATTAATCCGGCTAAGGCGGTGGTGGGGTTTTCTTCCATGTACTTGCGGACAATTTGCCAGCCGATCCAACTGCCTATGTTGCCCGGGGCATTATCCGGCATGCCCCTGGAGGTGGGCCCCGGACCTACGTAATAGCGAATGGTGAGCGATTCGTTTTTATACAACAGGTCGTTGCGGATAAAGTATTGCCAGATGAATTGTTCGTTCTTATTGCACCAGTCCAGTTGTGCTTTGGTGTAGTGGATCTTTATCGAGTCCGGTGTGTCGGGGAGTACTTTATCGAGAAAGTATAATACCTGTCCCTGTGCGATCATGTGGTCAAGCAGCGTTCCTTTGTCCAGGGGAGGGTATTTCTTTTGAACGAGTGCTTTGATGCAGCTGGTAATTAAATTATCGGGAGAAAACCGCCGGAGGATATAATCCGGGTAGGGGTTGGCGACCTGCTTGTACAAGGGGAAGTCAGCGCCAAGAAACATATCCAGTCCGATCCCCAGGACCGTATCTACCGTAATAGCGCCATAGTTGGAAAGCGCCGACATGAAGGTTACGACACGCGGTACTTTAAATTCCGGCAGGTAATACTTCATGTAGCGAAAGCTTGCTTCCAGTTCCCGCTGTATCTCCTGGATCTTCGCCGGCGTAAAATGCGCGTTAATGGTGTTTTGTAATTGACGGATGTCTTTGCTCTCAATAAATTTTTTAATGACCGGGTCAGGGTGGCGGGTATTGCTGTCCGCCGCATATCCGAAATTCATGATCTGGTTCATATACACCGGGAAGAAAGTGGGATATTGGTGATTTAGCTTTTGCAGCCCCGCTTCGACAGCAGTTGTATCTACGGCCATAAATTCCTGGTCAAATCGTGATATGGTGACCTGCACAGGAATATCGCTGACATCCGGCGCCTTGTTTTGTTGCCGGCATCCGGCACATACAAGGATGAATACCACGCACAACACAAAAAGGTTTTTTGTTTGCATTTAGTTGGCTGTGTTTTCATTAAGCTTGGGATATATGATCTTGCTCCAGAAACGCGGCTGGTTGGTGCCAAGATCATTCATGGCGGCATCACTCAACTTAATGATCAGGTTGTAATTCTCCTTTTGTTTGGGAATGGGTGCAAGCACTTTTACGTAGACAAACTTATTGTTTATGGGGTTGACCACCTTGACGATCGTGCCCCGGGGAAGATTATCGCAAAGGGCATAGTACTTTTTAGAGCCGGGCTTTACATTGCTTTTAAACCAACCGGCGGCGCCTTTCTTGCTGGTGACCAGCTTCTCCCCCTGGGTTTGTGCCAGATAAAGCTCTGAGAAGACACTTGCGCGGGAAAGGGTCAGGGCGGCGGTATCCGTTTCACCAGTTGCCGCTGGTAAGGGGGGCGGGGGCGTGGAGATCTGAGCTTCGGGAGCGGGCGCTTTTTCTGCCGCCTGGGTGGCCGCCGGGGATACCTGTTCGGCCGGCGCCTGTTGGGGCGACCGGGCAGGAGCAGCCGCCTTCGGTGTTTCTTCCGGCTGTTTTTTGTTTTTATTGCTTATCTGATTCAGCATTTTTTCAAAGGGATTGGTCGCCTTCGCTGTTCCGGTCTTCGCAGAAGGTGTTGATGGATCCGGCTTCACGGCGGTTGTTTCTGGCTGGTGTTCCCTCGCGTTATCCGGAAGGGGGCTGGCGCCGGTTTCTTCTTTTTTGGGGGGAGCGGCAGCCAACAGGGGTTCAGATACCGACCTGGGGGCGTTCTGTGGCTGCGGATCAGCTTTCGTGGCCGCGGTAAGCAGCGGGTCGGCTACGGGTTTGTCCGTATGGCGTTTTTGCGACGCCTTTTTTACGCGTTGTTTTTCCGAAGCGATGACTTCCCTGAGAAAAGAGTGGCCTTCGTCGGACGGGCCGGGGGCCGGCGGAGTGGCCGTCTCCCCGGGTGGCCTATTGTTAGTGGCGACGGCAGGAGCCGGGTCAGGCGCGGGAGCAGGGGACGTAGTCGTGTTTGGAGAAGGAACGGGCTGCTTCTTTAACCAGCCTACCACCAGGTATTCCCCTACACCGATGTTATTGCCCTGCAGGCCATTCCAGGCCCGGAGGGAAGAAAGGGGCAGGTCGCCATACAGCTTACCCACACGAAAAAGCGTTTCTCCTTTTAAGACTTTATGATACAGCGGAGTGAGGCCGGCGTGGGCAGAAGCGCTTCCCGACTGCACAATGTTGTTTTGGGAAATGGGAATTTTGATCAGCTCATAAGGTTCGGCCGTCTGCTTGTTATTGAGCGACTCGAGTTGCCCTTGTGCCACGCCAAATTTTTGGGAAAGGGACTGGAAGTTTTCTCCTTTTTGCACGATATGATAAAAATACATGCCCGACGGCCCCGGTGCCACCACAATCGTGTCGTTGGATGTTTGTGCCCATGTCGTTGCTGCTGCGAGCAGGAAGAAAAGAGAAATGATTAGTGTTTTCATAATCGCCACAATTAACCTGTAAGAGATCTCGCGCCCAAAATTAAGGCATAAAATACAAGAATCCAGCCAATATCGGTAATATTAAAGAAATATTAATAATGAACCGGGCCGAACGCTTTTTGTAAAGCTTTACTTGAGGTGTTTCCTGCGGGAGATCTCTTTGTGCAGCAAACGCAGTTCGCGTCCCATTTGACCGGATATAGAGCTGTTTTCCCTGGACCGCCGGATCAGATAGGGGAGTATATCTTCCACAGGACCGTAGGGAAGGTATTTGGACGCCCGGTATCCGGCCTTGGCCAGGTTGAAAGTGATGTTGTCGCTCATGCCATAGAGTTGTGAAAAGTGCACGTGGGGATGGTCGTAAGGGAGCTGATGTTCATGCAGGTATGCTGCGGCCCGCATGCAACTTTTTTCATTGTGCGTGCCAATGAATAAGGCTATAGTATCCAGGCGCTCCAGGCACCATTGTACCGCGTCGTCATAGTCTTTATCGGTAGCCGCTTTGTCGGCATGAATAGGGGAGGGATAGCCTTTTTCCAGGGCGCGCTTACGTTCTTTTTCCATGTACGCCCCACGCACCAGCTTCGCGCCCATCAGGTAATTATTGTCCCGGCTGTGCCGCCATTGTTCACGTAGTGCCGCGAACCGGCTGTGCTGATAAAGCTGGAAGGTGTTGTAGACGACAACGCTTGCTTGGTTATAACGTGCCATCATCTGGCAGGAAAGGGTGTCCAGCCCTTTCTGTATCCAGCTTTCTTCCGCGTCAATCAAAACGCTGACGTTTTGTTCACAGGCGGTCCGGCAAATGGCATTTATCCGTTCAAAGACCCGCTGCCATTCTCTTTCTTCGGCCGCGGTGAGGGGGCTTCCTTCCTGGTACTTTTGCAGCAACTGGAACCGCGCCAGCCCCGTTACTTTGATTACGACCATGGGAATATCCGGATGACTTCCGGCGTAGTTTATGGCCTTTTGAAATTCCCGTACGGCAGTATCGAAATCTTCCTCACGCTGGGCGCCCTCTACGCCGTAATCCAATACGCAGGCTACCGAAAACCGGTGTAGTGAAGTGGCGGTTTGGGCTACTTCCTCCAGCCGCTCGCCCCCGCAAAATTGCTTGAATATGGTATCGCGGATAATGCCTTTGACGGGAAGCTTGAACTTTAACGCGATGGGCGCGAGTAACGACCCGATTTTTACAAGCCAGCTGTAATGCATCAGGGAAAACAACCGGTAAGACCGTTTCAATTCCAGATCTGATTTATAGGCGAACGCGTATTGGGTATTTTCGAAGGAAACCGGTAATGGCTTTTTCATAGGTTTGGATGTCTCAATTGCGGCGTCAAATTTAAGTGGAATTGGTCAAATAAAGATCACGTTTTTGTTTTTGAAATAATTTATAACAAAAGGGGCATTCTATTTGTAACTATCAAACTTAATGTATCTTTGTATTGTTTAAATCTATGATGAATACGCAATTGCAATTTCTTTCAAACAGCTTTCAGTTTGAAACGGACGCCACTATTACAGGAAGTGGGGAAGATGACGATGGCCCTTACGTCGTCACGGACCATACTATTTTTTACCCCGGAGGGGGAGGACAGGAGCCCGATAAAGGAATAATCATCAATGAATCAGGAGTTTCATTTTCCGTGTTAAAAGCCAAACGCAAAAATTCCGAAGTAAGGCATTACCTGAGTGAAGAATTACCACTGGATACCGTCGTGAAGATGGCCATTGACCGCGACTACCGGTTACAGAATACCCGCTTACATACCGCCGGCCACTTGTTGGCTTCGGTGGTTTATGAGAAACTGGGCTGGCCCCTGCAGCCGGTGAAGGGCTTCCATTACCAGAAGGGCGCCTATGTGGAGTTTGAGCCGGAAAAGGAAATGGATGAGATACCGGAAACAGCGCTTTACCAGGCGGTGATGGAGGACATCAGATCCAAACTGCCCGTAGCTTCCACAATCGCCGTTCCCGAAGCCGTAGACAGTGCTTCGGTATTCGTACCGGAAGGGTTCTCGCTGCCTCAGGGGGAACCGCTGCGCCTGGTCAGCATAGAAGGATACAATTCGGTGCCCTGCGGAGGCACACACCTGCATCATACCGGGGAGATCAAGAATTTTTCCATCAAGCAGATCCGCCATAAAAAAGGCCGGATCAGAATAAGCTACCGCGCGGGGGAAGAACACGATTAAATGGGGGAGAACAGCAAACCTTTATCGGCGTTTTTCTGTTAAGAAGGATAAAAAAATGCAGAGCAATAATAAGCACGAAATAGTGATCATCGGAGGCGGACCAATAGGGCTGGCGTGTGCGCTGGAAGCGAAGCGAAGGGGGCTGTCTTACGTCGTACTGGAAAAAGGTTGCCTGGTCAATTCATTGTACCATTACCCGTCGGACATGACATTTTTCTCCACATCAGAGCTGCTGGAGATCGGCGGCATTCCCTTTATGTCCATTAATGCCAAACCCACCCGCCCCGAAGCATTGGAATATTACCGGCGCGTGGCTGTTTCCCGGAACCTGAACGTGCACTTATTCGAGCAGGTAGAATCAGTCACGGCGGCAGGAGCGGGGTATAAGGTACTGACGCCGAAGGCGGAATACCATACGAAATATGTGATCATCGCCACGGGCTTTTATGATATTCCGAACATGTTGAATATTCCGGGAGAAGACTTGCCCAAAGTGCAGCACTACTACAAGGACCCGCATTTTTACGCGATGCAGAATGTAGTCGTCGTAGGCGCTAACAATTCTTCTGTGGACGCGGCATTGCAAACCTGGCGGAAAGGCGCGAACGTCACTATGGTGATCCGGGGCGACGGCATCGGAAGACGCGTGAAATACTGGAAGAAGCCCGATATAGAGAACAGGATCAAAGAAGGATCGATTAAAGCGTACTATCATGCTAATCTTACGGAGATAAGACCGCATGAGGTGGACATAAAGACCGCGGAGGGGGTTATAACCCTTGAGAATGATTATGTGCTGGCGCTGACGGGCTATCAACCCAATTTTGCTTTTTTGGAAAAAACCGGCATAACCATAAATGAAGATGACAAGCATCATCCGCAGTACGATCCCGGGACCATGGAAACCAACAAGGAAAACATCTTTTTAGCCGGTGTGGTGTGCGGCGGAATGGAGACCCATGTGTGGTTCATTGAAAATTCCCGCCAGCATGCCCAAAGCATATTGGACGCCATTGCAGCAAAAGAAAAGCTTGCGGAAAAAGTGAGCTAAAGGGTCTCCTCATGCGATCAGGGCCAGGTGGCCGGCTCCCTTGCGGAGGACTACCGGTTCGCCTTTGGTGCAGTCCACTACGGTAGAGGGTTCGGTGCCACCGATACCGCCATCAACCACAATGTCGACCAGATGACCGAATTTTTCGTGAATGATCGTCGGGTTCGCCATTTCTTCGGCGTCTCCGTCGGGCAGCGACGTATTCATCAGCGGATTGCCCAGCTCGCGGATAATGCTTTGACAGATGACGTTGTCCGGGACACGAATACCTACGGTATCTTTTTTGGCCTTTAACAGCTTGGGTACGCGTTTGCTGGCCGGCAGGATAAAGGTGAACGGGCCGGGCAGCGAGCGTTTAAGCATCCGGAACAAAGGGGTATCTACACTTTTTGCATAGTAGGACAGGTGACTGAGGTCATGGCATATAAAGGAGAGCTGTGCTTTTTCCGGGTTAAGCCCCTTAATACGGCATATCCTTTCGATGGCTTTGGGTTGGGTAATATCACACCCCATTCCATAAACGGAATCGGTAGGGTAGATGATAATGCCACCGTCTTTAAGGCATTTAACTAATTTTTTCAGATTGCGGGGAGAAGGGTTTTGCGCGTGAAGTTCTAACAGCATAATAATAATAAATTATAAGATACTACCACTTTACAAACCCTAAATTAATCAATTTGTTTGAAAAAGCGCAAATTAATTATTTATCCTTTACCAGCGTACCTACCTTTTCTCCATTGATGACTTTCAGCAGGTTGCCTGATTTATTCATGTCAAAAACGATTATGGGCAGCTTGTTTTCGTGGCAAAGGGTAAACGCCGTCATATCCATGACGTTCAGGTTGTTTTGATAGACCTCGTCGAAGGTGAGCGTATTGTACCTTTTCGCTGTTTTGTCTTTTTCCGGGTCCGCCGTATAGATACCGTCTACCCTTGTCCCTTTCAAGATGACGTCGGCTTCGATCTCTATGGCTCGCAGTGATGCCGCGGTGTCCGTTGTGAAGTACGGATTGCCGGTGCCGGCGCCAAAAATAACGACCCGTCCTTTTTCCAGGTGACGGATAGCGCGGCGGCGGATATAGGGTTCGGCCAGCTGTTCCATTTTAATGGCGGATTGAAGCCTGGTATAAAGGCCGACCTTTTCCAGTCCGCTCTGGAGGGCCATGCCATTGATGACGGTAGCCAGCATACCCATATAATCGCCTGTTGCCCGTTCAATACCCGTCTCTTTTTCCTCCATGCCGCGGTAGATGTTACCGCCGCCGATTACAATGGCGAGCTGTACACCGACCTCCATTATTTCTTTTATATCCTGGGCGTATTGCGAGATCATGGCCGGAGAGATGCCATAGTTTTTGTCTCCCATCAGGGATTCGCCACTTAGTTTCAGTAGAATCCTTTTATATTTTGGCAGCATAGGGGATAAAATTACAATTTTTCAATTTTTTGCAAAAAAAAGGAGAGTTTAAAAAAACTCTCCTGCTATATTTCTTTAATTAATCAACCTAATGAAACGCGTTTAAACGCGGTTACCGTTGCTTCAGCATCAATGCTTTTCAGGAAATCAGCCACGCTGACCTTGCTGTCTTTAACGAAAGGCTGCGGCAACAGGGTATTTTCTTTGAAAAACTTGTTGACCTTGCCCTGGGAAATTTTTTCCGCTATTTCAGCCGGTTTCCCTTCCCGGACGATCTGTGCGGTAGCAATCTCTTTTTCCCGGTCGATGACTTCCTGTGGCACGCCGGAAGCGTCTACGGCTACGGGGTTCATAGCCGCTACCTGCATGGCGATATCACGGGCGGCCTCCGCCTCGATCTTTTTGGAGAAGCCCACCAATACGCCTATGGCGTAATTACCATGAATATAGGAAGATACGTAGGCGGCCTTTACGCTTTCAAAGTGGTTGAAGCTGAGTTTTTCCCCTATCTTTCCGATCAGTTCCGTCAGCCTTTCCGCTACGGTCAGTCCATCTAACCGGGCGGCGTTGATCTCCTCGATAGAAGAAAGATCCTGTTGCAACGCCAGTTCGGTTACAGACTGTGCGAATTGAACAAAGTCTTCATTCTTGGCTACAAAGTCTGTTTCACAGTTCAGGGACAGGACGATGCCCTTGGTTTCTTCGGCGTTTGTTTTCGCGATCACCACCCCTTCTTTTGTTTCTCTGCCGGAACGCATGGCGGCCACTTTCTGGCCTTTTTTACGCAAATATTCAATTGCTTTTTCAAAATCTCCGTCACATTCTATCAGTGCTTTCCGGCAGTCCATCATGCCGGCGCCTGTTTGTTTGCGCAGCTTGTTTACATCTGCAGCAGTTATTGTTGCCATAATTAATTAGAAAGTTTTAGTTAGGTAAATACAAAGATCAGGGACGTTTTTGCTGGGCCGGTTTTCTTCCACCGCGTCCCGGGGTAGCCGCTCTGCGTTTTGGATGCGTGGCATCCTTGTTGCGGCGGCGTCCGCTGTCTTTTCTGCTGTCGTCTTCGTCGCCTCCGGCTTCAAAACGGCTGATCTCCTTTTCGCGGTCTTCATCCTCTTCTTCGGCTTCCTGTTCCTTGTCCTGTGCTCTTTCCTGCAATCCTTCCGCTATTGCCGCGGTCAGGTAGTTGGTGATGATCGCGATGGATTTGGTAGCGTCGTCGTTGGCAGGAATGACAAAATCTACTTTGCGGGGGTCTGAGTTGGTGTCCACCACGCCGAATGTCGTGATGTCCAGCTTGCGGGCTTCCGCCAGCGCGATGTGTTCAAAGGTGATGTCCACTATAAAGAGGGCTGCCGGCAGACGGCCCATCTGAGAGATGCCGCCCAGTACCTTATCCATTTTATCGCGGTCCCGCTGCAGGGTAAGCCTTTCCTTCTTGGTGACATTCTCCAAGGTCCCGTCATTCAGCATCTTTTCAATGCTCTGCATCTTTTTTACGCTCTTGCGGATAGTGGAAAAGTTGGTCAGCATGCCCCCCAGCCAACGTTCCGTCACGTAAGGCATGTTTACTTTTTGCGCGGCTTCCGCGACGATGTCTTTCGCCTGTTTCTTGGTAGCCACAAACAAGATCTTTTTACCACTGCGGGCAATAGACTTCATGGCGGCGGCTGTTTCTTCCAGGCCTTCGATGGTGCGGTTGAGATCGATGATGTGAATGCCTTTTTTCTCGGTGAAGATATAAGGCAGCATCTTGGGATTCCACTTTTTCTTTAAGTGGCCAAAATGTACTCCTGCTTCGAGAAGTTGTTGCTGTAAAGAAGTTTTTTTATCTTCCATAATATTTACAATAAAGAGTTTTGTAAAACCAAAATTTTAATATGCCGCGACGGGCGGCATAACCGGCCTGGTAATTAACGCTTGGAGAACTGGAAGCTCTTCCTGGCTTTCTTCTGTCCGGGTTTTTTCCTTTCTACCACACGGGAGTCGCGCATGAGCACCCCTGCCTGTTTAAGCGCAGGACGCCAGTCCGCGTTCAGGTCGCATAAGGCGCGGGCAATGCCCAGTTTTACCGCTTCTGCCTGTCCTTTCGTGCCGCCTCCTTTGACGGTGATCTTAAAATCAAAGGCATCTGTCGCTTCAATGGTTTTTAAAGGAAGCTCTACCTGATTTTGCAGGTAAGCCAGCGGGAAATAAGTGATGTAGTCTTTTCCGTTAACGGTAATTTTTCCACTTCCTTTCTGGATGAATACGCGGGCAACAGATTCTTTCCGTCGGCCGATCGCTTTCTTTTGCTTTTCCATGTACTTATAAATCGATTAAAAAGTTAATGGCTGAGGTTTTTGTGCAGCATGGGGATGTTCAGCTCCTGCATAAACGAATAGCTTCTTGTAGAGCTGACGTCCTAATTTATTTTTCGGTAGCATGCCTTTTACCGCGCGTTCAATGACCGCCTCCGGGCGGCGAGCCAGCAGTTTTCCGGCTAACTCTCTTTTTTGCCCACCGGGATAACCCGAATAGGTGATGTATTCCTTTTGGGTTAGTTTATGTCCGGAGAAGGCGATCTTGTCTGCATTAATGACGATCACGTAATCGCCACAATCTACATGCGGGGTAAAATAAGGTTTGTTTTTTCCCCTTAATACAGCCGCGATGCGGGCGCAGATCCTGCCTGGTGTCAGGTTGGTAGCATCGACGATGTACCAGTCGTGCTGGACAGTGGCCTTGTTGGCTGATTTTGTTTTAAAACTTAACGTTTCCATACCTTAAT
Organism: uncultured Chitinophagaceae bacterium; assembly: GCA_964424665.1. Taxonomy (GTDB): domain Bacteria; phylum Bacteroidota; class Bacteroidia; order Chitinophagales; family Chitinophagaceae; genus FW021-bin31. The sequence continues at coordinate 21,927 of CAYRJM010000045.1, forward strand.
AATTAATATACGCTTGTTTTGTTACAGCTGTTATTCTCCCTTTTTTTTGGGACGGCAAAGGTAGATCGTTCTGTTATCTTGGCCAAGTATTTTAATGAAAATATTTTTAATGCTTCTGTAACAGGCTGATTATCAGTAAAAATATCGCACAGAAAAATAAGTACCTTCATGAAACGCGGAAAAGCAGGCCGCAAAATAAAAATAGTTTTATATTTGAGGAGAATTAAATCACTTTAACTTATTTAAAATCATAACAATGAAAAAACTCCTCCTTTCTGCAGTGCTCATTGCCCTGGTGGGCTTAACCGCTACCGCGCAATCCCGATTCGGTATTATCGCCGGCCCCAGTTTTGGCAAATTCAAGGCGAAGAGCTCCGGACTGACCATATCGGGTTCCTCCCTGACCTCTTTTCATGCCGGCTTTCTGATGGACGCCGCCTTAACGGAGAATATCTATTTCCAGCCCCAGCTGCTGTTGTCCGGGAAAGGGGGAAAGATGGAAATCACCAATACAGTAGAAGCTACGCTCAATCCCTTTTTTGTGGAAGTGCCGCTTAATTTCTTGTACAAGGCCCCTGCCGGCAGCGGCAAAGTTTTTGCCGGTCTCGGCCCCTACGTGGGCGTGGGGATATTTGGCAAGTCAAAAGGGGAAAGCGACGGAACCAGCGTGAGCGAGAACATCCAGTTCGGGTCCGAAGACGACGATGACATGAAGCGGTTCGATTACGGGGCCAACTTCGTTGCCGGCTATGAGTTTGCCAATGGCTTGCTGATCAATGTCAACTACAGCCTTGGCCTGGCCGACCTGTCTCCGGCCACTGACGGCGGGGATGCCAGCTTTAAGCTTCAGTATTTTGGTATTTCTCTGGGCTACTTGTTTGGTGGAGGCGCCTTTTCTTATTGACAGGCGTTTCGGCTTGGCCGGACTCCTTGGGCTTTTGTCTTCCCGCCTCAGGGGGGAGGGCATAAGGAAGCTATAATATCTGTTTTATTGTATGCGGGCAGGCTATCGGTCAACAGGGCCGCCTCGTTCCAGTTTCGCTGTCCTTCCGGGTAGCGTGGGGGATCGGTTTTTGTTCCCGGCGGGGACGGGTTAGCCCTTTGCTTCCCTCAGATCCAGTACCCGCAGTTGAAGGGGCGATCTGCCCGAAAAATCGCTTTTCTCCAGGGAAAAACACAGGTCGAACGGCCTGCCGGAGGCCACCAGGTCGAATTTTTCCGCCAGGTTAAACCCTATTCCGGTAAAAGACCTTCCGGGGAATGCCGGATGGATAAGCTCGAAGCGGATGTGCCGCGATTGCAGCAGGCGCGAATAGCCGTTATCGCTAACCTGTTCCAGCGCAAATACCGGCTGTTTGTTGTCCGGACCGAAAGGTTCGAACTGTTGCAGCATGTTATAAAACGATTCGGTGAGGTCGTCAAAGGTTAAAGTGCCTTCTATCGCTATTTCCGGAACGAGCAGTTCAGGGTCGATAGTGCCGGCTACGACCTCTTCAAATTTTTCGGAAAAAGCCGTCAGTTGCTCCGCGCTCAGCGTGACGCCCGCGGCCAGTGCGTGACCGCCAAAACGTTCCAGTAAATGCGCGCATGCTTTGAGGGCGTTGTAAATGTCAAATCCTTTTACCGAGCGGGCGGAGCCGGATAGCATTCCGTCGGCCCCCGACAGGATGACCGTAGGGCGGTAGTAGGTCTCCATGATGCGCGAGGCGGTGATGCCAATAACCCCTTTATGCCAGTCGGCACCATGCAGGACCGTTGTTTTGCGCCTGGCGAGTTGCTTGTCCGCGCTAAGGCGTCGCGCGACCTCCGCGGTGACCGCTTTGTCCAGGCTTTTTCGGCGGGCGTTCAAGGCGTGCAGCGCTTCTGCGCGTACGGCGGCCTGTTCCGGGTCTTTTTCCATCAGCAGCGCTACTGCTGTTTTCGCGTCTCCCATGCGCCCGGCCGCGTTTATCGGCGGGGCCACCCTGAAAATGAGGTCTTTCAAAAGAATGGGGCCGCTCAGGCGGCTTATCGTTAGCAGGGCGCTCACGGCAGGGAGGGGACGGGTATTGATCTTTTGTAAGCCCAGGGAGGCCAGCACCCGGTTCTCCCCGCTTAAAGATACGATATCGGCACCGATACTGATGGCCACCAAGTCGAGATAATGCAGCGCTGTTTCGGGGGGCAACTGCCAGTGTATGGCTAACGCCTGCATCAGCTTGAAGCCGATGCCGCAGCCGCTCAGTGCCTTATAAGGATAATTACAGGCCTGCTGTTTGGGGTTGAGCAGCGCATGAACCGGTGGCAGCGTTTCGCCGGGCAGGTGATGGTCGCATACGATAACATCCAGGTCCAGGGAACGGGCATAGGTGATCTGCTCTACGGCCTTTACCCCGCAATCCAGGGCGATGATCAGGGAAAAATCCCCTTCCTTCGCCTGGGTGATGCCCTTTCTTGAGAGGCCATACCCTTCCTCGTGGCGGTCAGGAATGTAAAAAGCTGCGTTAAGCTGTGGCACCTGATCCTGCAAAAAAGAAAGAAGCGCCGCCACGGCTGTCGTTCCGTCCACATCGTAATCACCGTAAACGAGTATTTTCTCTCCGGTACGAACGGCCCGGTCAATACGCTGTACGGCCTTTCGCATGTCTTTCATCCGGTACGGATCATGCAGCTGACTAAGGTCCGGGCGGAAAAAGGTTTTGGCTTCCCCGAAGGTGCGGATACCCCTGTTGGCCAGCAGGCGGCAATACACCGGACGGATGCCGAGCTGCCTGTACAGCGCCTGGCAGACCGCTTCTTCGGGTTGGGGATAAATCCAGCGTTTTTCAGTCATATGACCCATTCGTCCATTAAAAACGTGATGTCTTAATAAGCTCTTTCGGTGGTGTAACGCACCAGTTGTTCCAGCCCGTTACGGATTTCGCTGTCCGGGAAAGTATGGAGGATGTCAAAGGCCTGTTGCTGATAGGTGTGCATCTGCGCCTCGGCATATTCAATGCCGCCATTGTCAACCACGCATTGAATGACTTCCTGCACCTTCTTTTTTACATGGCCCTGGTTTTTGATAATGTAGATAAGGTGCCTGCGGGTCCTTTTATCTACTTTTCGTAAAGTGTAGATCAGCGGCAGGGTCATCTTTTTTTCCCGTATATCTATTCCCGTAGGCTTGCCGATTTTCTGGCTTCCGTAATCAAAAAGGTCGTCCTTGATCTGGAAGGCGATCCCCACCTTTTGGCCGAACGCATGCATGCGGTCGGCGAGTTGCCGGTCCGATGAGGTGGAGTAAGCCCCCGCCGCGCAGGAAGAGGCCAGCAAAGAGGCGGTTTTCCCTTTAATAATATTAAAATAGATGTCTTCTTCGATGTCCAGCTTGCGGGTCTTTTCGATCTGGAGCAGCTCCCCCTCACTCATTTCTTTCACGGCGGAAGACAAAATGCGGAGGATCTCAAAATCGCCATTGTCCAGGGAAAGCAGCAGCCCTTTGGAAAGCAGGTAATCTCCCACGAGCACGGCTATCTTATTTTTCCATAAGGCATTGATGGAAAACCTCCCCCTTCTTTCGTCGGCGTCGTCCACTACATCATCATGAACCAGGGTAGCGGTATGCAGCAGTTCAACCAGCGCTGCGGTGCGATAGGTCGTTTCGTTTACCTCTCCTGCCAGTTTAGCGGAGAGAAAAACAAACATGGGACGGATCTGCTTGCCTTTTCGCTTTACGATATAATGCATGATCCGGTCCAGCAAGGGTATCCGGCTCTTTACGGCGGCTGCAAATTTGTCTTCAAAGGCCGTTAGTTCCGGTTGGATCAGCCTTTTTATCTCTTTCATGTCCATGGGTTAACGGGCGATTCATTACGATATGGCGCTAAGGTAGATTTTTTGACAGTATTCTTGAAAAAAAGGCGAAATTAGGGAATTGTTAAAAAGTTGGAATCATTTTTGCGGTAGTCCCCTTAACCGAATTTTAGGGCCTAACGAACAACCCTAAATGAAGTATTTTTTAGTTTTTATAAAAAGT
>CAYRJM010000046.1:0-19197 GCA_964424665.1 uncultured Chitinophagaceae bacterium
CGGTGAAGACGATAAATGTTCTCATAGCTGCCATTCTTTCTTATGGGTAAACAAATATAAGCATTACGGCAGAAACGTCCCATGGCGCGTCCCAGGCCGCCGTCTCCATGTTGGCCAAACGGCCGCAATGGTAGATATTATCCAACGGGACCGCCGCTTTTTTTCCGAAATTTTTATCAAAGGGCCGTCTTTTTTTTCTTTTTTAAAAATAAGGCCAGCAGCGGAATACAAAACAGGAAGAACAGGGCGATGAGGTAAAAGACATCGTTATAGGTCAATAGCATCGCTTGTTGCTCGACCATCCCATGTATAAGCGCCAGCGCCTTGGACTTGGCGGTTGCCATATCAAACCCCAGCTGCGTAAAATGATCCGTGAAGCCCTTCAGCCGGGCGACGGTTTGTGGATCAAAAGGGGTGATGTGGGTGCTTAAGCGGGCTTCATGGAACGCGCTTCTGCGGGTAACAAAAGTGGTCATAAGGGCTATCCCGAATGAGCCGCCCAGTTGCCGGGCGGTGTTAAGAAACGCGGTGCCCTGCGGCATCTCCACATTCTTAAGGTCGTATAATGTTATCGTCGTGAGCGGAATAAATAAAAAGCCCCCGCCTACGCCGCGCAGTATGATGGGAATGATAAAATCCCCGGGCCCAAAATTCAGGTTGATGCCCGAAAGCATGATCAGGAAAACGATATACATGGCAAAGCCAAATGCCGCCAGCAGGATCGGCGGGATCTTTGTTCGTTTCATCATCTGTCCGGCTATCGGCATCATCAGCCCGGCCATAAGGCTTCCGGGCAGCAACAACAGCCCCGTTTGCTCCGCCGAATAACCCAGCAGCGTCTGGCACAGCACCGGGATGGCAAAGATGGATCCATACTGGCCTAATCCCCGCATAAAAGCGAAGAAAGCGCCTACGCCAAATCGCCGGTATCGCAGCAGCCGCAGGTTGAGAATGGGCGACCGCACACTGATCTCCCGCCAGATAAAAAGCAAACCGCCGATGACCGCCGCCGCGCTGAGGACAATAATATAATTGGTGGCGAACCAGTCCTCCCGCTGTCCGTTTTCCAAGACCACCTGCAGGGAACCGATGCCGATCACCAACAGCGCCAGGGCCAGCCAGTCCATCTTTCCGGTCCGTAATTTTTCTTCCGGCTCTTTGATAAAAACCGCCGCGAGGGTGGCGGCTAAGATCCCTATCGGGATGTTGATGAAGAAAACCCAGTTCCAGGAGAGGCTGTCGGTAATATACCCGCCTAAGGTAGGCCCGAATGCCGGACCCAGAACGACGCTCATGCCAAATATGGCGTTGGCCATGCCCATGTCTTCCCGCGGGAAGGACTCTACCAGGATGGTCTGTGAGGTAGAAAGGAGGCCACCGCCGCCCAGGCCCTGGATGATCCTGAAGATAACCAGCTCGCCTACGCTGTGGGCATTGCCGCAAAAAAAGGACGCGGCGGTGAACACCAGGATGGAAGCCGTGAAGTAATTTTTCCGTCCCAACTTAAAGCCCAGCCAGCCGGACATGACGATCATAACGACATTGGCGGCGGCATAGCCGGTGACGACCCAGCCGATCTCCGTGAAGGTAGCCCCCAGGTTGCCCATCATGTCGCTGAGCGCTACGTTGACAATAGAGGTATCGATCAACTGCAGCATAGAAGCAAGCACTACGGTGACAATAACAATCCATCTATTTAAAGGTATTTGTGCCATAACGACTCCATAACCACGCTGTTAGCTCCTGCTTCCCCAATAGACGGCCTTCCGGCTCACCCGATGCGTTAATGCGCCTGAACGCCGCTTGCCTGCGGCCTGTATCTTTGAAACAACAACAGGGGGATCAACAATAAAAAGAAAATTCCCACGATCCAGAAAACATCGGTATAAGACATCAGCATGCTTTGCTTCAATACCGAACCCTTCACGGCGGCTATCGCCATCTGGAAGGCCTCCTGGTGGGAATGGCCGAGTCCCATAAACTGGGCGACCATCCCTTTTAACTGCTCCAGGAAAGCAGGGTTGTAATTGTTTATGTTGTCGGCCAGGACGTTCCTGTGATGGGCCACCCGGTGGTCCACAAAAGTCGTAATGAGCGCGATGCCGAAGGAACCGCCCAGCTGCCGCATCATCGTATTTAATCCGGTGCCCTGGCCGATTTCTTCTCCCCGCAGGTCCTGCACGGCCAGCGTGGTGATGGGAACAAACAACATGCTTAAGGCGAGCCCTCTGATCATCAGCGGCCAGAGGAAATTACCCATGCCGTAGGCCAGCGTGGTGTTTTCCATCATCATGCAAAAGACGATAAAGATGAGGATACCCAGGCAGCCCAACAGCTGGGCCGGAAGTTTCTTTTTCATCAAAGTGCCTATGATGGGCATCATCGCGATGGTGACAAAGGCGCTGGGAATGGTGACCAGGCCGGTTTGTTCCGCGGAGAAGCCAAGGAGGTTCTGGAACATCAGCGGATAAACGAATACCGAACCAAACATCCCCAGTCCGAACAGCAAGGTGGTGAGCATGCCCAGGGAAAAACTGCGGTGCCGGAAGATACGCAGGTTAACCACCGGATACTCGGTGCTCAGCTCCCGCCAGATAAATAATGTGAGGCCGATGGCGGCGGTGAAAGTCAGCACAATGATGTAGGTGGTGTCAAACCAGTCCTCGGTTTCGCCGCGTTCCAACACGACCTGCAGGCTGATCACCGTAACGGCCAGTAAAAACAGCCCCAGCCAGTCGACCGGTTTTCGTTTCTCCCTGGGCGTATGGGTTATAAATGTCGTAATTAAGAACAGGGCGATAATACACATCGGGATGTTGATGTAAAAACACCAGCGCCAGGAAAAATGATCGGTGATATAACCGCCCAGCACCGGCCCGATTAAGGGCCCCAGTACCGCCCCCATGCCGAACATGGCCATGGCCATGCCCAGCTCTTCGGAGGGCCAGGTTTCAATTAAAATGGCCTGCGCCGTCGGGGACATCCCGCCGCCGGCCAATCCCTGGACGAAACGAAAAAGGATAAGCTCGCCCATTGTCTGGGCGTGCCCGCAGAAAAAGGAAGCCACCGTGAACATCACTATGGAAGCGATATAATAGTTTTTCCGGCCAAAACGTTTGCCCAGCCAGCCGGAAATGGGCAGGATCATGATGATGGCGACCGAATAGGCAGTGACCACCCAGCCGATGTTATCGAAGCTTGCTCCCAGGTTGCCCATCATATGGGGCATGGCGACATTCACCACCGTCACGTCGATGAGTTCCATCATCGTGGAAAAAACCAACGTAAAAGTGATGATCCATTTTTTTATTCCTGTCTCAGCCATGGGGTTTTGTATTTTTATGTTCGTTCGGCTCACCCCTGCTCCGGGGCGAGCCAGTACGTTATTTCTTCACCCGGACGGTCGCCTCTACACTCATGCCGGGGATCAACCGCCTGTTCCACTCCCGGGGAATAGAATCAAAGTTGATCCGTACCGGTACGCGCTGTACGACTTTTACGAAATTTCCGGTGGCGTTATTGGGGGGCAGCAAGGAGAACTTGGCGCCGGTCGCCCCGGAAAAGGAAGCGACGTATCCGTGAAAATCTTTCTTGGGGTAGGCGTCTACTTCTATATCTACCGGTTGGCCGATCCGCATGTCGTTTAACTGGGTCTCTTTAAAATTCGCCGTTACATATATGCTGCTGTCATTGACAATGGCAAACATCTGCTGCCCCTGGCCGACCAACTGTCCCACCTGTATATTTCTTTTGGAGACCTGCCCGGATACCGGCGCGGTGATCACCGTATAGGAAAGCTGCAGTTTGGCAAAATCCACGGCCGCCTGTTTTACGGCGATCTGGGCGGAGGTGGCCTTTACCTGTTTGCGGGAAGAGGCGACCTGTTCGTGAATGGCCGCCACTTGTTTCTTAGCCGCGGCGAGTTGCGCTTCCGCGGCTTCCTTTTCGGCCTTTATCTCGTCGAACTGCGCTTGTGTGATGGCGTGGCCCTGCAGCAGGTTTTTGTACCGGTTATAGGTCTGTGTGATCTTCCATACCTGCGCCTCGGCGGCTTCTATGTTGGCCTGGGCGGGCGGTACATTGGCACGTACCGCGTTGACGTTGGAGGCGCTAACGCCTACGCTGGACTGAGCGGCCGCCAAGGCGGCTTTAGCCTGCTCCAGCTGAATGCGGTAATCTTTATCATCCAGGATAACGAGGGTGTCGCCCCGGTCCACATGTTGGTTGTCCTTAAAGCGGATCGCTTCAACATACCCGCTTACCCGGGCGACTACCGGGCTGATGTCTCCATCAACCTGCGCGTCATCGGTGACTTCATAATGGGCGTAATAGATGAGTTCCTTTATGCCGAAAATGATCCCGCCGATCACGATCACGATCAGTATAACAGGGAGTATTCTTTTATAAGCCGGTTTTCTTTTTTTTACTTCTTTTGCCATGATCTTTATAATAAATGCGTTAGAAAATTGTGTTTAATTTTCCGGTGGACCGGAGTAATTGATACCAGGACATCGCCGCGTCCGCCCGGGCCACCGCCAGGTCGACCATGGACTTGTAGAGCATGGTCTGGGCGTCGATGCGGTCGGTCGTGGTAGCCAGTTGATTTTGATATTTTAATTCCATAATGCGGTCATTTTCCCTGGCCTGCTCCACGGCGGTTTGCAATACGTTGATATGCTGCAGGGATTGCAGGTAGGCGTGATAGTCTTTATTGACGGCGATGCGGATGTTATCCGCTGTCGCGGCCCGGGAGACGTCGATCTTATATTGCTGAATGCGGGCTGCCGATACTTTGTTTTTGGTGGTATACAGGCTGCTGATATCCCAGCTCAGGTTGAGCCCGATCGTAACGGGAACAAGATAATTGTGTTTGGGCGGAAAGAAGCTGCCGCTGGGGTTCACGTAATAGGTGTTGATGCCCGCCCCTAAAACAGGAAGCTTGTCCGCCTTCAGGCTTTTGATATGCGTTTCGTTGAGCTGTCCCTGTACGGCAAATACCTTCATGTCCTTTCTTTTCTGTAAGGCCTCACTGATAAAATAATCCAGGTCCCGGACGCCGGCCCGCTGCTGCCCGACGCTGTCGACCCGCAGGACCGTGCCTTCCGGCAGCCCGAGTAGAGTGGTCAGCGCGTAATTGGCTACCGTACGATTGTTTTGCAGGTCTATTAACGTTAACCGGGCCCGGGACTTTTCGAGCCTGAAACGAAGGACATCGTTGAGCGTGGCCAGTCCCTGTTCCTTGAACTGAATGGTTTCCTCCAGCCGGCCTTGCACGTCCGCGATATTCTTCCGGATGATCTTTACGTTTTGATCGATTTCATATAAGTTGACGTAGGCGTGAATGATCGATAAGATGACCCCCTCTTTATCGTGGGCTTTTTCCAGCTCGGCCACTTTTTGCAACAGCCGGGCGGAGGTCTTCGCGTAACGCATTTTATTTCCGGCGAAAATGGCTTCATTGACGCTTAAGGTGCCGATGTACATCGTAGAGGTTGCCGGAAGATGTAAGGGTTTTTTCATCAAGTCTTCGATCTGTAAGGTGCGGGTCAGAATAACGGCCTCGCTGCCCGTCAGGCTGGCCTTGGCGGTGGGCAACTGGCGGTCTTTGGCCTGCGCCAGCTGGTTGATCGCCTCCTGCACTTTCGCTTCGGCAAGCATCAGTTTCTTGCTGCTGTCAACGCCTGTCTGCACAGCCTCTTTTAAGCTCAGGTGCAGGCTGTCCTGCGCCGCCGCGGCTATGGTCATCGACAGCAACAGCAGGGTTACTACCGTATTTTTTAGTTTCAACATCTTGAAGTTTTAATCTTTTAGTTCTAAATGATTTAACATCAGTGATTTTAAATGCGTTTTTAACTTGGGGTTTAACTTTTTAAAATAATCCTCTTCATCGGTATAATGCATGCGCAGCATTTGTTCATAAAAGGGCTTGGACATGCTTACCTGGTAAATGGTGCCGATCAAAGAACCGATCGTAAGGGTGATGTCTACTTTACGGAACACTTTTTTCCGCTGGCCCTCTTTAATGATGTCCTGTATGGTGGCAATATTGGCCCTTTTAATATCAATTAAAAGCTGTTTGATCTCTTCATCCTGAACGAGCGACATCTGCCGGCTCATGATGGTATGGAACCGCCTGTTCCTGAGCAACTGGTCCACATAGAAATCGATGATGCGCTTGATCTTTTCCCTGGGATCCATGTTGGCGTCCTGTTTTAAGTTGCTTAAAATCGCACGGGATTGTTTGGTGCGGTTCAGCAATAAGGTCTGCAGTAATTTCTCTTTGGACCCAAAGTAATAGGAGATCATCGCTACGTTTACCCCGGCCTTGGCGGCGATATCCCGTACGGAAGTACCGACGAAACCCTTAGTGGCAAAAAGTACTTCGGCCGCGCCAAGAATATCCGATTGTCGTTCGTTTAATTCCATTTCAACAAGAGATTTTGGTGGAGAAATGCAAAATTAAACAAGTGTTTGATTTAAACGTTCGTTTAAGGCGGCGTTAACATTAGATTTACAAAAAAAGACCCGGCGGGCGTTCTCTATAATTTCTCTACCTTAGTACAATGATGGAACAGGACCAACTCGTCGAGGTCTATCGAAAGCTGTTGTACCCCAGGATGATAGAGGAGAAGATGTTGCATCTGCTCCGGCAGGGAAAAATATCCAAATGGTTCAGCGGCATAGGCCAGGAAGCCATAGCCGTCGGGGCTACCCTGGCGATGCAGCCGGAAGAGTGGATACTGCCCATGCATCGCAACCTGGGGGTATTTACTACCAGGGGCGTGCCCCTGGAGCGGTTGTTCAAACAATGGCAGGGGTGGCGGGACGGCTACAGCAAAGGCCGGGAACGTTCTTTTCATTTCGGCAGCCGCTCTTTTCACATCTGTGGTATGATCTCTCATCTGGGGCCCCAGCTGTCCGTTGCCGGCGGGATAGCGCTGGCCTATAAACTCGGCGGGAAGGATAAGGCGGTATTGGCCTTTACAGGGGAAGGCGGAACGAGTGAAGGAGAATTTCATGAAGCGCTCAACCTGGCTTCCGTCTGGGGGCTGCCGGTGATCTTTTTGATCGAGAATAACGGCTATGGATTAAGTACACCGGTAAGGGAGCAATACGCTTGCAGGCAACTGTCCGACCGGGCGGCGGGTTACGGCATAGCGGGTTTTACTATTGACGGCAATGACGTGACCGAAGTATACGATACCCTGAGGAAAGCCCGGCAAAAGGCGATTGACACCGGGCAGCCTGTTTTGATAGAATGCATGACCTTTCGCATGCGCGGCCATGAAGAAGCCAGTGGGACCAGCTACGTTCCGCCGCATCTTTTTCAGGCGTGGCAACAAAAAGACCCGGTTCAGCAGTTCGCCTTAAAGCTTCGCGGGCAAAACAAGTTAACGGATGACCAGCAGGCGGCCATCGCCGGGGAATTGAAAGCGCAGATTGACCGGGCGATCCAACCGGGACTGAAGGCCCCGCCCACACGGGTATCCGTTCACGGCGAATTAAAGGACGTCTACGCGCCGGCGCCGGCAGCGCCGGACGAGGTTGACGAGGTCGACGATAAGGGGGGCGAAGCCCCTGAAACACGATTTATTAACGCGGTTTCCGGCGCGCTTGACCTGGCGATGCAGCGTTATGGTAACCTGATTTTGATGGGGCAGGACATAGCGGAATACGGCGGCGCGTTTAAAGTAACTAAAGGTTTCGTTGAAAGATACGGGAAGGCCCGCGTGCGCAATACGCCTATTTGTGAAAGCGCTGTGCTGGGGGCGGCGCTGGGGCTGTCCATAGCCGGGTATAAGAGCATGGTGGAAATGCAGTTTGCCGACTTTATAAGTTGTGGCTTCAACCAGCTGGTCAACAACCTGGCAAAGATCTATTACCGGTGGGCCCAGCCGGCTGACGTGGTCATACGTATGCCCACCGGCGGCAGCGTGGGCGCCGGCCCGTTTCATTCGCAAACCAATGAAGCGTGGTTTGTACACACCCCGGGGTTAAAGGTCGTGTATCCGGCCACCCCTTATGAGGCGAAAGGGCTGCTGCTCGCCGCCATAGCGGACCCCAACCCGGTTTTGTTTTTTGAACATAAAGCGCTTTACAGAAGCCTGAGCGGGAAAGTGCCCGAAGCTTTTTATACCTGCCCGATCGGCAAAGCCCGAACGGTTCAACAGGGAGAGGAGGTGAGTATTATTACCTATGGTCTCGGCGTTGAATGGGCGGTGGCCTTCGCAGCGCGGCACCCCGAATATTCTGTCGCTGTCCTGGACCTGCGTACCCTGCTGCCGCTGGATTACCCCGCCATACGGGAAACCGTGCGGCGTACCGGCAAAGTGCTGGTTTTGCATGAGGACACCTTAACGGGCGGAATAGGCGGAGAAATCGCCGCCTGGATCGGAGAGCATTGTTTTCAGTACCTGGACGGGCCCGTCGTGCGCTGCGCCAGCCTGGACACGCCGGTGCCTTTCGCCCGGCCGCTTGAGCAGCAATTTCTCGCCCTCAGCCGGCTGGAGGAAAAAATGCAGACGCTGTTAAGATACTAAAGGGACTTCCGCTTAAAAATTGTAATTTTGTGGGTTGTTATTTAATTCCAAAACCTAATATTCGATGAACAACGCTTATTTTTATTTTCCTCAGCCGGAAAATGAACCGGTGAAGAGTTTTGCGCCCGGCACCCCCGAACGGGCCGAGTTAAAAGACAAACTGACCGAACTTAAAAAACAAGAAACCGCCATTCCGATGATCATTGGCGGAAAAGAAATTTTTACGGACGAAAAAGTGGCTATTCATCCGCCGCATGAGCTGTCTCATACCCTGGGACACTTTTCCAAAGGGGATAAAACACATATCCGGGAGGCGATAGCTTCGGCCTTGCAGGCACGCGACGCATGGGCCGCCACCAGTTGGGAACATCGCGCTTCCGTCTTTTTAAAGGCGGCCGACCTGCTCACCACCAAATACCGGGCGCTCAGCAACGCCGCCACTATGCTGGGACAAAGTAAGAATGTTTTTCAGGCGGAGATTGACGCGGTTTGTGAACTGGCGGATTTCTTGCGTTTCAATGTACATTTCCTGAGTGACCTCTACGCGCAGCAACCCCTGTCGCCTAAAGGGGTTAACAACCGGCTGGAATACCGGCCGCTGGAAGGCTTTGTCGCGGCGATCACGCCGTTTAACTTTAGCGCGATAGGAGCCAACCTGGCGATGGCCCCGGCCATGTGCGGCAACGTGGTGGTCTGGAAACCTTCGGATACCCAAATTTATTCGGCGCATTTCTTTATGCAGATCATGAAAGAAGCGGGATTGCCGGATGGGGTGGTCAACATGGTGTTTACCGAAGGACCGGAATTTGGGGAAAGTTGCCTGGCGCATCCCGACTTCGCGGGACTGCATTTCACGGGCTCCACCGCTACGTTCAAACAGCTGTGGAAAGAAATCGGCAATAACATCAATACCTATAAGAGTTATCCGCGTATTGTAGGCGAGACCGGCGGTAAAGATTTTGTGGCTGTTCACAAAAGCGCCAACGTCGATGAGGTGGTAGCCAACCTGGCCCGCGGCGCCTTTGAATTCCAGGGACAGAAATGTTCGGCGGCTTCCCGCGCTTACCTGCCGGCGAACCTGGCAGCGGAGATCAAAGAAAAGCTTATAGCGGAAGTGAAGACCATGCGTATGGGCGGGCCGGAAGACTTTGGTCATTTTATCACGGCTGTTATTGATGAAAGGGCGTTCGATAAAATAAGCGGTTATATCCAGCAAGTCAAAGACAGCAAGGAGGCTAAGCTACTTGTCGGAGGCGGTTGCGATAAATCCAAAGGGTATTTTATTGAGCCGACGGTCGTGGAGGCCGCTCAACCTGACTTTTTGACGATGAAAGAAGAAATATTCGGTCCGGTGCTGACGCTTTATGTTTACCCGGAAGACCAGTGGGCGGAAACCCTGGAGCTGGTCGACACGACTTCCGGCTACGCGCTGACGGGCGCTATCTTCGCCAAAGACCGGGCGGTCATTGAAGCGAGTACAAAACGACTGGAGAACAGTGCCGGGAACTTTTACATCAATGACAAGCCTACCGGCGCGGTAGTCGGTCAGCAGCCCTTCGGTGGCGCGCGCGCTTCAGGGACCAACGACAAAGCAGGATCTATGATGAATCTTTATCGCTGGGTGAGCGCCCGAACCATCAAGGAAACTTTCGTACCGGTAACCGATTACCGCTATCCGTTTTTAAAAGAGGAATAATTTTTTCGGCCCTCGCCTCGCTCCGCCAATGACGGAGTGCCACTCAACAACGGCAAGCGCGCGGGGAAGGAGGGAGTACGCGGGGAAGGAGCGCGCCTTTCTTGTAAGGCGCATGGGCGACGACTTACTTCAGAGCCCTTCGCTACGAACCGCTTTAAAATAAACCGGACCGGCCTGTTGCAAAGCCGGTCCGGTTTTAGTATTTGCGGGTTTTGTGCCTCAGGCCAGCACGTCCATATTATCCAGCACGCCCATAACTTCGCGAACGTGTGTCGCCGAAGCGTCCAGCAATGCTTTTTCTTCCTCATTTAAATCCAACTCGATGATCTGCTCTATACCGTTTCTGCCGAGTACGACAGGAACGCCAAGGTATATTTTTTCAAACCCATATTCGCCGGTCAGCCAGGCGCAGCAGGGGAAGATGCGTTTTTCGTTCTTGCAGATGGCTTCCACCATCTGGGCGGCGGCGGCGCCGGGCGCATACCAGGCGGATGTGCCCAGCAGGTTGACGATCTCTCCGCCTCCTTTTTTTGTTCTTTCGATAATGGCATTGAGCTTATCTTCAGCGACCAGCTCGGTAACCGGTATGCCCGCTACCGTAGTGTAGCGCGGCAGGGGAACCATGGTGTCGCCATGGCCGCCCATGAGCACTGCCTGGATGTCTTTGGGCGAACCGCCTATCTCCTCTGCCAGGAAGGCTTTGTAACGGGCGGTATCCAGGATGCCGGCCATGCCGAATACCCGGCTGTGGTCCAGCTTTGAAGTAAGGTAAGCGCAATAAGTCATCACGTCGAGCGGATTGGCTACGATCACGATGATGGCGTCGGGGGAGTGTTTTACTATATTCTCGGTAACGGATTTTACGATGGAAGCATTGGTGGAGATCAGGTCATCACGGCTCATACCCGGCTTGCGGGGAATGCCCGAAGTGATAACGACTACATCGCTGTTGGCGGTCTTGGCGTAATCGTTGGTAGCCCCGGTAAGGCGTGTGCTGAAATAATTAATGGCCGCACTTTCATACATATCAAGCGCCTTTCCTTCCGAAACGCCTTCTTTAATATCCAGTAAAACCACTTCTTCTAAAAAATCTTTTTGCGCAAGTACATTTGCACAGGTAGAGCCAACATTTCCGGCTCCAACTACAGTAACTTTCATCGTAATATGCTATTTTAAAATTATAAATATGGTATAGCACAAAGTTAGGGCAATAAAGCGGTTTTTACGCGGTAAATAACAAGATTTAACAATATTACACCCGCGCCGCAGCGAAGAATGAAGGCTTACGGTTTCAGATAATGAACCAGGGTGTCGATGGAAATAGAGCCTTCGTTATGATAAACGATCTTTCCTTGTTTGTTGTAGATATAAATGCCGGGATAGTAACGCTGCTCGTAGAACATGTTCAGCTTCCGCGTAGAGTCGCTGCCCATGGTGATGACATCGGGATATTGCTGTATGCCAAATCCCCGGTAATACGCATACATGTCGTTGTAACGGAAAGGCGTGATCATCAGGATCTGGGCGCCCTTGAATTCTTTGATGTTCTCGGTTATTTTCCTGGTCTCATGCTGACAATGGGAGCAGTCTACGCTAAATAAAAAGATCATGGTAGGATGACCTTCCTTTAAGTCTTTGTTGGTAAACGTCTGCCCGCCTACGGCCGTAAAAGCGAAAGGCGGTATCTCGGGAAACCGCAGGTATTTAGGTTTATAATTCGCGCTGGTCTGCGCCTGCACGAACATGGGCGCGCTTATCATGCCGATCAAAGCAAAAACCAAAAAAAGACGTTTCATGAAAATAGTTTTTAGGAGAGGATCAGTCAGCCGGCAAAGGGTTTACTTCTCCGGAAGGGGAATAATCCTCTTTCCATTCGTTTCCGCAATTTTTACACTTGTATTTCCTGTGGGGAAGGTCAACGGCCAATACTACGCAAGTCAGCATAGCGGTAATGACTAAAAAAGCCCATCCCCAGGCAAAGAATAACAATACCGTGCCAATTACAGCCAAAATAGCTGTCAGCAGGAAAAATAATCCCGCGGTTTTATCTGCGATCTCCTGTGACTTACACTTGGAACAGGTCTTGAGCATGAGTAAAAAGTTTAGTTGAAATAATTATCAATGGCACAAAAGTAAGAAAATTTACCTCACCTGCTCCTGAAATTTTACTTTTTTGAGGGGAATTATTGCAATTTCCCACAATGTTATACTTTTGCGTTCTATTTTAATGTTTTCTTAAGAAAAAAATCTTCTATGGCATCAACATCAGACATGCGTATGGGGCTTATCCTCAAGTTAAACAACGAGTTATACCAGGTAGTGGATTTTGGCCAGAACAAAACGGCAAGAGCGGCAGCGAAGGTATGGGCCAAACTCAAAAGTATCGAATCCGGCAAAAGCCTCGAACATACCTGGAACTCCGGGGAAACGATTTTCCCGGTGCGTGTCGAAAAGAGACCGTTCCAGTTTTTATATAAAGACGACCTCGGGTTCAATTTCATGAGCACCGAAACTTACGAACAATTTGCCATGCCGGAAAGCAAGGTGGGCAGCCCGGAGTTCTATAAGGAAGGGCAAGAGTGCTTTATCCTCATCAATACGGAAACCGACGAACCCATGAGCGCGGAATTGCCGGACAAAATTGAACTGAAGGTTACTTACACCGAGCCGGGACTTAAAGGCGACACGGCCACCCGCACCCTTAAACCGGCTACCGTGGAAACCGGCGCTACCGTCAAGGTGCCTTTGTTCATCAATACCGATGAAGTCATCCGCATCAACAGCCAGACCGGCGAGTATGTTGAGCGCGTGAAATAACCATGAAATTGGGAGTTATGAAGCCCATTATCAAAACTTTTATGTAGCTTCATTGCTCGTTTCTATCCTATCAAAAAATAATATTATGGAATTTAAACAAATCCAGGAACTCGTTAAATTAATCAACAAATCCAATTTAACCGAATTACACATTGAACAGGAGAATTTCAAAATTACCATAAAGAAGGAACAAAAACCCGAGGACCAGGCCACCCTGCCTGCTGTTCCCGCGACTATGCCCGTTGTTAACCCGGCCATGCCGTACCCCGTAACGGCTGCGCCTGCAGCTCCCGCGCAACCGGCGCCTGCACCTGCGGAAAAACCCGCTCCGGAAACAAAAACAGAAGAAAGCAACCTCATTACGATAAAATCCCCCATGATCGGCACGTTCTACCGCAGCCCTTCGCCGGACAAACCGGTATTTGTAAATGTGGGCGATGACGTAGCCCCCGGAAAAGTCGTTTGTATCATCGAAGCCATGAAGCTGTTCAACGAGGTGGAAAGTGAAATAAGCGGCAGAATTGTGAAAATTCTGGTAGACGATGCATCGCCGGTAGAATATGATCAACCATTATTCCTGGTAGAACCATAAATCAAGGGAAAGGAATCTCGATATGTTTAAAAAAATATTGATAGCCAACAGGGGAGAAATTGCCTTGCGCATCATTCGTACCTGTAAAGAAATGGGCATTAAGACGGTAGCCATACATTCTACTGCCGATATCGACAGCCTGCATGTGAAGTTCGCCGATGAAACCGTCTGTATCGGTCCGCCCGCCGGCAGTGAGTCGTACCTGAACATTCCCCGCATTATGGCCGCCGCGGAGATCACCAATGCAGATGCGATCCATCCCGGTTATGGCTTCCTGGCGGAAAACGCCCGCTTTGCGGAAATATGTACGGAGCATGGGGTGAAATTCATCGGGCCCAGCGCGGAGATGATCCGTAAGATGGGAGATAAAATTACCGCCAAAGAAACGATGATCGCCGCCGGTGTTCCCGTAGTCCCCGGGTCGGAAGGGCTCCTGGAAAATTCGGAACAGGCCATGAAGCTGGCCAAGAAGGTAGGCTATCCCGTGATGCTGAAGGCTACGGCCGGCGGCGGCGGAAAAGGGATGCGCGTGGTCTGGAACGAAGAAGAGCTTGAACATCATTTCCAGGCCGCGCAGGTGGAAGCCCGCGCTTCGTTTGGCAATGATGGGATTTACATGGAAAAATTTGTGGAAGAGCCCCACCATATTGAGTTTCAGATCGCCGGCGATCAATATGGTAAAGCATGCCACATGAGTGAACGGGACTGCTCCATCCAGCGCCGGCATCAGAAGCTGATCGAAGAATCCCCTTCCCCCTTTATGACGGCCAAGCTGCGTAAAGCAATGGGAGAAGCGGCCATAAAAGCGGCGGAAGCCATCAATTACGAGGGCGTAGGTACCGTAGAGTTCCTGGTAGATAAAAACCGGGATTTTTATTTTATGGAAATGAATACCCGGATACAGGTGGAACACGGGGTTACCGAAGAAGTGATCAACTTCGACCTGATCAAGGAGCAGATTAAAATCGCCGCGGGCATCGCCATCAGCGGGAAAAATTATGAGCCTACCATGCACTCCATAGAGTGCCGGATCAATGCCGAAGATCCCTATCACGACTTCCGGCCGTCGCCCGGGAAGATCACCACCCTGCACACGCCGGGGGGACATGGGGTCCGTGTCGACTCTCATATTTACGCCGGCTATGTTATCCCGCCCTACTACGATTCTCTCTTGTCGAAGCTTATCGCCGTGGCCCAAACCCGCGAAGAGGCTATCCAGACAATGGAACGGGCGTTAAGCGAATACATTATCGACGGCGTGAAAACAACGATCCCGTTTCATAAACAGGTGATGAAGGATGAGCGCTTTCGCAGTGGTAAGTTTACCACCAAGTTCATAGAAGATTTTAAGCTGGAGCCCGACGAAGACGAGGAGGAGGATTAAGGTCTCCTGCCGGTTTTAAACGGCAAAGCTTTCTCCGCAGCTACAGGTTCTGCTGGCATTGGGGTTGTTAAAATAAAATCCTTTGCCATTAAGCCCGTCAGAAAATTCTAATACGGTATCATAGAGGTACAGCAGGCTTTTCAGATCGGTGACCAGTTTCATGCCTTTATCCTCAAATACCTGGTCTTCGGGCTGGCTTTTATTGTCAAAATCCATTTTATAGCTGAGCCCGGAGCAGCCCCCGCCGACTACGGAAACCCGGAGGAAATAATCCGCTCCCAGACCGTCTTCGTTGCGCAGCGCTAATACCCTTTCTTTTGCTTTGTCACTGATGCGTATCATGCAAATGGTTTTTCAAATTTATACTGTCAGAAATGGTAACAAGTACATCGGCCGGATGTTCACTTCCTTCCCTTTCTTTTGCTACAAAGGTAGTGAATTCTACAGCACATATTTACCCACTTCTTTGCCGCTGTCGTCCAGCATGTTGATCCTCAGCTGTTTTTTATCGGCTTGCAGCCTGATAATGGTCCGGTCTCCTTCCTTGGGGCCGCCTCCGATAATAATGGGGTAGTCGTGTTTCCCCGCTACCGGCGGATGAACGCCGTACCGGTGGGTGTGGCCGTGAATACAGAGGTCTACCTTATAACGATCAAACAATGGCGCGAAGAGCTTGCGGCAGTGCATCGTACCGTGCCAGTCCCCGGAGTAAAAAGCGGGTATGTGCATCAACACCACCCGGAAGGCCGCTTTTTTATAGGCGGCGGTTTGCATTTCCTGTTCGAGCCAGCGGGCCTGCTCTTCCCGGTAACCATCGAAGTCTACGAGACCGGCGTAGACGGGATGGTCATCTTCTTTGTCTTCTCCCGTGTCCAGGACGATAAAATGTACGGGCCCGGCAGCATAGGAAAAATAATGCCTTTCTTCGGGATTGGTAAAATATTGGGGTAATTCACGCCGGTATTTGCCGCGCGTTTCATGATTTCCCCGGACGTACATAAAGGGGCGTTCTCCGGCAAAGCTTTCTATACAAGGCGCCAGCATGTGGTCGATGATCTGTTGCTCATCGGTTTGATAGTTAAACATGTCGCCGTTAAAAAAGACCATATCGAAGGGCTCTTGTTTATTCAGCCCCATCAAAAGCGGGATGGAGTGGGGACGGTCATGGATGTCATTCATGATCAGCATCGTAAAGCGGTCGGGATGCCT
Source organism: uncultured Chitinophagaceae bacterium (assembly GCA_964424665.1). Taxonomy (GTDB): domain Bacteria; phylum Bacteroidota; class Bacteroidia; order Chitinophagales; family Chitinophagaceae; genus FW021-bin31. The sequence goes on from CAYRJM010000046.1 coordinate 16,239, forward strand.
GGCCGGCGTGACAAAACTTTTGACTTCCGTAGCTATGGTCTTCCCATATTCCAGATGATAGGGTTTAAAACTGCTGATGGCTTTGGAAACCACTCTATAGTAGTAGGTCGTGCCGGGTTTAAGAGCATGCAGCGTTACTTTGTTTACTCTGTTATAGGCGTCTACCAGCCCGTCAGTTACACTTTGCGCCTTATGGCCCAGCGACGGGGTTTCTCCGAATTCGACCCAGCCATATGAAGGCCAGTTATTGATCCACCGCAAGGTCATGGCGGTAGGACGCGGATTCTGCAGGTAGGGCGGACAAAGAAAAACATGCCCTTTCTCGGGATAAACCGGTTCTTTGTCACGCAGGGCCGCCGCGGCGCTGTCGGGAAGGAGGCCGCCCAGCGCTGTTAAAGCGCCTAAGCCGGCTGTCTTTTTCAAAAAATTTCTGCGATCGTCAGATAACTGTTTTGTATTCATCCGTTTATTTTTTTGTCTTTTTAATGGCCGGACGGAACTCCGCCCGTAATCATTCCCCTGGGTGACGGAAGACTTGTCCTACTTCGTTTCAGGGTTGGTCTTTTCAAGGCTTAAATGGCGTACTAAGGTATAGAAAATCTAATGCCGCCGCAAGGTCAAAACCTCGTTTTCCCCGGCTTGGGGAAAACATGCACCTTGTCCGCCCAGGCCCGCCATAAGCTATCCATGGTTTTTTTCTGCTGCGGGTGTTGTTTAACGATGTTATTCGTTTCAGATCCATCCTTTTGCAGGTCGTATAACGACCAGGTGGTATCCCCGTTCCGCGAAACCATCTTCAAATGACCGGTTCGTACATATCTTCCGCCATGATGCGCGTTGAACAGGGTTCGCGCTTCGGTCTTTTCTCCTTTAAAGGCCGGCACCAGGCTGATGCCTTCCATGGGGGTGATCTCGTTTCCCTTATATTCTTTAGGGTAGCGGGCATCGGCAAGTTGAATAAAGGTCGGCATAAAGTCCATCACATGGCCTACGACGTCCTGGACGACGCTGCCTTTTTTTGCCGTTATGCCCTCGGGCCAGAAAGCGATCATAGGCGTACGCACCCCCCCTTCGTAAGACCAGGCTTTCCAGTAACGATAGGGCGTATTGGCGACATTGGCCCACCGGGGTCCGATAGAGGCATACACGTTTTCCGGACCTGGCATTACGGCTTTGTTTTTGGCATAAACGATTTTTTCTCCTTCGCGGGTCTCTCCCGGGCGGTCGAAGCCCGGACCGAAGTTGGCGCATATCTCCGGGCTGGCGCCGTTGTCGCTTAAAAACAAAATAAGCGTATTATCCAGTTCGCCGGTTTCTTTTAAGGCTTCGATGATCCGGCCTATTCCCTGATCCATGCGGTCCACCATCGCCGCGTGTACCGCCATCACCCGGGCGTCCCAGGCCGAATCAGGGTTATTTGCCCAGGTCAGTTTCGGATGCCAGCGGCCAGAGAGCTTCGTGGTCGCGGGGTCGACAAGGCCCAGGTCGACCATCTTTTGGTAACGCGCCTCGCGGACGGCCTCCCAGCCGGCTTTATAGGTGTCTTTATATTTGGCGATATCTTCCGGCAAAGCCATTACCGGCCAGTGGGGCGCGTTCTCGGCCACATAGACGAAAAAGGGTTGATCGTCTTTGCTGAACTGCCGGATGAAGGCGGCCGCCGAGTCATTGATCGCATCGGTATGGTAATAGTCCTCGGGAACATTTTTAACCGGCTGGGTTCCATAAACCAGGCTGAAGGGATCGAAATAATCTACCACTCCCCAGATCGTACCGTAAAACTTTTCGAACCCTTTGTTGGTGGGATACTGTTCCACCGGGGAGAAGTAGGGGTGAAAAGCCTGGTGGTTTAGCCAGTCCAGCTGTGCCGCTTTGGTAGGCTGCGTCGGCGTATTCGATACATGCCATTTACCGGCCATCGCCGTATGATAACCGGCTTTCTTGAGAAGTTCTGCTAGGGTAACCGTGTTCTTTGTGAGGTGTCCCCGGTAACCGGGAAGGTGTTCATCGATCGTCATGTTGCCGATGCCGGCCTGTTGGTTATATAGACCGGTTAACAAAGAAGCGCGGGTAGGGCAGCAGCGGGAGGTGTTATAAAACTGCGTAAAGCGCAGCCCGTTTTTGGCCAGCCAGTCAATATTGGGCGTTTGAATCTCTCCGCCATAACACCCCAGGTCAGAGTACCCCAGGTCGTCGGCCATGATCAACACAATGTTGGGGCGGGTATTTTCGGATTCTCCATTGGCGTTGGAACAGCTTTTCAGCAGAACTGCTGAAACTGCCAAGAGGGCTAAGATGGTGTAGTGTTTCATGATTTTGTATGTTGGTTGCCGGTGATCACAATAGGCCGTTCGGGTTTTATTATTTGGGCGCATTCCTTTCTTTCTGTTTTTAATGGCCGAATAGAAGGCCGCATGGGACCATTCCCTGTGATAGCGATTTATCCTACTTCGTTTCGGCGGACCTTTCCCCGTTTGAATACTGGCCGGGCTTGCCGTCCGCCAACAAGTCGCCAAGATAATATTTAGCCGTGAAAAACACTAATTTCAACTGACGGAACGGCCATTCAGAACGATTTTTTTCATGCAGGCGTCGGCGCATAGGCCTGCCGGTAAGCTGTTGTGAAATGACGCAGCCACTCCCGGCATCCTTGGTGGCGGGTTTAAGGCTGCACGCAGTACTTCGGCTTCCGCTAAACCGGGAAAGGAAAGCGGCTGTCTGGCCAGACGGCCATACGGATCGTATCGATTGACGCGGTGCTTTTGAAAGAAAAACAGCGGCCATTGATTTTTTTTGCTTTGCTGAAGTAAAAGCAGCCTTTCCGCTGCCGGATTCAATATATGATGACTATATAATATACGATCTGGTGATTTAAACGGTGTCAGAGTGCTATTGTCCGCTCTGTGTTTATTTGTTCCAAAAATGTTTCATCGTGCGACACGACGACCAAAGTACCCTG
>CAYRJM010000046.1:19297-25793 GCA_964424665.1 uncultured Chitinophagaceae bacterium
TGTTTATTTGTTCCAAAAATGTTTCATCGTGCGACACGACGACCAAAGTACCCTGATATTCGTTCATGGCGGTAGTCAATATTTCAATATTCTGAATGTCTAAATTGTTGGTCGGCTCGTCAACGATAATCAGGTCGGGCGACTTACTGCGCGCGGTTAAACAACAAAGCAATAAACGCATTCTTTCGCCACCGCTCAACGTCTTGCAGGACTTGTGCCAATCTTCTTTTGTAAACAAAAAGCGGTTCAACCGGATTTTAATCTCGTGTTCCTGCAATGCGGTTGCGTTGAACTGTTGGACTTGTTGGTACACTTTCAGCTTGTCGTTGAGCAGGGAATAATCCTGGTCAATGTAAAACGACTGGTTCTCGGCCCGGTAAATTGTCCCTGTCTTCGGTGTGAGGTGCCCTAAAAGGAGTTTTATCAATGTTGTTTTTCCCGACCCATTCCGCCCTTTCAATGCCAGGCGTTCGCCACTGCTGATCTGCAAGTTCAAGTTGTTTTCCCAAAGCGGCCGTGGGCCATACGTAAAATTGATGTTTGTCGCCTTGAACAAAATTTTCCCCTTGTGTAAGGCGGAATTGTCAAACCCGAATCTCATCTTGTCCATGTCGGGCAACGAAGAACGGAGTTGTTGCAATTCCTGCGACAGGCCGCCGATCTTTTCGGTGTGCACATTTTTGAGTTTTGAGGTACTGTTTTCAGCATTGCTGCGCAAAGCATTCATCATTATCCGGGCTACTCCCGCCTTTTCTTGTTTGCCTTTTCCCCGATTGTCTAGTTTTTGTTGCCGTTCTAATGTTGCGCGCTTTTTTTCCCTGGCTTTCCGCAACGCTTTTTCTTTGCCCTGAATATCCCGGCGCAAAGCATTGCTTTGCACTTGTTTTTGCGCTTTGTAAAAGGCGTAATTGCCGCCGTAGACTTTAATGCCGTGCTGGCTTAATTCATAAACCGTATCCAAAAGGGAAAGTAATTTTCTGTCGTGGCTGACCACCACCAACGCGCTTTTTGTGGACCGGATGAAGCCGTACAAAAGCTGCCTGCCGGAGTGGTCCAGATGATTACTTGGCTCATCGAGCAATATCAACCGGGGACGATGAAGGCGAATCCCCGCCAGGAAAACTTTTGTTTTTTGTCCGCCACTCAGTGTTGCCATTTTTTGCGACAGGTCTACACCGGTCAGCTGCCAGTGCCGTAGCGCCTCCAGGCAACGCTCTTCAATGGTCCAGTCATCGGCGAGCAACGTATAATTTTCTTCCGTCGCATTTCCCTTTACAATTTCTTTCAACGCATGGCGTTTTTTCTCCATTTTCAACGCCCGTGCGATCGTGAGATGATTGTATTGCCCGAAAATTTGCGGCATATAGTAGGGCTCAGTATCGATGTTTCGGTGTCCGTTTGACACGGGCAGCTCGCCAGCGATGATTTTGAGCAATGTGGATTTGCCTGTCCCGTTATTGCCAATTAACGCAGTCTTGTCGTGATGGCCTACGGTCAGGTTGATGTCGCTAAACAATACATCCTTGTTGGGATGGCGGTAGGAAATGTTTTGTAGAATAAGCATAATTTCTCTCGTTGAAGGTTAAACGATAGCCGGCCGCGTGGCGGCTGTTATCCTGATTTTCTGAAAGAAATTATTTTTACATTTCGCCTTTGATGGAATTGTTGTGCCTGCAAATATAGGCTTTTCCCATGAGATCGGCCGCAATAGCCGGCCTGTAACACCCCCCGGCGTTCGCTATTCCGCCTTCAGGTTCACCGGCTGACGGGCGGCTTTGCGGGCGGGGTACCAGGCGGCCAAAAGCGAGACCACCAGAATGGTGATCCACACCAGCAAGAAGTCAAGCCATTGCATATCTACCGGGTAGGCATCCACCACGAAAGTACCGCCTCCCAGCTTGACCCACCCAAAGTATTGCTGCCCCAGGCATATCACGAGGGCGAACAGCGTGCCTAAGGCCGCGCCAATAAAAGAGATGAGCAGCCCTTCGGCTAAAAAGATCCGTTGGATCAGGCTGTCGCCGGCCCCCATGGCCTTGAGGATGGAGATGTCTTTGCGCTTTTCGATAACCAGCATGGACAAGGCGCCGACCATATTAAAGGCGGCAATAACAAAGATAAAACACAGTATGGCGTAAACCGCCCATTTTTCGGTTTGCATCACCAGGTACAGCGCCCGGTTTTGTTCATAGCGCGTTTCGATTTTAAAGTGCGCAGCGGGAAATAAGCGCTCCACGCTTTTTTGAAGCCTTCCCACATCCGCCTCCGGTGTCAAGGACAGTTCGAGGGCGGATATTTCGCTTGGCGGCTTGCCCATCAGGGCTTGCAGGTAGCCCAGGTTGGTAAGTACATATTTGTTGTCGAAATCCTGCTGGATGGCGAAAGCGCCCGCCGGTATGAGTTGCCCGGTGTAAAAAGCCTGCTGTGGAAGCATAAAGCCGCCCCCCGTAGCTTTGGGCAGATACAGCACAACCGGTAAAAGGGCGTTTTTGACGTCCACGCCTAATATGGACTCCACGCCTACGCCAAAAACAGCTTTAGGAACCTCACGGGTACCCACGTCAAAGGAGCCGCGCACCATTTTTTGTTTGATCCCCGTGACGTCGACAAAGGCGCTGTCCACTCCTTTCAACTCCACGATCATTTTCTCTCCATTGTACTGAAGCAACGCTTTTTCCTTCAACGCGCGGGAAACATGGGCTACGCCCCCAAGCGCCCGCAGGGAGTCCAGGCGGGAAGCCGGTACGAGCATGCTCTTCCCGTAAACAGGTGATACCTTCAGCTCCGGATAAAAAGAAGAATACAGGGATTTGACCAGTCCTTCAAAACCGTTAAAAACGCTCAGTACGATGATCAGCGCGGCGGCCCCTACCGCTATAGCGCCCATACTTACCCAGGAGATGATGTTGATCGCCTGTGTAGATTTTTTGGCGCGGATATATCGTGAAGCAAATTGCCAGATCAAGATAAGGAACTTGTTGTGTTAAAAAATACTGCCGGCCCGCTATTTTTTTCGCCGGGTCTCTTCTTCATGGATCTTTTTAAATACTTCTTCCATTTTAAACACATGATCCAGCGTATCGTCCAGGTAAAAAACCAGGACGGGAATGCGCCGCAGCTGGTGGCGGAGCTTGTTGCCTAATTGCCGTTTTATTTCGCCCTGCTTGGATTCGATATGGGCCATCACCGCTTTTTCGTCTTCCGCTTTATAAATACTCAGGTATATCCTGGCTTCCAACAGATCCGGGGTCATCCGCACCGTGGAAATAGATACCAAAGCACCGTTTATCATATTGAGGCCAAGATACTGGAAAATAGTACTCAGCTCCTGCTGGATAAGGCTCCCCACTTGTTTTTGTCTCTTTCCCTCCTCCATAGTCTATGTCTGTTTTGATTGAATATGTTGTAAATTTACGCTTTTTTATTCAGTCGCCTCACGCCAAAGCAATTTATGAAAAGCCTGTATCCAGTTTTTAAATATTTAAAACGGCATACAAAAGCCATTATAGCCTATTTTATATTTAATCTGCTTTCCGTTGTCTTCTCCCTGGTTTCCCTCACCATGCTGATTCCCTTCTTATCGCTGATCTTCGGCAAAACAGACCTGATCTATGTGAAGCCGGCTTTTTCTTTTTCCGCGGCAGCCGTGGCCGATACCTTTAACTACTACCTCTCCCAGATCATCATCCACCAGGGGAAAATACAGGCCTTGGGCTTTATCTGCCTGACGGTTATTACAGCGATTTTCCTCAAAAATCTTTTTCTTTACCTCAGCTCCTGGATCAATTCCCCCATACGCAACTCCGTCATCAATGACATGCGGGCGGACCTCTACACCAAGGTACTCAGGTTGCCGGTAGGGTATTTTTCCGAAGAGCGCAAAGGCGACATTCTCAGCAGGATGACCAATGATCTTCAGGAAGTAGAAGTCTCCATCATCAGCGTGCTTGTGACGGTCTTCCGGGAGCCGGTGACCATCATCGTTTTTGTGATCGCTCTGGTCCTGCTCAGTCCGCAGCTGACGTTGTTTTTATTGATCTTCCTGCCGATAACCGGTTTTGTGATCGGACGGGTAAGTAAATCCCTGCGGCGCAAGTCTATAGCGGGGCAGAGCAAACTGGGGGACCTGCTTTCCCTGATGGAGGAAACCCTGGCGGGCATGCGGGTAGTCAAAGCTTTCAACGCGGAAAAGCAAAGGAAGAGCCGGTTTCTGGACGAAAACGAAACGCTTTATCACATCAAAAACAGCATCAACCGCCGCCGCGACCTGGCGTCGCCCATGTCGGAGTTCCTGAGTATTATCGTCCTTTGTATTGTGCTGTATTTCGGGGGGCGTCTTGCGCTGGGAGACCCGCCGTTGGTCAGCGCCGATATATTCATTGGGTATATCGCTATTTTTTCCCAGATCATCGCGCCGCTGAAGTCCTTTTCCACCGCTGCCTACAACATCCAAAAAGGGCGTGCCAGCATGGAGCGTATCCAGCACATCCTGGACACCGATGAAAAGATCCTGGAAAAACCCGACGCCCTGCCGATCGCTGAGTTCCGAGAGGCCATCGTCTTCAAGGACGTTAGTTTCGCTTATCACCAAAAAGGCATACTCGATGACATCAACCTGCATATTCAAAAAGGACAGATGACCGCCATCGTAGGCGCTTCCGGTGCCGGTAAGTCTACGCTCGCCGACCTGCTGCCGAGGTTTCATGACGTGGGAAAGGGGGAAATAACCATTGACGGCGTCAACATAAAAGATTACCGGATTGGTGACTTGCGCGGCTTGATGGGCATTGTCACCCAGGAACCCATTTTGTTCAACGACACCATTTTCAACAACATCGCCTTGGGCACCCCGGAAGCGACGCTGGAGCAAGTGGAAAGAGCGGCCCGCGTAGCCAACGCCCACGATTTTATCGCGCAGAAGGAGAAAGGGTATGACACCAACATCGGTGACCGCGGCAGCCTGTTGAGCGGGGGGGAGCGGCAACGGCTGACCATTGCCAGGGCGGTGCTGAAAAACCCGCCTATCCTGATACTCGATGAGGCCACCTCGTCTTTGGATACCGAAAGCGAACGTTTCGTCCAGGAGGCCATTGACAAGCTGATGCAAAACCGCACGACGATCGTGATCGCCCATCGGCTGTCCACCATCCAGAACGCCGATGAGATCATCGTACTCAACCAGGGCAAGATCGTAGAACGCGGAAAACACAACGCGCTGATCGACAAGGGAGGGTATTATTACCGGTTGGTAAAAATGCAACAATTCGAATAGGGTCATCTCGTACCGTTAAACGAAAAAACCATGCAGCATTCAAAAAAATACTCCCCCTACCTCATTTTTAAACGGGAGGAATGGGCCCGGTTAAAAGACCATGACATCACCCACCTGCTTAATAAGGATGTTGAGAAACTGAAAGCCCTCAACGAGCCGTTGACGCTGCAGGAGGTGCGGCAGGTGTACCTGCCCTTATCCCGGCTGCTGACGTTTTATGTAGAGGCGAGTAAGGAACTGTATACCGTAACCGATAAATTTCTACATACCCGGATCAAAAAAGTGCCTTTTATTATTGGCATCGCCGGGAGTGTGGCCGTAGGGAAAAGCACGACGTCCCGGGTATTGCAGCACCTGCTAAGCCTGTGGCCCGGAAAACCCAGGGTGGAACTGGTCACCACCGACGGCTTTCTGTATCCCAACCGGGTTTTAGAAAAGCAGAACCTGATGAACCGTAAAGGGTTTCCGGAAAGCTACAACGCGCGGAAGCTGATCCGGTTTCTGGCGGACCTGAAATCGGGGCTTCCCAGGGTTCCGGCTCCTGTTTATTCCCACCTGTATTACGACGTTCAGGAAGAGCAGACCCGCTGGATCGAACAGCCGGACATCGTCATTCTGGAAGGCATCAACGTGTTGCAGGGGGGTAAAACCACGGGCAAAGAATCCGATGTCTTTGTATCGGATTTCTTTGATTTTTCCATCTATGTGGATGCGGCGCCAGAGGCCATCCGGTGCTGGTATATTGAGCGTTTCGAAACGCTTAAGCAAACGGCCTTTAAGAACCCAAAGTCTTACTTTCACCGCTTTTCTCACTTCTCGGAAGCCGAAAGCAAGGCTATGGCTGCACAGATATGGGGGGACATCAACCAGCCCAACCTGGAAGAGAACATTCTGCCCACCCGAAACCGCGCTAAATTGATCCTCAAAAAAGATCCCGACCATTCGGTGCAGGAGGTATGGCTCAGAAAGCTGTGAGGAACCTGCTTAGGTTAATTATGCCGTTCCGCCATTTTATTTATAGGTTACTTTACCGACGCCGGACAGGGAGCCGCAAACGAGCCTGGCCCAGATCCCGCTGGTATGGCGGTAATGCGGGGGAAAACAGGAGGTAAGTGCCGTACTCCGGACGACGTCGCCGTCTCCCCCTGCCAAAAAAACAGCCAACTTCTACTTTTTTTAAAAAGAATTAAACCCTAAATTTGCACGATTTTCTTTCTTAGGAGA
>CAYRJM010000047.1:0-23577 GCA_964424665.1 uncultured Chitinophagaceae bacterium
AAATATTGGGTTTACAGTAGGCGCAGGATTTCAAAAAAACGATTACCTTTGGGGGATAAAGCGGAAATAGCTCAGTTGGTAGAGCGTCAGCTTCCCAAGCTGAAGGTCGCGGGTTCGAGACCCGTTTTCCGCTCTTTTTCTTTTCAGAAGGCGCATATAGCAGGCCGCCGCTTATCGTTATTACTTTTGTGACTCGCAGCAGCCGGTTCTCGGTCAGATTTGCCTGTATTCCTTTTTTGCGATTAAATGCTTACATTCACTGCTATTGTGCTATGCTGTTTATAGATCTCAACTGTGATATGGGAGAAGGAGCGGGTCATGATGCAGAGATTATGCCGCTGATATCCTCCTGCAATATTGCTTGCGGTGGACACGCTGGTGATGAAGCTTCTATTGCCCGAACGGTTGCCCTGGCGCTAAGGCATCGGGTAAACATCGGCGCACACCCCTCATACCCGGATAAAGCGCATTTTGGTAGAAACCCGTTTCCGATGAAGGCCGGGGAGTTAAAAGAGGTGATCCGGCAACAAATCGAAAACGTACGCAGGGAGGTCTTAAGGCAGGGCGGGTTTTTGCACCATGTGAAGCCACATGGTGCCTTGTATAATGAAATTAAATCGGATGAGGAAAAGGCCGCCAGTGTTATACAGGCCGTTTACGAAACAGACGCTGAATTGCGGTTGTTTGTTCCGCCGGATTCAGTCGTCAAAAAACGGGCAGAAGCTGTGTTGCCGGTATGGACCGAGGGCTTTGCCGACCGGACTTATGAAGCGGACTTTAGCCTTACGCCGCGGTCGCGGCCCGGTGCCGTCTTAACGGAAAAGGAAGCGGTACTCAGGCAAGTGGTAGACATGGTTGGCAAGCAAAGAATTGTGCTCGAGGCTGGCGGCGTTTTACAGCAGCAGTTTGATACCATCTGCTTACACAGTGATACGGAAAATAATCTGGATATACTTTGTTATTTACATGAGGTATTACCGACTTTAGGCATAATGATCAGTTAGTTATGAAAACAGATAATATAGTTTTTTCTCCGTTGGGCCGCTATGCGATTCAGGTCAGTCGGAAAGAAGAACAGCCCGATGAGAAGTTATTGGGCTGGTTAATTGCAGTAAAGGGTAACATCGAAAAAAATAAATGTAAAGAAATAGTTGAAGTAGTAATCACATATAACACGTTATTAATAAAATACGTTGATTTAATTAAAAATTTTGATAAGGAAGTATCCGACTTACAATCCTTAATTGCTTCACTTCAACCGTCGGTTCGAAGGCGAAAATGGCTTTTTTACTTACCGGTCTGCTATGATCAAAGCTTCGGGGTAGATATAGCGGACATAGCGGCAGAGACGAAGGTGGATCCGCTGATGATCCCTAAGCTTCATTCAACGCCATTGTACCGGGTTTGTTTCCTTGGCTTCCTTCCGGGCTTTCCTTATCTCGGTGGTCTGCCTGAAAAGCTTTTTTGTCCCCGCAGGAAAGTACCCCGGAAAAGAATTCAACAGGGAGCGGTGGGTATCGGCGGAAGTCAGACAGGGATCTATCCGGCTGCTTCTCCGGGCGGCTGGCGTATCATCGGCAACTGCCCGGTACGGATATTTGACCCCGCCGTGGATCCTCCTTCGCCGTTCAGTCCGGGAGACAGAATCAGATTTACCCCTGTGTCACTTGAGGAACACCGGAAAATAACCGAAAAGGTAAATGGCGGCCGGTTTCAGCTTAAACGAGAAAGTTATGCAGATGAAGGTAATTAGGAGTGGTCCGGCAACCAGTATCCAGGATATGGGTCGTGCGGGATACGGAAAATATGGTGTTCCGGAAAGCGGGGTAATGGATACTTATGCGGCCAGGCTGGCTAATTTACTCGTCGGAAATGAAGCAGCGGCGGCGGTACTGGAGATTACGCTCACGGGGCCGGAACTGTATTTTGCGCATCCGGGCAGGATAGCCGTTTGTGGTCTCGGCGCAGAAGCGTTTTTAAATGGCCGGCCGTTAGGGTTGAATGAGGCGGTCGGGGCAGCGGAAGGGGCCGTCTTGAAAATTGGAAAAGTAACCAGGGGCAATTTTTTATACCTGGCCATTTCTGGTGGGTTTCAAAGTGAAAAGATCTTGTCCAGCCGGAGTATGTATGAGGGAATAACAAAGGCAGCCCGTTTGAAAGGAGGGGAAACCCTTCCGGTATTACCCCAGTTGACGCAGGAGCAGGAGCCGGGGTTTGCGGCTGTGCGTTTCGAGATGCAACGTTATACGGAAAGTGATTTGCCGGTTTTTCCCGGGCCCGAATGGATGATTCTTTCCAAAAAAGAAAAAGGGCATTTACTGGGGCAGCGTTTTACTATTTCTCCCGATAGCAACCGGATGGCTTTTAGCTTAAAGGAAAGGATCAAACATCAGTCCCCCTCTATTTTAACGGTACCCGTATTGCCGGGAACCGTTCAACTGACATCAGGCGGGCAATTGATTGTTTTGATGCGCGACGCACAAGTGACCGGAGGTTATCCGCGCATTCTGCAAATGGATAAAACATGGCTCGATGTCCTGGCACAGAAACGAGCAGGGGAGCAGATAAGCTTTCATATGGAGTAAATGACTGGGAGCAGAAAGTACTTTGCGTTTTTCCCTGTTCGGCAATAATGTAAATTTTCATCAGATAGAAGATATTTTCATTTCATGAAGATTTTGTCTCCAGGTGAACAATCGGACTTCATAAGTTCGATTTATAGGCAGAAAAATCCCGAAACGACTGTTGCAATCGGAAGGGCATCCACCCTCTTAATCATCCGCTCTATAAATTCCGGAGGATTTGCCGGCATTCTAAAAATAATGGATATTTAAAATTCGGAGAGAAAACCGGACTGGCATGGACCACATTCCTTTGACCTGCTATCCGGTAAACAGTAACATAAATTGTATACAATCGACCTAAGACGCTGGTTCTCAAGTGAATAAGGAGGTCCCAAGCGGATTCGAACCGCTGTATAAGGTTTTGCAGACCTCTGCCTAGCCACTCGGCCATGGGACCTTTAACGTGGGATGTGCGGAAGAATACGGAAAGTAAATGCACTCCCTTTGGTAGAAAGGTGCAAAAATAGGAAAATTATCCATTCTTTGTGCATCGCCCGGATTTATTTTTTACCTATCTTTACTTTTAAATAACTGCTTATGTCTCAAGCTATTGCAGCTTCAGAACTTGTGCTCAATGAACGGGGCGCTGTTTATCACCTAGACATGCGCCCCGAAGAACTGGCTCAGACGGTTATTACCGTCGGCGATCCCGGGAGGGTCCCGGTGGTATCAAAATATTTTGATCAGCTCTTATATCAGTCTGCACACCGGGAGTTTGTCTGGCATACCGGACTAATCGGGACCAAAAGGTTTACCGTTTTGTCAACTGGCATAGGACCGGATAATATTGATATCGCCTTAACCGAGCTCGATGCCTTAGCCAATATCGATCTCGTGAGAAAGCAAGTGAAATCGGAATTTACGTCTTTAAATATTATCCGGATGGGCACTTGTGGCGGATTGCAGCCGGACATCCCTACAGATGGGCTGGTGGCTTCATCGCACGGTATCGGCCTGGATAACCTGCTGTTGTATTATCCGCTTGTACAATCTCCCCGAGAAGCGGATCTGCTTACTGCCTTTACCGAACATACCCAGTTGAACAAACGGGGTATTCTGCCGTATTTCGCGGCGGGAGACGCAGATTGGTTGGCGGCCTTTGTTAATGCAGGATACCAGCATGGAATCACTGCTACCTGTCCGGGCTTTTATGGGCCGCAGGGAAGGGTACTGCGCCAATCTATTGTTTTTCCGGACCTGCCCGAAAGACTGACTTCCTTTCGTTATCAAAATTTGCGGATTACCAATTTTGAAATGGAGACTGCTGCTATTTTTGGATTGGGCCGGCTTTTGGGACATCGGTGCATGGCGGTAAACACAGTGGTAGCCAATAGGACGACAGGCGGTTTTAGTAAGGACAGTGGAAAAGCTATTGATAATATGATCAAGAAATCTTTGGCCGTTCTTACCAGTTAAAACGAGAAGGTTTTCCTGAAGCGAACTGTACGCTTCGGGATGAATTGGTTTTACCGCTCATTTTATAAATAAATTTTCTACCTTTAATAGATCTTATAAATCCTAATACCATGAAAAAGCCCTTCTACCTGTCAGTGCTTTGCCTCCTTTTTGCTGCCTGTTCACACACCGGAATACCGACTACTGTCGGACCTCTTACGCTACCTGCCTTACCGGTGGCGGGAGAGCAGTTCAGCATTCAATATCAACTGGACAGCAGCATGTTGGCCGGCACAAAGATTACCCGCTTAACCCTGTATTATACGGTAAAAGACAGAATCTACGCGCGGGCGGTTTCGTTTTCGGATTCCGGAAAAACGCTTACCGCTGCTATTAACTTGCCTGACAGCGCACAGGCCTTTGCGTTGAAGTTTGAAGGGCAGCAGGTCGATATTAATGAGAACAAGGGTTACGTTTTTCCGGTGTATGACAATTCCGGGGAACCTGTTCCCGGAGCATTAGCCGGCGCCAGCCTTTTTTATACCGGTCAGGGCAACTACCTGGTTGACCTGAAGGCGAACCCCGACACTGCTTTGACATTGATTAAGAAGGATATTACGAAACATCCGGCAATAAAACGTTATTGGACCAATAGATACCTCAACATGCTGTTAGCGGTTAAAAAAGATTCAGCTTATGCCAAGATCCAAAATGAGCTACAGAAAATACTTTCCAGCGACAGCATCAAAGATGGCGATTACTATGCGGCTTACACGCTTTATTCCGCTATGAAAATGAAGGCGCAGGCGGATTCCGTTATAGCGGTAGGTGTCAAAAAATTTCCCGAGGGGATGATGGCACTTATGGAAGGCGTTCAGGCTTTCAATAAACAAAAGACAATAGACAGCATGGTGGCCATATATAATAAGTTTAAAGGCCACTTTGCTTCCTCTGGTCTCCATAGTGCTCCTGCACGAATCTTGTCTTTTATGGCCTCCCGGATAGCCAGGTCCTACGGCAGCCAGGGAGACTATGAGAAGTTTATTGCCTATGCTGCTGAAGTCAAAAACCCGATCCAGCAGGCCGGTTTGTATAATACCATAGCGTGGCCGCTCGCTGAATCAGGGGAGAAATTGAGTTTTGCCGACAGTATTTCAAAAATGTCTTTACAGTTGATACAGCAATCTATGGAGAACCCGGGAAAGGAGAAGCCTAGTTATCTCACAAAGGCAGACTGGAAAGAAAGAATGCGGCAAAGTTATGCAATGTACGCGGACACCTACGGGCTTATCCGGTTTAAAGAAGGCCAGGTAAAAGACGCGCTGGCCTATCAGCTGAAAGCGGTAGATTATTCAGAGGGTGAAAACACGGAGATGAATGAACGGTATGTGAAGTACCTGATTGAAACCGGAGATTATGCTGCTGCACAGCAGCAATTGGAAAAATTTTATACCAACGGCCATGTTTCAGAAAAGATGCGGGATTACCTGAAAGAATCCTATCGAAAGGTCAATAAGTCGGCAGAGGGTTACGACGCTTATCTCGCCGGATTGGAAGCAAAAGCCGAAGCCAAAATGAGAGAAGATCTGGCTAAAAAAATGATCAATAAACCCGCCAGCCGTTTCACCCTGCCGGATTTAAAAGGCAATACCGTTTCTCTGAGTGCGCTCAAAGGAAAGGTGGTGGTTATTGATTTTTGGGCCACCTGGTGCGGCCCCTGCAAAGCTTCTTTCCCGGGAATGCAAAAAGCGGTGGAAAAATACAGAAATGACAGCAATGTAGTCTTCCTCTTCGTGAACACCTGGGAAAGGACAAAGCCGGAGGAACGGCAAAAACAGGTGGCTGATTTTATTGCTTCAAATGACTATACTTTTCATGTGTTAATGGATCAGCCGAAGGCAAAGGATTCTTCACGGTTTCGGGTGATTGACGCTTATGGCGTACGGGGTATCCCTACTAAATTCGTTGTGGGTCCTAAAGGCAACGTTAAGTTTGAAAAGGTGGGATTTAGCGGAAATACGGAAGCTGAGGTCAAAGAGATCTCGATGATGATCGAGATGGCAGGAGCCTGATTGAAAAAAGGACTGCCATCCTTTTGTAATCAGGCGTGGATCTATTAGGAATTCGTGATTGCTGCTTGATTCAAAAAAATAGACGCATCTTGTACAAGGCGATGGGTTATTTTCTCCCTATGGCGGACGAAGAGTCCGAAAGGTTCGGCCGTAGCTGGTGTTTTTCTATACTCAATTCGCCTCCGGCTTTAGGATTTTTGTTTTTCCTCCTCATTAAATAGTGGCAATAGCTGTTATCTCCCTCCTGCATGACATAGGCTTGTACAAATTCATAGCCATTTTTTGTCATAAAGTTCAGTGCTTCTATCATCGAGTTAAAGATAACTTTTTTACCATCTTTGTCTTTAATGACCGTATGTTTGTTGGACAGCAGCTGCGCGGGTTGTCCGAAATCTATATTAACGGTTGTCTTGGAACTTAGTAAGGGCCATTTGCCGGCAATGAGCTGGATGTACTCGGCATCTATATCGGCTATAGGAACGTCATTTACGGTCTGGCTAAAGGCAGTGACGGCAAGTAAACTGGTTAAAACGAATAAGATAGTTTTCTTCATAGCTTTAGATTGAAAGTGAAGCTCGAAAGTAGGTAATTTTATCATAGGGCGCCAGGCGTGGAGGTTATCGGTCTACCCGTGCCTAGCGGGTCCGTAAAAAAGTTGGCCTCCAACGATTCTGGCGGGCTGGGTATAAGGGTGTTCCTCCGTTTTGCCCCGCCCCATGATATGATTTACTTTCCAGCCTTTGCATTTAAGGTAATCGGCGATCATACTTCTGTGACAACGCCACCATACCGCTTCTGAACAGCAGAGACAAACGCGTTTTTGTTTGGCCGCTGTAATTAACGCGTCTGCGCTTTTGATAAATTCATCGGTTTCCATATAATCCGCATAAGCCCTAAAGGAGGCGTTGCGCCAGACAGTATTTTTTGAGTTTTTATGGGACTTTCGCAGGCCACCCAGCCCTTTGAAATAAACGTAATCTATCCCGGCTTGAGGAAGCGATTTAACCAGGTTCTCCTGATTATACTGGGGGTATTTCGTGGAGCCTGGAAGCGTGCGTACGTCGGCAAGCAGTCGGATCCTGTTTTCTGCCAGCAGGGAAATAAAATCAGGCAGTTCCCGGGTGGAATGACCGATGGTCCATATTTGGTGTTGCATGAAAGAGTAGTTTTGTGTTGCCTTTAATTCAACACTTTGGAGGATCGTAAGTTTGCACGGGTGGAATTTACTATCCGGAAGCCGGCGTTCGGGCAGGCAGGGAAATGAGCAGAAGGGTGAGGGGCTGGGTTGAAAACGGACTACATGGGCTGAGCCGCAGATTCTTAGCCTTGGAATAAGCATTGCTCCTGATTCTTTCGTAACTTTGCGCCCCAGAGATGAATTTGGATGTGATATTGGAATCCTATTGCCAAGATAACCGCTTAAAAGCGATTGCGGACAGGATTTCTATGCCTGCAAACGGGCGAATACAGTTACAAGGGCTCGCCGGAACCGCCCCCGCTTTCCTTATTGGCGCCCTGACCCGGCTTACTGCTAATAATCACGTTATTGTCCTAAATGACAAAGAAGATGCAGCGTATTTTCAAAATGACCTGGTCAACATTATCCGCGCGCTAGATATTTTTTATTTTCCGGATTCCTTTAAGAAAACGGGAAGTTTCGAAGTAATGAACAGCAGCCATGCCATGCTGAGGACAGAAGCGCTAATGAAGTTTACGCCTGAGGACCGCAAGGAGGTTCGCCGAAAAATACTGGTGACCTATCCGGAAGCGTTGTTTGAAAAAGTTGTGCCTCCACAGGTTTTTTCTTCTGCGATGATAAAAATTCAAACGGCAGACCAGTTGGATACGGACGAACTCTTAAAGAAACTGGTGAAGCTGGGCTTTAAAAATGCGGATTTTGTCTATGAGCCGGGCCAATTTGCTATGCGAGGAGACATTTTAGATATCTATTCCTTTGGCAATGATAAACCTTATCGGCTGGAACTTTTTGGCAATGAGGTCGAGTCCATCCGTATTTTTGACGCCGCTACACAGTTAAGTGAACGGAAATTACAGGCGGTAACCTTGATCTCCGATCTGAATACCGGTGCTCCGGAAACGGATATGGCATTGTCCCGGGATAAAGCGGCGCTTTTTGATTTTTTACCTGATAATACGACCTGGTGGGTGAAGGACCCGGAATATGTCCAGGAGATCATAGGTCAAATGAAAGGCAAACTGTCGGCTTTTTTAGCCAAAGAGATCCGGACAAAAATACAGGAGGCCAGTGTAACCGGTGAAGAAGAAAAAACGATTATGCTTCGTCAATCCGACTTTATCGATGCCGTTAATATAGAACGGCTTTTTAACGACAATCAGGTAATTGAATTTGGTGTTCTTGCAGGTAAGCCCATCACTGCCAAAGAATCTTTTTCGTTTGATTTTGTTCCACAACCGGTTTTTAACCGGAAGTTTGATTTGTTGATCGACGATTTAAAGCAACATGCGGAAAAAAACTATTCCCTTTTTATTTTTGCTGAAAACCCCAAGCAACTTAGCCGTATATATGCTATCTTTGAAGACCTGCATGCCGACCTTTCCTTTTATCAGATACCAGTTCCTATCAGTCGAGGATTTATTGATAATGAACATAAATTCCTGTGTTATACCGACCATGAAATTTTTCAACGGTATCATAAGTATCGCGTAAAGCAGGCCTATAGCAAAAATAAAGCGCTCACGTTAAAAACGCTGCGCGAATTGCAGCCGGGCGATTTTGTGACCCATATCGATCACGGGGTGGGAGTTTACAGCGGATTGCAAAAAATAGAAACGGACGGAGTTGTGCAGGAAGCCGTGCGTATTCGTTATAAAAATAACGACTTACTTTATGTAAATATCAACTCACTGTATAAGATAAGTAAGTACAGTGGTAAGGAGGGCACCGTACCCAAAATCAATAAACTAGGTAGTGATGCCTGGCAGAAGCTCAAAAATAAAACGAAGAGCAAGGTTAAGGATATTGCTAAAGACCTTATTAAACTTTATGCCGCCCGTAAGGCGGAAAAAGGTTTTGCCCACCAACCGGATACTTATCTTCAGCATGAGCTGGAAGCCTCTTTTATTTATGAAGACACGCCTGACCAGGCGAAGGCTACCGTAGCGGTAAAGAATGATATGGAGTCAGAAACCCCGATGGACCGGCTGATTTGTGGAGATGTGGGTTTTGGCAAGACCGAAATCGCTGTTCGCGCTGCTTTTAAAACGCTGGTAGATGGCCGACAGGCCGCTGTTCTGGTGCCCACTACTATTCTGGCTTATCAGCATTACCAGACTTTCTCCGATAGGTTAAAAGATTTTCCTTGCAGGATTGATTATCTAAACCGGTTTAAAACCGCAAAGCAAAGAAAAGAAACACTGGAAGCCTTAGCGGATGGTAAAATTGATATTGTAATCGGTACCCATGCTTTACTTAATAAAAAGGTAAAATTTAAGGATTTAGGAATTTTGGTTATTGACGAAGAACAGAAGTTCGGCGTATCAGCTAAAGAGAAACTTCGTCAATTGCGCCTTAATGTAGACACCCTCACCTTAACGGCTACGCCAATACCACGAACCCTGCAGTTTTCTTTAATGGGAGCACGGGATCTGTCTATTATTAATACGCCGCCACCTAACCGGCAACCGATTCAGACAGAAGTGCATGTATTTAATGAAGACCTTATCCGCAATGCTATATATTTTGAAACCGAACGTGGCGGACAGGTTTTCTTTATACACAACCGGGTGAAGAACCTCCCGGAGATCGCAGGCGTAATCCAGGGGTTGTGTCCTGATCTTACCATTGCCACCGCACATGGAAAAATGGAAGGGAACCAGCTGGAAAATACTATACTGCGTTTTATCAACAATGAAATAGATGTGTTGATCTGTACGAACATTGTGGAAAGCGGCGTGGATATTCCCAACGCGAACACGATAATCGTTAACAATGCGCATCATTTCGGATTGAGTGATCTTCACCAACTCAGGGGAAGGGTAGGGCGTAGCAATCATAAAGCTTTTTGCTATCTGTTGGCTCCTCCCATGAGTACATTGACCAATGAGTCAAGGAAAAGGCTACAGACGCTCGAACAATATAGCGACCTGGGCAGTGGTTTTCAGATTGCAATGCGCGATCTGGACATAAGAGGAGCTGGAAACTTGCTGGGGGCAGAGCAAAGTGGATTTATTGCGGAAATCGGGTTTGACATGTACCATAAAATACTCAATGAAGCCATTCGAGAACTAAAACATTCGGACTTTAAAGAATTATTTAAAGAGGAAATTGAGGGTAAGGAAGATTTTGTAGATGATTGTATGCTGGATACCGATATGGAATTGTTGATACCGGACTGGTATGTTAAGAGTGATACGGAACGGCTAACGCTTTATCAGCAGCTTGACAATTTCTCAACCGATGAGTTTTTGAAAAAATTCAGGGGGGATCTGGAGGATCGCTTTGGTCCTGTCCCGCCGGAGACAGACGGCTTGATTGCCGCTATCAAGTGCAGGATGATGGGAATTGACCTGGGATTTGAAAAGATCATCATAAAGAAGGGAACCGTCCGGTGTTATTTCATTAATAATCCGGATTCTCCCTATTTTGAATCGGCTACCTTTCAGGGTATTTTAAAGTATATCCAGACAGAGACAAATCTTGGCCAATTGAAACAGGTGGGTAAAAACTTTCTGTTGATTTTCAGAAACATCAAAGATATCCGTCAACTGGAAGGTATTTTACGAGCAATGGTCCGCACTACCCGCCCCCAAAAGAGTTCCAGGGAAAAGAATCCTTTATTGCAGTGAATGGGTTCTGAATGGAGAGGCTTCGAGACAACGCCTTCCAAATCCGAGATTGGGGAATTTTAGGCGTCAATGTATAAAAAAACCGGTCCGCAAACGGACCGGTCATCAGATTCGGGTGTGAAAATTGAATCTGCCTGTTTTATTCTACCGTTATCTCTTTAGGTTTTACGATCTTTTCTTCTTTCTTGGCCAAGGTCAGGTGTAAAACACCATCGTTGTATTTCGCCTGTACGTTTTCCGGATCAATGTCCTCATTTAAAGTGAAAGAACGATTAAAGGATCTGTAGCTGTATTCCGTACGAATACTTTTATCTTTTTCCTCTTTTTTCTCTTCTTTCTTTTCGGCAGAAATGGTTAACAACTCTCCTTCGGTTTTGATCTTGAAGTCTGCTTTATCCATCCCCGGTGCGATGACCTCCAACTGGTAGGCATCGTCGGTCTCGCGTATGTTGACCGGAGGTAAAAACCCAGACGCTTTTTCAAAATCCTCTAACCAATAATTTACCGGTGCAAATAGGTCGTCAAAGATGCTTAATACCGGTTTGTTTCCGCTGTTTTTTGCAAGTGTTCTCATGATCTTTAGTTTTTAGTTTTTTAGTTTTAATTTTTATTTGAACTGCCTCCAATAGAACAAAGGAGATACCAATCGATTATTCCTGCAAAAAGTACCTATAAAAACGAGAAATGGAGACAAAATGGCAATTTATGGAAGAAAATAGAGACAAAATGACAGTTTGGTAGATTTGAAACAATATTCCGCCGTCTGTGTTATAACTTTGCAAAAAATATAAAATTATGTATCCAGAAGAATTAGTAGCCCCTATGAAGGCTGAACTTACAGATAACGGATTTCAGGAATTACTCACTGCTGAAGTGGTAGATGAAACCTTGAAAAAAGAAGGCACTACCTTGGTTATGATTAATTCAGTATGTGGTTGTTCCGCAGGATCCGCTCGTCCGGCAGTGCTGGCGGCAGTAGCGAACAGCGAAAAGAAACCGGACCGGCTCACCACTACTTTTGCCGGTTTCGATACGGAAGGCGTACAACAGGTTCGTAACTATTTAATGCCTTATCCGCCCTCTTCTCCATCCATAGCCCTTTTTAAAGATGGTAAACTCGTTCATTTTATTGAGCGGCACCATATTGAAGGGCGGCCGGCTGAGTTAGTCGCTCAAAGCCTGATCGGTGCTTTTAACGAGTATTGTTAGCGTTGGCTTTCCCCAAGCGGTGTAAAACGTCTCGTACATGCATGGCCCATCAGGCCGTTCATTGTTTAACAATTGCCGGGCAATAGGAAAAGGTTGTCCGGCTCCTTTTAAATAAAATAGCATGATTAATTCAGATTGGAAGAAAAGCGTGCCGGAAGATTTTTCCGAAGCGTCTAGGGTTTGGGTGTATCAGAGTAATCGACCGTTTACGGAGGAAGAGGAAAAGGGAATACGTCGCCAGTTGGCTTTTTATACTAAAAACTGGATGTCGCACAACAGGCCGGTAAAAGGATGGGCTACTGTGATTTTTGATCAGTTTATCTTATTAATGGCCGACGACACCATGGACCGGCTTTGTGGCTCCGCGGTGGATGGATCCATACGTTTTATTCAAGATCTGGAAGCGCAATATGGGCTGGAACTGATGAACAGGATGAATTTGGGATTTGTGAAAGAGAATGCCCTATTGATCTTCCCGCTAGACGAAGTTGAAAACAGAGTCGCTGACAGAACAATTACCGGAGAAACTTTGTTTTTTAACAATGCTATCACTACAAAACATCAATTATTAAACGGCTGGATATTACCAGTTAACAAAAGCTTTTTATGGAATCGGATAAAGAATGAAGCAGCCGTCTGAATAAAAGCAGAATCTTTCTGCCGTTAATCACTTTCTTTTGCCATTTATCCCCCTTATGACAAATTAATTTTTTCTTTACTCAGATATGTAATAATTTTGTAACCTGTTAGGCCGTTATAAATTAAACAGTAAGGGCCTGAACCAGTTTGGATTATTCCTGACTGGCTGTTACTTTTTTTGTTTACCTTATAAAAATTTTAATTAACATGGCTAGATCTTCTTCCAATTCCAATTCATTGGTATTGACAACCGAAAACTCCAGAGGAACTATTAAAGTAGATTACATTGCTGTAAAGAAGGCGCGAATGATCCTTCGTGCGATCAACCACAAATTACGCCAGCAGATTATAAAGCTTTTAGAAGACAAAAAGACAATGGCGGTTACAGAAATTTATGTCAAATTACGTCTGGAACAATCGGTAGCTTCACAACATTTGGCCATTCTCAGGCGTGCCGATATTGTAAAGACAGAGAGAGACGGCAAATACATTTATTACTCTCTGAATAAGAAACGTATCTCCGAAATCATGAAATTTGTGAATCAACTGGTGGATTGACCCGGTTGAAAATCATAAATAATGGTTGTTAAACAACTATATACGAACTGCCTGTCGGAAGCGGCTTATTTTGTAGCGTCAGAAGAAGAGGCTGTGGTTATCGATCCCATCCGGGATATAGAGGAATACCTGGCGCTGGCTGAAGAACATCAGGTAAAGATCAAGTATATTATTGAAACGCATTTCCATGCGGATTTCATTTCCGGTCATCTTGATCTGGCCGAAAAAACAGGGGCTCCCATTGTCTACGGCCCAAATACCAAGACGTCTTTTCCTTTTCATCTTGCCCGGGATGGAGAAACTTTCCGGGTAGGAGAGCTTACTATACAGGTAATTCATACGCCTGGCCATACGCTGGAGAGCTCTTGTTATGTATTGAAAGAAGCGTCAGGAAGGCCGCACTGTATTTTTACGGGAGATACACTATTTGTAGGAGACGTAGGCCGTCCCGATCTTTCCAGTGGTAATCTGGGTAAGGAGGAATTGGCTGAACTGTTGTTTGATTCTTTGCAGAAGCTAAAACAACTGCCCGATGACGTTATCGTTTATCCCGCGCATGGCCCAGGATCTTCCTGTGGAAAAAACTTAGGTGCGGAAACGTCCAGTACTATAGGAGAACAGAAAAAGCAGAACTACGCCTTGAAAATACAGGAGAAGCCAGCGTTTGTGAAGGCCGTTACAGCGGGATTAGCGGATCCACCCGCTTATTTTAAGGAAGATGCCCGAATCAATAAGGAGGGATACGACGCGCTTGATAGCGTAATAGCAAAGAGCGACAAAGCTTTGTCTGTTGATGCGTTTAAAAAAGCAGTCGAAAATGGGGCATGGATTCTTGATACCCGTGCGCCGGAAACCTTTACTGAGGGCTTTATTCCCGGTTCAATCAATATTGGTCTCAAAGGCCGTTTCGCCGAATGGGCCGGGCAGTTGCTGCCATTCGACCAGCCAGTGGTATTGGTTACTGATCCGAAAGAGGAAAAGGAGGCTATTATCAGGCTTGCTCGCATTGGCTTTCATAACGTAACCGGGCACTTGAAAAACGGATTTTCCACCTGGATAGAGTCGGGAGAAAAAGCGGATCTCATTGTCAATGTAAATGTAGAGGAGCTAATGCTTGACATTCCTTATGACAATAACTTACGCATCATAGATGTCAGGAAACCGACGGAATTCGAAGGTGGTCATATTGAAGGAGCCGTGAACATATCCCTAAGCAGCATGACAGATCCTGCAAGTATGGCTGTTATTGACGAGGTCCACAACCTGTATATCCATTGCCAGAGTGGTTATCGCAGCACCATTGCCTGCTCCCTGATTAAAAGGCAGGGCTTTCATAATTTAAGAAATGTCCCCGGCGGATATAAAGCGATTAAAGAATGCAAGGATATTAACCTGGTGGAAGGGGCGTCTTCGTCTCTACTTAATTAACGATAATTTCATCTGTAAACATATAGCCGCGTTGTTTGTCTACTTTAAGCCGAATATATCTGGCGCTTTTACCGTTGAGGTCAAAGTGAAATGTTTTAAACAGCAGCCGCGGATCTGTAGAGGATATGTCGTTTTTGACTTCTTTCACCTCGTTGAAATGCTTCCCGTCTTCAGATAACAGCACAGTTACCGAGTTCGGAATGTACACTCCGGGACCGATCAACTGCATGAAGCGCATGGATAGCCCCTGTAATACCGTTTTCTTTCCCAGATCCACAATAACATCCATATCATGCAGGAAGCCTTGCCATTGTTTATCCTGATATGTGAGTGTTCCGGTAACGCCATTGGTGAGCGTTTGGGCGTATTGGGCAGGATAGCTGCTGCTCCATCCTCCTTTTTTGTAAATCACTTTTTTTCCTATTGCTTTGTGGTAGTCGGCTGTATATACAGCTGTCGTGTCCATCTGCCGGCCATTTTTAAAAGCCGCTGCTTTGATGATGGTGGTCCCTTCCGTATAGAATGGCCCGGTATAACGCCGCGCTGATTGATCTGGTTGACTGCCGTTCAGCGTGTAAAATATCGTAGGTCTGTACTGTTCGGTATGGAAAAAAACTTGATAGCGTTGCTGCGTGTAATCAGGTTCAGCTTGGATATGAATACGGTAAGAGGGGCGGTAATAATTTACATTATTTCTTTGTAAAAGCAGATACTGGCTTTGCAAACGGCGGTGAAAATCTTCAAAATTTTTACTTTTATCAGCGGTCCACGCTGTTTCTGCCAAAGCCAGCAACCTCGGGAATAACATATATTCTACATGTTCTGTAGTGGTGATGTATTCCGTCCATAAATTCGCCTGTACGCCTAAAATATGGGTTTGTTCCTGCGTGGTCAGGCTGTCAACAGGTACGGGATTATAACTATACACCTTTCTCAGAGGAATGTAGCCACCGATGGCTTTAGGCTGTGTATTGGGATCGCTTTGATAGTGGTCAAAATAACAATATCCACCAGGAGTCATTATCACATCATGTCCCAGTCGCGCAGCTGCAATTCCGCCAGCCTCTCCGCGCCATGACATTACGGTAGCTTCGGGAGCCAGACCGCCTTTTAGTATCTCATCCCAGCCTATTAGCCGTCGCCCGTGGGCGGACAAAAATTGTGCTATTTTTTTGATGGCATAACTTTGTAATTGTGCTACATCTGTAAACCCCATTTTTTTCATCAGCGCCTGATCTCTCGGACAGGTTTTCCAGGAACGCATCGGGGCTTCGTCGCCACCGACATGAATGTACGTAGATGGGAATATGTTCATTACCTCAGTGAGTACGTCTTTTAAAAAGATGAACGTGCTGTCGTAACCAATACAGTACTCAGCGCTTTCATAGTTAATACCCAGGCAAGAAAGGTGCGGATATACTGCCAGAACTTCTTCCGAATGAGCGGGCATTTCTATTTCCGGAATGACTGTAATTCCTCTTTTGGAGGCATATGCTACTATTTCTCTGGCTTCCTCTTGTGTGTAGTAGCCGCCATAAGCGTCCGGATCACCTTCCTGCAAAAAACGATCTTCATCCGACAGGTGCCAGTTCAGCTTATGGCCATTTGTACGCCAGGCGGCCCTTGAGGTGAGTTTAGGGTATTTTTTTATTTGAAGACGCCACCCCTGAGCGTCCGTCAAATGCCAGTGAAAGGTATTCAGTTTATACAGGGCCATCAAATTAAGCAGTTTTTTTATAAAAGACACGGGGAAAAAATGCCGGGAAACATCCAAATGCATGCCCCGGTACCTGAAACGAGGGGTGTCCGTGATTTGGAGGCAAGGAAGATAATTTTCGTCGGGTTGAATCTGCTGCAACTGGATCAGTGTGAACATCCCATGGATAGCTCCTGCTTTTTGGGCGGCAATAATCCTTATGCTATCCGGCGAAATGAGCAGTTTGTAGCCTTCTTCGCCAAGGGCGGTATTATGGGCCTTGTCAATAGAAAAATGGATCGCTCCCGAGGGGGCTTCCGTTTTTTTTCCTGGTGCCAGGTGCAACTCTTCCCGGAGGAGCGCAGCCTCGTTACGAAAACTATCTGGTACAATGATATTTATGTTCGATGCCAACTTGAAAGAACCTGTTTTTTTTATGAGGGTCGTCGGTTGAGGTATCAGATCATAGGCGGCCTGCGGAGGCTGCTGCGCAATCACAGGTAAGGTAATAATTAATAAGAACGCAAAGAGAACATGTTTTTTCATAAGAACATATATTACAGGCGGTTATCAGCGGAATCCGATACGCTTAAATAGACGAAATTAAGTTAAAATATTTGGAACGGTATTTGTTTTTAATTATTGACTAAATATGTAATATTATGAAAGCTTCAAAACTCGCCTTCGCCGCTTCTTTATTGCTTTCAACGGCCGTACTTGTTGTATCTTCGTGCAACAGCACGCACTCCAACCAGAACGCTACAGACAGTCTTGCTGTCCAGACGGATCAGATGGAAGACACTTTTGACCGGCAAGTCTCGGAATTTAAGGTTACTTGGAATAATAAAATGGACAAGTTGGACGAACAAATTGATCAATGGACGGACCAGATCAATGATTATACCGGCGAAAAAAAAGCGCAGGCGCAGGTGAAACTTGACTCTTTAAAAGCGCAAAAGGAAAGGCTGGAAGACAAGATTGATAAAGCTTCGGATAAGGCAGAAGGTCAATGGGACGAATTTAAACAAAGCGTCAGCGACACATACGACTCCCTTGAAACGACAGTTGACAACGCCTTTAGTACTGAAAAATAATGTTCTCAAATGTAAATGGCCATTCATTTCCTTTAAGCCGGCGTTGGAGGGGGTAAACGGAATGCTTTTTCTCTTTTTGCCCGACGCTGTAAAGGCGCGTAGGCTAAAACGGCCGGCTTCATTAGCGTCCTCCCAAATATATCGGGTTCAAAGCAAGTTGGTTGGGAAAATATAATCGGCTTTTAGGAACACTATCTGCTGGCCAGTTGAAATTGAGGCGCGGCTGAGAAGCTAAAAAGCTCATATTTGCGTATGCGCTGACCGGTTATACTGTCCTCAAGTATTTCATGTTTTTATGAAGATTATTGTCTTGGCGGGCGGGCTTTTATTCTTTTTTAACACGGAGATGATTTGTACGATCCGCTCAATTTGAGATCAACCCCGACTGTTTGGCAATAGCATTAGCCCGACGTAAATTCTTTTCTGCATCGGCATATAGCTTAATTTGATTTCGAATATTGATAGTGGTTTTTTCCCCTATGCCGGTATTACTTGACAGCGGCTTTCGGTTGATCCTTTATCTTTTTCATTGTTAGGGATGTCCATGAGCACGTCACTGCTTGAAGCACTTTTAACTGTTTGTGAAAGATGCTTGAAAATGGTCAGCAGCTTCATTATTTCAGCGATTTAAAGACAATAAATAATCGGGCCGAATCAAGAAATATTTGGTTTTTATTTTATTTGTGATCAGTTTTGGAAGAACTCTTTATTATTTGCTTTTTCTGGCGACTGGAAACTAAAGGGCCCTAGAATGAACGATCAAGAATTAAAACGACTTGGAGATCATCTTCTATGCACCAGCGACCTTTGGCTGCTTTTGTCCATCTGGATGTAGATTACCGATAAGTGCAGAAGTGGCTACTCGGCAGTCCCAAGTCTGTGCGCTTGCCCGGAAGCTGTCGGAACATTTTTGCAGGGGAATACTGCAGTTTACAAACTGGCCCACGTGGGAAGTCTAGCTCCTGGCAACAATAATTATTAGAGTTCTTTAAAACGGCTTCTTGGTCTTAGATTCCTATTTTTAGTAATTTTGCTGGTTAAAATAAGTCAGAATTAAAAGATTCATCACTGCTTCTAATTAAATAATATTTAAAACTGCCTGAAAATGACTTTAAATCCGCTCACTGCCATCGCTCCGGTTGATGGTCGTTATTACCAGAAACTGGCCTCTTTTTCTGATTATTTTTCTGAATTCGCACTCATCCGTTATCGTGTGAAGGTAGAAGTAGAATACTTCCTGGCTTTGGCGGAGGAGGGCATTTTTCCCTTTCCTAAGAGCAAAAGAAGCGCATTACGTAAAATTTTTACGCAGTTTTCCCTGGAAGACGCACGGACGGTTAAGGATACCGAGAAAGTAACCAATCACGATGTAAAGGCAGTAGAATATTTTGTGAAAGACAAGTTGAAAGCGATGGGCTATGAGGATAAGGCGGAATGGGTACATTTTGGTCTTACTTCACAGGATATAAACAATACAGCGACGCCGTTGATGTGGAAAGCCGGCTTGAAGGAAGTATATCTGCCGAAGCTGGACCTGATTATTAATACTTTGAAGACTTTTGTAAAAGACTGGAAAGATGTGGCGATGCTTGCTCGTACACACGGTCAGCCGGCTTCTCCAACAAAACTTGGCAAAGAGATTAATGTTTTTGTACAGCGGTTAGAAAGACAAAAAAAGCAACTGGAAAAAATACCGTTTGCTGCAAAATTTGGCGGAGCTACCGGTAATCTTAACGCGCATCATGTCGCTTATCCCCAGAAAAACTGGAGAACATTTGCAGACCATTTTGTGAATGACGTCCTGGAGTTAAAAAGGACAGCCATGACAACCCAGATAGAACCTTATGATGATCTGGCGGCACAGCTTGACGCCTTAAAGCGCATTAACACAATTTTCGTTGATTTGTGCCGGGATGTTTGGGCTTACATTTCCATGGATTATTTTAAGCAAAAGATCAAAAAAAACGAAGTGGGTTCGTCTGCTATGCCACATAAGGTAAATCCTATTGATTTTGAGAACGCGGAAGGGAATCTGGGCATAGCCAATGCGCTTTATGAACATCTTTCAAGAAAATTACCGGTTTCCCGCCTGCAAAGAGACCTGACAGATTCTACCGTTTTGCGGAATATTGGTATGCCTTTGGCACACAGTTTTCTGGCATTAACTTCTCTGGAGAAAGGCTTGGGCAAACTGATTTTAAATACTGATAAACTAAGCGAAGACTTGGAGGCTAACTGGGCAGTAGTGGCAGAGGCCATCCAGACCGTGTTGCGCAGGGAAGGGTTCCCAAGACCTTATGAAGCGCTGAAAGCGTTGACTCGCGGGGGCAAGGGAATCGATAAAGAAAAAATACAGCAATTTATTGAGGAACTGGAAATAAGCGAAAAGGTAAAAAAGGAACTAAAGGCGATCACGCCGGAGAATTATACGGGAATATATTGACGCGGATTGATGGTTTTTTGATAAAGTTCTATATTCTCCATCAGGCTTCGCCGTGTTCAACCCATAGTAGTTATCGACTCGAAACGCAAGCGTCCTTTGTAGTTTTGCGGTGCTGTCGGCTGGATTGTTCAGGTCTTTGTAAGGGTGACTGCTTTTTTTGCTCGCTTCGGGCTATCTCAGAAGCGGGTTTTAATATATGCTGTTGAAAAAAAGAAACTACCTGTTTTGGTTTCCTGTGGATGGCAGGTGTCGCTTATTTTTTGGCGTTTGCTTTCTTTAGGACAACTGCTCCGAGCGGAGGTAGCGTTACCTGTATCGAATAAGGTTTGCCATTGTGTGGTGTTTCACGTGCGGTTAAAATACCGTTGTTCTGCACACCGCTTCCTCCATATTTTTTATCATCGCTGTTGAAATATTCTTTCCAGTTTTCTTTTTTAAACAAGCCGATATAATAACCGTGCCTTGGTTCAGGTGTCATATTGAGCGCAACGAGAAGGTGGTCTTTATCTTTATTCCCTTTTCGTTCGTAGATAAAGATAGAATGTTGATGGTCGGAAACGTCATTCCAGTCAAAACCTTCGTAGCTGAATTGTTTTTCATAGAGGGCGGGAGCGGAGCGGTACAGGTTATTCAGATCTCTGATGAGCGTTTGCATGCCTTTATGTAAGTCATATTGCAATAAATCCCAATCGAGCTGAGTGTGATAGTTCCATTCACTGGTCTGTGCAAATTCTCCCCCCATAAACAACAGTTTACTGCCAGGATGGGTGAACATGTAGGTGTATAAAGTCCGCAGATTGGCAAACTTTTGCCATTCATCTCCGGACATTTTGTAAATCAAGGGTGATTTCCCATGGACAACTTCATCATGTGAAAGCGCGAGCATAAAATTTTCACTGAATGCGTACATAATGCTAAAACTTAGCTTGTTTTGGTGCCACTGTCGGAAATATGGGTCCATGCTAAAATACTTTAGCGTATCGTGCATCCATCCCATCATCCATTTCATCCCAAACCCCAGTCCTCCCAGGTATACTGGCTTGGAAACACCATAATACGAAGTTGATTCTTCAGCTATGGTTTGCACATCCGGATACTCCTGGTAGATCATTTTATTGAGCTCTCGTAAAAAGTCTATGGCTTCCAGGTTTTCCCTGCCGCCAAATTGATTAGGTTCCCATTCTCCTTCTTTCCTGGAAAAATCTCTGTAGATGAAAGAAGAAATGCCATCTACGCGTAGGCCATCCGCATGGAATTTATCCAACCAAAAGAAAGCGCTGCTGTTCAAGAAAGAGCGTACCTCTCCACGGGCATAATTAAAGACATAGCTATTCCAGTCCGGTTGGAAGCCCTTGCGCCTATCCTCGCTTTCGTAGACAAATGAACCATCGAAACGGTGGAGGCCGTGTGCATCAAAAGGAAAATGAGATGGGACCCAGTCCAGGATCACTCCGATTCCGGCTTTATGAAAAGCCTGCACCATTTTCATAAAATCCTGAGGCGTGCCAAATCGTGATGTGGGGGCAAAATATCCGGTTTGCTGATAGCCCCAGGAACCGTCAAAAGGGTGTTCCATTACCGGCATCAGCTCTACGTGGGTAAATCCCAGGTCTTTTACATAGGGGACAAGCCGGTTTGCAATTTCTTTGTAGGTATAATAGCGGTCTTCATCTAAAGGGTCAGGGCGCTGCCAGGAAGCCAGATGTACTTCATAGACAGAATAGGGGGCAGTTAAGGCGTTTTTCGCCTTTCGATTTTTCATCCATGCGCCATCCGTCCAACGGTGCTTGAGATCCCATACGATTGTGGAAGTTTTAGGCTTTACTTCCCAAAAGTTTCCGAAAGGATCCCCTTTCTCGAACGTTTCGCCTTTTTCCCCCCTAATAAAATATTTATACAGCTGTCCCGCTTCCAGATGGGGGATAAAGCCTTCCCAGATACCCGATTGGTCCCAACGGGGGAAAAGCGTATGGGAAAAGCCATCCCAATTGTTAAAGTCGCCGATGACAGAAACGTAGGCTGCTTGCGGTGCCCATACCGAGAAATAGACTCCCGGAATATCTTGGTATGTTAATGGATGAGCACCGAATTTTTCATACAGGCGGAAGTGTTGTCCGGCTTGAAATAGCTCAATGTCGAACGATGTAAATAAGGAAAGAGGTTCAACCTCTTTCAGATTGTGAATATCTACCGCATCGGGAAGAGATTGCCATTTCGGAGTATTTTTAGCGGAAGCCATAATTCTATTTTAATAAGTTATTAAACCCTGCAACGAATATACACATAATCCGGTTCAGCCAGAAAATTATGACGTAGATTGTGATGTCGCATATTCCTCAAGGTATGAAAAGTCCGGGGTCAATTTCCCGTTAGTTACGACAGTAGCCCGGCGCAATAAGTTGCTTTCGTTCTCAAATAGTTCGTCCAGCACGTATTTCATCAACTGATCGCCGAAATATTGAGAGGCGTCCCTCGGTAGTTCGTTGGGAAGATTTCCAACGCACATCATATCCAGCGTTTCCGGAAGATAAGGCGGCCTTTTTTCCAGTGTTTTTCTGTCGACGCCGTAGACTGGGTCCTCAATGGTAGAATCTCCCAGATTGCAGGGAACAGAGCCGCGCAGATCATTTGTAATGTCCGAGATAACTTTTATCCGAAAATGTGATTTGTTAATTTCTTCTACCGGGAAAAGCGGGGCCATGTCTGTATCCCAATAAATGCCATTAATCAGCAAGTCCGCGGCAGTTACAAAAGGAAGGAATTCACATTCATAGGCTCCGGGGTGCAGGTGAAAATCTTCCCGATCATAGGTTTTTTCCTGTTTCCGGAGATATAACTCGCCCGCTTTAAGCTGGGTATATACCGGATATTTGTATTCGGAGATTAGAAACTCTCCACGAGGGACATCCTTGATACCAAGCATGCCCATTACCTCTAAAATACCTGCGGCTACCCGTCCAGAGCCGGTGATCACGATCTTCAGAGGCGGTAATTTAATGCCAAAATAAGTTTCTGACAATTCTTGCAGGTTTTTGCACGCTGTTACCCGTTTGAAAGAAAAATCTCCTGTCTTTTTCCCATAGGCCATCAATCCGTTATGTGCGCCCACTACTCCTGCGAAAAAACCAAATCCAAGGATTCGGTGGCCGTCTTCATGGGTCAGACACTCATAATCAATCAGTGTAATTTTCTTTTCAAGGAAGGCCTGCATCAGTTTTTGGTTATAAGGCTGTTTTTTACGGGTATGGGAGAACATGAAATAGGTTTTGCCAGGGATAAGTTGGTCTATCGGTACCTCTTTAATGCCCATCAAAATATCACAGTCACTCACATCTTTCTGTAGCGGCACGCCGTTTTGCCGGTATTCTTCGTCTGAAAAACAGCGGCTGACGGACGGCTGTATTACCAGGTCAATTTGTGGATAATTATCAGCAATCCAACGGCACTGGCGTGGAGTAAAGGCTACTCGATTGTCTTGTGGTATTTTACCTTCCCGGATGAGGGCGATCTTTAGTTCTCTCATAGTTAACAAATATCAAATATACGGTAACTCGCTCATACCTGATATAGTAGTTGGTTGTTTTAAAGACTT
>CAYRJM010000048.1:0-23161 GCA_964424665.1 uncultured Chitinophagaceae bacterium
GAATTCCAAAAGGTCGTTGCTACCAACCTCTTCGCGGTTTTCGCCCTCAGCAGGGAGGTCGGCAAGATCATGGTCAAAAAGAATGCGGGCGCTATTTTAAACATCAGCTCGATGGCCGCCATCTACGGCATCCCGCAAGTAGTGGCCTACACCGCCGCCAAATCCGCTGTTGAAGGAATGACGCGCGCCATGGCGGTGGAGCTTTCCCCGCTGGGAATCAGAATAAACTGCCTCGCTCCCGGCTTCATCACCACGGACATGTCGTCCAAGGCAATGGACAACGATCCGGAAAGAAAACAAAAAGTGCTTTCGCGTACGCCCATGGCGGCTTTTGGACGACCGGAAGACGTCGCCGATGCGGCTTATTTTCTCACTTCGGAGGAAGCCCGCTTTATTACCGGCACGGTTCTGCCGGTGGACGGCGGAAATGCGATCGGGTTTTAACCCACAAGGGCTGCGCTAAAAAACAGCACTACAGTCATTCTTCTTATCTTTGCCCCATGAAGAAGGTCATCAAGTATTTTGCTATTGTCATCGGCATTATTGTCGTTATACTGCTGGTCGCTCCTTTTTTGTTTAAGGATCAGATTGTTTCAGAAATAAAACAACAGGCCAATAAACAACTCAACGCTACCGTTGACTTTGATAAAGACATATCGCTCGGATTTTTCCGGCATTTCCCTAACGCAAGCCTGGGCGTAAAAGATCTTTCTATTATTGGCAAAGAAAAATACACCGGCGACACCCTGGCCTATATAGGCGAACTGAACATCGTCATCGATCTTTTTTCCTTATTCGGAGGCGGGACCTACCAGATCAGAAATGTGGTGCTCGATGATCCTTTTATCCAATTGCTGGTGGACAGCACCGGCAAGGCTAACTGGGATATTATGAAAGAAACCGAAGCGCGCGCGCCAGCCGACACCGCTTCTTCCTTTAAAGCCGCCCTGCAAAAATATGCCATCCGCAATGGCCGGCTTATTTTTTCGGATTCCTCCACCGGCTTCTACCTGGAGGCCAGTGGCCTGGATCATTCGGGCAAAGGCGACTTTACCCAGGATGTCTTCGAGCTGAATACCGAGTCCCACGCCAAGGCCCTCACCATCGCTTATGGCGGGGTGCCCTACCTGAACCAGGTAGAAACAACCATTGACGCGGACATCAACATCAATATGCCGGCGTCAAAGTATACTTTTTCCCAGAGCGAACTCCAATTAAACGGCCTCACCATCGGGGCGGATGGCTGGGTGGCGTTGCCCGATAGCAACGACATGACCATGGACATCTCCTTTAAAGCGCAAAAGGCCGACTTTAAGAATTTCCTCTCGCTGATTCCCGCTATTTATCAAAAGAATTTCGACCAGCTTAAAGCTTCGGGTAAAATGATGTTCAACGGCTTCGTGAAAGGCAGCTATAACGAGCAGCGTATTCCGGCCTTCGGCTTGCAGCTGGCCGTTGACGACGGTATGTTTCAGTACCCTTCCGTGCCCGAACCCCTCTCCGCGGTTAACCTCGACCTGCATATTAAAAACGACGACGGCAACATAGACCATACCTTCATTAATGTAGAACAATTGCATTTTGTCATGGGCAACAACCCTTTTGACGCGCATCTGACGGTTCAAAACCCCAAAAGCGACCCGCTGATTGACGGCGCGGTAAAAGGAAAGTTAAACCTTTCGGAGGTTTCAAAGATTTATCCTTTGGAAAAAGGGACCAAGCTTGGCGGACTGCTCAACATAGACGTACAGGCTAAAGGAAGAATGAGTGCGATCGAGCAGGAACGATACGGCGATTTTCAGGCTTCCGGCGAGATACTGGCAAACGACCTCCTTTATCAATCGACCGGCCTGGAGCAAGATGTCCATATTCCGGGCGGGAAGCTTACTTTTTCGCCCCGGGAGGTAAAAGTGAGCAACCTGAAAGCAAAAATCGGGGAAAGCGACCTGCTGGCCAATGGCGGACTGGATAATTTTTTTGGGTACTTATTCAGCAAACAGGATCTGAAAGGCAGTCTTGATATTCAATCCCAATTACTGAACCTCAATCAGATCATGGGAACAGACAGCGCCGAAACAGCCTCAGCCACCGAAGCCGGCACAGATACCGCAAGCGGCGTACAAGCGGTAGTTATTCCTAAAAACATCGACTTTGACCTGACCACCCATATTGGCCGTTTTATTTACGACAACTATGATTTGCAAAATGTACGGGGTAACGTAAAAGTCGCCGACGGCATACTGACCATTCAGAATATCAATGCCAATATGCTGGAGGGAAGCGCAAAGCTAGCCGGCACCTACAACACACAAAATCCCGAAGTACCGAAAACAGATATCTCCTTCAGCGTCGACCACATAGATATTCAAAAGGCCTTTCAAACGTTTAACACCGTTCAGGCGCTGGCGCCGGTGGCCGCTTTTGTGCAGGGCGACTTTTCGGGAAATATCGATTTTAGTACGTTACTTAACGGAAACCTTTATCCTAAACTCACCACGGTGAACAGTCTCGGTAAGCTCCGTTTTCCTAACCTGCAGATTACCGGCTTTGATCCGCTGAAACAGCTGGCTGCTAAGCTGAACATCCCGAAACTAAAAGACCTGGACCTGAAAAAACTGCTCATTAATTTTAAAATTGACAGCGGCTACTTGAAAGTAAAGCCTTTTGACTTTACCGTTGACGGCATTAAAATGCAGGTAGCCGGCAAAAACGGGCTGAATAAGGTCATTGACTACACGATCAACATGCAAATCCCCAGGGAAAAGCTCGGCGACGCCAACAAAGGGTTGACGAATCTGATTGCAAACGCTAACCAGGCGGCCGGCACAACGA
Organism: uncultured Chitinophagaceae bacterium; assembly: GCA_964424665.1. GTDB lineage: Bacteria > Bacteroidota > Bacteroidia > Chitinophagales > Chitinophagaceae > FW021-bin31. The sequence continues at coordinate 2,833 of CAYRJM010000048.1, forward strand.
TCGACTTAGGGAAACAGGTGGATGTAACCGTTCATCTCGGCGGCACCGTCACGCAGCCGAAAATAAAGCTCGACCTATCCAAAGAAAAAGGCCAGGTAACCCAGGCATTAACCTCGGCGGCCAAGCAAAAGCTGACCGACCTTTTGACAAGTGGTTCGGACACTACGGCAACCCAAAAAGATACGGCCAAAAAGGCCCAGCCCCAAAAAGAAGCGCTGAAGGATGCCGTAAAAAAGGGACTGAACAGTCTTTTTAACAAGAAAAAGGACACAAGCGGGAAATGACAATCCCCTGCGGGTTCATCGCCGGGGCCCGTGGCGGTCGTTATGCCCCGTAGCCCGTTGGCGGAGACAAGGCCGGCCTGCAGAACGCCGGATCACGGCCGCTAGGCGGACGATTCCCCCTCAAACAAGGCCAAGGCGTGGGTGATCCGCCATTTTGCTTCTTGTTGCCCCAGGACTTCAGCAATGGCAAATACCGACGGGCCAAATTTGCCGCCTACCAGCATCACACGGAGCGGAAGCAGCATTTGCCCGGACTTTACGCCTTTTTCTTCGGCAAAAGAACGGATCTCCTGTTCCAGATGCTCGGCATTATAGGGGGATATCAAGTCCCACCGCTCCAGCAACGCCAGGAAAAAATCTTTCTTTTCCGCATTCCATTTTTTTTGTACACCCGCGACATCCCAGGTGTCGGGCCGCTTGAAAAAGTAGAAGCTGTTATCCCAAAGCTCCGGAAGCAGATGGCAGCGTTCTTTGATCAGGTCAATAACGGTCAACTGTTTTTCGACATCGGCTTCTACCTGATTTTTCGCCAAAAGGGTTTTAAAGTGGGGCAGCAGCGCCTCGGCCGAACTGTCTTTGATATAGTGGTGATTGAACCACAGGGCTTTCTCATAGTCGAACTTGGCTCCGCCCTTATGAATACGGTCCAGTGAAAACTTGTCCACCAGCTCATCCAGCGAAAACAACTCCTGTTCTGTCCCGTCATTCCAGCCAAGCAGCGCCAGCATATTGAGAAAGGCCTCCGGCAGAAACCCGCTTTCTTTAAAGCCGTCTGTAACGGCTCCGGTTTTCGGATCCGTCCACCGCATGGCGTACACCGGGAAACCCAGGCGGTCTCCATCGCGCTTGCTCAGCTTTCCTTTGCCATTGGGTTTAAGAATCAACGGCAAATGCGCCCATTCGGGCAACTGATCGGCCCACCCCAGCTTTCGCCACAGCAGAATATGCAAAGGCGTGCTGGAGAGCCATTCCTCCCCGCGAAAAATATGGGATATCTTCATCAGGTGATCATCTACGACCACCGCCAGATGATAAGTAGGCATGCCGTCCGCCTTCAACAATACTTTGTCGTCCAAAACAGCGGCGTTAAAAGAAACATGACCACGAATCAGGTCTTTAAACTGGACGTCTTCGCCTACCGGCATGTTGAACCGGATTACGTAGGGCGTTCCGGCCGCGATAAGCCGTTCTACCTCGGCTTCGGGCAGGGTCAGGGAGTTGCGCATCTGCATACGGGAGTGATGATCGTAGCCGCTTCCGGAAGCTCCCCGGGCTATTTCAGCGGGGCTTTTGATGCGTTCGCGCATGGCAGCCAGCTCCTCCGGGGTATCAAAGGCATAGTAAGCATCTCCCTGCGCGACTAACTGATCCGCGTACTTTTTATATAACGCCTTGCGCTCGCTCTGGCGGTAAGGACCATAGGCGCCTCCCTTTACCGGGCTTTCATCCGGCTCCAGGCCACACCACTTCAGGCAGTCCGAGATATATTGTTCAGCGCCTTCCACATACCGGGTTTGGTCCGTATCTTCAATGCGCAGGACAAAATCCCCGTTATGCCGCCGGGCGAACAAATAATTATATAAAACGGTACGCACGCCGCCGAGATGCAGTCCTCCGGTTGGGCTGGGCGCAAACCGCACACGAACTTTCTTTTCCATAGGGGCAAAAATACACATTTTAGCAGGGAATGCAGCGCGACTTTGCCACCTATTTTCTACCTTTGTTTAGCTATGGAACCGGCTATTGACATTTCCTCCGAATTACAATTCCGCACCGCCCGCAGTGGCGGCAAAGGGGGACAGCATGTCAACAAAGTAGAAACCATGGTCGAGGGGATTTTTGATCTGGAACAATCGGCGCTGCTCAGTGCGCCGCAAAAAGCCCTGCTGCGGGAACAACTCTCAGGGAGGATCAACAAGGCCGGCCAGCTGACGGTCCGTTCACAGGAAGCCCGGAGCCAGCTGCAAAATAAAGCCAAGGTGGTGACCAGGATGAATACCCTGGTCAATAAAGCGCTGGAGCCGCAGAAAAAACGAAAGCCCACTAAGCCCTCCGCCGCCGCGAAAGAAAAACGCCTGTTGCAAAAGAAAATACGCAGCGAAAGGAAAAAGACGCGTCAGGGCGGGCGGACAGAAGATTACGAGTAAACACACCAAACCTAACCGATATGCAAGACGTATTTATTGTTTCCATCAGCCGTACCCCCATCGGCAGCCTGAATGGCACTCTTTCCACCGTTTCTGCCCCCAAACTGGGGGCGGTGGCCATCGAAGGCGCATTGCAAAGGGCAGGGGTGCCCGCCGAGGCCGTGGAAGAAGTTTATATGGGGAACGTCCTTACGGCCAATGAGGGACAGGCGCCCGCTAATCAGGCAAGCATTTTCGCCGGCCTGCCTACCCGGGTGCCCTGTACAACGGTCAATAAAGTATGCGCCAGCGGCATGAAGGCCATAATGCTGGCGGCGCAAAGCATTATGCTGGAAGACAAAGACCTGATCGTTGCCGGCGGCATGGAAAACATGAGCAGCGTGCCCTATTACCTTCCCAAAGCCAGGCAGGGCTACCGCCTGGGCCATGGAGAATTGACGGACGGCATCATCCGCGACGGGCTGTGGGATCCTTACCATGACTTCCATATGGGAAACGCGGCCGAAAAATGTGCAGCAAAATACCAGCTTACCCGGGAGGACCAGGACCGTTTTGCCGCGGAAAGCTACCGGCGGGTGGCCGCGGCTTATGAAAAAGGCTTTTTCAACCGGGAACTCACGCCGGTACAAATCGAAGGAAAGAAAAAAACCATAGCTGTATCGGAGGATGAGGAGTTTTTAAAGGTGAACTTTGAAAAGATGCCGACCCTTCGCCCCGCCTTTCAAAAAGACGGAACCATTACCGCGGCCAATGCCTCTAAAATCAATGATGGCGCGGCCGCCGTCGTACTAGCCGGCGAGAAAAAAATAAAAGCGCTGGGCCTCGAACCCCTGGCCCGTATTGTATCGTTCGCCGACGCCTCGCAGGCGCCCGAATGGTTTACCACGACCCCTGCGCTGGCCATGGAAAATGCTTTGAAGAAGGCCAGGCTGACTACCGACAAAATCGACTACGCGGAGATCAACGAAGCCTTTTCCTGTGTAACGATGGCCAATGAAAAACTAACCGGCCTGCCCCCGGAAAAAGTGAACATATGGGGGGGCGCCGTGGCCCTGGGCCATCCCCTGGGTTGCAGTGGCGCCAGAATAATAGTGACGCTGACTAATATTCTTTCGCAGAAACAGGGCAAATATGGCATGGCCGGTATCTGTAACGGGGGCGGGGGCGCCAGCGCCATGATCATTGCGCGCAGCTGAGGCCCGGACGAACTTTAACACCCCTGTAACAATTTAATCGCCTACATTCGCAAAATTCCTTAACTTTGCACACTTTTGGCATTTTATGAGAGTAAAGGCATTTTTGGCTGTATTTGTGGTTCTATCATTATCCCTGGCATCCTGCTCCAAGTTCGTCCGGATGCAAAAGAGCAATGATTATCAAAAAAAACTGGCCTATGCCAATGAGCTCTATCAACAGGAAAAGTACAATAAAGCGCAATTGTTGTACAGCCAGGTGAAAGATGCGTTTAAAGGCACAAAGCAGTACGAACAGATCTTTTATAATTACGCGTACACGTTTTATGAGGTTCAGGATTATACCTCGGCAGCTTTTTATTTTAAAAATTTTGTCCAGGTATTTCCAAACAGCAGTAAGACAGAGGAAATGGCTTTTATGGAAGCCTACTGCTTTTTTAAGCTTTCGCCCAGGCCGGAACTGGATCAGACCAATACGATAAAGGCGATCAGCGCCATGCAGACCTTTATCAATATCTATCCAAACTCCGAACGGGTAGCGAAAGCAACGGACATAATAGATCAGTTAAGACAGAAGCTGGAACTCAAAGGATATAAAGCCGCTAAACTGTATTACGACATGGGCAACTACAAGGCTGCGGGGCTTTCCTTCAACAACCTGTTGCTTGATTATCCCGCTTCTGAAAAAGGAGACAAATATAAATTTCTGGCGATAAAAGCCTATTATAAATATGCCAGCAACAGCGTATTCAGCAAACAGGAGGAAAGGTATCAGACGGTTATCACCCAATACCTGAGTTTTGCGGATTTTTACCCGAACAGCCCTTACCTGAAGGAAGCTGAATCGTTTTATAGCTTGGCAAAGAAGAACATTCAATCATTGGCAAAGAAGAACATTCAATCGTTAAAAAATGAGTCAAATAAAAAAAACAGGAAGTAACCAACTCAGCCCGATGGCTGTCACACGTCACCTGACCGAAATCAAGGACAAGACCGGCAATTTGTACGAGTCTATCGCTATTATCGCCAAAAGGGCCAACCAGATCAATCTGGATATCCGGGAAGAACTGCATTCCAAGTTAGAGGACTTTGTCAGCCATACCGACAATTTGGAAGAAATTCATGAAAACAAGGAGCAAATTGAGATCTCCCGCTTTTATGAACGTCAGCCTAACCCCTCCTTGCTCGCCACGGCGGAGTTTATGGATGATAAGGTTTTCTACCGCTCCCGGGAGAATGAAGACCAACAATACAGCTGATTAAAAAGGAAACAGCGCGAATATCCTTTAAAATTGTAACTTGAGGCGGCAATGGAATTGCTGCCTTTTTTGTCCACGTTATGCTGAAAGGGAAAAAAGTCATATTAGGCGTTACCGGCAGCATCGCTGCCTACAAGTCAGCCCTGATCGTCCGTCTGCTGGTCAAACAGGGGGCAGATGTACAGGTAGTGATGACGGAGGCCGCCACGCAGTTCATCGGGGAGATAACCCTTTCCACCCTGTCCCAAAAGCCTGTCTTGATCCATGCCGCGGAAAATGGGCAGTGGAACAATCATGTGGCCCTGGGCCGAAATGCCGATGTGATGCTTATTGCCCCGGCCTCGGCGAATACGATGGCCGGCATGCGATCGGGATTATGCAACAACCTGCTACTGGCTACTTACCTTTCCGCGGACTGCCCGGTATTCATAGCCCCGGCGATGGACGTGGACATGTGGAAGCATCCGGCTACCAAGCGTAATCTGGACCAGTTGTTATTAGATGGCGTTCACTTGCTGGATGTGAACAAGGGAGAACTGGCCAGCGGGCTGCATGGGGAAGGCCGCATGGCCGAGCCGGAAGATATCGTACAGGCATTAAACGACTTCTTTTCCGCGAAGCAGGTTTTGAAAGGGAAAAACGCGCTGGTAACGGCAGGACCTACTTACGAGCCTATTGATCCTGTACGGTACATCGGCAATCATTCCAGCGGGAAAATGGGTATCGCGCTGGCCGAAGCGCTGGCTGACCTGGGGGCGAAAGTTACCCTGGTCCTCGGGCCATCGGCCCAGCAGCCACCGGTTTCCTCCAAGATTCGCGTGCAGTCGGTGACTACCGCCATTGAAATGCAACTGGCCTGCCAGCAATATTTTCCGTCCGCCGACATTACGGTACTGGCAGCGGCCGTAGCGGACTACAGACCGGCCAAGGCGGCCACCGGGAAAATTAAAAAGACCGAAGACACTTTTACGCTGACGCTGGAGAAAAACCCGGATATCCTCAAGGAACTGGGCCGGCAGAAAAAGAACCGCCAGGTACTGGCCGGATTTGCGCTGGAAACCGAAAATGAAGAAAGAAACGCCGTACAGAAACTCAAAAACAAACAACTGGATCTGATCGCCTTAAACTCGTTAAACGATAAAGGCGCCGGTTTTAATTCAGACACCAATAAGGTAACGCTTTTTCTGGCGACGGGAAGAAAAATCCGGATACCGCTTTTGCCCAAAGCCGAAGTAGCTAAAATAATCGCAAGGGAACTAACTCGGGTCTATGAAAAAGGGAAGTAAAAATATACTGCTGTTCATTATACTGGGTTTTTGCACCTGGAGCGCGACGGGGCAGGAGCTGAATGCCCAGGTTACAGTTACCCATAAAAAGATCCGCGGAGAAGACGCTTCCACTTTCGACAAGATGGAAAAAGCCATCACGCAGTTTTTAAATAACAGGCACTGGACGGCTACGAATTACAAAACGAATGAACGTATTGACTGCCGCTTTTTAATAGACCTCCAACAAGAACTCGATGGCCAGGTATACAAAGCCTTTATCACCGTACAATCTTCGCGGCCGGTTTATAGCACCACCTATAAAAGCACCCTGTTAAACTATAAGGACCAGGATGTCGTCTTCCGTTTCGAACCCTTTCAGCCGCTTGTCTTCAATGAAAACCGGATCAGCGGCAATGACCCGCAGGCCTCCAACCTCACCGCATTGCTGGCTTACTATGCCTACCTGATCATCGGACTGGACCAGGACTCTTTTGCGCCAAACGGCGGGCACGATGCCTTCGAGATGGCAGAGAAAATTGTCGCCAACGCGCCCCGCGGGCGCAGTATTACCGGATGGAATGCTTTCGATGGCACCTTCAACCGCTACTGGATGATGGAAAACCTCTTAAACGTGCGCTACCAACAGATTCATGAGGTTTACTACACCTACCACCGTAAGGGCCTCGACCTGATGTACGACCACTCCGACCAGGGGCGGCAGGCCATTATCGAGTGCCTGAATAAATTAAACGCGCTGAACGCGAACAATCCGAACCTCATGATATTAAAAGTGTTTTTCACGGCGAAGGCCGACGAACTGGCCGATATTTTTTCCGAAGGTCCTCCGCAGGAACGCATGACCGCGCTGAACCTTTTACAAAAAATGGATCCGTCCAATAGCTCGAGTTACCGGAAAAGCATAAGACCATGAGATCGGGAATACAACAAATAATCCTGCTGCTCGGCCTCTTTCTTTTCGCTGCCGCCTGTTCAAAAGACGAAGAACTGCCGGCAAACGTACTTCCTGTCGGCAAGATGAGCACCATCATGCTGGATCTTAAGCTTGCGCAATCCTACAACTACTCCTTTTTTCCGGAAACGGATTCCACCTACCCCGCGGACCGGAAAGAACGACTGAAAATGTTTTATCACCAGATATTCCAGCTGCACCAAACAGATACCGCCACTTTTTTTAACAGCTTCCGGTATTATTCCAACCATCCGGTATGGCTCAAAAAGCTCTATGGCAGCATGCAGGATTCGCTGGACCGTAAAATCGCCCGCCAGACCCAGCTGGAAGATCAACGGCGGAAAGCAAAAAGTGAAATCCGAAAGGCGGCGGGCAATGCCCCTTCCCGCTGGCGCCAATATTTTAAAACGTGGCATGCTTTTTCTGACAGCATCCACCGGCAGGTGAGCCGCCCCGGCTACCCGCTCATCCCTTAGTCAGCGCCAGCCCCGCCCACACGGCCAGAAGACCGGTCATGACACTGCCTAAAGCATACAAAATAAACAGGCCGTAAGCCCCTGCTTTCAAAAGCGTCACGCTCTCGAAGGAAAAAGTCGAGAAAGTAGTAAACCCGCCACAGAACCCGGTTATCAACAACAAACCCAGGGAAGCGGTAAAAGCGCCGCCGCGCTCCAACAAGCCGCAAAAGACGCCTATCAACAGGCATCCTAAAACATTCACGACCATAGTACCCAGGGGAAAGGATACCGGAAACGCTTTTGCGATAAACACCGATAAAAGATACCGCAGTACGCTTCCCACGAAGCCACCCAGGCCGATAAGCACAATTGTCCTGCCCATAGAAAACCATTTTGTTTATACTAAAAAATGCAGGAGTTATCAGCCTTCCGGCGGTTTGCATGCACAGGAAAACCCCATTTCCTCTTTGCAAATATAGGGTATACGCATCAACTTAGATCCGAACTGATCAGCCGGATAAATTCGCTACGCGTAGGTTCTTTTTCAAACTGCCCGCAGAAGGCAGAAGTGGTCGTTACGGAATTTTGCTTTTGTACCCCGCGCATCATCATGCACAAATGCCGGGCTTCTATCACTACCGCTACCCCCTGAGGATGTAAGGTGTCATTAATCGCATCGAGTATCTCGTGGGTCATCCGTTCCTGCACCTGCAGGCGGCGCGCATAACACTCTACCACCCGGGCCAGCTTGCTCAGACCGGTAATATATCCGTTAGGAATATAAGCGATATGGGCTTTCCCGAAAAAAGGCAGCATGTGATGTTCACACAGGGAGTACAATTCGATATCTTTTACGATGACCATCTCACTATAGGATTCCTCGAAACGAGCGCCGTTCAGTATAGCGCGGGCATCCATCTTATACCCTTTGGTCAGGTACTGCACCGACTTGGCCATGCGCTCAGGCGTCTTTTTCAAGCCGTCCCGGCCGACGTCCTCTCCCAGTTCTGTAAGGATCTGCCGGTAATGTTCCATAAGGCTGCCGGTGGTTTGTTCATCGTACTTTACATTAACTTCGTATGACATATATCAAGAAATGAGGGGGGGTTATTGACCAAAATATTCAACAAAAATTCGTTCGGTTTCATATAATTTCACGGCATGCAGCTGTACGTCACCACTAATGTGGGGCTCCAGTTGTTCCCAGATACCGATCGCCAGGTTTTCGGTAGTGCATATTTTCCCTTTCAGGAAGTCCACGTCCAGGTTCAGGTTTTTATGATCCACCTTCTCGATGACTTTTTCCTTAATCAGACGGCTGAGCTCCTTGGCGTCATACAGATACCCCGTGTCCTTTCTGACCGCTCCTTTGAGGGTAACCAAAAGGACGTAATTATGCCCGTGCCAGTTGGGATTGGCACACTTTCCAAACACGGCCAGGTTCTTTTCCTGGTCCCAGTCCGGGTTGTACAGTTTATGAGCCGCGTTAAAATGCTCCTTTCGCGTAAGATAAATCATGCTGCTACCCCCTTATTTTTTTGCAAAGTTAGCATTTTTACAGGACGAAACTTTTAATAGACGCATATTGCTTTAGGAAGCCCGTCGTTTCATTCTGCTATTTTTTTCTCACCTTTGCCTGATAAACTTTTTAGTTGTGCAGAGAATATATTTTGACAACGCCGCCACTACGGCGCTGGACAATGAGGTGCTGGAAGCCATGCTGCCATTTTTGACGGAACAATTCGGTAATCCCTCCTCTATTTATTCCTATGGCCGGGAGACCCGTATGGCTATTGAAAAAACAAGAAAGAGCGTAGCTAAACTACTGCAGGCTCATCCGGGAGAAATTTTCTTTACTTCCGGAGGAACGGAAAGTACCAATACCGCGATTAACTGCGCGATCCGGGATCTCGGCTGCAGGCGGATCATCACTTCCCCCATTGAACATCATGCTACTTTGCATTCCTGCGAATTTGTGCACCAAACCCAGGACATATCCCTGGATTACGTGGCCCTGCTGCCCGACGGTCATGTCGATCTCCAAAGCCTTGAAAAGCTGTTGGCAGCGGACAGCCAGCCTACCCTTGTTGCGCTCATGCATGCCAATAACGAAATAGGCAATCTCCTGGACGCCGAAGCAGTGGGGGCGTTGTGTGAAAAGTACCAGGCCTACTTTTATTGTGATACCGTACAGACCGTAGGGCATTACCCGATTGATGTTAAAAAAATGAAGGCGCACTTTATCAATGCCGCAGCGCATAAGTTCAACGGGCCTAAAGGCGTAGGGCTGCTCTATGTCAATGAAGATATTCACATCAGACCATTGATCCTTGGCGGCGGCCAGGAACGCAATATGCGCGCCGGCACAGAAAATGTTTACGGCATTATCGGCTTTGGCAAAGCCTTGGAACTGGCCACAACACATTACGAAACCCACCGTAACCATATACAGGACATCAAGACATATATGGCCACGGAATTAAAAAAACATATCGAAACAGTTACGTTTAACGGAGACTGGGACGGCCGCAGCCTTTATACCGTCCTGAACGTCTCCTTTCCCCATACAGAAAAAAGCGAAATGCTGCTGTTCAACCTGGACATCGCCGGCATTTGCGCCTCCGGCGGGAGTGCCTGCAGTTCTGGCGCAAATACCGGCTCCCATGTTATCGCTGCCCTCCACCATCAGGCGGATCAAATACCCGTCCGCTTCTCCTTTTCCAAAAACAATACAAAGGAAGAAGTGGACACGGTAGTGGCTAAACTCAAAGAGTTGCTGTAGCTACATCAGCTCTTCGCGCATGTATTTCAGCGCTTTTGTCCATGGGATCAGCGCTTCCATCATCGCATCGGCGGATTTTTTGAGTGTCTCGTCGGCCTGAAACACCCCGGCTTCATCGATAAAACGGGCGAAAAACGGTATGTAAACCGCTTCGGCCAGCGGCATCATCTTTTGCGCGGTTACGACCTGCTTGAGCATCTGTACCGCCCTTGTTCCGCCCGCGATCCCGCCATATCCGACAAAGGCTACCGGCTTGTTGTTCCATTCCTTATACACAAAATCCAGGGCGTTTTTCAGGGGGGCCGGATAACCGAAATTGTATTCGCAAGTGATGATGACATAGGCGTCCGCGCTGTCGATGATGCCGCTCCAGCGCTTGGTATGTTCGTGCTTGTAATGTTGCAGACGGGGGTGCTCCGGTTCATCCAGAAAGGGAAGGTTTACTTCCTTTAAGTCCAGCAACGTTACCTCAAATGTATCCTTATACGCGCCGGCTACTTTCATAAACCAATCGGCTACCGCCGGCCCTTTGCGCGCCGTACGCGTACTGGCTAAGATGACTTTTAATTGGTACATGTCTTCTGTTTGTTTTTTTACTATCGCACAAAAATAGGAATTATTAATTCTCCTCTTTTTTGTACCTTACCCACATGGATGAAAAACCCAAAAGAATTCAAAGCGGAGCCTTTGAAGGCGCTGCTTACTTTGACAGCGGCACCGGCTATCCGGTTATGCTGGTACACGGTTTTCCTGCCGATCATACGCTGTGGAAAAATCAAAAAGCGGCCTTACAGCAAAACTACCGGTTGCTGCTTCCGGACTTGCCCGGCACCGGCGCTTCGCCTTTGATTGATCCGATAAGCATAGCCGATATGGCGGTTTTTTTGCATGCGGTCATTGATCAGGAAAAGATTAAAAAATGTATTCTCATCGGTCATTCCATGGGCGGCTATGCCACGCTGGCCTTTGCGGAAAAATTTCCCGAAAAGCTTTCCGGCTGGGGCTTGTTTCATTCCTCCGCCTATGGCGACACGGAAGAAAAGAAAAAAGGGCGGCAGCGGTCCATCCGCATGATGAAAGAATACGGGCAGGAACAGTTCCTCCGGCAGATGCTGCCCAGCCTGTTCGCAGAAACCTATAAAAAGAACAACCGCAATAAAATTCAGGAGATCATAACGGAGCGTATCCACGCGGGAATCGACGCGTTGATCCCTTATTACCACGCCATGGCGGAGCGGCCGGATCGCACTTCGGCGTTAAAAAACACGGGGGTGCCGGTACTGTTTGTCATCGGCAAAGAAGACGGCGCAGCTCCGATGGACCGGGTGCTTCAACAAGTCGCTCTGCCACCGGTAAGTGAAGTGCATCTCTTAGCTGACTGCGGACACATGGGCATGCTGGAGATGCCCGGCACCGCTACTCAAATTTTGGAACAGTTCATCCATTATTGCCTGAGAAATACCGTGGAATAAGTTATCTTGCCTTTGTGAAAACAATGGCTGTTGTCATACTGTTGCTGCTGGTATCGCTTCCCGTGATGGCGCATCACATCATCGGAGGAGAGATGTATTATACTTTTGTGGAAAGGACTGCGGCCGGCTATAAATACAAAATCGTCCTCAAGTTATACCGGGGATGCGAACCGCCCGACCGCAACCATTCCCGATTAGACCCCTATGCCACTTTCAGCATATTCGACAATGACAATAATACGCTTTATGACACCACCGGCCGTGTTCCCATGCGGGGAGGTGCGCCTGATGAAATAAGCAAAGTATTTGATAATCCCTGTATTTTAAACACCCCTTCTTTCTGCTACCGGATCGGGTATTACGAGACAACCGTTACCCTGCCGTTAAATGACCAGGGTTATACGATCGCCTATCAAAGATGTTGCCGGAATAACCTGTTGTTAAATGCCAATACCAGCGGACACATAGGTGCTACCTATTTTACCGTAGTGCCGGGAAACCAAAATGGAATACCCGGAGACAACAGTCCCTATTTGAGGAATGAAGAGTCCGTGTTGTTATGCTCCCGGGGAAACATCGACTATACCTTCGATGCCTTCGATGCGGACGGCGACAAACTGATCTTCGACTTTGCTCCGGGATACAGCGGCGGCACCAGAGATCGCGTAGTCCCGGTTCCCACTTCGGCTCCGCCTTACCGCCACTTAAGCTTTTACCAGGGCTTTTCCGGATACGCTCCTTTAGGAACGGGGGTGACCATTGATTCTTTGACAGGAAGGATGCACGGCCGGGCCGACCTGCAACCCGGCGTTTATGACATTACCATAAGAGTACGGTCCTACAGGGGCGGCCAGCTGATATCCACGCACTACCGCGACTTCCAGTTTGCCGTGCAAGATTGCGAACGAACCGTACTGGCGGACATACCGCCCCTGTATAACGAGTGTACAAGCAACACCATTCAGTTTACCAATAACAGCACCCCGGATAAACCCTATGTATGGGATTTTGGGGACGGATCCAATCCCTCCAATGAGGCAGCGCCTGTTCATACTTTTCAAGACCCGGGCACCTATCATGTCTGGCTGAAAGTAGACCCGACATCGCCTTGTGGCGATAGCATGAAAACCGTCGTGAAAATATTCCCCGGGTTAAAGGCCGACTTTACAAAAACGGGTAACTGCGTAGAGACACCCATTCAATTTACCGACGGCAGCAGCACGCCTTACGGAAATATCGTCTCTCATCATTGGGACTTTGGCGAGCAGGCAATATCCTCTGATACCGCTGACGATAAAAACCCCGTGTACCGGTTCTCCGCCGGAGGCACCTTCCCCGTAAGCCTGACCATAGCTACCGATTCAGGATGTGTACAGACCCACACCCGATCGCTCCGCTTTTATGACCAACCCGATCTGCGGGTAACATCCGATACGATCATGTGCTACAAGGACCCTTTCCACCTGCAGGCGCAAAGCAACCGGGCGGGGGTGTACCGCTGGTCCCCCGACTATTTTATGAACAACACAACCATTCCCGACCCGGTTGTACACCCCGAGGCAGACACCACCTACAGGGTCGTATTTACCGATGTGCTGGGCTGTGTAAATACGGACTCGGTTCATCTTCGCATTAAAACGAATCTCTTAGTTGACGCTGGGAATGATACGATTATTTGCGCGGGAGATCCCGTCCTTCTGCATGCCTCCAGTGATGAGCAGTACGCCTTTACCTGGTACAACAGCCAAAACGACATCATTAAACAGGCCAGAAACGCCAGTCCGAAAACACCGGAAGATCAAACCTATCGGGTGGTCGCTTCTTTGGGCTCCTGCCGGGCGGAAGACCAGATGAAAGTAAAAACGATTCCTTATCCCCGTCCTTCCATCATGCCTTCGGTAGCCTCCATTTGTTACGGCGACTCCCTCTTGTTAAGGGCAAGTGGCGGGGCCTTCTATCAATGGAAACCGGAAACCGGATTAAGCGACGCCTCCGCTGACAGCCTGCTGGCCTTTCCTTCAAAAACCACTACCTACACGCTCACCGTAACGGATACCTTAGGCTGCCCCAAACCGGTAGACACTACGCTTAACCTGCATGTGGTACCGCCGGTACAGGCCTTTGCAGGCAATGACACGATAATCACCACCGGGCAGGTATTTCAGTTACACGCCACCGGGGGAAATAAATATGAATGGACGCCGGCCGTGGGCCTTAGTAATCCGTATATTCCCGATCCGGTCCTTCGACACAACAAAGACATTGTCTATGCTTTGAAAGTGACGGTAGAGCCGGAAGGCTGTTTTGATTACGACTCTATTTCAATCCGGTACATTAAAGGGCCCGAAGTATACGTTCCCACTGCCTTTACGCCAAACGATGATGGCACAAACGATGTCTTCCGCCCCATTCCCGTAGGCGTTACAAAAATTGAATACTTCCGGGTATACAACCGTTGGGGACAACTAATCTACCATACAACGGCTTATATGCAGGGCTGGGACGGAACGTTTCAAGGGAAGCCCGCTGAACAGGGCGCCTATGTGTGGACTGTTAAAGCGACTGACTTCCAGGGAAATGAGATCATAAAAAAGGGAAGCGTTACGCTGGTCCGGTGACGACCTGGCTATCTTCTGGCCTTAAAAAAGGCTTGCATCAAGGCGCTGCAATCTTCTTCCAATACGCCTCCGGCCACTTTCGTCTTAGGATGAAAAGGAGAGGCGGTACCCAAGGTCTTGCGGTATCCGTTTTTTTCATCCACAGCCCCGTAAACCACGCGGCCAATTTTACTCCAGTACAAGGCCCCTGAACACATAAGGCAGGGTTCCACCGTTACATACAAAACGGCAGCGGGAAGATATTTACTGCCCTGATCGTTAAACGCTGCCGTTAGCGCGATCATTTCGGCATGCGCCGTACAATCCTTAAGCATTTCGGTTTGATTATACCCTCTTCCGATAATCCTGTCGTTCAACACCACCACGGCCCCAATGGGCACCTCTCCCGCTTCATATGCCTGCCGGGCTTCCTTCAACGCCCGTTTCATCCATTGTATGTCTTTTTGTTCGTGCTCCATCTGGGGGTAAAAATAACTAATTTTGACTTCGCGCTTCCCGGCCCTGTTCCCTGCGATTAATTGTCGCAGCCCTGCCGTTTAGAATCTTCACAGGGCCTCCGGACGGAAACTAATCCGGTTCACTGTCCTGGCCATCAGCGGACAGCCGCACCCGAACGCCAATGTTCATGTAGAAGTTAACGGTGGGCGCCGCATTGAAGAACCGTCCTCCATAGGCGTTGATGTCATCGCCTAAACTATATTTTTCGTTCAGCAGGTTATCCCCTCCGGCAGCTACGTTGAGTTCAACTGCCCGGCCTACCATTCGCCGATAGGCTACACTAAAACCGAGCAGGTCATAAGCGGATCCATAAACCGTATTTTCATTATTCAGGGGGATGGCAGCGGTATGTTGCCAGGTAAGGTAGGCGTTTAGCCCGATATTCGTCAGCACATCCATGCCGGTCACATTGGTAAATGGAGCAGTACCGGGCATGGTATTCCCTGAATAGTTTTTATCGCCTGTAACATAATCTTTATATGCAAAATCAAATATGGTCAGGTTGTTCCAGACGTCAATATGTTTCAAGAACGTTTTACCTGTTTTCAGCAAGGCGTAGCGGAGGCCCAGTTCAACGCCTTTTTTATGAACACCTCCTGCATTTAGAAAATAATCCGCTCCACTGCTGTCGCGACGTAGAGAAATGCTTTGCGTCAGGTCCATGAGGAACAAGCTTACATCGTAATAGAGACGCCGGTGAAAAAAATATCCTTTACCCCCGATTTCATACTGCAAACCCTGCTCCGCCTCCAGGTCCGTATTCAATTGATTGGTAGAGGGAAGCAATTCAGGTACCGTGGGTGGTGAAAACCCTTTGGACCAGTCAAGGTAGACGAGATGGTCCGGGTTCAACTTTTTGGATATGGCGATGCGGGGCACCGCGATTAAATGGGACTCTTTGCGGAAGGAAACGGCGGGCCCGGGAAAGGTCTGTGTAAAGTGGAGGCTTCTGTGGTTCAGGCTCATACCGGCGTTTACTTTCCAGTCGTTGGGAAAGATCCATTGTCCCTGGGCAAAGAGAAAACCGGTAAACTCATTGACCCGGTGGCTGCTCATAAGGCTGTCGGGATTTCCTCCGGCATTCTGAAAGTCCTGTTGACCCAAATACCCTTGTTGAAATTCACCGCCCAGCCAGTAACTGCACTGTATCGTTTTTCCCGGGCGCCGGTAGTGGAAAGTCGTTCTGCCGCCAAAATGTGGTTCTTTACGAAACTCATAATTACGCACTGTGGGGTTGACAAAGTCCGTATAAGCCCCATAAAGCGCTGTAGTGTTCTTGAGTGTTTTGGTAAAGCGATAGCTATGCTTTATCCCGAGTAAAAAAGTCTTCTGATGTACGGCGGCCTGGTTTTCTTCGGACGACGGAAAAGCGCCGGAAGCCGGCCGGGAAGCACGCGGATTTTTATTGAACTGGGCTTCCGTTAATGCCCCCGGTGTTTGGTAATAAAGGTCGGAATAATGAAAAAAAGCATTCAGTTTTTCCTTCCCGTTCAAGCGCACCGTGGTCTCATAAGCGGCTAAGCGGTGTTTTAACCGCGTATGATCGCGGTAGCCTGCTTTTTTTACTTCCCCATAACGCAGCTGGCTTTTGCTTTTATTGTTTCCCCATTGTGCTTTGAGCGTGCCTTTTAAAAGTCCAAAGCTGCCTCCTCCCGCTGTCCACGCAAGGTGGTCTACGCCTGATAAGGTGTCTTTGAACAGGTCGCTTTTGATCAGAAGCACCCCGCCGATTCCGGCGCCATAGAGGCTTCCGGCCGGTCCTTTAATTATTTCCACGGCCCCCATATCGGAAAACCGCAATTGGTTCAGATACGTATTCCCTCCGGGATCGGTGAGGGGAATGCCGTTGTAATAGACTTTCACATTCCTTACGCCAAAGGGAGCGCGTAACGTACTCCCGCGGATATTCAACCGCAGGCTTCCCGGCGAACGCAATTCCATGCGGACGCCAGGAACAGTATTCATGGCGTGTACAATATTCAGATCATTAAACCGCCCCAGCTCTCGTCCGGAAAGATAGGCTACCGCACCGGGCTGATCGGGCAGGGGAATATTCTGCTCAAAGACATGCACCACTACTTCCGATAAGGTTCTTTTTATAACAATGGAATCATCATCCGGCTTCTCCTGCGCATAACTTTTCACCGCTACCAGCGGCATGCAGATCATTAGCGCCGGCAACAACAACTCGCTACCCCTCCATGCAATACGAATATTTTTTCCAAACAATTTCATAGCCGTCTCCGCTTTACTTTACTCCTCCTCTTCCTGTGGTTCGCGAACAGGCAATTGCTTGGCGGGATTCAATCCCAGGTGCTTCATTTTCTCCGCGCGGCGAATCAGGTTTCCTCTTCCGGTCTTTAGTTTATTCATTGCCTGCTCAAAGGCATTTTGGACGCCACTCAGTTTCTGACCCATGGTTTCCATATCGCTGACAAAACCGGCCAACTTGTCATACAGTTTATTGCCTTCTTCGATGATCAGGTGCGCGTTTTTATTTTGCTTTTCCAGTCGCCAGATAGATTCAATAACACGCAAGGTAGCCAGCAAGGAGGAGACACTGACGAGGATCACTTTTTTTCTGAAAGCGTTGTCATACAACTCGGGTTCTTTCATTAAAGCCAGGCTGTATGCCGGTTCAATGGGAATAAACATCAAAACAAAATCGGGCGCCCGCTCTACAAGCCTTTCATATTTTTTTCGTCCTAACTCCTCTATATGTTTTTTTACAGACCGGATGTGTTCCTGCAATGCCAGCTGGCGCTGCACTTCTTCTTCGGCATTAAAGTACCGCTCATAGGCGGTGAGAGAAAGCTTGGCGTCAATAACGATGTGTTTTTGTTCCGGAAGGTAAAGCACGACGTCAGGTCGCAAAACGCCCTGTTCGCCGGCGAAGGAGACCTGCTTTTTGTAATGCAGGTTTTCCTGCAACCCGGCTGTATCTAAAATTTTTTCCAACAGATACTCCCCCCAGTTCCCCTGCTTCTTGCTGTCAGCACGCAAGGCTTTGGTCAGGTTATTGGCCTGTTCAGAAAGCGTTTGATTGAGTTCAAACGTACGCCTTAGTTCAGTTTTCAAACTAAAGCGTTCATTGGATTCGCGTTGATAAGTATCTTCTACTTTCTTTTCAAAATCTTTTATCCGCTGCTGCAGGGGTTTGAGCAACATATCCAGGTTCTGTTGATTCTGCCGGGCGAATTTTTCCGCTTTCTCCTCCAATAATTTACTGGATAGTTGTTCGAACTGAAACCGGTTTTCCTGAAGCATTTCCTTTTGCTTCCCCAATTGTTCGGCCAGTTGCCGCGCTAAGGTTTGATTAATGGTTCTTTGTTCGGCCAGTTGATTGCTGAGCGCTATCTGTTCCTTAAGACTGACGTTCTTTTCGGCTTCTTTTTTTTCCGCTTGTTGCCTGGCGTCACGGACCTCCCGTTCCAGGGCTTTGGTTTCAAGACGCCGCCGTTGCCTTTCTCTGGAATAAAAGAAAATAAGGACAAGACAAACAACTAACAGAAAGCATGCGATATAGATAAACAAAGCTGACAGGATTTAATAATTACCCTCCGGTTACATTTTCCAGATCTTCTTGAGCGTTAACCACGCCAACAAAGGCAACGTTACAACCAGCCAGGCGAAAAACAGAATGTGTGCCCAGGTCGGAATATCCGGCCGGTCAAAAAAGGCCCAATCCTTTGCTACGGCAAAATAGAGCGTTATACCAAACCAGGGAACCCACATGATCACCGTTCTTAGCATGCGCGTAAATGCCGCAATGACTTCTTTATCCGACCAGTTATCTCGATCCTCCATGACAAAAATACCTCAATTCATTTCTTCAAAAGTACAACCTTTTATGAACATGGAACATTAATTGATATAACGTACCTTGCACTATCCCGGCAGGATCAGTATTTAATTGGTAAATCAAAATATGAATAATTTCAATTTACAAGACAGCCTTAATTTTCTCTCGAAAATGACCCCAGGACGTAGTTGGAACGCGGTGAAGGTGCTTAGCAGTTATTTTTACAGCAAGTGGACCCATAAGCCGGTTCAGTGGGGATATCCGATATCGATGTCGTTCGAGCCAACTACTTCCTGTAACTTACGTTGTCCGGAGTGTCCGAGCGGTTTGCGTGCATTTACCCGGCCGAAAGGCATGCTCGATCAATCTTTTTTTCAAAAAACCATTGATGAACTGGCTAAGGAACTGGTATATCTCATCTTTTATTTTCAGGGAGAACCTTATCTGAATCCGGACTTTTTGGATATGGTAAAGTACGCCTCGGATAAAGGAATCTATACCGCTACCTCCACCAATGCCCATTTTCTCAGCGATGAGAGAGCGAAGCAAACCGTCGAAAGCGGCCTGGACCGGTTGATTATTTCCATTGATGGCACGACACAGGATGTGTATCAGCAATACCGGAGAGGGGGAAGGCTGGACCGGGTTCTGGCAGGAGCGAAGAACGTCATCAAATGGAAGAAGCAGTTAAAATCCAAGACCCCCTTTGTTTTTTTCCAGTTCCTGGTGGTAAAACCCAACGAGCATCAGATAGAAGAAGTAAAAAAGCTGGCCCGCGAAATCGGAGTAGACCAGGTCCGGTTTAAGACGGCGCAGGTATACAACTATAAAAACGGCAATCCCCTGATTCCTTCCCTGGATAAATTTTCGCGTTATCGCAAGAAGGCGGATGGAAGCTATGCCATAAAAAACAAACTGGCCAATCACTGCTGGCGGCTCTGGCATGATCCGGTGGTGACCTGGGACGGGCTGGTTGTTCCCTGTTGTTTCGACAAAGACGCGATTCACCGCATGGGAGACCTGAAACAAAAATCGTTTAAGGAAATATGGCAAGATAAACAGTATATGAAGTTCCGTACCCAGATACTCGGAGGGCGGAAAAATATCGATATATGCGCCAACTGTACAGAGGGAACCCGCGTTTGGGGGTGACAAAGGTTAAGGGTACGTTAAATAAGAGGTTTCTGTCCTTCTTCCCGAAAAAAAGGCAACAACTTTGGCTCGATTTATGTTTTATGAATTTGTAAACCAGGGATTTATTTTGTAAATTTGTAAATCCCACGTATTTAACTTTTTAAAAATTATAGCATATGTCAACGCAGAAAACCTTACTGGCTATTGCAGCCGGAGTAGTAATCGGAGCCGCCGCCGGGATACTTTTTGCTCCTGAGAAAGGCGACGTGTTAAGAGACAAGATCCGCAGTAAATCTGGGGACGCAGCCGACAGATTGGGGCAAAAATTCAACGAAACGAAAGAAGCAATTAAAGGGAAGCTGCATCGTGAAGCTGAAGAAACAGCCCGAGCAGCTGAGAAAGTAAAAAAAGCAACCAGTTAAGCGGTTGCTTTCTTTTTTATTT
>CAYRJM010000049.1:0-2780 GCA_964424665.1 uncultured Chitinophagaceae bacterium
CTGAAGCTTATCTAGGAAATGCCTTCGTTTGTGAACCTGCCGCTTATCTCATTAAAAGGAATATCTTAAGTAAAGAGGGGTTAAAGATTACCGGAAAGCAGGCTTATCAGGCTAAAGAATTCTTGGTGAGCACCGACGAAAGATTCCGGCCGGTGAACTTATACAATGGTCCGGACGGGGCAATGTATGTGGTGGATATGTACAGGGGAATCATCCAGGATGACCTGTCTCTGACGGATTACCTCAAAGACTATAGCCTGCAACACGGTTTGAATGTTCCGATTAACTGCGGGCGGATCTATAAGATCTTTCCAAAGAAAGAGCACCTTCAAGAGGTTACTATTCCGGATGACCCAAACCAGTTGGTTCAGTTATTAAGCGATAAAAATGGCTGGGTAAGGGATAACGCCCAGCAAAAGATAGTGGATAAACAATACCAACAATTGATTCCGCAAATCCGGAACCTGCTTTACGGTACAGGCGATGCCATCGCAAAGATCCATGCCTTATGGACTTTGGAAGGACTGGGGGCTTTACAAAAAGGAGATATCCTTTATCTGTTGAAAAGCAATAATAAACACTTACAGATACAGTCATTAACTGCGTTGATCGCCGGGTTAAATGACAAAAATTACAGGGATTATTTGCCGGTTATTAGCAGGGTCTTAATGGTCAAAGACCCTGCGCTGGCTGTTTATGTGACTTACGCGGCTGATAAGCTATACCGTTATGCGCCGGAAAAGGCGGAGAAGTTCTGGCGGATTTTACTGAATGAAAATCCGGAAAGTAAATATATTACCGATGCGATAATTAGTGGTATTCAGGGCGACGAAGAAAAGTTTAAAGAAAAGTACAAAGACTTTTCTTTATTTCATAAGCGGCTGGCTGCGGTTTTAAAACGAAAGGAAAAGCTGGAAAAGGCCAGAAACTTGAGCGCTTTAAAAAATAAATACCCCGAAGGATACGCCATCTTTAAAGGTACTTGCCAGACTTGCCATGGAACAAATGGCAATGGAATTGAATTTGTCGCACCTCCCTTAAATGGCTCCAACTGGGTGACAGGAGATAAAGAAAAGTTGATTTCGATCGTCCTGCACGGACTCACGGGTCCCATTAAAGTGAGCGGAAAATTATATAAAAAGCCCGAAGTAACAGGCGATATGCCCGGAATTCTGCATACCGGATTTTCCGATACGGCAATAGCAGAAGTATTAAGTTTTATCCGGCAGGCATGGAACAATGATGCCGGGGAAGTGAGGGTGGAGGATATCCAAGAGATAAAACATAAATATAAAGACAGAAACACTTCTTTTACCATGGAAGAACTGTTAAAAGAAGAATAATTATAAGAAGGGGTTTATTTAACTATTAAAACATCAACGAATGAAATTAAGTAACTTGGATATTTATGTTGTCGCATTATTTTTTGTAATAATGCTGGTCATAGGCTTTTGGTCGGCCTTTAAAAATAAAGACTCGAAAGATTACTTTATCGGAGGTGGAAAATTACCCTGGTGGTTGTCGGGTATTTCTCACCATATTTCCGGTTACAGCGGAGCCGTTTTTGTAGCTTACGCCGCATTGGCCTATACCCATGGGTTTTCCGTGTATGTTTGGTGGGCCTTTACCATAGGGATCAGCATTATTGTAAGCGCCAATTTGTTTCCGGCTTTCTGGGTCCGGCTTCGTAAAAAGATGCATATACAGTCGCCCATGGAGTATCTGAAGATCAGGTACAACCTGTTTACGCAACAATTGATGGCCTGGAGTGGGGTGATCCTCAAGCTTTTTGACGTGGCGGCTAAGTGGGCCGCTATCGCCATTTTGCTGAAAGTATTTACCGGACTGTCTATTGAAATGGGCGTACTTATTTCCGGCGGCATATCGATCATCTACATTACTTTCGGCGGTTATTGGGCGGTGATCGCTACTGAATTGTCTCAGTTCATCATCCAATTAGTTGCTGGAATCGTGATGTTTGTTGTCGTGGTTTCTCATCTGGGTGGCGTCGATTCTATCTGGACCATGTGGGATCAGTTGCCGGCGGGACACGGACAGTTGTTTAATGACCCTTATACCGTGTGGTTTGCCCTGGCGTATCTTTTTATTAACTTTTTAAGTTATAACGGGGGAACATGGAACCTAGCAACAAAGTATATTTCAACCAAGGATGAAAAACAATCCAGTAAAGCGGCACGGGTTTCCGGTATTTTATATCTTATCTGGCCCTTGATCTTGTTCTTCCCCATGTGGGCTGCTCCCATCATTCTTCCTGATCTCGCCAACCCTGCCGATTCCTATGGGTTGCTTGCTATAAAGTTGTTGCCTTCCGGCTTGCTTGGTTTGGTAGTGGCTTCCTTGTTCGCGCATACGATGGCTATGACATCTTCAGATGTCAACACCATTGCCGCGGTTATAACAAGGGATATTTTACCTGCCGTGAGCAAAAAGTTCGGAGAAAAGGAAAAGCGGAATTCACTTTTTGTCGCTCGCACAACTACTTTTATCTTTGTGCTTGTCACCATCCTTATGGCGTTGCAATACAAACAATTTGGCGGTGTTTTAGGTCTTATTGTTATGTGGTTCGGCGCATTACTGGGCCCGGTGGCTATACCCATGCTCCTGGGATTGTTGCCCATCTTCAAAAGATGTAACGCTACCGCGGCTATTCTTTCCATTGCGGGAGGGCTCGGGGCCTTTATTGTAACAAAAAGTATCTCGATGCATAGCATGGCGCTGGAAGTGAGCCTGCCGCTGATTGTATCGTTGGTAATCTATGT
>CAYRJM010000049.1:2880-22785 GCA_964424665.1 uncultured Chitinophagaceae bacterium
ATAGCATGGCGCTGGAAGTGAGCCTGCCGCTGATTGTATCGTTGGTAATCTATGTTGTCGCGGGGATAATTAATAGGAAGACAACCGTTCCTAAGGAAGTAAAGGATTTTATGTATCTTCTGTTTGAAAAGTAGAAGCAGAACAAGCAGACTAAAATTTCAAAAAATGTCAATGAAAAATAACCCGGTTAAGGTTTGCCTTTTAGCGTATGGCTTGTCAGGACGTGCTTTTCATGCACCGCTTCTCGTCCATCACCCGAAGTTTCAATTAAAAAAGATATGGGTGAGAAGCGGAAGACAGCATCCAGAAGAAAAATATCCTGAAGTGGAGGTGGTAGAGACTTTGACTGATATTTTAAATGATGAGACGGTAGAATTAGTGGTAGTGAATACCCCCGAACACACCCATTACGAGCTGGCCAAAAAAGCACTGGAGTCGGGAAAGCATGTCATTGTTGAAAAAGCGTTTACGGTTTCTGCTGTTGAAGCCGAGGAACTTATAGCCTTGGCGAAGAAAAGGGATAAGATGCTAACTGTCTTTCACAACAGCAGATGGCACGGGGATTACAAGACCATAGTAGAGGTGGTCAATGAAAAGCTGTTAGGTGAGCTAGTCAGCTATGAAGCGCGCTTTGACCGGTTTCGCAATTATGTACAACCAGACAGCTGGAAGGAGGAAGCCAGACCGGGAACGGGCACCCTCTATAACCTTGGTCCACATTTAATAGACCAGGCCTTGTCCTTATTCGGGTGGCCGAAGGCGATATGGGCAGATTTAAAGGTTCAGCGGCCAGGAGGGAAGATCGTGGATTATTTTGAATTGATTTTGTTTTATGATGGACTGACAGCTACCTTAAAGTCTTCTTATCTGGTCAGAGACCCCGGCCCGCGTTATGTGCTTCAGGGTACCAAGGGGTCTTTTACCAAATACGGAACCGACACACAGGAGGCGCTGTTGAAAGCGGGGAAATCGCCATTGGATGCAGATTACGGAATGGAAGACGACAAATACTGGGGACGGTTAGACTCCCAGGTCGGTGACCTGCATTTTAAAGGAAGGATAGAAACGTTGAAGGGAAGTTATATGGGATACTATGATAATATCTTTGATGTTATCAGAAATAAAGCCGAGCTGATTGTAACACCGGAGGATGGACTGAACACCATGAAAATTATAGAAGCGGCCATAAAAAGTAATCAGGAAAGACGGACCATTGACATTTAAAAGGAAACAGGCTAATACGCCAAACGATTTTACGAGCCGGCGCTAGCGGCAGCTCCCGGCGGTTACGTCAACCGGTATTATTTACCCGTGATTAGCGAATCAACCTGCCAACTCGTATCTTTGCAGCCATGAACAGGCGTAAACTGGAAATGGAAGAACTCGGCCGGAAGAGTGTAGCAGAGTTTATAGCTGCTGACAAGACCCCCCTTGTTATCGTATTGGACAATATTCGCAGTCTGCATAATGTGGGCGCTGTATTCCGCACCGCAGACGCCTTTTTGTTGCAGGGGATTTACCTGTGTGGGATGACCGGCAGGCCTCCACACCGCGATATACGGAAAACAGCACTGGGCGCTACCGAAACGGTAGCCTGGGAATACTTCCACTCCACTCAGGAAGCGGTACGGAAGCTTAAAAACGAGCAGTATGCTGTCTGGGCCGTAGAGCAGGTTGTAGACAGCGTGTCTTTATCCGACTTTCAAAAAGAAGCGGAAAGGCCGCTGGCACTGGTCTTTGGAAATGAGATGCATGGGGTGAGCCAGGAAGCGCTGGACCTCGTTGACGGTTGCATCGAAATACCGCAAATCGGAATGAAACATTCGTTGAATATTGCCGTCAGTGTAGGTATTGTCGTATGGGAGATTTTCAACCGGGTAAAGCCTGCCGGTTCAAAACCCCGCCGGGGGCCGGATAAAACGGAATAGCAGCGCCCGGGTCGGCGTATCCCGGAGCTGCTGAGAAAATAACTTTATATTATTTAGGAAAAAAGAGTTTATGGGGCGCATTCTGTCAATCGACTATGGCAAAAAAAGAACCGGGCTGGCCGTTACCGACCCTTTGAAACTTATCGCTACCGGTCTGACGACGGTCTCCTCTCCGGATTTGATCCCTTTTTTAAAAAAATACCTCGAAACAGAAGAAGTAGACCTTTTTCTGATCGGAGACCCGCGGAACCTGGACGGTTCTGATACGCACGGCACCCCCCTGGTCCGTCAGTGTATTAAATCATTGAAAAAACACTTTCCGGCGATTCCCGTGGAAACCGCCGACGAACGTTATACCTCTAAACTGGCCGCAAAAGCCCTTTTTGATTCCGGCTTGCGCAAGAAAAAACGACAAAATAAGGCGCTGCTGGATGAAACCAGCGCGACGATTATGCTGCAGGAGTATCTTCAATCAATTTGAATTATCTTTGCACAAATTTTTGTTATGGTATTGCCTATAATCGCTTACGGAAGCCCGATCTTAAGGGAGCGCACCAAGGAAATAGACAGAGATTATCCCGGACTGCCCGAGTTGATTAAGAACATGTGGGAAACACTTTACGCCTCTAACGGCGTTGGTCTGGCTGCTCCGCAGATCAACCTGGCGATCCGCCTGTTTTTGGTGGACAGCAAACAAATGTTCGAGGGCATGAGTGAAGAAGAAAAAGCCGATTATGAAGGGGACGAAGGCATAAAACAGGTTTTTATCAATGCGAAGATCCTTGATCTCAACGGAGCACCCTGGGTTTTTGAAGAAGGCTGCCTGAGCATCCCCAAGGTGCGGGAAGATATAGATCGCCCCGAATCAGTAACCATTCAATACCAGGATGAAAATTTTGAAACACACACCAACACTTTTACCGGCCTTTCCGCACGGGTCATTCAACACGAGTACGACCATATAGAAGGAAAGCTTTTCATTGACTACCTCAAGCCGTTGAAAAAACGACTGATCAAAAAGAAACTGGATAACATTACCAAAGGCAAAGTTTCGGTCGATTATAAGCTGCGTGTACTAAATTAACTTATCTTTGCCGCTGATTTGGGTTTTTATCTCCGCTACGGCGGACATAAATGAAAAGGGAACCGGGTGAAAATCCCGGACATTACCCGATGCTGTAAGCTCTGTGATTTTTTGACAACAATATCCACTGTCCGGCCCCAGGCCGATGGGAAGGAGTCAAAAAAAGAGTAAGTCAGAAGACCTGCCTGAATCAATAAAAGTACCATGGCTTCCGGGAATAGAAGCATGCGGTGCGGAACTGATTGATTTCCTTCCTGCATGGCTGTCCGTTTCTGGGGGTATGAATGTGAATTATTCATCAACCTCCAAATGTTTAAAAATGAGAAAAAGCTTATTATCGGCTGTTATCTGCCTGGCTTCAACAGCCCTGTTTGCGCAGCAAAAGCAAATCCCGCTCGATGAAGTAGTCGTTACGGCGAACAAATTTGACCAGAAGGCTTCCCAGACCGGGAAGGTCGTTTCCGTGATTACCCAAAAAGAACTGGCGCATCAAAGCGGCAGGACGCTGGGGCAACTGCTGAACCAACAACCCGGCCTGACCATCAATGGTCGTGCCGGCAGCCCGGGGACGAACCAGACAGTTTACCTGCGCGGCGCCGATCCGAAATACACGCTCATTATGATCAATGGCGTGCCCGTCAATGACATCTCCAATATCAACAGTGTCTTTGACATTAACCTCATCCCGGTCTCCAGCATTCAGCGCATCGAGATCATGAAAGGCGGCTACGCTTCTTTATACGGTAGCGGCGCGTCGGCGGGAGTAATCAACATCATTACCAAGCAGAGCGGTCCGGATCATTTTCAAAGCACCCTGAAACTGGAAGGGGGGAGCTTTAATACGTTTAAAGAACAGCTGGGTTTTCGCGGGCACTTCGCCAAGGTGGATTACAATATTCAAATACAGAACAACGATACCCAAGGCTTTTCTTCGGCCAAGGACTCGCTGGGCAACCAGGGGTTCGATGACGACGGCTACCACCGCAAGGCCGTTTTTGCCAACCTGGGCATCCACCCCGGGGACAACTGGACCTTGCGGCCCTTCATTCGGTTTACCCGTCAAAAAGGCGATCTGGACCAGGCTGCTTTCAGCGATGACAAAGATAACATTTACACTACCGACTACTTTCAGACCGGCATTGCCATTAAGCACACCTTTAGAAACGGCGACCTGAACATCAAATACAGCTACAACCCGACGAAGCGTCATTATGAAAACGATACAGTCGACGGTTCCTCTTACCGCCTTTCCACTTATTTGAGTAAAGTGCATTATGCAGATCTTTATTTGCATTATAAACTGGACAAGCGGGTTTCTTTCCTGGCAGGAAATGCCATCCGAATAGAAAAAACAGACCAGCAGGACGAGTTTGGTTCCGGCAAAACACAGCTGTCGCCTGATTCCGCCAATACGGAAGCTATGAGCATATACGGGGCTGTTTTCTACCATGCGCCTTCCGGGCTCAACCTGGAACTGAGCGGAAGGCTGCACGAGCACAAAACCTATGGCTTTCATCCGGTGTTTTCAATCAATCCTTCCTGGCTGATCAATGACCGTGTCAAAATCTTCGTCAATGTCGCTTCCTCTTACACTTCACCCTCTCTGTACCAGTTATATTCGCCGTACGGAAATACAGCGTTGCAGCCGGAAGTAGGGAAGAGTTATGAGGCGGGCGCCGAAAGCTGGTTTATGGACCGAAAGGTCGATCTTTCCCTTACCGCTTTCCACCGGACCGGAAAAGACATCATTGCTTTTGGCAGCGATTATCGGTACATCAATTATGACAAACAAAAGGCTACCGGGGGGGAAGCCGCTGTGACCTACCGGGTTACGGATAAAATAAAAATATCCGGATGGTATGCCTATGTAACCGGAGAAGTAACGGACAAGGATTCCACCTACAATAATTTATTTAAGCGTCCGGAAAACAGCGCCGGCCTGTCCGTTGGTTATCAGGTACTGCCCAATTTATACCTGGGTGTGGATGGACAGTATGCCGGAGACCGGAAGGACCTGATCTTCAATACGACAACGCTCGCGCAGGAAGTCAAAACCTTAGCCCCTTATTTCCTGCTAAACGGCTATGCGCAATATACCTTCAGGAAGCGCTACCGTGCCTATGTTTCTTTAAACAATGTGCTGGACGAGGAGTTTGTAGAAATTACGGGTTACAACACCAGCGGGTTTAATTTTAATGCGGGCGTGGAGTTAAGGCTGTTTTAAAAAGTAGTGGTCCGGTTTTTGTTTCTAGGCCTTACTTTTGCACCATGAAAAGACGCTTTTTGTGTGTTTTACTGTTTTTGGGCATGACACGGCTGTCGCTGGCACAGGACAGCAGCTACGTCATGCAACACATCCAGCTTGATTCGCTGGTCATCACCGCTTCCAAATACGGCTTTGATGTAGCGGGGTTCATCCGGCGGGTGGAAACAGACACCACCTTTTACAAGGCGTTTAAAAACCTGCGTATACTGGCCTATACCGCCAAAAATGACATTCGCATTTTGAATAAAAAGGACCGTGTGATAGCTTCTCTTTTTTCCATTACCCGCCAGCATCGTACACAGGGCTGCCGGACCATGGAAGTAGAAGAAGAAAAGACTACGGGGAACTTTTATGAGCGCGACGGGGATTATAACTATTATACCGCCGAGCTATATGCCAGTCTCTTTTTCACGGAAGGAAAGATTTGCGGAGAAACCAATCTCATCCACGAACACAGCAAAGCGAATGATCCCGGCGGTGCGCTGGAACGTCATCAGGATCAGCTTAAGCAACTTATTTTTAATCCGGGGCAACCGATCCGGGGCGTGCCTTTTATAGGCGGAAAGGTGGCCATTTTCGATGATAAGATCGCTCCGATGTACGACTTTTCTATCCATTCAGCCCGGTACGATACCTCGGATTGTTATGTTTTTACCGCCCGCGCTAAAGCGGAATTTAAGGACCAGCTTGTGATCAACAACCTGACCACTTATTTCGATAAAAAAAACATGGAAATTGTTTACAGGAATTACGGGCTGTCCTACAATAACCTGCTTTTTGACTTTGATGTCAACATGCAGGTGAGCATGACGCATTTTGACGGGCTTATGGTTCCGCAAAAAATAGCATACAGGGGGAATTGGAAAATTCCTTTCAAAAAAAGGGAGCATGCGGTTTTTGTCGGAACTTTCCGCGGCTTCGCGCACCATGACTAAATAGCAATGGGCCGGGATACCCCGGAATCGTACCCTTAACTTCCGGTATATGGGTTTCAGCGAGGCCGTTTTTCCTATCGCTGTCGATGAGGATCCCGGGCTCAGACCTCCTGCGAAACACGGGATATAAAAAACCGGCAAAAAATTTAGGTTTTTCCCAACGTTTTCCTTTTTCCCATCGTAATATGAATACAGGAAACCATTCTGTGAAAACTTATTTATTCATTTTTAAATGCTTATTAGATCTTATGAAAAAGAATTTTTTGTACTTCGGATTGATGGTATTAGGCTTCGGCGTCATTCTGGCCTCTTGTAACAACGATGACGATACGCCGGATTATACCCAAAAGGAAATCAATCTGTCCCAGCAGACCTGGCAGTTAACCGATTTGGTGTGGACCGATACGGCTGCGGTGGACAGCAGTGTATTCCGTGACTGCCTGAAAGACGACACGATCAGGTTCGAACTGAATCATGATTACGCTTTCAACACGGACAGCCTGGACTGCAGCACCGACACCCTGGCCTTGCCTTACGGCTCCGGTATTTGGGCTTTCAATTTCCAGGAAGATTCCATTGCCTTAAAAACCGGTGACACCACCCTGCACTGGGCGGTAAAAGAACTGACAGAGACAAGTCTGCAAGTGAGCTATAAAGATAGCGTAGGGAAGAATTTGTTTACGAAAACCCTCAAGTTTGAACCTGCTGCAAATTAAGTGGCAATCCGTTTACGGGTAATTTTGGCAAGCGAAATTGCCCGTAATTTTTTTCGATGATGCAACGAAAGCCGGATTCTCGTTGTCTGACTGTAGTAAACCCGATTCGTTCATACATCGTCGAAAACCCGTTGCTTACTTGGTCAACAAATCGCAGGCACATAAGGAGACAAGAAGGCTTATTAAAGCATGTTTACGCCATGACAGGAGGGCGGAAGAGGTGCTTTATAAAAAATATTATGAGATGGCTTATCGTACCTGCAACCGTTATCTGCCCCAGCATGTGGACGTGACGTCTGTCGTCAACGAAGGTTTTTTAAAAGTATTTCAACACTTAAAAAAATATGACCCCTCCCTGGGCGACATGGGGGCATGGATTCACCGTATTATGGTGAATACGGCGATAGATAAAATCAGGCGGGATAACCGGACGTGGCAGGTGAGCGGCGCGGAACTGGCGGAACGCGACACGCCCGGCCACAGCCTTAATGAGGGGTTCTCCCGGATGGAGGCCGATGAAATACTGCACATGATAAAAAAACTACCGGCTGTTACGCGTGCCGTTTTCAACTTTATCGTCATCGACGGGTATTCGCATAAAGAAGTGGCTGCTGTGCTCAACATAACCGAAGGCACATCACGGTGGCATTTGTCAGAAGCGAAGAAACAACTTAAACGGCATATCCGCTATCAGGAAAAAGCGCTGAATGAAACAAAAAAGTACTAAAGATGCACTAGGGCTTAAGCTAAACCAAACTTCCGTACCAGACGTTGCGAAAGGGTGGGAAGCTATGCAGGCCTTGCTGGACATTAGTGCTGTTACCCGCAAACAAAGAGCGACTTCTTTAATGATCAGACGCGCTGCGGTAGCCGCAGTTTGCCTGGCACTCATCGGTTTTTCCATCTGGCAGCTGGTTTTTCGCGCGCAACCTGAAACGCCCGCCCCCCCAAAGACAAGATGGGCCCATAACTCGCCGCAAGCGCTGCCTTCTCCCGCAAATACAACACGAAAGCAAACGCGGCCGCGGGCTGTCCCCGTCCGTAAGTCTCCGGTAAAAGGCAGCGAATCATCAAAGCGGCTTGCAGATTATACCGTGTCTTCCGGGACAAAAAACGAACTGATCAACCCTTCTCCCTTGCCTCCGCTTCCTGTGACAAAACCGCTCAGCGTTCCTGATCATCCGGATTTGCAGCCGTCGCCGGTTGTGCTGCAGCCGATTCCCCGGCAAGACCAGACCAGGAAGCGGTATACGGCACAACTTTTGGCGCAGCGGAGCCACAACCGGACGGCGGAGTTAGGCGCTGCGGTGCAGGCGGATCACCCGGTGCACATCAGTGTAAAGCTGCAAGCCAACGGCGGAGCCAGTTTTGGCAAGCCACAAGAAAACTTCAACCCGGTATTGAAAGGGACACCGGTTGATGTTTATCCGGCGGTCTACATCAGTAAAAATATTTCAGAGCATTTAGGGCTCCAGGCCGGTGTGGCGGTGGTCTCGCCCGTCGATATCTCAAACGGACACTTGAATAAAAGCGTTCGGAACGCCGGAGGGAATATGGTCGCGATGGCGGTAGAGAGCCGGCATAATTTTCGCATCAGCCGGTTGTATTACATCGACGTGCCCGTGACGGTCCAATACCATTTAACCGAGCGCTTTACAGTCGGAAGCGGTTTACAGCTCTCCGTCTTGGAAAAAGTAATCGGAAGCCGCCAGAGAGTGGACTATAACGCCAATTATATGGTTATGTATGCCGCGCCTTCAGACCCCGCTCCGGCAGATCTTACGGGTAATCAGGAAGCCAATTACGGGATTAATCCGCTTGACCTGCGCTGGCTGGGCTCGCTTAATTATCTTATTGGGGAAAGGTGGATTGCCTCTTTGCAGCTGCAATATGGGCTGCTGGATATATCCGATAATCACGCTTTTTTACGCAATCACCGGGACCGCAATGTAGTAGTCAGCGCGGGGATTGGGTTTAAGATCAAGTGAAATCATCCTTTGGCCGCCCTCAGCAGCTCCAGGTCCGTGTACTTCAGATGAAACCGCTGGCTCAGGTGGAAATTCGTCAATGCGCCCTTATACAGGTATATGCCTTCGCGGACACCCTGTTTTTTCCATATCTCATTGTCAAATCCCCCATCATCGGCAGCTTGGATCAGCAGCGGCATCAGTACATTGCTGATCGCCTGAGAAGCGGTGCGCGCAAACCCGGACGGGATGTTGGGCACGCAATAGTGCAATACATCGTATTTCTTAAAAACCGGATTGGAGTGGGTCGTGGCCTCAGAGGTTTCAAAGCATCCCCCTCTGTCTATGCTCACATCAACGATGACGGAGCCGGCTTTCATGTTACTTACCATTTCTTCGGTTACTACGATAGGCGTACGTCCGGTACGTGAAGAAAGCGCCCCTACGGCGATGTCCGCATCCAGAAGCTGTTCGGCCAGCGTATGCGGATTGATAACGGACGTATAGAGCCGTACGCCGATGTTGTTTTGCAGTCGTTTGAGCTTGTAGATATTGTTATCGAAAATCTTTACTGAAGACCCCAGGGCTAAAGCCGTACGGGCCGCATATTCCCCCACGACGCCGGCGCCTATGATAACCACTTTCGTCGGAGGCACGCCTGAGATGCCCCCCAGGAGCACGCCTTTCCCCCTGTCGGTATTGCTCAGGTACTGGCCGGCGATAAGCATAGAGGCGCTGCCCGCGATTTCACTCATGGAACGCACGATGGGATAGGAACCCGCGTCGTCTTTCAGGGTTTCGAAACACATGGCGGTCACCGATTTTTGCATCATGCGTTGCAGCTGAGCCCCGTTTAATTGCGGCAGGTGCAGCGGGGATATCACGATCTGGCCGGGATGCATGAGCGTGATCTCCTCCGGCCTTACGGGCGCGGACTTAACGATAATTTCTGCTTTGAAGAGCTCTTTGCTGTCGGGTACGATGCGCGCGCCGGCTTCCGAATAGTCCGTGTCATAAAAATGAGCCCCTTCGCCCGCTTCGTGTTCAATGGCTACTTCGTGTCCATTGCTGACCAATACACTCACCGCCTGCGGGGTAAGGGCAATACGGTCTTCCTGAAAGGAACATTCTTTCGGGATGCCTATAAATAATCGGTCCTGCTTTCGGCCTACATCCAGCATTTCCTCCTGCGGCAAGTAGGTAAAGGACGGGCTGACAATATTTTTTTTCAATTCCATAAACTCCACCTGTCAAAACAAAGCTTCCCCAAAGATAGGGAAATTCAGAAAGGAATGAAAGATTAGCTGGTCGCAAAGGAGGTCGTCTGTAATCTTCTTCCCTCTTTTTCTACCGAAAGGAATACCTGCAGCGTATCCTCGGGCAACAGATCCGGTATCTTTTCCGGCCATTCTATAAAGCAGACCGCACCGCTGTACAAGTATTCTTCCACCCCCGCCTGAATCGCCTCTTCTTCTTCTTTGATCCGGTACATATCCATATGGTAAAAGTGCTGCTTTTCGCCATTTTCCCCGATGCGTACATAATCGTTGATGAGGGAGTAGGTTGGGCTGGCGGGTTCATCGGTTATTCCTTTTGCCCGGCACAGCGCCGAGATGAAGGTGGTCTTACCCGCGCCCAGCGGACCATGAAAGGCGAAAATCCGTTTGTCTCCCAGCGACTCCCAGAACAGCCGGGCCGCCCGGTCGATTTCCTCCAGGGTAAAAAACAATTCCATGCCGCGAAATTAAAACATAAACTTTTGATTTTTCCCTTCTCAAAATCTCCGTACCTTTCCCGCTTTCCGATCAATAAAAGAACCCGTATCCAGAAAATGATTGACACACACGCTCACTTGTATCTCGAAGACTTTGACGAAGACCGCGAAGCTGTTATGCAGCGGGCGGCGGAGAAAGGGATAGAAAAAGTCTATCTTCCCAACATCGACAGCAGCACCATTGAGGCGCTTTTGCGGATGGAAGGGGACTTTTCCGGTCGTGCCTTGCCGATGATGGGGCTGCATCCGGGCAGCGTAAAAGACGACTGGAAAGAACAACTGAGCGTCGTAAAAAAGTGGCTGGACAAGCGATCTTTCGCCGCCGTAGGAGAGATCGGCCTGGATTTTTATTGGGATATTACTTTCAAAGAGCAACAGATAGCGGCGTTTAAGCAGCAGATCGACTGGGCGCTGGAGTATAAACTGCCTATTGTCATTCACGCCAGAAATTCCCTGGAGGAATGCATTGAGATCGTACGCGCCAGACAAAACGGAGCGCTCACCGGCATTTTTCATTGTTTTTCCGGCACGGAAAAACAGGCGCGCGAGATTATCGGACTGGGTTTCTGCATGGGCGTGGGCGGCATCCTTACTTTCAAAAAATCTACTTTGCCCGAGGTGATAAAAAAGATCCCTCTTCAGCATCTGGTATTGGAGACAGATGCGCCTTATCTGACCCCCGCCCCGCACCGGGGTAAACGCAATGAAAGCAGCTATATTCCCCATATTGCCGAAAAACTGGCAGCGGTAAAAGACGTTTCCCTGGCAGAAGTAGCTGAAGTGACCACGGCGAATGCCCTTGGCATCTACCAATTGTGATTTTTCAAAATTCTTAACAAAAAACAGCTTAAAGTAAACAGCCTATAGCGCATTGAAAAGATTGCTTGCCATTGTATAAAATTTTTGGGGCTTTCTGCAATAATGTTTAATTCACCCGGGAGTAGAAGTCAGGAATTATGCTGAATTTGCCGCTTCCGAAGACAACCAGCATGCGCATTCATCTACGTCAGACTCCTAAAATATTAGTTATCTACACCGGTGGTACGGTAGGGATGATCTATGATAATAAGTTGCGGACGCTACGTCCCTTAGGCTTTTCGGAGATCAAAGAAAAAATCCCGGAAATGTATCGCCTGGGGTACCACTATTTCGTGCATTCTTTTAAGCCGCCCATAGATTCTTCGGATATTCATCCCGATATCTGGGTTGACCTGGCCGAACTCATTGGCCGGAATTACGAATATTATGACGGGTTTGTGATCCTGCATGGTTCGGACACCATGTCCTTTACCGCCTCCGCCCTGAGTTTTTTGCTGGAAGATTTGGGTAAGCCCGTCATTATAACCGGTTCCCAGCTTCCCATCGGAGAGATCAGAACAGATGCGCGGGAAAATATTATAACGGCTATAGAGGTGGCGGCCGCTAAAGACGAAAACGACCAGGCGATGGTCCCCGAAGTCTGTATCTATTTTGATTTTAAGTTGTTCCGCGGCAACCGCACCAAGAAATACGATGCCGAGAAGTTTGAAGCTTTTTATTCCATGAATTACCCTACGCTCGCCGAAGCGGGGGTCTCCATTAAATACAGGAAGACGCTGATCCTGCCCCAACCTGCGGGCGACCTGAAGATCCACCGGAAGCTGGAAAAGGATATCGCTGTGCTGCGCCTCTTTCCGGGCATCCAAAAGAATACCGTAAAAGCTATTCTTCATACCCGTAAATTAAAGGGGGTTGTCCTGGAAACCTTTGGCAGTGGAAACGCGCCCACCATCCCCTGGTTTATTTCCTGTATTAAAGAAGCCGTAGATCGGGGTGTTGTTGTTTTAAACATTACCCAATGCGACGGAGGCTCGGTATCCCTCGGCCAGTATGAAACCAGTAAATACCTGAAGGAAGCGGGTGTTGTTACGGGTTTTGACATGACTTTTGAAGCGGCGGTGACCAAGCTGATGTTTGTGCTTGGCCTGGAGGAAGATCCGCACACCACCCGAAAATTGTTGCAAAGTGCCCTGCGCGGAGAACTGACGCCCATGAAAAAAAATCACCGCTATTGAGGACGAAGGAGTTTTTCTACGGCTTCCAGGCATTCCTCATGCCGGTTTCCTTTCACCCGGACAGCTACGCTGCCGTTACCATACGGCCCGTAGGCCTCGGCGTCCGTCACGGAGAAAAGCCCGATGGTGGGGGTGAGTGAAGCGCTCGCCAGGTGCATCATTCCACTGTCGGCGCCGATAAATACTTCGGTAGCGGCGATGAAAGCGCCGATCTCACGGAGGTCTCTGCTATAAAAAGAACGGGCTTTAAAATCGATTTGCGACACGTTTTCCGCCGGCAGGATCTCAATGAGGTTGTAATCCGGATAGCGTGCTTTCAGCGCTTCATAAAACGGTATCCACCAGCTTTTTGGAAAACATTTGCTGCCGGTCGCGTAGGTAAAGATAGCAATGGTCTTTTTGTCGTTTCCGGCAATCTTGATGCGTCTGCTTTTTCCCTGCTCCAGCTCCTTTTGACTGAGCTTCAGGTCCATAAGCGGGACGGCCTCGTGGCCCGCGGGTATTCCGGCCTGCTGAAGATAGGCCCGCAGGGCGTATACCGGATATTTGGCCACTTGTTTATGGTCGGGCCACTGCTGGAGTTGCGCTTCAGCCACCGATCCAAAAAAAGGATGGCCGGTTCTGGCCATTTTAGTAGCGATCTTACCGGAGGCTGAATAAGCAATGACGTTGACCACCAGGGCATACCGCCTTTGTTTGATAAGCAGCCAGCCCCTTAAATACCTAAAAAAATACCGGAATGTTTTTTTGGGGAGCATAATGATGCGGTCCACACACGCGTATTGGTTGAAAACGACCTGCGCGATTCCTCCTTTGACGAAAAGATCGATACGGGCTTCAGGAAAAATGCGGGCCGCTTCCTGGACCAGCGGGCTAATCAGCAACATATTGCCCAGGCGGTGGTTCGGCCTGCAGATCAAAATACGCCTTACGGTCTTCTTATCCAACGGGGAGACCGGAATGCTTTGTGCCGACTGACCGGTTTTCTTGGTCAGCTTTCGCATGATGCTTCTTCTTAATAAGACGTGTTTCTTTGTGTTCGCCATCCTGAGAGCCACTTCAAAAAAGGGCAAAAGTAAGCGTAATTTTTATTTTCCGCTCCGCGCTTTCAAGTCTCGATTTCTTTGTACCTTTGCGCCCTTCAAAAAAAGAGGGCTTACGCTTATGAACATCAGGAACATTGCCATTATTGCGCATGTAGATCACGGAAAAACCACGCTGGTGGATAAAATATTACACCAAACGCAGGTATTCCGCGAGAATGAGGAGACGGCCGACCTGGTCATGGACAGCAATGAACTGGAAAGAGAAAGGGGAATCACCATTTTTTCCAAGAATGCCAGTGTTTTCTATAAAGACGTAAAAATCAATGTAATAGACACCCCGGGTCACTCTGATTTCGGGGGAGAGGTAGAAAGGGTGCTAAAGATGGCAGACGGTGTATTGCTGTTGGTAGATGCCTTTGAGGGGCCTATGCCGCAAACCCGTTTTGTGCTGCAGAAGGCGCTCCAGCTCGACCTGCACCCGATCGTTGTAATCAATAAGGTGGATAAACCCAACTGCCGGCCGGACGAGGTACATGATGCCGTTTTCGAACTTTTTTTCAATCTCGGCGCTACCGAGGAGCAGCTGGATTTCCCGACCCTTTTTGGCTCGTCCAAGCAGGGCTGGTTCAATACTTCTTTAACCCCTTCGGAAGATATTACGCCGCTTTTGGATACCATACTGGAGAAAGTTCCCGAACCCAAAGTGGAAGAAGGAAACCTGCAGATGCAAATCACGTCTTTAGATTACAGCAATTTCCTGGGGAGGATCGCCGTGGGGAAAGTGTCGAGAGGCCGTATTAAAGAAGGAGAAACCGTTACCCTTTGCCGGGCGAATGGTGAAAAGCCGCTATCCAGGGTGAAGGAATTGTATGTGTTTGAAGGGATGGGCAAGAAGAAAGTAGCCGAAGTGACAGCGGGAGACATTTGCGCCATTGTAGGTATCGATGGTTTCAATATCGGTGATACCATTGCCGACCGGGAGAATCCGGAACCCTTGCCCGTCATTGCCGTAGATGAACCGACCATGAACATGCAGTTCAGCATTAACACGTCGCCGTTTTTCGGTCGGGACGGTAAATTTGTGACCAGCCGTCATTTGCGCGACCGCCTGGTCAAGGAACTGGAAAAGAACCTGGCGATGAAAGTGATCGAAACGGATAATTCCGACAGCTTTCTGGTATACGGGAGGGGTATTCTCCATCTGAGTGTGCTGATTGAAACCATGCGGCGCGAAGGCTATGAGCTTCAGGTAGGGCAGCCTCAGGTGATCGAAAAGGAGATTGACGGCAAAAGATGCGAGCCTTTTGAATTGCTGGTGGTAGATGTGCCGGATATATACAGCGGTAAGGCCATTGACCTGGTTACCCAGCGAAAAGGGGAACTCCAGGTCATGGAATCCAAAGGCGAACTGCAGCACCTTGAATTTGAAATTCCGTCGCGTGGATTAATAGGATTACGCTCTCAAATGCTGACAGCTACCGCCGGAGAAGCCATTATGTCCCATCGTTTTACGGAATATAAGCCCTGGAAAGGAGCGATTGCTTCACGTATAAACGGAACGCTTATCGCCAAGAACAACGGTACCACTACAGCCTATTCCCTGGATAAATTGCAAGATCGCGGCTCCTTTTTTGTAGATCCCGGAGAAGAAGTGTATGCCGGACAGGTGATCGGCGAGCATATCCGTCCCGGTGATCTGGTGATCAATGTGGTGGAAGGGAAAAAACTCACCAACATGCGTGCCAGTGGCAGTGACGATGCTTCCCGGATTGCGCCAAAAATTCAAATGTCGCTGGAAGAATGTATGGAATACATTCAGCAGGACGAATGCATAGAAGTAACCCCGAAGCACATCAGGATACGGAAGATACTGCTCAGTGAAGAAGATCGCAAGCGGTATTTAAAAAAGCAAAAAGCGGAAGAGGCATAAAGGGGGTTTTTAATACCTTTGTGGTATGCCGAAATTACAATTTACGACCCTTATTCATGCGCCCATACAACGGGTTTTTGATTTGACGCGCTGCGTGAGTCTGCACAAGCGTCATTTTGAAAAACACAACATTGTTCCGGTCCTGGGTAAATACAGTGGATTGCTGGATCCCAGGGACCATGTCTCCTGGAAAGGGAAATTTGGCCGGAAGGTACGGCAGATAGCCGTCGAGGTAACGGAGATGAAAGCTCCGGGCTATTTTAAGATGGAGTTTCAGAAAGATCTTTTTGATCAGTTTTCCCACGAAGTGTATTTAACAGGAATTGAAAACGGGACCATCGTTATGGACCACATTTCCTATGAACTCCCCCCCAAAACCTTCTCCCTCAATTTGAACAATCGCTGCGTGAAAAAATGGGTTACCGATCTGCTTAAGGAACGGAACGCCCTTTGTAAAGAATACGCGGAAGGCAACAACTGGCATGCCATTCTGCCCTGATCAAGGAGGTGCTCATGTTTTTATTTGCTCCAAGAAAAAAGTTTTTTTTAAAAGCCTGCATATACGGCTTGTTCTTCCTCGGTGTTTGTTCCGCCGTTGTTTCTGCCCAGACCAAGCCGGTACAGTACTTCTTTACGGAGGCGAGCTTTCGGGGGAAGTTTTATGACGCCTTAATCAAATGGAGTATCAACAGCAATCTGGCCGCCAGTTTGGACCATCCGCAGGGACAATATGACTTCCGGAGCGCCTTCTGGCCGATGGAATTGATCGGTTATAAATCGGAATTTGTCAAAGAGCGCCTGACCTATGCTTTTCAACAGGTAAACAGTTGCAGCATCCCTTTTCAACGCGGATTGCTGGAGGTGGTTTATACCAACTGGCCGGATGCCTTTGCCGCCCAGGTTTCCCAGCTTTTGCATCAAACGGAGGATCCCAAAATATTCGCCATGAGCGCGGAATATCTTTTGCAATACAACAAAGCGCAATACCGGGAAATGGTCGTCAGCCAGCTGAAACGAAAATTTCAGGGCAAACGGGATAACCCTGTGCTGCAAATGCTTTCCGACCGCCTTTCCGATAAATTGCCGGCCAGCCAGCCCCCTGTCGCCGACCTGCTCAGTCTGCAATTTGCACCGGGATTGACCGTGCTTTACAGCTTCCAGCGGCCGAACAGACGATACGCCGGTCGCGTGATCGTCAGAAAGCCGGATGGCACTTTTGTCAGGGACTCGGCCGGCCAATTGTTCTCCGTACCCCAGCTGGCTTTGTCGGTTAGCAACCTGCCTTTTTACC
The DNA here is from genome assembly GCA_964424665.1 of uncultured Chitinophagaceae bacterium. Taxonomy (GTDB): domain Bacteria; phylum Bacteroidota; class Bacteroidia; order Chitinophagales; family Chitinophagaceae; genus FW021-bin31. The sequence continues at coordinate 19,872 of CAYRJM010000049.1, forward strand.
TGACCAACGGCAATACGCCGCAGGGGATCTACCGGATGTCCGGTTTTGATGTGTCCAACAGCCGGTTTATCGGCCCTACGGAGAATATACAATTGTCTATGCCTTTTGAAATACCGGTGGACAGCTTTGTCATCTCCAGGCCTCCGAACATGGATACCACCTGGAACCTGCAAAAGTATAAAGTCCTGCTGCCCGAGAGTTGGCGGAGTTATAGCCCTCTCTACCACAGCTTTTACGCTGGGGAGGCGGGAAGAACAGCCATTATCGCCCATGGCACTACCATCGATCCTGACTACTATAAGGGGACGACCTACTACCCGCAAACCCCCTCGCTGGGCTGCCTTTGTACTTTTGAAAGCTGGTCTCCCGATGGTTACCGCCAGCGCTCAGACCAGCAACGGCTGGTCGACGCGGTAAAGCAAGCGGGTAACGGCGTTGGTTATGCGGTGGTTATTAACCTGGCCGACAAGGACGCGCCCGTTAGTGAAGCGGAGGTAAGGCGGTTGGTGGATCAACCATGACAGGATAAATAAATTACCATTTTCTTTGCCTTTTTTATAAGAAGAGACGGCTAGTTGGTTTAAATTCGCCTTTTTTTAAAACCCGCTTATGGATTCAATTCAGTTTTTGATAGATTTTATATTGCATATCGACGACCACCTGTTGACGCTGGTGAAAAACTATGGGGTCTGGACTTATGCTATTTTATTCCTTATCATTTTTGCAGAAACCGGATTTGTTGTAACGCCCTTTTTGCCCGGCGACTCTCTTTTATTTGCGGCAGGTGCGCTGGCGGCCACCGGTGTATTGAACCCTTATCTTCTCGGCGGCCTTCTCTTTGTGGCGGCCGTACTGGGCGATACCTTAAACTATTCCGCAGGATCTTACTTTGGCACCCGTGTATTTAAAGAAGAGGCCCGGATATTCAAGCTGAAGTACCTCCGGAAGACAGAAGACTTTTTTGAAAAATATGGCGGGAAGACAATTGTTATTGCTCGTTTTGTTCCTATTGTCCGCACCTACGCCCCCTTTGTAGCCGGTGCCTCCACGATGAACTATTCCCGTTTTATCTTCTATAATCTCTTTGGCGGAGCCCTGTGGGTGGGTCTTTTTGTAGCCGCGGGCTATCTCTTCGGCAACATACCGGTGGTTAAAAACAACTTTAGTTTAACCGTGCTGGTGATCATTCTTCTTTCTTTAGTGCCCATTTTGGTTGAGCTCGTAAAAAACCGGGCCAAAAGGAAAAAAGCCGCCTGAGGGGACCTCCGGAAAAGAATAGTTTTTATCCGGCTTGCAACTGGGGCGCCCTTGATTTCGCGCTATCGGTTTTCCGAACGTCATTTTTGCGTTTGAGCGTAAGGGCGATGATCAATGAACCCAGGGAGACAACCACCCAAAAGGCGTCTATAAAGAAGATGTCAAAGTGCCCTTGTGAGAAAGTGTTCCATAGCCAGCTTCCGGATATTATTCCATTGGCCACCGGAACACATAATCCTAAACCAGCGCCCAGTATCAGGCTCCATTTGTTGGTAAAGTAGTTATCGCGTTTAAAGGTAAAAAAGAGGATAAAAGCCAGCCACGAATAAAAGAACAGGTGGTAAATCGCATCCATTCTGGAGGCGTCGTAGCCGAAAACAAAAAGTTTTACGGCTAAAAAAGTAAATGCCGTCGCCGGGAACATCCCGATACAGGAAGCTAGAAATAGATGTCCCATCCAGGCGTTGAACTTTCGCTTTTTTGCCACCACCTGTTTTTTATCTCTTGCCACCAGCCAGATGAGGATGCCGGATATAATGACAAAGCAAGAAACAATACCCAGAATAAAATAAATGATTCGCAGCCCCAGTCCGCCAAAGTCGCCGAAATGCAACCGGTCAAGGAGCCCGTTAAACACATCATAATAGGTGGCGTTATACGGGCTTTTTTGAAAAACAGGCTCCCCGGTAGCTGCATTAAATACTTTTTTGCCTTCGCCGGTCAGCGACAAACTGTACCGGGGGTGGCCGGTAACTGCTACATGCATATTTGCATCGCCGTAGTTGATCACTTCTACCGATGTCACCTTAAAGTTTTCCCAACCGGCTTTGGCCTTGTCGACAAAGCCGTTCAAGTCAGGGCGTTCATGGGTTTTTTTCATGGCCATCGGATACTCTCCGGTGGCAGGACCCAGGTCCCGGTACATCGCTTTCGTATCCCCGTCATAGATCACAGAGGCCACCACCGGCCCCATGGCCAGGCTGCTAAAAATGAGAAAAACCCCGGTTACCGCGTACATAAACTGAAAAGGAAAACCGATCACCCCCAGGGCCGTGTGCGCGTCCGTCCATAAAGTTTTTAACTTGGCCCGCGGACGGAACAAATAAAAATTAGAGACCACTTTCTTCCAGTGAACTAATAAACCCGTTACAATAGCAAAAAGGAAAAAGAAAGAAACCAGACCGGCCAGCGCGTAGCCGGACCGGCCGAAGAAGTTGAGCTGCGCGTAAAAATGCAGCCGGTATAAAAATTCGCCTATCGAATAGTTCTCCCTGTAGGAGGAGGTTTCCATATTCTCAATGTTCGTATAAAAAAAATCGCGTCTCCCTTCAACGCTCGTATCTTTTGGCGCGGATATGCTGGTGCCGATTCTATTGGTCTTATAATATTGGGTGAATGAAATATCCCGGCTATACAGGTCATATTGCTGGTCCAGTTTATTGAGCATCCGGTTGAGGTCCATTTGCTGCAATTCCGCTTTTTCTACCGGTTCATTGCGCTCCCACGCCACTATTTCATCGCGGAAAAAAGCAAAAGAACCGGCAAAGAAGATAACAAACAACCCCACGCTGATGATAATACCGCTGATGGTGTGGGTATGAAAAAGGATGTTGTAATTTCTTTTATTCATATACTATGGGGTTATATATTTTTCCCA
>CAYRJM010000050.1:0-21645 GCA_964424665.1 uncultured Chitinophagaceae bacterium
CGGGTATAACAATATTTCTCATTTTAACCGGCAATTTAAACTCATAACCGGCTTAACTGCAAAGGGATACGCCAAAAAATTCCTGAAAGAAAAACTGTAGGATATTTACACCTGCAGGCTGAACGAATCGTCCTCGCCTAATACTGTCTGTAAGCTTTGTATCGACTGCCAAAATGTTGGTTGCTTCGTGCTGGCTCTCTGTGGATGACCGGTGATTTAAATGTCCACGGCGTATCTTGGTTAATAGGGTGTCTACTATTGTTTCGCATGTCATACGATACAGGCGTTCGGCCTTGCATCCTTTATACCGCCGGCAAATGGACCGAAAGCCGCAAATGACTATTAAAAGGGTGCGTTCCCCCTGCTGCTGAGCCGCTTTTTCAACTGAAATCAATACCGCCACTGGCTTTAGCCGTTCCTCTCTTCTTTCAGGTACTTCTGTCATTATTGGTTCTCGTACTGTAAATTATTAAATCTTGAAGCCTCAGTTAACCAAGCAACGAATATACGTCGTTACACGACGATGATATTTAATATTTTCGTCCATAAAGTTAAAAGAAAAACGCGAGGGCTATGTATAGACTATCGCTATTTGTCACTATCTTCGTATCCATTATGAAGACATTATTTGATCCTATTCAGTTTAGAACCATTACATTAAGAAACAGGATAGCCGTATCGCCGATGTGCCAGTACTCCTCTGAAGACGGCTTTGCCAATGATTGGCATCTCGTACATATTGGAAGCAGAGCAGTTGGTGGTGCCGGGCTTGTCTTTACCGAGGCTGCGGCTGTAGAAGCAAAAGGACGCATCAGTCCTTCAGACCTTGGTATATATAAGGATGCGCATATTTCTTTTTTAAAAAGGATAACAGACTTTGTAAAAGTACACGGGAGTATTCCCGGCATTCAATTGGCTCATGCGGGGCGTAAGGCAAGTTGTATGACGCCCTGGGAAGGTGGAGGTCAACTTGACATAGACAACGGTGGGTGGCAAACGTTAGCCCCTTCAGCCATCCGGTTTCGTGAAGCAGATCGTGTTCCTCTAGCACTGTCTCGAGCGGATATCCATAGCTTGATCGAATCTTTTTCAGCAGCTGCAGAGCGGGCGGTGGCGGCTGGGTTTCAGGTCATCGAAATACATGCTGCACATGGTTACTTACTCCATGAATTTTGTTCCCCGCTTAGCAATGCAAGGACTGATGAATATGGTGGTAGTCTGAATAATAGGTGCAGATTCCTAATAGAAGTGGTTCGCGCTGTCCGAAAGGTTTGGCCGGCTAAATTTCCTTTGTTTGTCCGAATTTCATCAACGGACTGGGTGCCCGACGGTTGGCAAACGGAGGATTCGGTTTTTTTGGCGAAAATGCTGCTTCTGGAAGGGGTAGATTTAATTGATTGTTCGTCGGGAGGCAATAAGAATACTAAAATTCCGCTAGCGCCGGGATATCAGGTTCCGTTTGCTGAGAAAATAAAGAAAGAAGCAGGCATTGCGACAGGAGCGGTGGGGCTTATTACCGATGCGGATCAGGCGAATCGGATTATTGTCGATGATAAAGCCGATATTGTTTTGCTTGCCCGACAAATGTTGCGTGAGCCATACTTCCCGTTACATGCGGCAAAGCAGTTGAATGTGGATGTTCACTGGCCCGTGCAATACGAACGGAGTAAAAAAACATAGCTGGAGATGAGATGAGTAGTGGAAATCCGAACTGTTCTTTTGAATATGAAGGGGGTAGACGATATTCGAAATTTTCCGTCCCCCGTTATTTGAAGACATTGGCCCTCCAGCATAGGACGTGCCGGACCGCGCGCAATGGGCACTAAGCTATCAGGCTATAACCGGCAGGCAACAGCGCACCGCCAAACACGCATACCTGGCGTATATGCCCGGTTATATATCTCCAGAATTATAAGTGAGTAAAACGTTTCCCGAACTAACCGTGAACGGGTAAATTTTTACTCGTTTACTTCAAATGTTACCTTTACATCCATCCTGTATTCTTTCACATTGCCATCGTCTCCAACAGTAAGGCTTAAGTCCTTAACATAAACGGAACGGATGTTCTGGACGGTCTTGGAAGCATGTTTTACCGCGTTCTGCGCAGCATCTTCCCAACTCTTGTTTGAGTTTGCTAATAATTCGATTACTTTTAAAACAGCCATAATTGAAAATGTTTTTAATTATCTTTTTTACTAAATAAAACAAAGAGCGTTCCGCCTTTGAAGGCTTTTCAAGGATAATTACTTTTTTCTGCTTCCGCATTAAGCGCATTTTGTCCGTAAAAGGGAACGGGAACTTATAAAAAACAAAGGCGATCCATAATACTTATAAAACGGTAAAAATTCTTTTTCAATATTCTCGTAGTACAAGAATTTTTAGCAAAGTGTACCGACAGCGGATAAAAGAAAAGTTATATTGTACATGCTATCGGAGCGTTACGGTATATTGAGTCTTTGCCGTCCTTCCAGGAAAAAGCGTTTATTGTCTTCTGGAATTATCCGGACCGGGGCCGTGAAATATTCTTTGAGCGCAGTTAATTTTAACAGGAATATTACTGATACATCTACAAAATAACGAACCAAAGAAACAGGGTAAAAAAAGAAGCTATACCTTAGTGGAAAACTGCAGCTAATATGAAAGGCAAACTAATTGGTATTGATCTAGGTGGGACAAACATTCGTGGAGCACAAGTAAACGATGGACGGCTTTTGGAAGTTTTATCGGCTAAAGTGAATGCTTCAGGGACGGAACAAGAGGTTTTAAAGGAATTGTTTGAATTAACCGACCGGCTAATGGAAACAGAAGTTAAAGCTATTGGTATTGGGGTCCCCAGCGTAGTAGATGTAGAATCGGGAATCGTATATGATGTACAAAATATTCCCTCCTGGAAGGAAATACCGCTTAAGAAATATATGCAAAAGCGCTATCAGGTACCTGTACTTGTAAACAACGACGCAAACTGCTTCGCCTTGGGGGAGAAATATTTTGGAAAAGGAAAAGAGCTTCATTCTTTTATTGCCCTTTCTATCGGTACGGGAATCGGAGCCGGGATTATTATCAATGATAAGCTGTATGCGGGTTCTAATTGTGGGGCCGGTGAATTTGGCATGGTCCATTATCTAAATCAATATTTCGAGTACTATGCCAGCGGGCAGTTTTTCAAGAATTGTTATCGGACAACCGGTGTTGAAATATTTAAAAAGGCCCGGAGTGGAGATCCTGAAGCGATGACGATAATGGGGGAGTTGGGTGCGCATTTGGGTAACGCCATCAAAATGATTTTGTATACGTATGACCCGGAAAGCATCATATTGGGCGGATCCATCGCTGAGGCTTATCCTTTCTACCAGAAAAAATTATGGGAACAAATTTATGATTTTGCTTATCCTAAATCTCTGCAGCGGTTTTCCATTCAATTGTCCGAATTGAAAAATGCAGGTGTCTTGGGAGCGGCCTCTTTATTTTATAGCTATCAATAGTATCGGGAAAGCGGCGCTGGAAAACTTATCTGCCTTCTTTTTCCTTTTTTCAGACTAAACCTGGCGGAGCGGAACTCGGACCGGGGGCTTTATGATCAGGCATGCCGCCAGCCGCTGGCTTTTCGGGAAAATTTAAATACAGCTTTATTTTTCAACGATATTTATTTGCAAAAATAGAGAAGTTTTCTTTTGTTTGCATGCAATCGTTTGTTATCCCGGGCTAGCCCATTTACTTTGGCAAATGAGCAGTTCCCTTTTCACCTTAATACAGAGCATGAAAAAAAGATTAACCTTTTATCTTCTTTTGCTGTCAAGTGTTTTTTCTGGATCCTCCTGTATCAGTAATCAACAATTAAGGGAAGAAGACCCTCTTTTAAGGCTTTGGTACCGACAGCCTGCAAAAAAGTGGACCGAAGCATTACCGGTGGGCAACGGCCGCATCGGTGCAATGGTCTTTGGCGGGACAGATACCGCCCGGTTTCAGCTTAATGACGCCACGCTATGGTCAGGCCATCCCCGTAATTGGAATAATCCACAAGCGAAGGATGCGTTACCCAGGGTAAGAGAAGCACTATTTGCCGGTAATTATGCTAAAGCCGACCAGCTCAGTAAACAAATGATGGGGCCTTACGTAGCTACCTATTTAACTTTAGGAAGCTTGTTCTTGTATTTTAAGCGGGACACAGATGCTGTTAAACATTATCAACGTGAATTGAACCTAAATAGCGGCATTGCTGGCGTAGCTTTCAAAAAGGGAGGGGTGCGTTTTACCAGGAAAGTATTTTCAAGCTATCCTGATCAGATTCTCGTCATACACTTGGAAGCTGATAAGCCCCATTCGATTTCTTTTACAACACGTTTTAAAAATCCGATGCCCCATGAGGTAGAAGCTGCAGGAGGCGGTACAGTGATTATGAGGGGGATGGCTCCAAGTTATGTAGCACATCGTTCTTATGATAAAAGACAAGTCGTTTATGACAGTACGAAGAGTATGCGCTTTGTGGTAATGCTGAAAGCTGAGACAACCGGTGGAATAGTTCATACGGATGCCGAAGGATTAATGGTCAAAAATGCTACGGAAGTAACCTTGTTTGTCTCTACGGGAACAAGCTTTAAAGGATACGATAAAATGCCGGGAACGAGCGGAAAGATCGCCCTGGCTTCAGCGAGGCAAAATCTGCATGCGGCTTCGTCCCGGCCTTATGATAAACTGTTAGGCCGGCATAAAGAAGATTATCAAAGGCTTTTTAAGCGGGTAGAACTCGACCTTGGTGTAGACAGTCTTGCCTATTTGCCAACCGGTGTCAGGTTGAAAAAATATACAAAGGCAGGTGGCTATCAGGATCCTCAACTGGCCACTTTACTGTTTCAGTATGGCAGATATCTGTTAATTGCAGCTTCCCGCCCGGCACCGGAAGGCGCTTCTTTTTTCGGAAGGCCTGCCAATTTACAGGGCATATGGAACAGCAGCATGCGTCCTCCCTGGAGCTCTAATTATACGATGAATATCAATACGGAGATGAACTACTGGCCGGCAGAAAAAACCAACTTGCCTGAATGCGCGCGGCCCTTATTTCATTTTATCAAGGCGTTAAGTGTAAATGGCAGGGTTACTGCTCGCGTGAACTATGGAGCGGACGGGTGGGTAGCCCATCATAACAGCGATTTGTGGGCACAAACGGCCCCTCCCGGAAACTTTGGCAAGGACCCCATGGCGACGCCACGCTGGGCGATGTGGCCTATGAGTGGGGCTTGGCTATGCCGTCATCTTTGGGAGCACTATTTGTTTAGCGGAGATAAAGAATTTTTAAGGAATACGGCCTACCCCCTGATGAAAGGCGCTTCTGAATTTATGCTGGATTGGCTTATTCCTTATCAGGGATATTTGGTCACGGCTCCCTCTACTTCTCCTGAGAATGGCTATTCTATAAATGGAAAGTCATATTCGGTTAGCATTGCCGCTACGATGGATATGTCTATCATCCGAGACCTTTTCTTCAATACCATTTGTGCTTCTCAAACATTAAATAAAGATATCGGTTTCCGCGATAGTCTACAGGCGGCTTACCAGAAATTATATCCCTTTCATATCGGACAGTATGGGCAATTGCAGGAGTGGTACAAGGACTGGGACAAGCCCACTGACCATCATCGGCATATTTCTCATTTGTACGGACTCTTTCCCGCTAGTTTAATTTCGCCAAGAAGAACCCCTTTATTGGCGGCAGCCGCAAAGAAAAGCCTGGAAATGAGAGGAGACGGAGGAACGGGCTGGTCCAAAGCCTGGAAGATTAATTGTTGGGCGAGGTTGGAGGAGGGTAATCATGCCTACAGGTTATTGAATGAACAGCTGTATCTAACAGGACGCAGGGGGGTTAATGGCGATACCCGCGGAGGATCGTACCTGAATTTATTTGATGCCCATCCGCCATTTCAAATCGACGGAAACTTTGGATTTACTTCAGGCTTAACAGAAATGCTTTTGCAAAGCCAAGATGGCGCTATTTATCTTTTACCGGCATTACCCGATATCTGGAAAAAGGGCAGTATAAGTGGTTTAAAGAGCAGAGGCGGATTCATTATTCAAAATATGACATGGAGTAACGGGCAGTTAGAAAGTGCAAAGATAAAGTCTACCTTAGGAGGTACATGCCGGATTAGAACAAAAATACCGGTAGAAATAGTGGGAGCTGAAAGTAAATCGGCTGAGGCGGAAGAACCTGGTCGCAATGATTTTTTCCGTACACCTTTGGTAGAAGGGCCGGACATAAAAGATTCAGCCAGCGTTGATGGGTTGTCTTTGGTAAAAACCTATGTGAAGACCGTGCAGACATCGAAAGGAGAAACTTTTGAAGTCGTGGTAGAATAAGCGAATTTTTACGAAGGAGAGTGAACAGTCTTACGTAAAATTTTCCTGAACAAATATTCGTTTGCAATGTACTATAAGGTAGTGTTTAATAAGTATCGATCTAACCGCATTTTAAACCCATGTCAGGTATTAAGAAAACTTTAGTTATAGGCGCCTCGGAAAACCCTGCCCGATATAGTTTCCTGGCCATAAAAAGCTTAAGAAGATACGGGCACCCTGTAATTGGTATCGGAAGCCGGGCGGGAAAGGTGGCTGATGTATCTTTCAGTAAAGAAAAACCTGAAGAAAAGGACGTTGATACCATCACTTTGTATCTGAATGCCAAGCGCCAGGAAGAATATTACGACTACATGATATCTCTTCGTCCCCGGAGAATTATATTTAATCCCGGTGCGGAGAACGAGGTTTTAAAAAAGATAGCGGAAGACAATGGAATACTGGTTATGGAGGCATGTACCCTCGTGCTTTTGAGTACCGGTGCATATTAATCCATCGACCCTGGCTCGGCCGTGAAATAGCGGGAAGCGGAAAAATAAGTTGCGCGGAAAATGAATAACCGGCCAGCCTGGAATTGCGGTGAACTAGTTAATTTAATAGATTCTGATATCAGGTATTGCCGTACTTTCGCAGTGAAAATAAGATCTTTGTTTTTCTGATCGGATCGCCGACCGGATAGAATGACAATATTATTTTTTGGCGCGTTTTATAACCGTTTTTTATGTTTGATCTTTTTCCCGCATACCTTACTCCAATAGTAATCTTCTTTGCCCGCATCATAGACGTAAGCTTGGGTACAATCAGAATCCTGATGGTGTCCAGGGGACAAAAAGCCCTCGCCGCTTTTCTCGGATTTTTTGAAGTGCTTGTCTGGGCTATTGTGGTTACCGAATTAATCAAAAACCTCGACAACTGGATCAATTTTGTGGCCTACGCAGGAGGTTTTGCCGCAGGTACGTTTATAGGGATTTACATCGAGGAAATCCTGAAGGTGGGTACCATTATCGTGAGGATCATTACCCGGGATCGGTTTCGCGAGCTTTCCAACGCGCTTAAGGAGGCCAAGTTTACGATTACTTCTTTAGACGGGTCAGGAGGTTATGTACCGGTAAAGGTGATTTTTACGGTTCTTAAGCGTAAACGATGGAAGGAAATAGTTGCGATTATTGAGACCTATGACCCAGAGGCTTTTTACTCCGTTGAAGAAGTTAAATATGCCAGCGCTAAGAAAAAGCTGCAAAAGGCAGGAAATGAAAAACGACTGGTTTACCGCCTGCTGCGGCTGCGAAAAGGGATTTGAAGACCTTGTAAATGCTTGAGCCCATGTCCGCCGAAAGACGCGTTGAGTAATTCAACGACGCTATTGCATACGGCAAATGGGAGAATTTCAGGCTTCTAGTTGCCTGCTGGAAGGTCGGTTCTTGTTTTAGCTTCACCGCCGTGTACCCGGTCGTTCCAATTGACATATTTCTCAAATCCTCTTTGCTGGCGGGGGCTTGCGTTTACAGGCTATTGTGAGGCTGCCACGGGACAGATTATCCGTATTTTTAAAAGTTTACGTCAAAAAACGCCTTGATTCCCCATTAAGTTTTAATCATGTCGAATGAATCAGCATCACTTCATTTTACCCTGGCAGGGCTCAAAAATAACATTATTACTTTACCTCCAGTTCATCCGTTTGTGGCATTTTACCTCAGTCCAGGACGACAGCTTGAAGATGCTTTTTCTGAGTAATGGAAAATGGGCGAAGTGAACTATAGCTACAGATTGCTGGTCGCTCTATAGCGCCCGGCGAAGCAGCAGGAAGGCAGGCCTTATTCTATCCGCTTATAATTTCTCCCCAAATCGTTGTGTCTAACTGTTTTTAATTTCTCTTTTAACCTGCTTTGCATATTTTTAAGGACACTTTTGTACTGTGGATAGTGGGCCAGATTATTAAATTGTTTCGGATCATATAGCATGTTGTATAGCTCTATGCCCCCTTCGCCGTCTCCCTGGTATTGAATATATGCCCATTTCTTTGTTCTAATCAAGTAAAATAGTTGTCCGTTCCACCTGGAGATGGAAAAGGCCATATCCCTTACTTCATATTGAGGATCATCTAATGTTTTCACTAAGCTTTTTCCCTGTATGCCCGAAGGTGGAGTGAATCCGGCTAGGGATGCTACCGTGGGATATAAATCCAGCAGTTCAACAAAACTGTTGCATACTGCGGGCGCCTTGCCAGGAACTTTGATGATCAAAGGAACACGTGCTGATTCTTCATGCAGGCTCACTTTCATCCAAAAACCGTGTTCATCCAAATGATAGCCATGGTCGGAAGTGAAGATTACGATAGTATTATCTTCCAGACCTTCTTCTTTTAGGGTTTGTAATACTTTACCCACCTGAGCATCCATAAAAGATACCGATGCATAATAAGCGGCAAGTGCTTTTTTTTGTTGTTCTTCCGACATTTGCCCGTTTTTACTGGTTACATAGTTAATGCCGGCGGTAGGAATGTCATTCCAGTCGCCTTCGACCTTAGGAGGTAGCACCATTTGTAGGTAGGGGTAGGGCTCGAAATACGCTTTAGGTGCCACGAATGGTACATGTGGCCGGACAAAACCAACAGCCAGGAAAAAAGGCTCATCTTTATGCTTGCGAATGAGTTCACTGGCTTTCTGAGCTGTTTTTCCATCGGATTGTACCCTGTCACCACCGTCGGCTTTAACAATGGTCATTACATTACCTCCTTTTCTTGACTTTAATCCGAAGGGATTGTTTTGTACCAGCTCCGCTGCTCCATCGGACTTCCATTCCGGCCCGGGACTGTTAAATCTTTGCGTCCAGGATGCGCTGTCATCGGTTCCGTTAGACCCACTTACGATATCACCGGGGATACCCATGTGAAATATCTTGCTTACGCGGGCCGTATAGTATCCATTTTTTTTAAAAAATTGTGGCCACGATAGTTTATCGCTGCCCACGTGTTTGCGACCGCTTACATATCCGTAGGTTTCTGTAGCGCTCGGATAATAGCCAAACATGATGGACGCACGTGACGGTCCGCAAATAGGAAATTGGCAATAAGCGCGCGTGTATCTGGTACCTTGGCTGGCGAGTTTATCAATATTGGGCGTATGACAAGCTGTATTTTCATAGCAGGATAACGCGGTGGCGGTTAAATCATCAGATATGATGAATAATACGTTTGGCTTTTCCAGCCTTTGTGAAGAAGCTGCTAAAGACAAAGTTAACCCCAAAAGGAGGCAATACCCGATTTTGAACATATTATTGCGATTAACTTAAATGAAACATACCTATTTTTCCAGTCCTGCCATCCTGAATCTGGACACGACCGGCGTTTTATGTTCTTTTTCCATGATCTGTTTGATCTTTTGGACTATTTCAGGGTGCTCCCCGGAGATATCGTGCTGTTCCTGAATATCCTTTTCCAGATTAAACAGCTGGATCCTCCGGTTTCCTTTATTGATTTCCATTCTCAGGCCTTTCCATTTTCCCAGGCGTACGGCCTGTTGCCCGCCGTATGCGGGAAACTCCCAATAAAGATATTCATGCTTAACTTGCTCGCCAGAATTGCCTCTTAAAGTGGGTAGATAGCTGATCCCATCGATGTCGTCAGGAGGCTTTACGCCCGCAATGGCACAAAGTGTAGGCATGGCATCCCAGTTGGCGGAGATCAGGTCACTTTTGCTTCCAGGCTTTACTTGACCAGGCCAGAAGACAATAAAAGGTTCCCGGATACCGCCTTCATGAAGATATCCTTTTCCCCATCCTTTCGCGCTTTTAAAAGGCCCTCCGCTATCAAACCAGGGGGAATCCGTACCCCCGTTATAGGTTGGTCCGTTGTCGCTGGTGAATATGATAATCGTATTGTCGTAAACACCCATATCTTTGAGCTTTTGAACGATCTGACCTACATGTTCATCCAGTGTGGAAACCATGGCGGCATAGGTCGCGCGTGGATAACGGCACGGAAAATAACTACCGCCTAGAAAAGGCTTTTCCTCTCCGAACTTTTTATGGTAATAATCGACCCACTTTTTAGGAGCCTGCAGCGATACATGGGGCAGGGGGGAGGCAAAGAACAAGAAAAAGGGCCGGTTTTTGTTGCTATCTAAAAAATGCATAGTCGCATTCATTAGAAAATCTATCGCGTAATCATTTTGTTGGTACTCAGCATAGCTTTCCGGATCATAAGGGTCTTTATTTTTGGGCAAGGTTGTTTTAGGAGAGATGATTTTATTGCTTAAAGGAATGCGGTATTCGTTTTCCCACAGATGTCCGGGGTAATAGGTATGGTCCTGGCGTTGACAGATAAACCCATAAAAATAATCAAAGCCCTGCCTGTTGGGCAGGCCGGTAGTCATCGGGGCTCCCAGTCCCCATTTACCGACAATGCCGGTAGCATATCCGGCTTTCTTTAGCATTTCGGCGATGGTTACGGTGGAGTCCGGAATTGGCCATTGACCTTCGAGAAAGGGATTGGCTTCCATCGCCTTATAACTCCAGACGTCCCCTCTTTCTCCCCATTCATGATTACCACGGATGTATGCGTGGCCGGAATGCTTACCCGTTAATAGCATACAACGGGATGGTGCGCATACCGGAAAGGCATAATGTTGCGTAAACAACATCCCTTCCCGGGCCAGGGCATCAATATTGGGTGTTTCAATTTTTTGTTGTCCGTAGCATCCCAGGTCACCATAACCCAGGTCGTCAGCGAGGATATAAACGATATTTGGTAGGGGAGTTGACTTCTTATTGTTTTGTTGTGCACCTGCGGATAAACACAATAAAGTACCCAAAAAAGCCAACGAAAAAATTATATATTTCATTATCTGCCTGATTAAGACCTAAAACTATTCATTTTCTGTTAATTCCGATAATCGAAGTAAGGAAGTAATAGGATCACCACCCTGGATTCTGTGTTAAGTTTTCGTTCAATGTTAATTCATTGGTCGGTATCGGATACAGGTAATCCCGCTTTTCATTAAATCCGAAACCGCCAGGTAAGGCATTTTGATAGCGATCAATGTAGCGATGCTCATCTACGGGAATGTCTTTTATTTTCGCTTCTATCTCCGGAAAGGATACTCCGGGGATAAATCTTGCACCTTTCCATCGGTTCCCTTTAATGAGATCAGCTGCAGCCCACCGCATCAGGTCGTCGTAACGAAATCCTTCGAGGGCGAGTTCTACCCGTCTTTCCCTCCTGATCTCATTGATAATGGGGCTGAGTTCGGGAAAACGCCAATCGGGGTCGGTAAAACCGACATTTAAATGAAGGTGTGGCATGCCTACTCTGTCCCGCAATAAGTTAATAGACTGGTCCAAATCCGCCTGGGTCAGCGTTCCGAGTTCCGCTTTGGCTTCTGCATAGTTCAGCAGCACCTCGGCATAGCGAAATACGACGCCATCGATCTTTACAAACTTGTCTGACGAGGATCCTTTATTTTGCTCGGGGTCGGTCGTTGATCCCTTACGGACCATATAGCCGGTTGTTGACATTACGTTCCCCCCGCGGTCCAAAGACGGGTATTGAAAGAGAACAGGGTCGGGTTGTGTATTTAGCCGGACCTGTCCAGGCACCCACATCGTTTGAGACAAACGAGGGTCCCTGTTTTCTACAACCTCAGTTAAAGTCTTATCTCCTTTATATTTAAGGCTGAGACTAATGGGTAACCCGTCCACGCACAGATAATCACTGACCAGTTGGTTGGTGATACCGTTAGCGTGGCCACGGGATCCATTTAAATAAGCCCAATAGTCATTGCTAAGCCCGATGCTGGGGTCGACGGTTTCAAACAAAATCACCTCTGGATTACCGGACAAGTCTTCCTGGCTGAAAAGGCTATAATAGTCGTTTTCGGGATCACCCGTGGAAAAGATCGCAAAATGGCCTTCCTCAATAAGTTCCTCTGATGCTGCCGCCGCAAGCTGTAAATATTTTTCCCCGTTAGATCCTTCCACCCCAAATGGGTCGTCGACATGGTATTTCTCCCAGGTGCCCTCATAAAGGCCAACCCGGGATTTAAGCAACAGAGCGCAAGCCCTGTTCAACCTTCCCGATGGCAAGTCACTTTGAGGTTGCAGATAGGCGATTGCCGTGTCCAAATCTTCAATTATATGATCTATGATCTCATTTCTAGGGTCCCGGTCAGCATAGAGTTCTTCAGAATTTATATTCAATACGGAACCATACCAGGGCAGGTCGCCAAAACGTTGTACCAACTGGTAATAAAAGTAGGCCCTGAAAAAATGGCCCTCCCCTTTATACTGCTTTAATTCAGCCGGGGTGCCTTCTGTAACTTTTGAGGCGTTGTCCAGAAAATAATTTATCTTCCTTACATTCTCCCAATTCCAGCCGCCGCCGGATGCAGGTATTGACCGTGTCCCGTTTAAAACTTCGCTCGGGGAAACAGGCTGCAGGTTATCGCTGTTGCTTTCCATGCGGGCATATCTCATTTTATTATTAAACTCGACATAGAATTGGTTAACATATAATTTAAGATCGGTAGCAGAAGACCAATAGGTATTCTCGGTCATTTGGTCTAATACGGATTTATCCAAAACTTTAGTACAGCCAAAAAGTAAAGTGGATAGTAAAAGGATTAAAATAATTCGTTTCATTATTAAAGATTTTATGTCCTAGAAAGTTATATTAAAGCCGAAGGTATAGACTTGCGATAAGGGATAGGCCCTGCCGTCAGACGTTCTGTCTTTTTTGCCAACATAGGCTATTTCAGGGTCTAAGGTGGGCCACATATTCGTAAAGGTGAGCAGGTTTTCTCCACCTATAAAAAATCGCACACTATTTATTTTAATCCTCTTGGTAAGAGAAGCTGGTAAGGTATATCCAATGTTTAAGCTTTTTAGCCGGATATAAGCGCCATTGAGCAAGTACCTAGTTGAAGGGTACCTGTCTTTACCAAAGCCTGACCTTCCTCCCGAAAGGAGTGGTATAGGCAAATAACCGCCGGGATTATCTTTACTCCAATGATCAAGTGAGGCTTTGGTTAAATGACTGTGGCCCTGGCTATTCCATCCCCAGAATAATGAGGCATAACTATCTAAAAACAGATCTCTTTTACCAATACCCTGCCATAACATTTGAAAGTCGAAGTTTTTCCAGGACGCGCCGGCACTTAAAGAGATGTGATACCGCGGATGGTCGTTACCTATTATAATTCGATCTCCAGGATTGTCTACCGTATTTTCCCCTACGTCTACTTTTCCATCGCCGTTCAAATCCAGGTATTTAACATCCCCGGGCTGCCAGCCCGTACCAAAATAGGAAAGGTCAACCTGAGACGTATATTTCTCTACTTCACTTTCGGACTGGAAGAGTTCGTTGGCCTTAAAGCCCCATATTTCACCAATTGTTTGGCCAACATACCAGCTGTCGGTTTTCAATACATTGGTAGAATTATTATATTGTGTGATGGTCGATACATTATCTGATAACATCAGGTTGATGTTATAATTAAAATCTTGAACGGCATCCCGCCACCCTATGACTAATTCAAACCCTTTTGTGCTTAAAGACGCGCTATTCGTTTGTGGCGGATCGGTTCCCAAAGCGGCAGGTAATGCGGAGGAAGGACCAAACATATTATCCGTTTGCCGTTGATAGATATCTATTGAAGCTGATAAGCGGTTGTTCAGGAAAGTGAGGTCAAAACCCAGATTCTTGGTTGTAGAAGTTTCCCAGGTGATGTCCGGGCTGATAATACCGGGAATTTTCGTGTAAACCGGTCTTTCTCCGCCAATTGCCCAAT
Organism: uncultured Chitinophagaceae bacterium; assembly: GCA_964424665.1. GTDB lineage: Bacteria > Bacteroidota > Bacteroidia > Chitinophagales > Chitinophagaceae > FW021-bin31. The sequence continues at coordinate 14,133 of CAYRJM010000050.1, forward strand.
TCAATTCCGTGTTAATAGGAATGCTGGGTAAATATAAATAGCCGTCCACGTTTTGATTTCCAAGTTTGCCGTAAGAAGCCCTTATCTTCAATGTGTTGATAACCGGGCTTAATGACTCCCAGAACTTTTCTTTGTATATGTTATAACCGAGGGAAACAGAAGGAAAGAATCCCCAGCGATGATGTGGTGCAAATTTCGAAGAACCATCGTATCGGCCATTAAATTCAAAAATATATTTTTCCTGGTAATTATACGACAGCCTGCCAAAAACGCCCATTGTTCCCCAGGCACTAATGGGATTATCCAGATCTATGATATCACCAACGGAAACGTTTATGGAATTCAGATAATCGGCGATAACAGCTTTTCTCCCTACCTGTAGCTTTTCATGATTGTTTTCTTCCTGCTGATAACCGACCAATAGATGAAAGTTGTGCGCGGAAAATGACCTGTCATAATTCGCATACACGTTAATCGAGGTATAGTTTGTCCTTCTCCACTCCTTTTTTATCTGGTTATTATTCGCCTGGTAGATCAGTGACGGCTCTCCCTGAGGCCCGTAAAAGATCCACTTTTTATAATTTAATGTCCGTTCATACCAATCCTTTTTGAAGGTATAATCTCCTTTGATAGATAAGTGATCAGTAATTTTTACGTCCGCTTTAAAGGTAGAAACCAGGTTGTTGATTTGATACTTGTTGAAACCATTATTTTCGTTGTATCCGGCCAGTGTTGTCAGCTGTTCGGGTACTATAATATTTCCTGCACTGTCTTTTACCGGTGGTGTTTTTAGTGGTACCAAAGGACTCCAGCGCATCATATCATGAAAGAGCCGGCCTCGCGACCCGGCTTCCAGGGTGGCAGGGAAGATATTATTGACCTGGTAAAATCTCGTTACATTTGAAATAGTCAACCAATCGGTCACATCCGCGCTTATTGTACTGTTGTAATTCAGCCTCCTGAAGTTTTCATTTTTATCGCCATAATAGAACTGGCCCGGATCCTGGAAAAAGCCACCTGAGGCATAGTACGTTAACTTTTTTGTTCCTCCGGAAACAAATACGTCGTGCTTTTGGGTGAAGCCAAAATCTTTATACATCACATCCCACCAATCGGTGTTGGCAAAACCAGAATACCAATCTGAACTACGGCCTTCGCCTATTCCGAGCCATTGGTTTGGCGCATTCGGAACCGGAGCCGTGCCATATTTTAGTTCGCCATTCATGAAAGCTTTTATCTTTTCTATTTGCTCCTCAGGTATAAATGTTTGGTTGGCATAATTCTGACTGGCTTGATTGATTTCTTTCGCGTAAGTAAGGGCATCGAGGGAACTGGGGACAAATATTAGTTTTGATAGCCGCAAACTACTTGAAATACCCACGCTTAACTTTTGATTTTGTCTACCAGTTTTGGTCTTAACCAGTATGACACCATAAGCGGCCTGAGCCCCATAAATAGCTGCCGACGCCGCGTCTTTTAATACCGAAATGCTTTCTATATTGATCGGGTTTAAAGCACTTAACTCTGCTTGTGTGGCCCGCACACCATCTATAAGAATGTAGGGAGCCGAGGACGATAATGAGCCCACCCCTCTGATGTTGAGACTCATCGTAGCATCTGAAGCACCGCCATTATTTGTTAAGCCAATATTTAAGTTAGGCGCTAATCCCCGCAACGCCTGGACGGAATTGTTTACTGTACGCTTACTGATATCTTCGGCGTTAATCACAGAAACAGCCCCCGTCAAATTTACCTTTTTCTTGGTTCCATAACCGACGACGATCAATTGATTTAACTCGCTCGAACTGGATTCCAGGGTGATATTCAGCATGCTTCTGCCGTTTACTTGCACTTCTTTTGTTTTATAGCCTACATAGCTAAACACCAAAACGGCATTTTCATCTTGCAGTTCCAATTGGAAACGACCGTCTTCATTTGTAATTGCCCCTTTATTAGCCCCTTTTATTTTTACTGAAACGCCGATTAACGGCGCGCCGGTACTGTCGGTAACCCGACCGCTGACCTGCATCTGCTTGATGACCTTCGAAAGTTGTTGCTTAGCGGCGGTGTTATGCTTTGGAATGATAACCACTGTTTTATCCATGATCTTGTAGGAAAATGGAAGTCCGTTAAGGCATTGGGCCATCACCTGCTCAATGGTGGCCTCTTTCACCTCCACGTTTACCTTTGGACTTGTATTATTCAGGTTGTCATTATTGTACAGGAACAGGTAGTCCGATTGCTTCGCTATGGCGGAAAATACCGTCGGCAGCGAAGCATCTTTAAGGGATAAGGTAATTAGTTTTTCTTGTGAATAAGCGGTCGCAGATACCTGCATCCAACCGATAAGCAGGAAAAAGGTAGCCAGTTTCATGATCCGGAAGAATTTTTTTGATGAGGGTGGCCAACCAAACCCGATTTGCATAGGTCGTGATTGCTTCATAATTTTGAATGGTTTAAAGTGAACATTTAGTTTTAGATGCTTTTTGTTTGCTAGTACCGGCCGGGAATGTTGCAGCATTTCCGGCTTTTATTTCGAGACGATTATTTTTCTTCCTGCTATTTTAAAGCGAGCTCCGCCTGCTAATTCCAGCATTTTTAATACTTCCGACAGGGTGACTTGTCGTCGGATTGCGCCGGTGAAATGGCTGGATATCATGTTGTTGTCTTCATAACTCACTTCCACATCATACCATCGTCCGAGTTTCCGCATGATGGAGCCTAGATCATCGTTATGAAATACAAACAATCCATTCTTCCAGGCAACTACTTTTTCTATATCCGCATGCGCTACTAATTTCAGTACTCCTTTCGCGGATGATGCATTGATCATAGCCTGCTGACCCGGTTTTAAAAGGGCTGACTGCTGATCGCCTGCTGCCACTTTTACGCTTCCTTCCAGCAACGTAACTTTCAGCGCGGATTCGTTGTCGTAGGTATTTACATTAAATGCTGTTCCGAGTACTTTTATTTCAAGATCACCTTTTTTAACGATAAACGGTTTTGAGGCATCTTTTGCCACTTCAAAAAAGGCTTCTCCGCTAATCTCGACTATCCGCTTTTCGGTGGAAAAAGCTGTGGGGTAACGGATGGAGGAGGCTGCGTTCAGCCAAACTCTCGTTCCGTCGGATAAAGTCAATCGGTATTGACCGCCGCGGGGCGTTGTGAGTGTATTATATTGAAGCATGCTTTTGTTTTGCTCTTTAGCTGTTTGCGGATTGACCTGGTAGGAGAGCAGCCCTTGTCCTTTCTTCAAAATATTAACATTTCCCTGAGCTGCAACCTTCCCGTTTCCGGTGTCGCTTAACCGGATAGACTGGCCGCCAGCTAAAGTGAGCACGGCCTTATTGCCACCGGGCATTACATCTGTCTGTTTTAAGGAAGTACCGGAGACATATTCTTTCGGCCGGTCTTCTTTCATCAAAAGATAAGTTGAAAGAGCGCCCAGTGCCAATATGAGAACAGCCGCTGCTGTCCGCCTCCAGGTAAATATCCTTTTTGCCGTTGATTTATCCCTCTTGTTTTTTGTTATGCGCTCAAACATACCTTCCCAGTCCACCATATTTGAGTCATTTTCGGCACTTACCGCTTTAAATACTTGGATAATCTGGTCTTTCAAGGGTTCCTCGTCTGATAGTTCCCTGATGTAAGTCGACAGTTCTTCTGCTTCCCGGTCCGTTATGGTATCCCGTAGGTACCTGTGAAATAAATAAATCAGACGCTTTCTATCCGGTAACATACCTTGGGTAATTAATGGTAAAGCAGTAAAATCTTTTCTCTTCTATTAAGTAGGAGTCAGAAAAGCGGGAAAGGGAGTAAACGAAATGAAAAAAAATTAGAGCAGGTCCATCGCTATTATAAAAGAAGCCAAAACCGGAGAAAGGTACGCAAGGCTGGCGCGGATGTGACGAAGGGCCAGTACAATTTGTTTTTTAACGGTTAGTGGAGAAATGGCCAGCTGTTCTGCAATCTGTTGATGGGTAAGCCCTTTTTCGCGACTGAGTCTGAATATTAACCGCCGTTGTGACGGTAACTCGTCAATCAGATGATCGATTAGCTTTTGTGTTTCTTTTACATCTAATTCTTCCTGGGTATTACAGTCTGTCTTTTTCATCCTGAGTTGCAGCGCTTGGTATAAACGGCCGTCAGCGGCAACGCTTTTAAGATACCGGTATGTTTTGTTGTAGGCGATGGTAAAAATGTACGCCGGCGGATTTTCTATTTCCGTCAGATTAGACCGGTTCTCCCAAAGGATCAAAAAAATTTCCTGTACAATTTCTTCAGCTGCATAAGTAGACTTTGTAAGCTTTACGGCGGCAGCGTAAAGCCTGTTTTTGTAGGCGTTGAATATTTGGCGGAAGGCAGTAATATCGCCATCAGCCATTTGTTTAAGCAATATTTTTTGTTCTTCTATAGGTACGTGTTGATGCATTGCCCCTGTCTTGTTATCCAAGGTTAAAGTTAGGGAAAAAAATCAATAGTTTAAAACCTTCAAAACCAAAATGAGCTTTGAAAATTCCTGCGTTAAGCGGGGTAGGCAGTATATTACGCGCTAAGCGGAAAGAGTCAGGCGGATTAAAAGTCATGGCCAGGCAGACATGGAATTTGGTGGTTATATTTGTTCAAATACTTTTGCAGGCCTACTGTACCCCGGAAGCGGGGAATGGATTTTTTAACTCCGGCGCCAGAAGGATTGAATAACGCTTGAAGCCGGCAAGTTGCGGATTGCCCAATAGTTTATATTGGTTTTGCAAGTAAGGAAGGCAAAAAGTTTTGTTGGTAAAACACAATAGCTTTAAATTGTGATGCGCAAATGAGCACATGGCCTGTATCACAATGACTATTGAGACTCTTTTTCAAAAGGGCCGAAGTAGTTGAGACAGGAGTGAACCGCTAAAATAATACTGTATTCACCGAATCAAAAGGACGATGGGTTAATTTAAATTCCCGTACCGGAGATCCAGTCGGCCAAATAAATTGGACCAAAAACAATTATCCAACTGCTAAAATATTACCCATGTTTAAAACGTGTCTTGTTACCCTTTTTATCCTATTTATGTGCACCGGTTTATTTGCTCAAGCACAACAAGGAAGAGTCGTAAAACGTATTGACAAAAACTGGCAGTTTTACAAAGGAACAATTACCAAAGGGCACGATACGAATATGCTGGCCTGGGAAACAATCCATCTTCCACATACCTGGAACAACGTGGATATGCAGCAGGATACCGCTTATTACGAAGGGGAGGGCTGGTACAGGAAAACCTTGTTCATTCCGGAAAAATACAAAGAGAAAAGACTGTTCCTTCGGTTTGAGGGAGTGGGAAATGTAGCGGACGTTTATATTAACGGCCGGTTTATCGGAGAACATAAAGGTGGATATGCCGCTTTTTGCTTTGAAATTACAGAAGCTGTTCAGCCGGGAAAAGACAATCTTATCAGGGTTAAGGCTGACAACAAGCTCCGGCCGGATGTGATCCCGATCAACCATCGCCTGTTCGCCAACTATGGCGGGATATATCGGCATGTGGATTTAATCGTCACCAACAAGATTAATATTACCACGCTGGACTATGCTTCATCTGGGGTGTACATCAGCCAGCATGATGTTTCGGAAGAGTCTGCCGGTATTTCCGTTAAAGTGAAGCTGGAAAATAAATTTGATCACACAGAAGCGGTTGATGTGAAGGCAATATTAAGGGATGAAAAGGGAGCAATGGTCCAGGCTTCTGCTATAGAAGGTTCTGTTTCCCCGCAGGGAATCACAACCATGGAGATTCCGATTCCCGTCATGCAGCCGCATTTATGGAATGGAAGAGAGGACCCCTATCTTTATTCGGTGGATGTCAGGGTAGAGAAGGACGGTGAATTATTGGATGAAGTGATACAACCTTTGGGTATTCGTTCCTTTCACATAACGCCCGGGAAGGGTTTCTTTCTTAACGGAAAACCGTATCGTCTCTATGGGGTTTGCCGGCATCAGGACTGGTGGGGATACGGCAATGCGTTGACAGATTCTATGCAGCGGGTGGATATGAAAATGATCCAGGACATCGGGGCGACTTCCGTCCGTTTTGCACATTATCAGCAGGCCGATATCATCTATTCCATGTGCGATAGTATGGGAATCCTGTCCTGGGCTGAAATACCTTTTGTGAATGCGTGGTCGGGAAAGGAAGGGCCAAACGCCAAGCAACAACTAACAGAACTGATTAAACAAAACTACAACCATCCCTCTATATTTATATGGGGATTGCATAATGAGGTTTATACCAAATATGCTACCGGTTATCCTGCACGGCTGACGCACCAGTTGAATGATCTGGCAAAATCTTTGGACCCGTATCGGTATACGGTTTCTACCAATGGGTATGGAACGATGCACCGTCCGATGAACTTAATGGCTGATGTGCAGGCTATGAACCGTTACTATGGTTGGTATATTGGTCAGATGGATGACATCAACGGGTGGCTGGAAGGACTGGAAGAAAATTATCCGGACTATAATGTGGTTTTAGCTGAATATGGTGCGGGGGGCAATGTGGAACAACATACTGAAGAAGTCAGGAAGCCAGAGAATGTGATTTCGGGACAATTTTTTCCGGAGGAATATCAAACCAAGCTGCATGTACACCAATGGGCGGCCATAGAAAAACATCCTTACCTGTTGTCTTCCTATGTTTGGAACATGTTTGACTTTTGTGTTCCCGGGGGCTGGAATAGGGGAGGTGTCTTAGACCGTAACTTAAAAGGACTGGTTACTTTTGACCGCCAGACAAAAAAAGATGCATTCTTTTGGTATAAGGCCAACTGGAGCAAAGAGCCGGTCATTCATATAGCCGGCAGACGGTTAAAGAAGCGGACTGAGGGTATCCAAAGCGTTGAGGTGTTTTCAAATTTAGAAAATGTAAAATTATACCTGAATGGTAAACTATTGCCTACCGCTCAAAAAGGAGAAAATCAGAGAGACCACATCTGGCCTTCTGTTCAATTGAAAAGAGGGGAGAACAGGTTAAAAGCCGTAGGTACTACAGCGGGTAAACAATATACGGATGCTATCATTTTGTCCTTTTACCCGTAAGGAAGCCGTCGCGACCACTGGTTTGGCCTTTTGCGGCTGTTTGCGTTTGCTGTTTTTTTCATTTTCTTTGCTAAAAACTTGTACGCGTTAAGGATAAACCAGCTAATAGGTTGCAATTTCCCGTCATGAATTTTGTTTTTCCGGTATCCTTTGGAACAAGCACTATTTCTACTGCATAACCGTGCCCGCCACCGTTTTTCTTTTTCAAATTAAACAATGATAGCTTTAAAAAAGCTGGTTTTTCAAGGAGGAGTTTAACAGCTTTTCGCTAGGGGAGTTGAAAATATTTTTAACCCAAACTATCTGTATTCAGGTTAACGACGAGCTTCAATCGCACGGACTTCTGAAAAGAAGCGAAATATTTCTTGTTTATCAGGAAAGGTTGCCCGACCAGGATTCGAACCCGGACAAACAGAACCAGAATCTGCTGTA
>CAYRJM010000051.1:0-21249 GCA_964424665.1 uncultured Chitinophagaceae bacterium
TGGTGGAAAGAGTCAAGGCTAAACAATTTCTGGAAGCTATACAGGCGCTTGAAGGACGGTTCCCCTATTACAAAGTGATACTGAAAACAGGTGTTTTCTGGTTTTACCTGGAGCACAAAAACCAAGCTATTCCTGTGAAACCCGACCTGGATGTTCCCTGCAGGTCTTTCCCGAAGCATGGACTGATGTTCAGAGTCCTGGTAAAGGAAAATCGCATTAGTGTGGAGTTTTCTCATATTTTAACGGATGCCAGCGGCGGCTTTGAATTTTTAAGATCGCTTCTTCTTGTCTATTTGTCATATTGCGGGGTTAAATTCCCAGAGAAGCAATCATTTCTTCATCCCGAAGAAATACCTGATAAGGAAGAATATGAAGACGCGTATAATCATTATTTTAAAAAGACCGTATCTCCACGCATGAATCTGCGTTCAGCTTTTCATTTGCCTTTTCCATTAAACAAGCCTCCTCGGTTGAATGTTTCTATTTTTGAAATAGCGGCCGACGCTTTGGTAAAACAATCGAAATTGTCTGGGTTGAGTCTGACAGAATACCTTATTTCCGTTTACTTGTTTGTACTCGAAGACATTTATGAAGCACTGCCTGCCCTGCAACAACGAACACGCAATAAGATAGTGCGTATTGAAGTACCTGTTAATCTGCGCAAATTTTATCCAACCAGGTCCATGAGAAATTTTTCGGTATATGTGCTGCCAGAGATTGATCTGCGTTTAGGCCATTACACTTTTGAAGAAATCACTGAAACGGTGCATCTTTTGATGCAACTGGAAACGAATAAAAAACTCATTCATAAGATTCTTTCCCGGAACGTAGGCGGTGAAAGAAATCTAATTGTAAAACGCATCCCGCTTTTTATTAAATCATTCATGCTTAAAACCTTTTACTCCTTGGGAACGGGACGTTACAGCGGGGTAGTGACTAATTTGGGTAAAGTAGAATTTCCACCGGAAGTAAGCCGGTTAATCGATAGGTTTATATTTATTCCTCCGCCGCCTTCAAAGAAATTAAAAGCTAATTGTGGAGTCGTCGGTTTTGAGAACAACATAACGCTCAGTTTTGGAAATATTACCACTTCTGATTCGTTGGAACGGCGATTTAAAGACTTTTTAAAGGACAGAGGCATTACATGTAAAATAGAAAAGTATTAATTTTATCAGTATCATGGTGTATTGTACAAAATGCGGTGTTGAATTGGATCCTGATATGGTGATTTGCCCGGTATGTAATCAACCGGTTTCAGGTAAGGAAAAGTTTTCTGAGCACGTAGAAGAGAAAGGTAAGACGGATACTTCTTATAAGAAATTGAGCGCAAAAAGAATGAAACGATTTTTGACAGATCGTATTCCGCCTTTTAAACGTATTTTTCATATCTGACGATTGGGGAATAATAATCTTTTTAATACCGCAGGGTATGTTTCTCCTTTTGTCCTTCCTTCTCCTTTGACATAAGCGCCAAAGGTAATGCTGTCGCCAAAGCAAATAATTTTTTTGTAGGACTTCCCCTTCATCTGCAGGAAGTGAGCTATGCTTTCCGCTATCACTTTATAGCCGCGGGGGGTGGGATGTACGCCATCTCTCGCATTAGCGTTTTTTTCGTTCCGGATCAGGCTTGAAGCACTTCTGTCAGGAGAGTGATGTGATCTGAATAGTGCATTAATATCCAAAAACATGCACTGCTGGTCAACCGCTGTTTGGTGGATGATGCTGTTTGCAGAATCGATTCTTTCATTTGGTGGGAGCGTGTATTTTTTTCTTCTATGCCGCGTAAATAAGTAGCCGGTATCTACGTTGGGAAGGGAAAGAAGCAGTACATCGGCACCGTTCGCCTTTATCTTTCTTACCAGGGTATTCAATTTTTCTGAATAGACCTTACAGGAGAGCCTTTTTGGAGGATTTACCATGTCATTTGTTCCGATCATAATGATGACAAGCGAAGGATGGTGTTTGAGTACGGACCTGTTGAGACGCTTGACCAGATTAGAAACATTGTTATTTGGTACTCCCTTATTTAAAATATACTGGTCTTGCCCGTATACTTTATTGCTTACAAAAAGCAATATCAGCAGGGCCCGCAAAAACGCCTTTGTCCGTTTTAATATAAACCTCACTGCCTAAAGGTAGTCATTATTAGCTGGATCATCTATTTTGCTTTTGGTAAATATTGCCCAATTAGGTGCTATACTGCTGAATACTGAACCTTAAGCGCATTAACTCGTTTTGAAGGAATTATTCAAAGTCACTTTAGCTTTTCCCCGTCCCGAAAGCGAAACTTGCACGCCGTACCATTTTCTTTGTCGTTCCTTTTTTTACTGTTTTTTTGTATCGATCCGTTTTGCGCTAAATGGCCAAAAACAGATATGTTTACAATACTTGGTTTGCTATTCCATAGCCTGTCTCCTATGTGTGTTCTTTTCATAGGGATTATATAGCGCCTGTGGTGTAAAAAATAAATAAAAGCGCCTATCTTTGTAATATGGGTAAAAGAAGGTTGAGGATTATGTTTGTATTGCTGCTGGTTTTGGTGACCAGTGGAATTGCGGCGGCTACCTCCGTTCGCGCTGCGGTAAAATCCGAGGCCTCTATCCGGCAAAGCCAACCATCGACTCCCTTCTATCAGGATACAAAAGCCCTCCTTTCTTCTCCGGGTATACTTAGTAGTTCAGAACATGCTCGTGAAGGCGGTGGATTTCATCTTCTGTTTATCCCCTTGTCGGCCCGTTGGCTCTTTGTACGTTCCAGCGCTTCGATTGCTCTGGCAAGCCCTTGCTCAGCGCTGCTGTTCAAACTGGCGATCTTGTACCCTTTTCATTCTTTTTGGTGAGGAACAACGCGTTTAATCAAGTCTTTAATCGGCCACTACGGCCGGTGACCTCAATCAGTTAACTAAACGCCTGACCCGGGACAACATGGTGATAACCAAAGTTGTCCGGGAGAGGGGTATCTGTATCATAATCTTAATTAATCAATTATGTCTTCTACCTTAATCGCCATAATGGCGCTCATACCGCTATTTTTAATTATTTTTCTAACCGTCTTTTTTATTCGCAGGCAGTCCAGGAAGAAAAGTGTGGAAAGAAAAAAGCAATTTATTTCATATTGCCAGAACAATGGTCTTCAAGTTGACTATTTCATGCAACGAAGATATGGCATGGCCGTTCTGAGTGTTCAAACCAACCAGATAGCATGGATTGATCTTCGCTCAGAAGGAATGAAGGATCCTTTGATTCTTTCTGTACAACCCGGTGCTAAACCTACACTGAACGTGGTAAAAAGCAAGAAATCTATTCAGAAGATAGCATTAAAACCAACCTATCTAACCCCAAAAAAAGACGATCCTGAAATTATCTTCTATGACTGGTTGCAGGATGATGAGACCAAATTAGATGCCTATATGACGGAGGGGGAAAAATGGGACAAAGCGCTTAAGTCCATTTAAGCCAGGAAGGCACGGCTGGTCTTTTTAAGACAGGTAGTGGTAACCAAGCTCCTCGAGGGGGTAATCGCTCCAGTCCGGCCAACTAATAGTTCAGCCGAATTTTAATTCACGTGTTCTGGAACTGGTCGGGATATCACGTTTTTTTCTCCGTCTGATTTCATAATATCCCGGTAAGATACGGGCGGCTTTTCGTACGTTGGTAGTGTTAAGGGTAGTTTTTTGCTTCAGGTTTTGCGCCACATAAGCTTTAATTGGGTTTATTTCCGTCGCTGTAAAATTCGGGGCGTTATTGAGCTGATACCCTCCACTGTCCACTTTACGGAAAGTCGACTAATTGATGCGTTGTTTATAGAAAGGTAAAAAGCTTCTATGAGGACGGGGTCATTATTTTTGCACTAATGGTCGTCTTGTCATTGAAGGGGTTGGATATAAGCTTTGTTTCAGTGCTAAAAGAGGAGGTGCGAATAGAAATCCACTATTGTGTTTTTCGTGGCGCGTCTTCTGAAAGGGATTTTAATAGCATAGAAGCACCGAGTGAATGCCCGGCCAGAACAAGGCCACTTTTGGCGGCGGAAGTATCATCATTCATTCTGGTGAACCAATAGGACACAAAATCCGCTATGCTTTCATTACGGAGGATTGGCGGGTAACGCACGCGGTATATCTTGTCCAATTCAGGTTGCAATGAAGCGGCCGAAGCCGCATCGACTTCGTGGCCGCCGTTGCCGCCGCCGTACTTGTACTACTATGGCCTTTTTGTCCTATGTAGGTTCCCCGTTGTCTCGTGCTATCGGGTTTGTGCCTGTTTTTTTAGTCTAAGATAGTGTTTATGCCTTGATCTCGAAGCTTTTCCAGTCGCTCCTTAATTGCATTAACTTGTCCCGGAGTGCGCCCCTGCCAGAGGGTTACTTCTCCAATAACTTTAAACGGATGTTCAGAACGATAAGACCTAGTAGGATTGCCGGGGAATTTTTTATCCGTTACGTTTGGGTCATCTTCTATATTGCCTGTCGCCTCTACCAAATAGATCCTTTCACGCCCATTGCCTGATGCGAGTTCTGCTCCTAAAACAGCGGCATTCAACGTAGAGGAAACGTAAACGTGTTTAAGCGCTCTGTCTTCATAGTTGGACTTATAGCCTACCTGAATGAAATCGCCAATTTCCAAATCCGCCTTTGTCCCATGAAAATAGGTTTGGGCAAACGGAGTGGCGATATGAGCGCTATTTTGACCTTCTTTTTCAATTGTATCCATAGTACTGTTGTTATTTTTGATTGCTTACCTTTTCAATTTTCTGTTCCATGATTTCTATTGCGCCTTGGAAATATTTTTCTATAACATTTAATTCTGTGGTATGGAAGGAAGAGAGGAGCTCGTCTGTATTTTCTTGAAAGTCTTTGTAATATGGCGTAATCAGTTTTATTATTTTATCTACGTTAGGTACGATGATTATTTTTCGTCTGTCGGTTTTGTCGGACTGTCTTTTAACCAGTTTTTTGTTTTCAAATCGGTCTATTAATCCCGTAACCGCACCGGTCGATAAGCCTGTGAGCACTGCAAGCTCTCCCGCCGTCATTTTTCCTTTTTGCATTAAAAATCCGAGGTATTTATGATCGGTGCCAATTAAACCCATTTTTCTCCCGATACTTTCGTGCAGTTGAATGGAAGTGTAAGCATATAGCTGACTCAATTTTCTCAGTTTGATGATCGATTCTTTGTTATTCATGAAGTTTAGTTAATTAATATCTTAGTGACAAAGATAAATATTGTTTTCATTTCTCCCAAAAATTAGCTGCCCGAGTGAAGCTCAAAAATGAGGATCACTTGCGGTATTTTCAGGCACCCTGGGGCCGTGGAGATTAGCAATTCAACAGCCCGGAAAAGCGCGTTGCCCCAGGAGTTCAGCATGAACTCCCGGAGTTATCGGCAGATATTATTTTGATTACTTCAAAAATTTTGGGGGTAATGGTGACTTAGCATCAACTCAAGCCGCGTCAATTATTTATGTTTTAATAAAAAGCGGTAATGATTAGAAATATATAATCAAATAGACGTAAATATTAAAATATATGGCTTTATGCCAATTTTATTTTTGATGATTTTAAATAATGAATAGTTTTGTACGGCACTTTTGTAAGACATCGCGTTTTTTGTTGTGCGTGCTTGAGAAAGTATATGAGGAGGATAGTTTTCAAAAGGCGATTGCCCATATGGGCTAGTCTTGCCATCGCTTTTTATGCGGAGGATGCAGGAGTGGTCGGCTGCGGTGATTATTGATGACTAGTCGTTTTCAAGCTGTTTTCTACCGTGAATGGGCTTTTCAAGGAACGGTTTACCAAAGTATGTCCGTATATAATGCATTGACCGGTGGCCTGTTATTGTAGACGTTTTTGTTTTTTTCTACGAATTTGTATATTTATGATCATACAATTTAAGACCATGTTAATGATGGAGCGTAAAGTCCGCGTGGTTTAGCGTGATGGGATGTATGCGACTTAATATATAAGCCTTTTCAAAACTTTAGAGAGAAGACATTATGGCTGAATCCGAGCAAAAAGAAGCGCAAATACAATGGATGGCCTTTCAATCCGGTAAGAGAAAGGCTTTTGAATGGTTATATAAAGCGTATGTGAAAGAGTTATACCACTACGGTTTTAAGTTTTCAAATAATACAGCGTTGATTGAAGACTGCATCCAGGACCTCTTTATTCGGATTTGGTACAGTAAAAAGCAATTGAAGGTACCACCTTCTGTTAAAAATTATCTATTCACTGCCTTTCGCCATTTAATGTTTCGCAAACTCGAAAAGCTCAGAAAGGTGTCTTCTAGAGATATCTCTGAAGAACAATATTCCGGGCTGTGGGAGTTGTCATTAGAGGAAGCTTTTATTGAAGAGGAAAATGCCAGCCTTCATGCTAACCGGCTTCAGCAGGCGATTAATCAACTTACGTTACGGCAAAAAGAGGCCCTATTTCTTCGTTTTTATGAAAATGCCTCCTATGAAGAGGTTGCCCGGGCTATGGGAATATCCGTTAAAGCGACCTACAAAATAGTCGCTCGAGCCATAGATAAATTGAGAAATAACTGGATTGCGCTTCCCTATATCATCTCCACCCTGATTTTGCTTAACCTCATTTTTTGACATCCTTGAATGGACCAATCTAAAAAAAACTCTTTTTCATGGGGTAAAAAGGGGATCTCACGTATAATAACATATAAGAAAAGGACTTATGAATAAATCTGAAAGAAAAAAGAAATACGCAGATTATACCGTAGAAGATTTCATTCAAGATGAATATTTTCTAAAATACTTTCAGGAACCTACAACAGAAGATGAGTTGTTTTGGCAATCTTTTGTATTGGAATACCCGCATAAGAAGCGGGATATGGATGACGCTATAGCTTTTCTGAAAGCCATCGGGTCGAATAAACGATATCCCACCACTGCTCAAATTGAAAGGATGTGGAGTAAAATAGATCATGCAACAAGGGCAGGGTTTAAAGTGTCATCCATTCATATAAAAAGACGTACCGTAAAGGTCGCCGTTGCTGCCAGTGTGCTGATCATTGCCGGTTTTTTCTTCTTATTGTACCACCGGGAAAATGATTCACGGGTCTATACGGGTAATGGAGAGTTTAAGCGGATCGAACTTCCTGACGGCTCTAAGGTAACGCTAAGCCCGAATTCGAAGCTTATTTATAATCCGGATTTTGAAAAACCTGCGGCTCGGTCCGTATGGTTGGAGGGAGAGGCGTTTTTTTCTGTTTCTCATCAATACACGCTTGCTCATCAATATGAACCTTTTATCGTACACTTAGAAAATTTGGATGTAAAGGTATTAGGTACAACATTCAATATTAATACCAGGCATCACAATACAGAGGTAGTGCTGGCGACCGGAAAGGTCAATATTCAGTTTAAAGGAAAGGAACGAGCGGATATTTCCTTGACTCCCGGCGAAATGCTTACTTACTCCGAAACCAGCGGGCTGGTAATAACAGATTCGGTTGATACGCGGCCCTATATTAGCTGGAAGGACCAGAAGTTCATTTTTGATAATACACCGATCAAGGAGATTGCCAGGGAAATAGAGGACTATTACGGCTATAAGGTGAAAATAGATAATAACGATCTTGCAGAAAGGAAAATTACCGGCACTTTGACAGTTCCTAATGCATCAAGCCTTATTAACGTGCTGGCTACTTTACTCAATATTAATATTGAGGAAGAAGGGGATACGCTGGTGTTTAAAAGCGGCTACTAAATAGAATATTTATCTTTTTTATAACTAAAAGATCATGGAAAGACTCAAACTAATAACTCCGTTGATTTGTGGTATTTTATTGGGGGGACCCGTGTTGTTGGCAAGTGCGCAACAGCAGCCCTACAGCGAAAAATATGTACAGAGCGCTTACGCGGCAAACCTGTCTAATTATAATAATACCCAGGAATTTAGTACGCAGAAAATTTCCGTGGTGTCTTTTTTAACTCAGGTGGAAAAAGCTTATGGGATAAGCTTTATATATGAAAATGAAGTACTGGAAGGTAAGTTTGTAAAAGATGACTGGCGACGGGACCATACTTTAGAGAAAATACTGAAAGCAAATTTATCTCCCGAAGGATTACAATATAAAAAAGTGGGCAAAAAACAGTTTATCATTTATCCGAAGGTCCGAAGGCTGGCTAAACAGACAGGCGAAGGACACACGCCTCTCACGGCTTCTGATTTTCGTAAAATATCTTCAAATCCGCTAAGCCTGTTACGCAGACAGGACAGTATGCGACATGTTGCAGGGAAAGTGGTGGCTGAAAATACTGGATTGCCCCTTGCTGGCGTGAGTGTGGTTGTCAAAGGAAAAAATATTGGAACAATAACGGGCAAAGACGGAAAGTTCAACTTTGACATTCCCGCTAATACCAAGGCGCTTGTTTTTCACTACTTAGGCTATCAGACCCAGGTGGTTCTTTTGTCCGGCGAGGGCACTTATAATATTTCTTTGGAGGAATTGACCCAGGGGCTAAACGAAGTAGTTGTCGTAGCCTATGGAACGCAGAGCAAGGCGAGCTTTACAGGTTCTCTGGGTACTTTGCAACCTGAAGCCTATCAAGGGGCGCCCAGAGAAAACGTAATTCAAAGTTTACAAGGGAATGTGGCCGGCGTTAGAGTGGTAAGAGGGAATGGACAGCCGGGGGCTCCTGTAAACGTACATATTAGGGGAAAGGGGTCCATCAATGCGTCCTCAGCACCGCTATACGTCGTTGACGGCATACCTATTGAAACCAGTACCGGAATTGACTATGGATCTTATGGCGGATATACTACTTCTGGGCTGGCGGGTATTAATCCCGATGACATCGCGTCAGTGACCGTTCTTAAGGACGCCGCTGCCACATCAATTTATGGATCCAGAGCCGCGAACGGCGTGATTATAATTACCACTAAAGAAGGAAGGAGTGGAGATATGAGACTTCATTTTTCCGCACAACACGGGGTTAATAAAATGTCGTTGCCTAAAAGGAACCGCCCTTTGAATACAAAGGAGATGCTTGAACTGTTGCGTGAGGGCTGGGTAAACGCCGGAAATGATCCGGCCGACTTTGCCAAGGAACTGGAAGACGAAGAAATTGATACCAGCCAGAACACCGACTGGTTGGACGCGCTGACCCGAATCGGTACATTCGATCAGTACTATTTATCCATGTCAGGGGGAAGTGAGAAAACGCGTTATTTTGCTTCAGGAGGGTATTACGATACCAAAGCCACTTTAAAAAATCTCCATTACAAGAGAGGTACGGCCAGATTGTCGCTTAACGCCAGACCGACCAAAAGGTTGAGCCTGGATGTGGGTCTTTCAAGCTATTATCAGGAAACGCTGAATGCCCAGCGAACTTCAGGATGGCTGGCAAGTCCTGTGCGGGCAATATACAGGATGCAACCCTGGGTGCCGATATACCATCCGGATGGGTCTTATAACTTCGATTTTAATACCACCTATAATCCCGTCGCGGTGATCAATGAAACGGGACATAAGGGAATTACCTATAAAGTAAAGGGAAATGCGGGGGCGAAATTAAATATTGTAAAGGGACTCTCTTTTGAAACGAAGGAAGCGTTTAGCCTTATCTATGGCGAAACCGACATGCACTTTCCCGGCGGATTTGGTTGGGGAAGAAATACAAACGGACGTGGTTACGTAAGAACAAGCCTTTATAAGGTTTGGACTACTTCTAATCTGTTGCGCTATAATCATACTTTTCAGAATCATTACATAGAAACCTATATCGGATATGAAGCGCAGGATTATCTTCATACAGGATCCTACACCGAGGCGACGGACTTTATCCCTAATTTGGAGACTTTGCTGGCGGCATCAACGCCGGCGATTGCCTCGTCATCCAATACAGAGCACTCCTTAGTTGGAATGTTCTTGCATCTGCACTATAATTACAATAGGAACTATTTCTTGAGTGCTTCTGTACGCAGGGATGGATCCTCCCGCTTTGGCGCAAAGAGGCGCTACGCTAACTTCTGGAGTGTGGGCGCAGCGTGGAATCTCCACCGAACACTGCTGAAGGATGCTTCGGCCATTTCAGCCTTAAAACTGAGATCGAGCTATGGTACCAGCGGGAACCAGGGAATAGGTAATTATGAATCCACGGGACGGTATGGGTCCGGATACGACTATGCAGGTCATGCCGGTTACGCATTTACTCAATACGAGAATCCCCTGTTAACCTGGGAACAAAACAAGCCGTTTGATGTAGGAGTGGACTTTGGCCTTTTTAACGATCGACTGACAGGATCAATAGATTATTACCAGAGAAATACCACCCGCTTATTGCTTGATATGCCCCTCCCTGCGACAAGTGGCCGTACCAGTTATACGGTTAACTACGGCTCCATGAAGAATTCTGGTTGGGAATTGTCGCTGAATAGCCGGAACATTATTAGCCGGCAAAGAAACGGATTTACCTGGAGTAGTAACTTCAATATTTCTACACTGAAAAATGTGATCACTAAATTACCGAATACGTTAATTACTGATCATTATATTCGGGAAGTAGGGGGTAATTATTACACCTGGTATCTTCCGGCCTATGCAGGAGTAGACCCTGAAACGGGAGAAAAGCTGTGGTACTCCTCCGCGGATAAATCGCAGACGACTACCGATTATGACGATGCGGTACGCATAAAGGACGGCAGTTCGATGCCAAAATTTTACGGCGGGCTAACGAATACCTTTACCTATAAAAATTTTAAACTTTCTTTCCTGTTATATTATAGTTGGGGAAACAAGTTATATAATCTGAGAGGAACGGTATCAAATTCTGATGGATCGAATGGATTCAGTCCTACTGCTAAATTGAGCCGCTACACTTACGAACATCGTTGGCAAAAGCCGGGCGATAAAACGGGTGTGCCAAAAATAATTTTTGACGGGCCTTCTCCACATGTGTCGACGAGGTGGTTAGCTGAGGGGAGTTACATCCGCCTGAGGGATATTTCTTTAAGCTATGCGGTCCCGGATAAAATATTAGCGGATATCAATTTGAGGGGCGCGGATATTTACCTGAGAGCAAACAACTTGCTCACCTTCTTGAAAGACGACCGCTTAATGTACGATCCTGAGCAGGATATTGACGGACAACTGGCTCAACAGACGCCTATTAATAAGACAATTGTATTCGGATTAGATATAGATTTTTAATAAAAATGTTGATATGAAAACGATAAAAATAGTTATATCGGCCGCCTTGATAGCGCTTACCATCTGTTCCTGCAAGAAGTCGTTTTTGGACCTTCACTCCAAGGAGGCGACAGATGCGAGAGATGCGATAGTGGATATTGAGTCATTAGGCTATGCGATAAATGGGGTCTATGCATTAATGCAAAATCAGAGCTACTACAATAGGACGTTTTACCTTTTGCCTGAACTTATGTCTGATAATGTCTATTTAAGCAGCCGAAGAAGATATTATTCGCCGTTTGAAAAATTTGAATTTGCCTCAGATAATGGTTATGTTGAAGGAACCTGGAATCAGATATATGAAGTAATCGTCAACAGCAACTTTATTATTCAGAAAGCTCCTGCGTTGGATGTTCCCGATGAGGATAAGGAAAAACAAAAAGCCATAGTTGGAGAGGCTTACGCCATACGAGCACTGGCTAATTTTGATCTGTGCAGGTTGTTTGCCCAACCTTATAATTTTACTGCTGACGCGGGACATCCGGGTATTCCGCTGATTCTTAAGTCTTCGGTTAATGCAGATGAGATTACTTATCCATCCAGAAATACGGTAAAGGAAGTATATGCGGCTATTGTCAATGACTTTAAAGCGGCCATAGACAGGCTTCCGGAGCATATTCCCGGGACATCTTCAGACTTTAAGGGAATGATCACTTTAAACGCGGCAAAAGCGCTTTTGTCCAGGGTTTACCTCTATATGGAGGATTGGGAGCATTGCGAAGAAATGGCCAGCGAGGTTATTGAAAGTCAACAGTATGCTTTATTGCCAACAAATGAGTTGGTTAGTGACTATAGCGCTCCAAATAATTCAGAGTCTATTTTTGAAATTATTAATACATTTACGGATAACTCCGGCTCCAATTCAGTTGTTTATTATTATAACCAGGACGGGTATGGCGATGCCCTGCCGACATGGGATTTATATAACAGGTATACGGATCAGGACGTTAGAAGGGATTTTATGATAATAGGTGATCGTAGTGGCGGGGGCGGAGAGAAAGGCGTTCCCCTGGTTACGAAATTTAAAAAAATGGCGGGTAACTTTGAACAGGACATAATAGTCATTCGTCTGGCAGAAGTTTACTTGAACAGAGCGGAGGCGAGGGCACATCTGAATAAAAGTTCCGAAGCCATCGCAGATCTGACGAAAATTGCCAAACGCGCTGACCCGGCGGCAGTTATCGATCCTGCCTTATCGGGGCAGGCGTTAGTAAACCGTATTCTTCTGGAACGGCGGAAAGAGTTGGCTTTCGAAGGACAACGGCTCTTTGATCTGACACGAAATAAATTAAGTTTTGTGAAATACCATACCGGGGGAAGTTCTACCACTATTGCCTATCCTAATGACAGGGCCATTTTACCCATACCGCAAGATGAAATCGACATTAATCCTAATCTTCAGCAAAACAAGGGTTACTAAGGCCTATAAATAATAAGACATGAGGGAAAAAACTATAAAATTGCTGTTGATTATAATTCTGGGGTCATTTACATTCGGCTATTCTCAGTCAGCACTACAGGTTGATATTTTGGTCAAAAACGCCTGGGTGTTTGACGGGACAGGAAGTGATTCTGTTTTAGAAGACGTGGGGATAACAGGGGATAGGATTTCCTTTATCGGCGACAGTAAGGAGACGAAGGTTGTCGCGAAGAAGGTAGTTGACGCGAAGGAAATGTTCCTCTGCCCGGGGTTTATAGACCCGCATACGCACTACGGAAGCTGGTTAAACAGTGATGATCCTGCCGAAAGAGCTAATATACCGTGCCTGTCGCAAGGTGTTACTACTGTTTTTCTGGGGAGCGATGGTTTTGGTACCTATCAGATCGCCGAGCGGCTGGAGGCTTATGAAAAAAATAGGATTGGTACGAACGTCGCCCTATGGGTAGGGTTCGGTTCGGTAAGAAAATCTGTATTGGGAAATGTAGATATAACGCCCAATGATGACCAGCTTAATGAGGAAAAAAAGCGCGTTGCACAGGCGATGCAAGAAGGCGCGTTAGGCTTGTCGACGGGGTTGTTTTATACGCCCCAGACTTATTCTAAAACGCCTGAAGTGATCGCCCTGGCTAAGGTGGCAGAAAAATATGGAGGCGTGTATGACACACACATGAGAAGCGAGAGTGAAAAGCTGGTGCAGGCGGTTCAGGAAGTAATCGACATAGGGAGATCGACCGGAATACCCGTTCATATATCCCACATAAAATGTCTTGGGCCTTCCGCCTGGGGTAAAAGCGAAAAAATCATAAAAATGGTGGATGACGCCCGGAGCCAAGAAATTGATGTCAAGGGTTGCCAATATCCTTACTTAGCGTCCCACACTTCGCTTTCTGCCATGCTGATGCCGCCCTGGGCTAAGTCAGGAGGTGACAAAGCCATGCTCAGGCGAATTAACAACCCTGATACGCTTGCGAAAATCCTTAAAGAATTGAGTATAAAACTTGCGATACGTGGTGGAGACAGCCGGATCACACTGACATCGGACAATGACGCGTTCAATGGAAAAACGCTCCATCAGGTAGCCGCAGCATGGGGCGTGAGCCCGGAAGAAGCGGCTATCCGCATTTTTAAACAAGAACCGGACATTGGCGCAAACTCCTATTCTATGATAGAAAGCGATGTGGATAATTTTATGAAACAACCCTGGGTAATGACTTGCTCAGATGGCGGGTCCAGGAATCATCCGAGAACTTATGGTACTTTTGATAAGAAGATAAGAGAATATGTTTTAAATAAGCACCTCCTGTCCATGTCAGAGGCTATTCATCGTGCGACGGGAGAGGTTGCCGCTTTTTTTGGCTTGAAAAAGAGAGGCTTTATTAGAAAAGGCTATTATGCGGATATCGTCATATTTGATCCCCATACGGTCCGGGCCAATTCAACGTATGTCGAACCAAGACGGTTGGCTTCCGGGATTATGTATGTTTTTGTAAATGGAACAATCGCTGTAGCGCATGGAAAATATACCGGTACGCTTGCCGGAGAGCCCCTCAGACATTAATGCTTTCGGTATGTCACGGACTTTTTCTTTTATATTGCTAGCCAGATGGTGGAAACTTCCGATCTGTATTTTTAAAAAGCCATAATTTTTGTATGATGACTTCTCCTTTAAGCGGATATAATAATTGGATTAATGTAAAGACAACGTTTTACTCGGTTTTTATCTTTTCTTTTTTCCTTGTATTTTATTGTAGTGCGCAACAAGCGAATGGTAACTTTAAACATAAGCTAAAGAAGTGGAGTGGTAAAGAACTAGCCGAACAAGTCGTTATTAAGCGTACCGACTATGGTGTTCCTCACATAGAAGCCGAGAATATAATAGCCGCCGGCTTTGCCATGGGGTATGTTCAGATGCAGGACTATGGCAAAACGGTTTCCGACGGCCTAATCAACGCCCGGGGGGTTTGGGCAAAGTACCATGATATCTATGACCGTGAGAAATTAAACCGGGCCATCGACAGAGATGCGGTCCATCAACGCGACTACGCGAGAGCCATCGAAACCTGGCATCTTCTGAGTACGGACACCCGAAAGATGCTGGAAGGCTTTGCAAAAGGCGTAAATTATTATATTAAGCTGCATCCCGAGGAGTTTATAAGGGGCAGTGTGCCTTTTTTTACGGGCTATGACGTGCTTGCGAGGGAGATCAGGAGACCGAGCTATTCATCGATTCAAAGCTTTTTGAAGGCCCTTAAAGTGCGGAGGGACAACAACCGGGATTCCGCTACAACTACCGCTTTGGCATCACAACCGGTTACGTTATTGGCGCGGGTGGCGCTTTCAACAAGCAAAGACGCAAACCCTGACGTGGGCTCTAACGCATGGGCCTTTGCGCCAAGCCGGACGGCTTCGGGTAATGCCATTTTGCTGCGTAACCCGCACTTATCCTGGAGTGCCGGTTACTACGAAGCGCATGTGAAGGTTCCCGGGAAACTGGACTTTTACGGCGATTTCAGGATTGGAGGCCCTTTTAGAACGATCGGTGGTTTCAATCGATACCTGGGATGGTCCACTACCAATAATTATCCGCAGCTTGATGAGATATATGCTTTCGATGTAGACCCCCAAAAGCCGGACCATTACATGTTAGATGGTGTTTCTATACCGGTTCAACGAGAGACAATAGCGGTTGCGTTCAAAAACGGAAAGGGAACGGGCTTGGAGCATCGGGAGTTCTTGTCAACACCTTACGGACCGGTAATTTATCGCGGAGGCGGGAAGATTTATGTGATTCATGCCGCTGATGACGGAGACTATCGCTCGCCGGAACAATGGATGAGAATGATGAAAGCGAAGAACCTCAATGAGTGGAAAGCCGCCATGCGTATGTTGGCTAAGCCGTCTTCTAACTTCACCTATGCGGATGTGGAAGGAAATATTTTCTATGTATGGAATGCGGCTCTGCCAAGATACAAGCAGGTATCGGGAGGAGATACATTAGCTATCCAAGTGACGAGCAGCGGTCAAATTTGGGATGAAATAGTGCCATTCGACAGCCTGCCGCAATTATTAAATCCCCAGGGCGGATATCTACATAATACAAATGATCCGTTTTATTATACGAATCTGAATGAGATTTTTACGGTAGAAGACTTTGCGGATTATCCGTTTTATTATCCTGCGCCCGCTTATGGACTGCGTAGTCAGGAGTCCTACAGGTTAATACACGATGCGAAGGAAAAGCTTTCTTTGAAGGATGTTATAAACCTCAAATTTAAAGAGAACATGCTTTTAGCGGATCGGGTAAAAGGCGATCTTGTCACGGCGATAAGCAATACCAATCCGCAGGGGGAGACCGCAAAGGCGCTGAATCTCATTAAACAATGGAATAATACGGCCAGCCGTGATAGCCGGGGGAGCGTTCTTTTTGTAACCTGGTGGGATCGCTATGTGCAAACAGCGGATACGGGACGAGTGAGTGGAAGTCCTGAATCGGCCGGTTTTCCTGCTACAGCGGATAAGTTATTCTCAGCGGTTTGGTCTCCCGAGCAGCCGGTTACAACGCCACGGGGACTGGCAGACCCCGAACGTGCGGTAGAGGCGTTTAAATGGGCTATGGATGAAACCAAAGAAGAATATGGTGCGTGGAATGTCAGTTGGGGGCAAGTGCACCGGGCTATTATAGGCGATGTGAATGTCCCGGTTGGCGGCTGTAGTGGACGACTGGGCTGCTTTCGTGTATTGTGGTATTCAAAGGATGAAGTAAACGGAAAGAATGTGCTGAGAGCCCGCGGAGGCGACGGCTGGGTCTTGGCGATTGAATTTTCCGAGGTGCCCCGCGCTTATTCTGTTTTAGCTTACGGAGAAAGCGACAAAGAGAAGTCCCCTTATCATAGTGATCAACTCGCCCTGTTTGCTGACCATAAGATGAAAGCCGTTGCTTTCACCGAAAAAGATATTCAGAAGCAGTTAATTAAGGCGTATCATCCGGGAGCGGAAAAGTAAGATAGGCGACGCCTAACAGTTAAAGTCTGAAAGGGCTTTTTGGCATCAAGTGGCGACCGACTAATATAAAACCGAAGCGTTAGCGCCGTGCATTGGACCTGAGATATAGCTGTTGAATGCAGGAGTTAAAAAAATTAATTCATGAAAACAGATAACGTACTGATCAATATAAAGGTACTTCTTACTTTACTTTTATCGTTTACTTTTGCGTTATACAGCCCGATCTCGCTTGCGCAGTCACCGGCAAATACCCGAAAGAAGGCATTGAATGACTTGTTTAATTACTTATACGCACATAAGATGTTCAATGGAGCCGTAGCCGTTAAGTACCAAGGAAACCTTATTTTCAAAAAAGGTTACGGAAAAGGTAATTTTGAAACCGGAACTTCCTTTACGCCTTACAGCCGGACGGAAATAGGGTCTGTTTCAAAACAATTTACGGCAACAGCCATCATGATTTTATGGAAGGATGGTCAACTCCAATTAGAGGACGATATTAATAAATACTTTAACCCGCCCCTTCCTTATAAAGAAATCACTATAAAAAGATTACTTTCCCACCAGTCCGGTTTGCCGAGGTATCCGCCATTGTTTAAGCACGGATGGGACCCCGATGTTATTGCTACCAACGAGGATATTGTAAGGTTGCTTCGAAAATACCATCCTGCGCCTTTTTTTCAACCGGGTACGCAATACCGGTACAGTAATTTAGGTTATATCTTACTCGCACAGATCGTTAAGAAAGTCTCCGGATTGACGTTGGATAAGTTTTTGGAAAAAAATATTTTCCTTCCTTTCGGGATGAGTTCTACCGGCTTTTATCCCCGGGAAAAAATATTTCGCATGCCGTTATATGCGCCTGGAGTCATATGGAATAAAGATTCGGGAAAATATACCAGGCCGGAGTACTTAAACAATAAGCAATATGTTTGGTATCTGAGCGGACGACTGGGCTCCGGCCGCCTGACCTCTTCTATCAATGATTTACTAAAGTGGGATAGTTTGTTATATACTAATTCCATCCTTCCTCAGCCGATCATTAAAGACATGTTCAAGCCAAGGGTGGATGTCCCGGAAACCTCCTATTCTTATGGGTTCGGCTGGAAAATTGATAAAAGGGACCCTTCCATAGTATCGCATACCGGAAGCTGGCCTGGTAACCTGACATATATAAAACGTTATACGGAGGATAAATCCACTATCCTCCTTCTTAATAATACCGCTTCAAAATATATGGACGAGATAAGAGATGCGGTAGACGCTATCGTAGAAGGAAGAAAATGGAGTTATCCTAAAGAATAGGCAGAAACTATTCGTAGTCGAAATACTGCTAAGTAATTTAAGAATAGCTAATAATAGAAAAAATGCATAGGCTTTTTGCGCTGATATTAATTTTCTTATGTCGATTGGCCGGCCCTGTTGCCGGACAGGCTTCACTTGATACGCTGTTAGGTTATCCTTATCCGGCCAATCTTTGTGCCGCTCCCAAAACCAATACTATTGCATGGACTTTTGATTACAAGGGGCGACGGAATATATATATCAGCAGAGATGATGGTCAAACATTCACAAAACTAACTGATTATACAACGGATAACGGCCAGGCGATAAGCAAAATGCAATTTTCTCCCGATGGCAGCTGGTTGGTTTATATGAGAGGAGGAGCTCCTCATGGCAACTGGGCTACAAGTACGCCTGCAGACCCTTTATCTTCGCCTATAGAACCAACTTTTAATTTGTTGAGCTTAAACGTGTTGACGGGTCAGCAGAATATATTGGCATCGGGTCCGTGGAGTTACTGGCCGGCTATTTCGCCAGATAGTAAAAAAGTTGCCTTCGTAGACGACGGCGTGGTAAGGATAGTGCCCATTGACGGTGAAGAAAAAGACAAAAAAATGTTCTTTGCGAGAGGCGACTGCAGTAACCTGCAGTGGTCGCCGGATGGGTCAAAGTTGCTTTTTGAAGCCGACAGGGGCAGCCATTCGTTTATTGGCGTTTACACGAACAGGCGAACGCCTATTCAATGGATTGATCCTTCTTTTTCAAGGGATATTTCACCTGTGTGGTCTCCCGATGGCGATTCGATCGTGTTTATTCGCAGACCCGCTGAAGGGGGGACACCCGATTCGTTACTCAGCCGCCGGCGGCATCCGTGGGAAATACGGGTCGCTGATGTAAAAACGGGCTCCAGTAAAAGAATATGGGCGTCTCCCAATACACTTAACGGCTCGGTACCCACTACCCAAGGGAAATACAATTTACATTGGGCGGCCAACGACAGGATAATATTTCTTTCCGCCATGGATAACTGGCCTCATTTGTATTCTATTTCGACTCAGGGTGGGGAGCCCTTGTTATTGACCCCGGGGAACTTCATGGTGGAGTATATTAATTTATCGGCAGACAAAAAACGTTTAGTGTTTAGCGCAAATACCGGCCCGGATAAGTTTGATATTGATCGACGGCACATTGGCATCGTCTCCGTCCATAAGAAAGACATGAAGATACTAACACCGGGCAACGGTATAGAAGCATATCCGGTTTTCTATGGTAATCACAAAATTGCTTTTATCAGTTCCTCCCCTTACCGGCCGGCCTTGCCAGCAGTGCTGCCAACAGGGAAAAAGGGCTTGCGATTGATCGGTACGTCTCTATTGTCATCCGTGTATTCTCAAAAAACATTGGTTAAGCCTGAACCGGTTATTTTTAAATCTCCCGACGGTACGATTATACATGGACAATTGTTTAAACGAAAAGGGGGAGAGGCCAAGAAGCCTGCTGTGCTTGCTATTCACGGGGGTCCTATGCGACAGATGTTATTGGGTTGGAGCTATAGTGGGTATTATGCCGCACAATATGCCGTGAACCAATGGTTAGCCAACCACGGATTTGTGGTGCTTTCTGTTAATTACAGGCTGGGTATTGGTTACGGTAATGATTTCCATCATCCTCCCCAGGCCGGAAGAGACGGGGCCTCGGAATACCAGGACATCCTTGCTGCCGGACAGTGGCTGGCAGCGCAAACTTATATTGACCCTGCCAGGATTGGTGTTTACGGCGGTTCTTACGGTGGCTATCTTACGGCCTTTGCCCTCGGCAGGAACTCCGACGTTTTTGCAGCAGGTGTCGATATATCGGGGGTACACAGCAGGCTGCCCGGAGAAAAATATACGACAAAGATTGAGCAGGCTCCTGACGCTTCCCGGGCTGATACAGTCGTCTGGTTGTCATCGCCTATAGCATATACTGATACCTGGAGATCTCCGGTTTTGATTATTCACGCTGATGACGACAGAAATGTAGGATTCGACCAAAGCATAAACTTATTAAACCGACTAAAAAAACAAGGTGTTTACTGTGAGACATTGGTTATTCCCGATGATACTCATCATTGGTTGAGGTTTGCGAACCTGGTAAAAGTATACAGCGCAACCGTTGATTTTCTCGTCAGAATGGTACGGGATAAACGGTAAAATAGGTTAAGATAAATTTCGATGGACAAGGACTAATGATCTTAAATCTGACAGTAAATAAAGAATAGGAGAATGAAACAACACATCATGGAGAAGCAAAGTTTTTTAACCAAAAGGTTATTGGGGTTCGCCCTTATTGGCGTACTCTTAATAGTCGCGGCGTGCAATAAGAACAGTCAGAGGAAAGATGCGGATGAAAGCTCCGGTTGGGAGTATGGCGATGTCTATACGGGGAAGAATGATTGGGTCCAATGTACTGTAGGGAATATGCCACTCATAATAAGCATTCCTCACGGTGGAACATTAAAGCCGGATACGATCGCTGACAGAGAATGTCCGGATGCTGTTACGGTCAGGGATATGAATACAATAGCGCTGGGAATGCGTATCAGCGAAGAAATGAAGAGTGAGTTGAATAAGCGCCCCTATTTGATTGTATCTAACCTGTCCCGAAAGAAGCTGGATCAGAACCGGAACATCGAAGAAGCTACATGTGGTAATGATCAAGTGAAGCCAGCCTGGAAATTGTTTCACAACTGGATTGATACCGCACTGCATAAGGCGGTAGAAAAATACGGTTTTGCGCTATATATCGACCTGCACGGACATGGGCATGCCAAACAGCGCATTGAGATCGGATACAGGTTGTCTAAAGGGGCGCTAAAAAAGCTTTATAATAATACCAATTCCGGCTCTCTTCTTTATCAGAGTTCGATTTATAACCTGCTTAAATTAAATCAAAACCTTAAGTTTAAAGACGTGCTTATGGGGACAACCGCGTTTGGGTCATTAATGGCCGACGAAGGTATACCTGCCGTACCCAGTATACAAGATCCCTATCCCCTTGAGGAAGATCCGTATTTCAAAGGCGGATATAATACCGAACGATATACTTCTGATCGTTATCCGAAGGTTTTTGGATGGCAGATAGAAAACAACTTTAAAGGGGTCAGGGATACGCCGGAGAGTCGATCAAAATTTGCAAAAGCATTTGTGGCATCGTATAAGAAATTTATGATGGTTACGGTAAAAAATAAATAACTTTATGTAATGCTATTTGCAATTCATAAGATGACGGAAGTTCGGAAAATGAATATAAATGAGCGTTTAATGAATATGTAAAAAATCCT
>CAYRJM010000052.1:0-20702 GCA_964424665.1 uncultured Chitinophagaceae bacterium
GCTTATTTTGGGGTTGACCGCTTCTGCTTTGTTTTTAAGCATTCGCTTTATGAAAATGAGCAGGTCGCGGCAGCGAGAATTTCGCGAGATTTCCCTGAGGAAGGTCAAAATTTAGGACAATTAATGCTCTTGGTATTGTCTTTTTGGAACACGTAGATCAGCGACAATTCCGTGCCGCCGCGGTAATTTGAAGCGGTGTGAAGACTCGATACATTGATATCATAGCTTAGCCCGATATGCAATGTTTTTAATTCTACTCCTATATAGGGGTTTATCGCATCATTCAACCGGTACCAACTGCCAACGTAGAAAAGACTGGCATCCATCGGATTGTTGTTTATTACAAATCCTACCGCTCCCCCCGCCGCTAATTCACTGGCTTTTGCCTGTTGCATATACAATCCGCTCAAGTAAATACGTGTTTTCGGGGTGGGCGCCCATCCGCCTCCGCCTTGGATGGTCCACCTGCTTTTTAAGGTGGCCTCCTTGCTGGACAGAAAAGATTGGTCCGGTTCGTTTGCATGGTAGTAGGATGCACCAAAATAGAGGTTGCCAAAGGTCCCCAGACTGGCATTATAGAGGACGCCGACATTGATATCAGGATAAGACACGGAACTCCTGGCAAAAGATTCGCCGTTCGGCACGGTCGGATCAAATCCGAGGTTCGTCAATTGGTTCTCAAAAACGAGCTTTGAAAAGTCCAGCCTTTTTTGCACAAAAGCCACCTGAACGCCCACGGCCAGGCTTTGGAGCCCCTCTCGATCCAGCCCTTTGTGATAGGCTGTGGAAAATCCGAGATAGGTTGTCTTCAACCCGCCGCCGGCCTGCCGGTCATATAAGGCCAGCCCTCCAACTCCCCAGCGATCGTTATAGGGGATGACGTTTTTTAGGATGCCAAAATCAGCGGAAACCGTTCCGGTGACATAAGGTATGGCCACGCTGGACCACTGGTTTCTGTAATTTGCGGCAATTCGGGCTTCTCCGGAAAATAGACCTGTAAAACCAGGGTTTAACGTCAACGGGGAGGCAAAAAACTGGGTAAAATGCGGGTCCTGTGCTTTGGAGGGGAACCGCCAGAGTATCAACAGTAACAAAAGCAAAAAAGGTAGAGCTCTTTTTATCATACCAGTTGTTTAATTCCTAAAAACCTTTCGCGGAAAAAGTACAAAATTTTAGTAAACTTACGCTTTTATTCACAAAATTAATGACCTGATGCCGGATATTACGCTTCTCCCTTTTGAGCTGCCTTTTAAGCATCCGTTTACGATTTCCCGAAAGTCCAAAACTGTACAACCATTGTTGGTCGTGAAGCTAATGGATGAAGGGGACTATGGACTCGGCGAAACGGCAGATAACAGTTATTATCACATGACGGTACCGCGTCTGATGGCGGATCTGGAACGCATACGGCCCTTATTGAGAAAAACCGCTTTCACCCACCCTGAGGACTTGTGGCAAGTGTTACGCATCCCGTTAAAGGACAACCCTTTTGCGCTATGCGCCGTCGACCAGGCGGCTTGGGATTTGTATGCTAAAAAGCAGGGGAAAAAACTATATGAGGTTTGGGGATTATCTATTGATAAAAATCCATTGACAGATTATACCATCGGTATAGATTCCATTGACAATATGGTGCAAAAAATAAAAGAATTTCCCTGGCCGGTTTATAAAATTAAACTAGGAACTCCCGATGATATAGCTATTGTCAAAGCATTGCGGAAACAAACCGACGCTGTTTTCCGGGTTGATGCCAATTGTGCCTGGGGATTAGAGGAAACCCTTGAGAACGCGCTCGCGCTGAAAGCATTGGGGGTAGAATTTATTGAGCAACCTATGGCTGATCCGGTCGGAGATCCCGCGGGTTGGCGGCAATTAAGAACCGCTTTTCAGCAATCCGCTCTTCCGCTTATCGCCGATGAAAATTGCATTGCTGAATCTGATGTAGACAGGTGTTACGGTTATTTTCATGGAGTCAATATTAAGCTGACTAAATGCGGAGGATTAACCCCGGCGTTGCGGATGATCCGTAAGGCCCGGGAGTTGGGAATGCAATTAATGATAGGCAGCATGAATGAAAGCACGGTAGGTTCTTCTGCGGCCGCCCATTTGCTGCCATACCTGGATTATGTCGATATGGACGGTCCCCTGCTGCTTGCAAAAGATACCGCCTCAGGGATTACTTTTGATCATGGAAAAATAATTTATGCCGATAAGCCGGGCACAGGAGCTGCGTTGCTGGCGGCTTCCGGTCATTAGATTTCTTTATCCTACATATGCTTTGTGTAGCCCGACGGACAAACCAGCTTAGCTGTTATGGATAAAAAAATTTTCTGAAAAAGAGCATTTCATAAGCGATGGCGTTACGCCAATAATCCCAGGTATGTCCGCCTGGTCGTTCAGTATAATCATGTTTAATTCCCAGGCGGAGTAACTTCTGGTGCAGAGCCCGGTTTACCTTTAAAAAGAAATCGCTGGTGCCAATATCCAAAGCGATCTTTAACGTGCCGTTTTTGAGGTTATCGACCAAGTTGATGACGGTATTCTTTTCCCAGTTTTCCCGGTGGGTTTTTATGTCCCCCAATTGTTTCTTTATTCCCCAGTTGTCAGGAAAAGGACGAATATCTACGCCTCCGCTGATGGATGCTGCCGCGCCATATAAATTGGAATGTCGTAGCGCCAGATACATCGCGCCATGACCTCCCATACTCAATCCGCATATTGCACGGTGTTGTTTATTGGGCAACGTTCTATAAATGGAGTCAATGGCGGGAATCAAAATTTGCGTCATAAAAGACTCATAGCGGACACTGCTGTCCATCGGACTGTCGAAATACCAACTGTCATAGCCTCCGTCGGGGCAAACGACGATCATCCTATACTCGTCTACATAATCTTTTAACCGCGGAACGCGGGTGATCCAGTCCAGGTAATTTCCGCTATGGCCGTGTAGCAAATATAAAACCGGATACTTTGTTTGGGAGGCTGCATACTGATCTGGTACCACCACTATGCAAGGCACTTCCTTATGCATAGCCGGGCTGTATATTTGCAAAGTATCTACACGTCCGCAATAGCCATTTAAGTAGGGAACTGCGATCAGCAACAGCAAGAAGAATAATTTTTTCATAACATGTTTGTCTTTTGATGGCATAGAAAGGTCATGGGGCCAGTTTTTGGAAGCCGGGAAGGGGCAAGTTACGCAATATCCAAAATAATACAACAAAGAGCAGGATGATATGTATGAACCATGTTTTGTAAAACAGGTTTTGCGTGATCTTTTTTTTGTAAAAAGTATTGAGCAACATAATTGCTGCAGAATAGAGAATAAAGGGCAATGCCATACAGGCAAGTAAGTTATAACCAAGTGCCTCAAAGACCTGACCATGAAGTATGGCATGTATGGCGCGCTGAGTGCCGCATCCCGGGCAATATAATCCTGTGAGTGCATAAAAAGGACATTCGGGAAACAAAGCATATTTCATCGGATCAACGACAAAATATATGGGTAGCAACACCAGCATTATGCTGCTAACTGCTACGATCCTGAATCGATTTGTATCTTTTACAACCAAAAGAGCGGCTCATTAATAATTAGCTAAAAAAAGGAATAGTAAATAGACCTAATAGAATAAACAGGAGGTATAGGACATAGACTGCGATGCCTACGAAGAATCCTATTTTAGTCCATTTGCCAGCGTCTTTGGAGGCCTGCAGGGCTCCGGTATGATCGCCTGACGCATGTTTTGTGCTGACTTGTGAAGCAAAAATAATTCCTACGATACCAAAAGGAAGGCAACAAAACAGGGTAACAAGAATAGATTCTACCAACCAATTTTTTGGAGGATGGATGGAGGGGGTTTCGGGTTGTGGAGAGACTGGTGATTCCATTTAAATTGATTTTTGTCGTAAACATATGACTATTTTTTTAGTATCCAAAAAAAACTTACTTTAGCTGTCTTGAAGTGTTATTAGGACTTTCCCTTATTTAAATGTTGATTAATGGAGCGTAAATTTCACAGGTCTTTAGCGTGTGGGAGATAAGCGATTTAATATTTTGTCATTAGATTCTAAAGAAAATTGTGCTTTTACATTGTCAGGACAAGACATAAAAACCTCGTCAGGGAGGTGCGAGTACCCCTGTGGAGCAACAGTAAGACTTCTTTCTTTGGAAGCAGTAAGCTAGTGGGCCGCGAAGCACGGAGCCAAACAGTATTTAGTTGTTTGGCGGTTCACTTGAAATGCCGCCGGCATCAAATGATTATTTATTGGCGATTTGGTCTTTTGATTATTCCAGCCATTTTTTATTTTTTTACGCTTCAGTCCACTTTAAAGGCTGTTATTGACAATCGAAAACTGAGTCCGGAGAGCATCTGGCTGTTTTTTCCGCTTTCCCATTGGGTTTGGCACTTTATTGTTATTGACGGGATATCTGATTCTATTAAAACAAGCGGAAGGACGCAATAGCTTTTCTATGCCGAAGAAAGGCTGGGGGAGGGCATGAGTTTTGCTATGGATCTGTTGTATTCCTTCCAAAAAAGAGGAGTGGCTTGTGGGGGGCGGACTTAAGTGCCGGATCGGGTACCCGGGGGTAAAAGTTAGCCCTTATAAACGTTGTGAGCGTAAACTGGTATCCTTACTATCGATGTATTAGGCGATATTTTATATTATTGACTGATCAGGTGATGTTTAACAATTATCGATATATAAGGCGATGTTTTGAAATATCGCTCAAATAGGTGATATTTGTGAAATGATTGCCGTTATTAAAGGAGATATCATTCATTCCAGGGAGGTCAAAAACCCGGAAAAATGGTTGCAGCCCCTGAAGAAAGTGCTTAAATATTGGGGCCGAACACCTGAGAAATGGGACATGGCCTGGGGGGACGCTTTTCAATTAGAGCTGGCCGATCCGTCGGACGCCTTAAAGGCGGCTTTCAATATAAAAGCGACCCTGAGGAATATAGCTCCTGCAAAAAAAGGCGAGCAGAACAGCCCGGTAGATGTGCGAATGGCTATTGGCATCGGAGACAAGAAATATGCAGGCCGGAGTGTATCGGAAAGCAATGGTCCTGCCTATATCTTTTCCGGCGAAAAGTTTGAGACGCTTAAAAAGGAAAAAATCACGCTGGCCATTCATTCTTCTTTTGAACAGTTTAACGAAGAAATGAACTTGTTTTTAAAACTGGGAATGCTTTTTATGGACCGCTGGACGATTTCTTCCGCCGAACTGGTAAAGATTGTTTTGGAGCAGCCGGACATTACTCAGGAAGCTGCAGGGAAGATACTGGGTATCCGCCAAAATTCGGTCAGCAAAAGGTGGTCCAGAGCGAATATTGATGAAATGCGGGACATCGAACACATGTATCGAAAAAAATTAAAACTATTGCTTTGATGATCGTACTGATCAAACTCATCCTGGCCCACTTTATCGGGGATTTTTTGCTTCAGTCCAAAAGCTGGGTGCAAAAGAAGGAACGGCATAAACTCCTAGCACTTCCCTTGTATTTACATGTTCTTATTCATGGCGCGCTGGCCTTGCTGTTGTTGTGGAACTGGCAGTTCTGGCCGCTGGCTCTCTGGGTGGTCGCTGCTCACTTTGTAATTGACGCAACCAAATTATACTTTCAAAATAAGCACAAAACACAGTGGTTCGTTATCGACCAGGTTTTGCATCTTGCGGCATTATTCCTCTTGTGGTACTTTTGGTCTCATCCTGCAATACACTTAGATCGGTTGTGGCAGTCGCCGCGGTTTTGGCTTTATTTAACGGCCCTATTGTTTCTGACTGTGGTGTCAGACATTATCATCAAAGTTCTGCTGACGAATTGGGCGGGAAAAATTGCCAATGCGCCGGACGCTGCTTTACCGAATGCAGGCAAATATATCGGTATAATTGAAAGGTTGTTTGTGTTCCTGTTCATCTTGATCGGGCACTGGGAAGCGATTGGATTTCTGCTCGCTGCCAAGTCCGTTTTTCGCTTTAGCGACCTGAAAGAGGCTAAAGACAGAAAACTAACGGAATATATTTTAACGGGAACTTTACTAAGTTTTGGTATCGCAACAGCTACCGGAGTATTGATTGTTTACGTCGTGTAGGAATTATAGCGGATTTGAATAATAAGCTGTATATTTACGCTATCAACCCTTGTAAGTAATTGCTCTGCTGTACGAACGATTACGTTAAAAATATTTTTATGAAGGCGATCGCTATTACCCCCGGACAGAAAAACGCATTTATAACAGAGAGACCAGAACCTCAAATACAGCATCCCGACGAGATTAAACTGAAGATATTACAGGTAGGTATTTGCGGCACGGACCGTGAAGAGGTGGAAGGCGGTAGGGCCGATCCCCCTCCGGGAAGCGATGAACTGGTTATCGGCCATGAGAATTTTGGCGTGGTAGTGGAAACGGGGGATGCGGTGACGAAGGTGAAGCCGGGGGATTATGCCATGTTTTCCGTAAGACGGGATTGTGAGGTTTGTATTTGTGGCAGTCATAATGACATGTGTCCGAAAGGAGAATATACGGAAAGAGGAATTAAAGGACGTGACGGTTATCAGGCGGAATACGTGGTGGACCAGGAACGGTATATCGTGAAGATCCCTGAAGCAATTAAAGAGATAGGTGTGTTGGCTGAGCCCATGTCCGTATCCGAAAAAGCCATTAATGAATCCGTTCGTATTCAATGTGCGCGTATCCCCGAGGCAAAAAAGGAAAACTGGCTGGAAGGGAAAAAGACGTTAGTAGCAGGACTAGGACCCATTGGCCTGCTTGCCGCTTTTATTTTGCGGTTAAGAGGAGCAGACGTACTCGGTCTGGATGTTGTGGACGAAACTACTTTGCGTCCTGCTGTTCTGAAGGCTATCGGCGGACGTTATGTAGATGGCAGAAAGGTCAAGACGCTGGATCTGGACGACACATACGGCCATATTGATTTGATCTTTGAAGCAACGGGCGTGGCTAAACTTGAATTTAACCTGATCGATGCCTTAGGCATCAATGGTATTTATGTCTTAACGGGTATTCCGGCGGGAAACCGTCCGGTTAATATTCCCGGCGGGGAATTGATACAGCAATTGGTGCTTAAAAATCAGATCATGCTGGGAAGCGTCAATGCCAGTATGGCGGACTTTACAAAAGGCATTGAAGAACTGACCCGAGCTTACGAGAAATATCCCGAAGAGATTAAAAAAGTCATAACCGACAAAATTCCCGTTGCTCACTTTGAAAAAGCTTTCGGGCATCATAGCACAGATTCGATAAAAAGCGTGATAGAGTGGGAAAAACCCGGCCAGCAATAGCCTGTGAAATCGTCTGCGGTAACTTTAGTTAAGCCATCTTTGCATTAAGGGAAAGCTGTTGGGTGTTTTCTCCACAGGAAGACCGGATAATTAATTCGGGCTCCAATACAAACTGTTGAAAGTTGCCGCTGTTTTTCCCATGGATTGACTGCATGAGGATAGAAACCACTTTCTGGCCGATAAGCCGGATCGGCTGGGCAATGCATGTGATAGGAGGGTCGTACAAACGAAAGACATCATGGTCGTCAAAGCTAACCAGCCCGATTTGTTCGGGGATTTTCCAGTTTAATTGTTTTAATACCTGTAGTCCAAAGATCGTCAGGTAATTGGTCGAAAAAAAGATGGCTTCCGGTTTGTTTTTTTTCAGGAAGGCGGTGATTTTTTTTATAGATGAGTCTGGTAGTTCGTTAAAAGGCAGGATGAGCTCTCTGCTTTTAGAATGCTTGATGTTGTTATCTTTTAGCGCCTGTATAAAACCTTCGTGCCTCTTTTCCATTTGTAGTTGTTTGGAAGCAGTCCGTATGAAGGCTAATTTTTTGTAACCTTGATGCAGCATGTGTTTCGTAGCCGTATAGGCACCACAGTAATTATCTATCACTACATAATGGCTGTTAAGAGAAGGGAAATAGCGATCTACCAGGACAAGGGGCCTTGTGTCTTTGAGCATTGCCTGGATTTCTTTTTCCTGATAAATAGTCGGCGTTAAAATATAACCGTCCACCTGACGGTAACGCAGCATTCTAAGCAGTCGAGCTGCCTTTTTTTCATCGTCTTCCGTACTGCAAAAGATAACTTCGTACCCATGCCGGCCGGCCTCATCTTCGATCGTTTTAGCCAGTTGTGCGAAAAAGGGGTTGGAAATGTCTTCTACCATCAGCCCCAGGGTCTTTGTCCTTCCGGTACGCAAGCCCCTTGCCATTTGGTTGGGCTTATAATCCAGTTCTTTCACTATTTTCTTTACCCGTTCGATGACCTTTTTGCTGATTCTTTTCTCCGCGGCCCTCCCATTTAAGACAAACGATACAGTGGTCGTGGATACGCCAGCACGTTCAGCTATATCTTTAAGTGATATCTTTTTCATTGATTTGTAAGGATTAGAAAAGCCTTAAAGATAGAAAAACGATTTAACAAAATAAATGATCGGGGTAAATTAGTCCTTACTTACCGCGACGGTGAAATCTTTTCCTTCCCATTTTGATACTTCCGGCCAGTAAAAAGTAAATTGTATCGTATCGCCCGGTTTTGTTTTTGTGAGGTCGAGGTCAACCAGGTGCATACCAATTTCGGAATCCTTACTATCGGTGTCTGTGGCCGTTTGCCAGCCGTCCAAGCTCCAATGAAGGCGGAACGGGCCTTTTGCTTCAATTCTTAACTTCTTTTTACGCTTGCTAATGGAACGCAGCTTTCGGTTAAATCGCCAAAAGTTCAGCGATGGTTTTTTCTTCTGAACGACATAGCGCTGGTAGGTCTTTTCAGGCTGGTCGAAAATGGCTTTATCATGTAATGAACGGCACAGCTTCATGTACTCACTATGCGCCCATACCAGCGGCATGGCCGAACCGGCAGGACGTCCGAAAAACAGTTCCTTTTCCGGTATATCTTCCGCGTCCCAGATCTGTTCGGGGATCATGCCCCCTTCATTCGAAAAGTTTTCCATAGACTCAAGGAGCTCGGCGGCCCTGTCAAAATTTCCCGCCGCGATCTCATAATGAGCCCGTTCCCCGGTCAGTAATGGCCATGCCCGGCCGATTCCCGTACCGTTGAAAGGCGAACCATCCGCGTGTTCCCCATATCCGTCGTAGCTATAACGATGCCAGCAATCGCCATAAGGTGTTACCGTCTTCAGGGTGGCATCTACAATCTTAATGGTATTCAATATTTTAGGATCATCGGCAGCCCGCAGGCCAAAGCGTACGAGGGCCAACGCGTCCGGACTGACGACTTTGGTAGAAACTATTGTTCCGGAATGTGGCAGGTTTTTGATAAGAATAATATCGTCATCCAACGTTGGCGTAACCCCTACATCGGGCGGGGCTATACGCACGTAGTAACCGTCCACACCGTGGGCCTTGCTGTCTTCCGTATCCGTAACATAGGTCCATGCTTCGATATTATCATTCCACATGTCCGCGGTTTCTCTGAGGTATCTCGCGACTTTTCTTTCTTTATTCCATTCGAGTATATCCGCTGCGACTAATAATGCCGAGACCTCTACAGCCAGCGTAAAAGGAGAGTAGCCGGCATTTTCTTCCCAGCGATCCTGCTCGGAACAAGGGCCGTTTTGAATGAGAAATTTTGCTGCAGCCCGTACCATAGGAATGAACTCATCGAGTTCTTCTTTCTTTAACGCCCCTTCGCGGACCAGCATACCGGTCAGTAATATGGGGAAAGCCGTTTCATCCAATTGAATCCCACTCCAATAATCACTGCCATCCAGCCACATATTTTGAAACCAATGGCCGTCTTCCTCTTGCACCAGCCTTAAAAAACGCAAAACATGAATGGCGTTGCCGTGCATGCCCGCGGCCAGCATTCCTCCGGATACTTCTACCAGATCTCTGGGCCATACCAGGTGATAACCGCCCAGATCATCATCGCCCTTTGAAAAGCCCCAGGGAATAGACAGGCTGGCAATAAACCCACCCGGAAACTGTTGGGTATGGTGGGCGAGGATGGCGGCTGCGCTCAGCCTGAACAGGTTAAGCTTGCTGCGCTTGCGCTGTCCTTCTTCTTTTTTTCCTTGCCTTGTTTTATGAGCACCCTTGGGATAGTAATCTGTGATGGATGCCTGAAATTGTTTCCATCCATTGATGTATTCTTCGCGCGCCCTGTCGTAGTCATTTAAAATGCTCGCCCTGGCTCTTTGCGCGGCCTCATTGGCGTTCATGCCAAAACCGATTGCAACGATGATCGGCTCTTTCCCTGCTTTTGCAAGGTCTATTTCACCGCAAACAGCTACATTGCCGTTTTCCGCTCTTTCATAGCGGTGGTGGAGCGCTTTATTATGGACTACTTCCTGCCAGGCATCTGACGACCCTACAAAGCCGACGGTGCGGTTTTTGAAAGGAATGGAGCAAATCATCGCGACGGCCGTATTCCCGCGTTTTGCAAATAATGCGCGCATGCCTTTATAACTTCCGCACCAGGCCGTATTCCCTGCGCCTGCATTCATGATATGCGGAGCCATGAGGGCGTAAAGGTTGTAATCAGCTGCCTTGCCCTTCAGGGGCTCAAATACGATGCGTTGTAACAATGTGTCGCGTTGCGGATCGGCAATAACCTCTTTATTGATGCGATATCGGTTTTTTGTGCACGTATTAATAAAGCGATATGCAGGGACGCCGGCTTCTATATATTGGACTTCTGTCTCTGTGTGTCGTTTTTCTTCTGAAAAAAAATTCTTTCCATCGCTTATCAGAAAGCCCATATCGCGAATACAAGCGCAATCTACACGGGGATAATAAATTTCATTTAAAATGCCGTGACTGGTGGTAAACCATACCTGACTCAGCGGGTTTAAACTTACACCAACTCCGGTTTTCTTGCTGGAATTCCATTTAGGGGGACTACCGGGCCATCCCGGCGCATACGTATTGGTATATTCTTGCATCTATGTTATTTTAAGAAATCATAAAAGAGGCTAAAGCGATAGGTATCAAAGGGTAGTTCCCGCTAAATTACATTAAACTAACGGATCAGAAAAATTTACCGGCCCTCGCAAGGGAAGATTAGTCAAGGAAAAAGTACCTTTGTCCTTATGGAAAAAGTAAAAATAAAAATCGTTAACCAATCTGCCTATCAGCTTCCGGAATACAAAACAGCTGATGCCGCAGGCATGGACCTTCAGGCCAATATAGAAACGGCCCTTTCGCTGGAGCCGTTGGAGCGAAAGCTTGTCCCTACGGGTTTGTTTATTGAATTACCCCAAGGATATGAAGCGCAAATACGCCCCCGCAGCGGACTGGCAGTTAAGCAGGGATTGACCTTGCTTAATACGCCCGGGAC
The DNA here is from genome assembly GCA_964424665.1 of uncultured Chitinophagaceae bacterium. Lineage (GTDB taxonomy): Bacteria > Bacteroidota > Bacteroidia > Chitinophagales > Chitinophagaceae > FW021-bin31. The sequence continues at coordinate 11,310 of CAYRJM010000052.1, forward strand.
GATTGATGCGGACTACCGGGGGGAGATTAAAGTGATCCTGGTCAATCTTTCCAACGAGGTGCAGACCGTAAGCCCGGGCCAGCGTATTGCACAAATGGTAGTGGCCCGATATACGCATGTTCAATGGGAAGCCGTTGAAGTATTGTCTGAAAGCATCAGAGGCGAAGGCGGGTTTGGACACACCGGGGCGCATTAAATAAAGCACGTATTTAAGATGAGTGGCGGCAGATACATACAGGTAGGTGGCTTGTTCCTTTTAGGGCTGGTGCTTTTGATGAGTGGCTGTGTTGGTGCACGCTATTCCCAACAACCGAAGCAGGTACGATCGGCCGAAGAGTATTTTATGCTTGGACAACGCATGAAACTCCAGCATCGTCCGAAGGAAGCGATCGGCTATTTTAAGGCTTTTCAAAAACTAAAGCCACGGAATGCTACGGTCTATTTTGAAATAGCCCGCCAATATAATAACCTGCGCCAGCAGGACAGTGTGCTGGTTTATGCGGAGAAAGCGGCGGCGCTTGATTCCGCTAACAAATGGATTCAACAGTTCTATGCGAGAACGCTTGCAGAACGGAAACAGTTTGAGGCGGCTGCCGAGATCTTTCACCGACTCTCGGAAAGATATCCCTACTCAGCGGATTTTGTTTTCCAGGAAGCGCTGATGTTATTCTATTCAGAAAGGTATGAAGAAGCCCTGCCGTTATTTGACAGTCTGGAGAAACAAAAAGGGACCAATGAGGAGTTGGTATTTCAGAAACAGCGAATTTACGTCAAAATGCATCAAATTGATTCGGCGGCAGGAGAAATACAGAAACTGATCACGCAGGATCCCGGTAATGACCGCTATTATGCCCTCCTGGCGAAGATGTACGCCAAGAATAATGAGCCACAGCAGGCGGTAAACGTCTATAAGGATTTATTAAAAAAGCAGCCGGAAAATCCGCAGGCACAACTTGCTTTAGGTATCTTATACAAACAAATGGATAGTACGGGGAAATTTAAAAAATACACTAAAATTGCCTTTGTTAATCCGGCTTTTCCACTTGAAAAAAAGATTGAATTCATTTACCCTTTTTTAAAGTATGTAGAAGTGGATTCCACCGAACAAGCCGACGCCATCTGGCTTTGCAGACTACTCACCGAAATCCACAAGCAAGACCCCAGAGCCTATGCGCTTTTTGGCGACATGCTCTTTAAGTGCAAACAACCGGACAGCGCGCTTTTTCAATATAAAAAAGCACTTCAATATAAGAAAGCCCGTTATGAAGTGTGGAACCAGATCATGCTCATCTACGCGCAAAAGGGAAATATTGATTCACTCATGGCATACAGCAAAAAGGCGGTTCATCATTTTCCGAATAACGCTAAAGCAAGATACTTTAACGGGATCGCTTATTTTTTTAAAGGGAAAAATGAAAATGCGGCATCAGAATTGCAACAAGCTTTGCAAATTGGTATAAAAAATACCAAACTGAAGGGTTATATCTATAAATCACTAACGAATATTTACCTGCAACTGAACAATAGGAGAGAAGCCACTAAATACAAAAGGCTCGCAGAAAACCTGCAAGAAGCGGAAGAAAAGAAGCAGCGGCCCAAAAATTTTTAAAGTGCTATGCCAATGCGATATCCATATGATAAAAAAAGTTATTTAGTTGTAGCCCTGCTATTGTTAATAACAACCAGTTGTCATACCACCAGGAAGACATCAGGGGAGGGCGCCAGTTCAACTTCCGGCGACATACGTTGGACCTCCGGAGAATTAAGCAAAGCGATCAGAGATAGTTATATCCGTTACCATACACTGTCGGCGAGAGTACATATCGATTTTGAAAACGAGAAACAGCAATATAATAACGTTACTGCCTATCTGCGGATGAAAAAAGACAGCATCATCTGGCTGTCGGTCCGACCGGTGCTTGGTATAGAAATGGCTCGGCTCGTACTTACACCAGACAGTGTCAAACTGCGAAATAATCTGAAACGAACCGTTTTTATCCACAGCGCCCGGGATATGGAACAGGTCCTCCACATTCCTTTTGATTTTTCTGTTCTGGAAAGTCTGCTTCTTGGTAATCCGGTGGGTATTCCGGAAAAGGTGAGAAATTTTAAAACCGACAGTTCGGGAGTCTCCGTTACCCTTTCGATGGATTCGATAATTTGCAGGTACCATTGGACGGCGGATCCGTTTGTATTGAAAAAAAGCCACTTTCAGCTAAGCGGAAGCACTGCGGCGGCAGATCAATTGTTTTCCGGTTACCAGGACTATGCCGTAGGGGAATTCGCCCTGAGGCGGGAGATCAAAATGCAATCGCGCCATGCAACCCGTATCCGGTTGACCTTTGATAAGATCAACTTTGACGTACCGGTTGACTTCCCTTTTCGTTATGATGAAAGTTATCAGAAAAAATGAGCTGTAAAATTTTATTGTTTCCTTTACGTTTGATTTTTATTACCAAGTTGTATTTAGCTATTTTTGCTGCTGTCTATGAATATCAAGAGCACCCGAAATATTTACACCGCCGTTAATCTGCTTCTGTTGAGCCTGATTTGTTTCTCCGCAGGTGCTCAAAGTATCTCCCAGACGCGTCGCACGCTGGAGGAGCAGCGTAACCAGTTGTTGCAGGACATCGAGCAGGTAAGCCAGGACCTGCAAAAAGTACAGTCTTCCAGGCATCGTACGCTTACCCAACTCCGTGTTTTACAAAACAAACTGAACCTTCGTGATAAGCTCATCCGTAATATTCATACGGAGATTGCTTATATCAACGATGATATTGAAGAAGCGGACGAGGACATCGAGGATCTGCAGGAGCAGTTGGATACCCTCAGGGCGGAATATGCCAAAATGGTGGTTTACGCCTATAAGAACAGGAACAGCTACAATACCCTGTATTTTATCCTGTCGGCCAACAGTTTCAATGATGCCATCAAACGGTTCCAGTACCTCAAGCAATACCGGGAGTACCGGGAGCACGAGGCCAAAAATATCATTGAAACCCAAGCCAGGCTCAAAAGAAAGCTGGATACGCTCAAAGAAATGAAAACCAAGCGCAGCCATGCGCTGGCGACTGCGAAAGAACAAAGAGGAAATGTAATCGCCGAGAAAAAATTAAAGGATTCCATCGCCCAAACGCTTAAAGGGCATGAAAAAGAGCTGTTGGCAAGCATAGAGGCCAAGAAAAAGGAATCCCAGGAGATAAGCAGGAAAATAGCGGCCATTATCCGCCAGCAGATTGAAGAAGCGCGGAGAAAGGCTGCGGAAGAAGCCCGACGGCGGGCGATAGAACAGGCGCGGCAGCAAGCACTGGCGAAAAAGAATGCTCCCGATAAGAACGCTGCCGGGGAAAATGAATCAGCGTCAGGTGCGGATGCCGCGCCGGCGCCATCGGCGACACCCACCAGACCCAGCAATATTCTCGAAGCTACGCCGGAGGCTAAAGCCCTTTCTCAGAGCTTTGAAGCCAACCGGGGAAGACTGCCGTGGCCGGTATCTCATGCTATAGTCGTAGGGACCTTTGGTGTACATCAGCATCCGGTACTGTCCAAAGTAACGGTTGACAATGACGGGATTACACTACAAACCAATCAGGGCTCTGTTGTCAAGGCGGTATTTCAGGGCGAAGTGGTAGCTGTGCGGCCGATTTCGGGCAGATGGCTCGTTGTAATCAGGCATGGTAAGTATTTTACCGTGTATTCTAATCTAAAAGCTGCTACGGTGAGCCGCGGAGATCAGGTGGGAACACTACAGCCTATCGGGCTTACCTACACCAATCCGGTAACCGGGGAAACCGATCTGGGCTTTAAGGTTTACAGAAGTACACAACCTGTAGACCCGCTGGCGTGGCTGGCCGGCAGATGACCTGATGATCCCGCGTCAGGCGGGCTGATGAATAGTTTCCTCGTAAAGGGCTTCATACTGCGGGACAATATGGCTTATATCAAACCGTTTGGCCTGTATGAAGGCCTGTTTCCTGAATTTTTTCAGCATTTCTTCATCCGACAATAGCCTGATGGCATAGTCAGCCATTCCGTCAATGTCTCCTAAAGGACTAAGAAATCCTGTTTCTCCGTGAATGTTTATTTCAGGCAGGCCACCGGTATCGGTAGAAATGACCGGTACTTCGCTGGCCATAGCTTCTAAGGCGGCTAAACCGAAACTTTCATAGGCGGAGGGCAGCAGGAACAAATCAGCGCAGCTCATGATATCTTCCAGTTTTTCTTGCTTGCCAATAAACCGCATGTCGGTGCATATGCCTAATTCCCGGCAAAGGTCTTCCACCATCGGACGCTGTGGCCCGTCACCGATCAGAATGAGTTTGGAGGGAATTTGGTCGTGGATCTTCTTGAAAATGTAAACGACATCTTTCACCCTTTTAATGGGACGAAAATTAGATACATGTATGACGACTTTCTCTCCTCCGGGAGCCAGTGTTTTTCCACACGGGGTGCAATTATCATGCGGTCTGAACCGGTGGACATCGACGAAATTGTAGATCACGCGAATGTCCTTTTCAATATTAAAATGTTTATAGGTCTCTTCCCTGAGGTTTTTGGAAACCGACGTGATCACATCGGACTCGTTGATAGAAAACGTGACTACAGGCGCGTACGTTTTGTCTTTTCCCACCAGTGTAATATCCGTTCCGTGCAGCGTAGTGATTACGGGCAGGTTTTTCCCGCTCTTTTTCAGGATCTGCTTGGCGAGGTAAGCAGTGGCCGCGTGCGGAATGGCGTAATGCACGTGCAGCAGGTCCAGGTCGTTATTGGCGACCACATCCACCAATGTACTGGATAAAGCCGATTCATAAGGCGGATAATCAAAAAGCGGATAGGCAGGGACCTGCACTTCATGGTAGAATATATTAGGATGGAACCCATCCAGCCGTACGGGCTGCTGATAGGTGATGAAATGGACCAGGTGACCTTTATCGGCCAGAGCTTTTCCCAGTTCAGTAGCTAAAACGCCACTGCCTCCGTAGGTGGGGTAACAAACTATTCCGATGCGCATAGGTGTTTTCTTTTAGGTGGTCTTACGATGTTTGGCAAATACAAAGGTAGCTCACTTCCCTTTCTTCGCCCAGTTATCTCTTAAAGTTACGGTCCGGTTGAACACCGGTTTTTCTGCCGTCGATTCCTCATCTACTGAAAAATACCCTTTTCTTAAAAACTGGAAGCTTTCTTCCGCTTTTCCCTCGGTTAAGGCTTCTTCAATATAGGTGTCGGTCAGTATTTGCAAAGAACCCGGATTAAGGGCTTCCTTCAGTGAGCCGTCTTCTATAGCGGCTGCGGCAGGGGTCTCGTCTTTGAACAGCCGGTCATATAGCCTTACTTCCGCTTGTTTGGCATGCATGATGCTAAGCCAGTGGATGGTTCCCTTTACTTTAATGCCGCTGGTGTCGTTATTGCTTCTGCTGTCCGGGTAATAAACGGCCTGGATTTCCGTTATTTTTCCTTCCGCATTTTTAGTAAATCCGGTACAACGGATGATGTAAGCGCCTTTTAAGCGCACAACGCGTTCCGGTCCGAGGCGGAAAAATTTCTTTGGAGGGTCTTCCATGAAATCATCCCTTTCTATCCATAGCTCTTTTGAGAACGGAACCTTTCGTTTGCCGGTTTCCGGCTGTTCGGGATTATTTTCAACTTCCATCAATTCGCTCTTTTCAGCGGGGTAATTGGTGATTACCAGTTTTACCGGGTGCAGTACGGCCATCCTTCTTAGTGCCGTTTTATTCAGTTCTTCTCGAACAAAAAACTCCAGCAGCCCGATGTCGATCACATTTTCCCTGCGCTGCACGCCTACCCGTTCACAGAATTTCCGGATACTGGCCGGTGGATATCCTCTGCGACGCATGCCCCGGATTGTGGGCATACGGGGGTCATCCCACCCACTGACAAATCCTTGCCGGACCAGATGGAGCAATTTACGCTTGCTCATAACGGTATAATTGAGGTTCAGCCGTGCGAATTCATACTGGCGGGAAGGGAAGATGCCCAATTGTTCGATAAGCCAGTCATACAACGGGCGATGCGGTACGAATTCTAGCGTACAAAGGGAATGAGTGATCTTTTCGATGCTGTCGCTTTGCCCGTGGGCGAAGTCGTACATCGGATAAATACACCAACGGTCTCCGGTCCGGTGATGGGTAGCATGCTTAATCCGGTAGAGGAGGGGGTCGCGCAAATGCATGTTAGGATTAGCCAGATCAATTTTAGCGCGTAATACCTTTTCTCCGTCTTTATATTTGCCGTTACGCATGGCCTCGAACAATTCGAGGTTCTCCTCAACGGAGCGATCCCGGTATTGGTTCCCTGTCCCGGCCTGAGTAGGCGTTCCCTTTTGTCTGGCTATTTCTTCCGGAGTGGAATCGTCCACATAAGCAAGTCCTTTTTTGATGAGTAATACTGCCCATTGATACAATTGTTCAAAATAATCCGATGTATAAAGTTCATTTTTCCATTGGAAGCCCAGCCAGGCAATATCTTCTTTGATGGCGTTCACGTAGGTGGTTTCCTCTGCCAGCGGATTGGTATCGTCAAACCGGAGGTTGGTATACCCCCCGTATTTCTGGGTAAGCCCAAAATTGAGACAAATCGCTTTGGCGTGTCCTATGTGCAGGAACCCATTGGGTTCGGGAGGAAAACGAGTGACGATGCTTTCATGGATACCGCTTCTTAAGTCGGACGCAATAATGTCCTCAATAAAATTCAAATGTTTTTCTTCGCTCATGATTTTTTAGTTGTACTTTGGCAGGACAAAGGTATAACAAACAAAAGGATGGCGTACAAGGCGGTGCATATTGTTTTAAATCGGCCGGAAGAAGCCGATCTTATCTACGGACTCCTCTCGGGGTTTGATTTTGAAGGGTTTGAGGAACACGAAAAGCTGCTGACCGGCTATATTGCTTCGGCTAAGATGCCGGCTGAAGCGCAACTCAATGCTGCATTAAAAGATTTTGTTTATCGGGTGGAAGCCATACCGGATCAAAACTGGAACAAAGAATGGGAAAGGCATTTTCAGCCGGTACTCGTGGATGAATTTTGTGGTATTCGTGCGGATTTCCATCCCCCTTTCCGGCAGGTACAATATGAGATCATTATTAATCCGCGCATGTCCTTTGGTACGGGACATCATGCGACTACCCAGTTGATGATCAGGTTGATGCAGCCCCTGCATATGAATCATAAAAAGTTACTGGATTTTGGTACCGGTACCGGCATACTGGCGGTATTAGCCGGCAAAATGGGAGCGGAAAAAATAGTCGCTATTGACAATGACCCGAATGCAGTGGATAACGCAAGACAAAATATTCAGGAAAATTTTTCTTCTGGTATTACGTTGTACGGACAGGATCATCCCGATACCGGTGAAGGAAGCTTTGATATTATTCTCGCCAATATCAACAGGAACACACTGCTGGAGGCGGCCGGAGAATTAATCAAACTGCTCAAACCGGGGGGACATCTTTTGCTCAGCGGCTTTCTGGAAGAAGATAAACCGGTTGTGGAGCAGCCCTTTCTCCAGGGGGGACTTACCACAGACAGCGCGCTGGAGGCGGACGGTTGGGTTGCCATTCGGATGCGTTCTTCCTGAATAAGCTGTTTGTCGAGCGGTGGATTTTTCGTTATATTTGCTTCATCAATGTAAGTGTAAATAGGTTACACAGTATAAAAAAACGTCAACTAAAAACCAGTTATGTCCGAAATTACCCTAATCGTACTGGCTTATCTAATCGGGTCTGTCTCCAATGCTATCTGGATCAGCAGGTATTTTTTTCATAAAGATATCAGAGATTACGGAAGCGGAAACGCAGGTGCTACAAACACCTTTCGGGTTTTAGGCGCAAAAGTAGGCGTCGTTGTGCTTGCCTTGGATATGTTAAAAGGAGTGATAGCCGTCAAACTGGCTTATTTATTGCCTTTTTATACGATGCCTGTACACGGCACGCAGTTAATCAATCTGCAGATCGGCTTGGGGCTTGCGGCAGTCGTTGGCCATATTTTTCCAATCTGGTATGATTTCCGGGGAGGGAAAGGCATTGCCACCTTATTTGGTATGGTGCTGGCCATCCAACCGCTGATCGCTCTTTGCTGTGTGGGTGTTTTTGTATTGATTTTATTTCTTACCCGTTACGTCTCGCTGAGTTCCATCCTTGCCGGGATTGCTTTTCCGTTGTTGCTGATTTTTATTTTCCGGGAGCAGGAAGTCTTTTACCGCATTTTTGCGATCGTCACCGCCTTATTGGTCGTTTTAACGCATCAAAAAAATATAGGCCGGCTGTTAAATGGAACCGAAAATAAGATGAAAAGAGGGTCTCACCGGCATAAAAAATACGATTCGGACGATTGAGCCCTCCTTTGTTTCAGCTGCTTTTTGCCCCCTTAATTTTCATTTTGGTATGATGATTGCCTTGAATTAGAAAAAGTATTGAAAAGATGCAAAAAAAAGTTACACTCCTGTTGTTATCAGGAATATTATTTATCGCCGCTTGTTCGGTGGTTCCGATCACCGGAAGACGTCAGCTTACGCTTATTCCCGAAAGCACTATGAATCAAATGGCTGTTACGCAGTATCGGAGTTTTTTGTCGCAGAATAACGTGGTAACGACTTCGGAAAGCAAAAATGCAGCAATGGTCAAGCGTGTGGGCCACCGTATCGCTCAAGCTGTAACGACCTATCTCACCAACAACGGCATGGCCGATCTGATAGATGGGTACGACTGGCAATTTAACCTGGTAAAAAGTGATCAGGTCAATGCCTGGTGTATGCCCGGTGGTAAAGTCGTAGTTTATACCGGAATATTAGGCCTTACGGCTAATGAAACCGAGCTGGCAGTTGTTTTAGGACATGAAATCGCCCACGCTGTCGCAAAGCATGGGAACGCCAGGATGAGTAAAGCTTTGATTGCGCAGGGAATTGAAGTGGCCGGTGCGGTTGCCTTATCTGAGAACCCTACCACCCGCAATATTTTCTTACAAGCCTTCGGCATCGGTGGCACCCTGGGCATGCGGGCCTTTGGCCGGCGTGATGAGCTGGAAGCCGATCACCTGGGATTGATCTTTATGGCTATAGCGGGTTATGATCCCCGGCAGGCAGTAGAGTTTTGGAAGCGCATGGCGGCTAAAAGTCAAAATAACGTCCCGGTATTTTTGAGTGATCACCCGAGCGATGCGCGGCGGATCAGGGAGATCAAGAAATTATTGCCCGAAGCAATGAAATATTATAATCCGCATTAATGCGCGGATAGGGGAAAACGGCCTTTTTGAATCAGGCATAATCATTAAAACAAAAAAGCGGATGAGGAATCATCCGCTTTTTTGTTTCGATCCAGGTGCTATCCAGCTATTAATTTTGCTGTTCTTTGCTCAATTTTGAGGATAAAGTTTCCTGCC
>CAYRJM010000053.1:0-20482 GCA_964424665.1 uncultured Chitinophagaceae bacterium
ACCAAATGCACTTCTCCGCCTTTAGCCTCTTTTATTTCCAGGGCTTTTACCAAGGCGTACCATTCATCAGCAGGGTTCAGAATAAACTGAACGCCTTCTTCATTAAAGGCGGTATTATCGCTAGTAAAGGAAATTTTGGCGGTAGTGTCGGGAACCTTGCTTATGCAAACTAATATTTTCATGATAAGATTTGATCTGTTTATTCGGAGAAGCAAGTTAATGAAAATAATCCGGAGTAGCTGGCCTAAAATGCGTACTTCCGCAGGGAAATCGTATTTATCTGAAAGAACTACAAAAAGTTTAAGTATTGTTTAGGGATAAGGCCCGGTTTTTCAGATTTGTCAAATAGGATATGTCTACGCAAAGCCGGGATATACATGAAAACGTTAAAAATTAAAAGCAGCACAGTCTGTTTGTAAACGAAGGGTTAATAGTTCCTTATGCAGAGCCCGGATGCTGAAGTCAGACACAAGTATTATTCCTTTTTTCTCTTTGAATTTGTTAAGTGATGGCCGGTTGACCTTCCTGGCTTCGATGCGGTCCATCAGGGAAAAGAGGTGCCGGAATGCAGAAATCATAATTAGCAATCCTGGGGCATGGCTTCGGACAGCCATAACTTGTTATGGATGGTAAAAGGACACTCCCATGCCTGTTAATTTTTTAATGCCCATGCTCATTAAATAATTAATTTATTTGGGTGCTTTTATTCTCTGCAATAGACTTTATTTATTATATTCAAATGAAGTTCCCATTTCAACGAAACGACTTATGTCGGCTTACTTTAGGGTATCACAACACCCACATATCGGATAAATGGTAAGCATAGTATCTTTCCTTATAATCTGGAATGCAAATTTTTGTCCTTGCCCCTCAACTATCGTACTATTTTAAATCTTCAGATGTTATAATCAATTCATAACTTCTTACACTGTCACCTTTCTTGTAAGTGTCACTCCAATTATCATCGCTAACTGGTTCAATTGTCAATAATGGCTTTTCCCTGTCATCTTCTGACTCCTTATAAAAATTGAGGCTATCAAAAACATATGATGGTGGAAAATGTCCTCCCAATCCTCCATACCGAAAAATTTGAGTTACGGTATCCGCCGGTAGCATTACAGTACTATCCGCATATATAGGTGTCGGAGCGATTTTATATGTTACTTTTAAATTCAAGCCGCTTTTATTCACAATGTAATAGTCCGTTATTCCACCATAATCTACAACGGGTTTAGGAGGTTCTTCACGTCTTAGACAACCGGCAAGGAACATGGTAGCGCAAAGGGCAATGGTAATTTTAATGACATGCATAGTCTTAGGTATTTATTGCAGCAAGAAAATTAGATATTCGTACCCTGTCTCTGTAGAGATAGCAGAATAATATTTTATTTGATTTTCAGATTCTTCCGCTAAAGTATATTCAATCCCATTTATTATCAGTTGCTTTTCAGCTCGATTTATTGAATAATTTTCGATTTCAATTTGCGGCTCATTTGGTTTACACTTCTCATCATTTTTGTTAATGATTAGTTCTCCTTTTGTGTCAAATTTAAAAGTATTGTCTTTTTCGCAATCCCTCACAGCGTAATAAATAACATCACCTTCGGGATTCGTAGAAGGGTTTTTATCAATCAAGCCTCTTTCCCATATTTTAGAGGTCAATATTTGAGGAGGGTCCTGTTCATCCTTTTTACAGCCCGCGAAAGCGACTAAAACTAGTAATATTCCTATAAATATATTTACTCTCATAATTTTAAGAATTTTATTTTTAAATAATTATTTTTTTAAATATAAAATAATGTATTTTTAATGTCGTTTTATGATGACTTATCTTTTTATCTTTTTTGGTTCTTTTACTTAAAGAAGTGTTTTAGACTCGTAAAAGTACGCTTTTTACAATACTGACGTACAGCGTTTTTAGCGTGTCAACGCCACCGGCAGCAGTTTCGGCCTCTTTTTCGATAGGGTTATTTTTTCGTTTTTAGCGTTTTGTCTTTTCCAAACAGAAGCCGGTTTATGTCTATTGCCTTTATAATATCATGCGATTACTGCATAAGCTGTTGTCAGCTATTTCCGGTTCGGCAAAATTATCAGGGAACAACCAAAGTTAACAAAAAATACATTTGTATTTTCCGCTCAAGGGCATGATAAGAAACTATATAACTGGAACGTGAGTATAATCATTCTTCCATTGCCTGCTCCAAAACAGTATCATAAGGTTGTTGCCATTCAGCAATGTCGCCCCAATTTTCACCATCAACGATGATCGCTCCTGAGGTCACTTTTCCCAGTTGTTCATAGACCATGCCGCTCAATAGTTTTTCGAAAGTGGCACACTTGCCTTCCGGTACGGAGGCGACTACCCGGCTTTGTGCTTCTCCGAACAAGTATGCATCCTTACGGATGCTTTTGTTTGTCTGGATGGTAAAACCAAGCGCATCCGGCATAGCGCTTTCCAGTAAAGCAATAAATAAACCGCCTTCACTAATATCATGGACCGAAGCGGGTATCCCCCCCTGGATAAGCGTGGTGACAATCTGTTGCAGTTCGAATTCCTCTTCCAGGTCGAAATGCGGAGCAGGGCTGTGGGGGATTTCCTGAATCTTAGCCAGGTATTCTGAACAGCCGATGTCCGCCCGGCTTTGACCGACGAGGTAGATGGTATCACCCGCCTGTTTAAAGTTCAAGGTCATCTTTTTGCTCAGATCATCGATAACGCCTACCATCCCGATTACGGGGGTGGGATATACCGGCCCTTTGGGAGATTGATTATAAAAGCTGACGTTACCACCGGTTACCGGTGTGTTAAAGCGTCTGCAGGCTTCTCCCATTCCTTTGACCGCTTCTGTAAACTGATAATAAACTTCCGGGTTGTAAGGATTGCCGAAATTCAGGCAGTTGGTGATAGCCACCGGCTCTCCTCCTGTACAAACGATATTCCGTGCAGCTTCGGCTACGGCGATCATAGCACCTTTGTAGGGATTCGCATATACATAGCGGCCGTTGCAGTCTGTGGTCATGGCGAGTGCCTTGCTTTCTCCTTTTACCAAGCTGACAGCTGCATCGGATGGACTGTTTGTAGAGGCGTTCGCGGCGCCGACCATGCTGTCATACTGGGTGTAGATCCAGCGTTTTGATGCAATATTCAGGGAGGAGACCAGTTGCCTGGCTACCGCTTTCAGGTCATCGGGAACGGCTACTGCCTCAGCATCAAAAGCTTTTATTTTTTCAAAATATTTAGGAACGGCCGTTTCTCTGTGATACACGGGAGCGCCGCCGCCAAGTACCATGCTTTCTGCAGGCACGTTGGCTTCTAATTGACCGTTGAGGTAAAACTCCAGGTTAGGCTCCTGGGTTACCTCGCCTATTTGCACACAATTCAGGTCCCATTTCTCAAAAATACGCAATACTTCCGCTTCCCGCCCTTTTTTTACAACAATCAACATGCGTTCCTGGCTTTCGCTAAGGAGCATTTCCCAGGCTTTCATGCCCTGTTGACGTGTGGGTACCTTACCCAGATCTATTTTCATCCCGCATTCACCCTTGGCACTCATCTCAGCTGAGGAGCAGGTGATGCCGGCAGCGCCCATATCCTGCATGCCTATTAAAGCTCCTGTAGGTACAATCTCCAGACAGGCTTCCAGCAGTTTCTTTTCCTGGAAAGGGTCACCTACCTGTACGGCTGGCAGGTCTTCGGCGCTATCGTCGTTGATGTTGGCCGAAGCGAACGAAGCGCCGCCCATTCCGTCTTTACCCGTGTCGGAACCTACAATAAATACCGGGTTCCCTGGTCCGTAAGAAGTAGCAGACACGGTTTGCCCCACTTTGACGATACCAACGCTCATCGCGTTGACCAAAGGGTTGGTGTTGTAACAGTCTTCAAAATAAACCTCACCGCCAACTGTGGGCACGCCGAAACAGTTTCCATAATGGCCAATACCCTTGACTATCCCTTCTACCAAATGCTTGGTTTTAGGGTCAGCCGCATTTCCAAAACGCAGGCTGTTTAACGCAGCTATGGGTCGTGCCCCCATGGTGAAGATATCACGGTGGATGCCTCCTACACCGGTGGCCGCTCCCTGGAAAGGCTCAATAGCCGACGGATGATTATGTGACTCGATCTTAAAGACACAAGCCATACCATCTCCTATGTCTACCAAACCAGCGTTTTCTTCTCCTGCTTTGACTAGCAGTCTGCCGCCTTCACGAGGCAGGGTCTTCAACCAGGCAATAGAATTTTTATAGCTGCAATGTTCGCTCCACATTACCGAATACATGCTCAGTTCGGTAAAATTAGGAGTGCGTCCCAGGATTTCCTTGATCTTGTCAAATTCTTCGGCAGTCAGGCCCAGTTGCTTTGCGGCATCTACTGTCATTTCCATAGCTAGCGGTATTTAAGTGAAATTTTGAGTTGCAAAGGTAGGAGAAATTGTGCGGAAAGTTTCCCTGTAGTTGCAGTAGCATTCCATCGGACAAAGTTCCGATTTGCTGCAAAAGGTAAAATCACAAGTGCTGAATGCTGTTTTTGCTGTACAGCATACCGAAGGAAGACTGCAGCTTACTAATTGTCCGTTTCCTGGCGTAATTTTCAAGCTTAGCTTTGGCAGACAAAACAAATTTACAAGCAATGAAAAACACAAATATGGCCAAATGGCCGGTTCTTTTGTTCCTTATGCTCCTCTTACCGCTTTACACCGCCGCGCAAACCGTTACCCCAGATAAGGGGGGAAAAGCAAACCCCAATATTATTCCAGCCATAGGATGGGGCGGCCCTGAGGGAAATAAGGCGCTCATTTTTTTACAAATTGATAATCATACGAAGCATATTTTTTTGGGAAACGATTTCAATAGCCGTGCTATTGTTGGCCTGATGAATACTAATTTCGTTTTATTAGAAGGTGCCAGACAAATACGACTTATAACTGATATAGCGCCCAAAAAGCTTTCTCAGTACCGGTACCGCATACTGATTGATGATTCAATAGAGGTGGTGCATTGGCAACAGCCTGCTGAGCAGGCCATAGATTCCCTGGACGAAAAATCAATCCCTTCGTTTCTAGATATTGGAAAAGAAGATGAAACCTTACTCGCCGGCCTGGATGTCATCGGCAAAAAAGTTACGGTCCAGATGTACAACATTAACTACCCTAGCAGCATTACTACCGTATATATCTACAATAAACCCATTAAAAAAGCTAAAATATGGCTTGCTACTTATTTAGAACAAGCATCCCTGGATGACGGAAAGCCGGGGCGAGCAGTAGGTACTATTGTATTTGATACCTTGAAACTTCACAACAAGGTATCTATTGGCTCTTTTGGTGATCTGAATTTATGGTTCAAAGGAGATAACGATGCGATAAAGCTTTATCAGATCTATGTGGAAAACCGCTCCGACAAGGACAAAGTTCGCCTCAGCGTTCCCAGCCGCTGGCTTCCGCTCTATAAAATACATATGAGTGAAAAGGGGTATTTTTCCGTTATTCCGAAAGGTTATTTTGATCAACCGGGTACTTATCGGATCACCGTTGTTCCCGTGTTACACACTACTTCTGGTGAACTAAAACTGTTTCATCAGAAAGCGGATAGCATACAATTTACCGTACTTCCAGCTGCAAGAACGTTTAGTCTGACGCAAGTACTTATTTTTCTAGGTATTCTGGCGGCGATAGCCGGTTTACTTTTCTGGAGATATAAAACGGTACAAAGCAAACGGCTCTTAAAATCGGAACACCAAAGTGAACTAGCAAAATCTGAACTTAATACCGTGCGATTACAACTTAATCCCCATTTTGTTTTTAACGCGTTATCCGGTATCCAGAATCTCATGAATAAGCAAGACACAGAGACCGCGAATCACTACCTGGGAAAATTCGCTCGGCTTACCAGGAGCGTACTGGACGATTCTCGTAAGGAATTGATCACCATTTCTGACGAAATAAAACTGCAGGAAGATTACCTGCAGATGGAGCAGCTGCGTTTTGATTTTCGATATGCTATACACGTAGATGAAGGGATAGATGCCAACAATACCGAAGTGCCGTCTATGCTTCTCCAGCCATTTGTCGAGAATGCCGTTAAATACGGGATATATCAAAAGCGATCGGAAGGACGAATAGCAATAGCTATACTAAAAGAGAAAGAAAGACTGATTTTGCAGGTTGTCGACAATGGAGATGGATTTGATACGTCCAAAGAATATGACGGGTTGGGCATTAAACTATCGAGATCCAGAATTAAACTGCTGAATACCATTTACAATAGTGCGGAAATAGCATTAGATTTACAATCAGATAAGGCGGGAACAGTTGTTACGATCTATTTAAACCATTGGATTTGAGGAAGGTATTTGCAGAGTGGTCGGCTCGGGGAATTCAGGGGAATCGGCCCTCCATCCGAAAATGACTGTCACATAACATTAAAAATGGACAAAAACATAAAAACAATAATCGTCGATGATGAACCAGGAAATGTGGAGAACCTGGAAAGTCTGCTGAAAAAGCATTGTCCCCAGGTGCATGTAATGGCCACGGCAACACAAATATGGGTTGCAGAACAACAAATTAGGACACTAAAGCCGGATTTGCTCTTTCTGGACATTCAAATGGGCAACGCCACCGGATTTGATTTACTGGAATTACTGAAGGAAAGGAATTTTGAGGTGATCTTTATCACTGCATATGATCAATACGGTATTCGAGCGGTCAAATTTTCAGCCCTGGATTATCTACTAAAACCCGTTGACATAGCAGAACTGATTTCTGCTGTTCAAAAAGCGCAGAAGAAGATTGTTCAGAAGCAGGGCAGCGTACAATTAAATTCTTTGTTGGATTATCTAAGGCAAAAAGACCCTAAAGCTTCTAAAATAGCCCTGCCGCAACAACAGGAGATTCGTTTCGTACCGGTAATGGAGATTGTGAGATGTGAAGCTCGGAATACATACACTTATTTCTTTCTCAATAATGGAGACAATATTCTTGTTTCAAAGCTACTCAAGGAATATGATAGTTTGCTGGCTCCTTGCGGCTTTATCCGGACGCACCAAAGCCACCTGGTTAATCCGGCCTACGTGAAGAGTTGGTTGAAGGAAGACGGGGGCAGCCTGTTGTTGGAAGATGGTACAAAAGTTCCTGTGTCGCGGCCGAAGCGAGAGAAAGTAAAGCTTTTGTTGCACTCCTGAGCTTTCAAAGCAGCTTTGAGATAGTTGTGCCGGATTAGCTTGAAAATTAAGGTAATTTGGCAAGAAGAAAGTCCGAACAAGGGGCACGGTTCTTGAAACTTTCCATTGATCTGCCTACTTTTGTAGCTCATTAATTTAAAAAATATATTTTGAGCGGTTCATTATACGAAAAGAGGGGTGTTTCTGCAGCTAAGGAAGAGGTGCACAAGGCTATTCAATCCATTGACAAGGGGCTTTACCCCAAAGCTTTTTGTAAAATAATTCCCGATACGCTGGGAGGTGACCCGGAATATTGCAACATCATGCATGCTGACGGTGCCGGGACAAAATCTTCCCTGGCATATGCCTATTGGAAAGAAACGGGAGATATGGACGTGTGGCGAGGAATCGCGCAGGATGCGATTGTGATGAACACGGACGACTTGCTTTGTGTGGGGGCGGTGGACAATATTTTACTATCCTCCACGATCGGCCGCAATAAAAACCGTATCCCCGGAGAGGTGATTGCGGCAATCATCAATGGTACCGAAGAGATACTGGAAGAATTGCGGGGGCATGGGCTACCTGTTTATTCCACGGGAGGGGAAACGGCTGACGTGGGAGATCTGGTGCGTACAATTATTGTGGATTCTACGGTCACTGCCCGCATGAAAAGAGACCGCGTGATCTCCAACGACAATATTCGCCCGGGTGATATTATTGTAGGACTGGCTTCGTTTGGGA
The DNA here is from genome assembly GCA_964424665.1 of uncultured Chitinophagaceae bacterium. Classification (GTDB taxonomy): domain Bacteria; phylum Bacteroidota; class Bacteroidia; order Chitinophagales; family Chitinophagaceae; genus FW021-bin31. The sequence continues at coordinate 7,904 of CAYRJM010000053.1, forward strand.
AAGCCTCTTATGAAAAAGAGTACAACGGTGGCATGGGTAGTAACGGGCTTACTTCGGCCCGCCATGATGTCTTTAGCAAGGAAGTTGCTCAAAAATATCCGGAAACTTTTGATCCGGAAGTACCGGAAGAGGTTGTCTATTGTGGCTCAAAAAAATTAACTGATCCCGTAGCGATAGATGGATTTGGAACCATTCCGGCCGGCAAATTGGTGCTCTCTCCCACAAGGACATATGCGCCCATTGTCAAAAAAGTGTTGGAGCAATTCCCCGGGCGGATTCATGGGATGGTGCATTGTAGCGGAGGGGCGCAGACCAAAGTGATGCACTTTGTGGATAAAGTGAAAATTATTAAAGACAATTTGTTTACGCTGCCCCCTTTGTTTCGACTGATACAAGAAGAATCGGGTACCGAATGGAAGGAGATGTACCAGGTATTCAACATGGGGCACCGGATGGAATTGTATATCCCTGAAGAGATTGCCGAAGAAGTGATGGCCATCTCCGAGTCTTTTGACGTAGGGGCACGGGTGGTAGGCAGGGTAGAAGCCGCCGACCAAAAGGAGTTGATCATTCGTTCGGAGTTTGGAGAGTTTGTGTATGAATAGCCGCAAGACGAATGGCGCAACGACCGCATAATGAACGGATAGCGCAGATTGGCCTGGATTTTGATTTACCCTGTTAGAAACTTGAGTCCAAAACAAATACCGATGAAAAAGTCAGTTTTACTATTTACTATAGCCGTTTTTGCTTTAGCGTCCTGTACGAAAGAGGTGACTAAGGTTGTTCCTGGTGAGGAGGGCGGCGCACAAGGAATTGTATACACCATTCAACCAAAAGATTGGGTATATGAAAAGAACAACGGAGCAGTGGACAGTACCGTCCTCTACGCCGATTTTGAAGTGCCCGAATTAACGAATGCTATTTTCGACCACGGCGCTGTACTGGTTTATTTGTCCTTTGCGGACGGAGAATACGAGGCGCTACCTGAGGTGATTAATTTTTACAGTTATAGTGCCAGGCATTACGACGATGGCTGGGTAACGGTAGCGAAACGTGATATTGACGGATACAGTGTTCTTCGTCCTGCGGGTGAAATCTGGGTCAAGATCGTATTGATCAACGCCCAAAAACTGCAAATGCACCCGAATGTTGACTTGAAGGACTATAGCGAGGTGAAGCAAGTGTTTCACCTGCGCGACTAGATGCTGCGAGCCGCCGCCTTGTGCTTTGTCTATTAAGGGGTCAGCTTGAACCGAATCGGAAGGGAATACTGCACACGCACCTTTTTCCCTTTTTGTGTTCCAGGGAGCCAGTTGGGCATCCTTTTCACTACCCGTATGGCTTCCTTTTCCAGGCCGCCGCCCAATTTTTCCCCAACGGTTTTTACATTTTCTATTTTGCCGTTGTACCCTACAACAAATTGAACGATTACAATACCTTGTAGTTGTTTCCTGCGCGCTTTGCCGGGGTATCTGAGGTGTTGGCCGAGGTATTGTATCAGTGCGTCCTGCCCGCCAGGGAACTCCGGCATATGATCTACATACTCGTAAACCGTCCCATCGGAAGTAGTAATAGGCTTATAGGAGGTGGAGTCACTGGACTGTCCATTAGCCATCAGTGACAGGCACAGAAACAGGAAAGGGAAAATAAGAAAGGGGGATTTGTTTTTGGGTAGAAACGAGGATAGAAAGTGTTCCATGGTCATTATTTTTTGGCTTTTTTCTTTTTGCCTGCCCCTTTCAGCACTTTCCGGATTTCATCTGCTTTAAAAGATCGCTCCTCGGCGAATTGAGCCACCAAATTGGTAAAGGAATTTCCATAATATTTCCTCACAATCTGTTTGACGATCTTCCTGGAATAGTCTTCCTTGGAGATGAGGGGAAAATATTCGTAGGATTTGCCATGAGATTCGTAGCTCACAAACCCTTTGTCTACCAGTATGGAGACGATAGTGGATACTGTGTTGTAATGGGGCTTTGGAGCTTTCATTTTAGCCACGATCTCCTTCACAAAAGCTTTTTTTAGCTTCCAAAGGGTCTGCATAATTTCTTCTTCAGCGCGGGTTAACGGTTTCATATGGACGCAATTTTAGGTTCAAAAATAATCAGGATGACCAACAAATATAAACTAATCGTTTAGTAAAACAAACTCCGCTTTCCCAAAAACCAAATAAAAACTACTTTTGTAACGTTATTTTTGAGAAATGCGAACTATGGAAGAAACGTTGATCGAGCTAAAAGATGTAAATATTTACCAGGGCCGCTCCCTGATCCTTAGTGATGTGAATGTCCAGGTGAACAAAGGAGAGTTCGTTTATCTGATTGGACGTACCGGCACCGGGAAATCAAGCCTGCTGAAAACCCTCTACGGGGAATTGCCTTTGCAGGAAGGAGAAGGAACGGTAGTGGGCTTTAACCTCAAGGAGATGAACTGGAAGAATATTCCCTACCTGCGTCGCAACCTGGGAGTGGTTTTCCAGGATTTTCAATTATTGACCGACCGGAATGTACATGACAACCTGGCTTTTGCCCTGCGCGCGACGGGGTGGAAAGAAAAAATCCTCATGGAGGAAAAAATAAATGATGTTCTAGAAAAGGTAGGATTGAAAACCAAAGGCTTTAAAATGCCTTATGAGCTTTCCGGAGGCGAGCAGCAGCGGATTGACATTGCCCGGGCCCTGCTCAATTCCCCAAGGCTCATTCTTGCCGATGAACCTACGGGCAACCTTGATCCGGAAACCTCTGACGGGATTATGCAATTGCTCTTCCAGATATCTCGGGATTATGGTACTTCCATCGTGATGGCCACCCACGATTATATTGTGCTGAAGAAATTTCCCTCCCGTCTGTTGCGAACTGAAAACGGGAAGGTAATTGACAATGCGACGATCAATTTCGCCTGAAACGTACAAAATTTTAATATTTGGCGTTTATATTTCATAATTTATATACCTTTGCAGCGTCAAAGAATGTAAAATCTATTATTTTTAAGAAAATGCCATATTTAACAAAGGAAAGAAAGGCGGATATTTTTGCAGAATTTGGAGGAAAAGCATCCAATACGGGCTCGATAGAAGGACAGATCGCATTGCTGACGGAGCGGATCAACGGAATTGCCGCCCATATGAGGACCAATAAAAAGGACTTTTCTTCCAACAGAGGGTTACTCAAGATGGTTGGGCGGAGAAAAAGGCTACTCGCCTACCTGTCCCGTACCGACTTGCAAGGTTATCGGGCGTTAATTGAGAAATTAGGCCTTAGGAAATAAAACATGTGCATTTTTCAGCAATTTTTTAAGGTGTTGATAAAGTGATATATTCCCAACTGGCAATGGTTGGGAATACTTTTTTATATAGGTTATTAAAATATTTTTATGAGTTTACAAGCAATTTCAAAGACCGTTGAAACCAACGGCCAACAAATAACGATAGAAACCGGAAAGGTAGCGCGCCAGGCGAACGGGGCGGTTACTGTACGTATGGGCGATTGTATCTTGTTTTGCAGCGTATGTGCCACTAAAGACCCCAGAGAAGGACAAAGCTTTTTTCCCCTTTCCGTAGATTATCAGGAAAAATTTGCTTCCGCAGGCCGTATTCCCGGTTCTTTTTTTAAGCGGGAAGCCCGTCTGAATAATGATGAGATCCTGACATCAAGGCTCGTTGACCGTGCTTTAAGACCCTTGTTTCCGGAAGATTATTTTTGTGATGTGCAGGTGATCATCAACCTGATTTCCTCAGATCCCGAGGTGAAGCCTGATGCGTTGGCCTGCCTGGCAGCTTCCTCCGCGCTGGCTGTGTCTGATATTCCCATTCAGGAAATTATTTCTGAAGTACGTGTTGCCAGGGTCGAGGGGGAGATGGTTATCAATCCGTCCCGCTCCCAGCTGGCCAAGGCCGATATGGAGTTTATCGTAGCTGCTTCTGAAGCCAATATCATGATGGTGGAAGGAGAAAGTAAAGAATGTGATGAGGAGGATCTGGTAACAGCTTTGGGGGTTGCACATGAAGCGATCAAGAGTCAGATAGCCGCTCAGCGAGAATTGCGCGAGCTGGCGGGAGCCAAGCCCAAGCAAACGGATTATAAAAAACCTTATGAAAGCGAAGAACTGAAACAGAATTTGACCGCTTTTGCATCTGATAAAATATATGAAGTGGCTAAAGCAGCCCTTCCAAAAGCACAACGCCAGGATAAACTGAGAGAGATACTTGATGGGTTTATTGAGACGCTGGGAGAAGAGCCCAATGAAGATGATGTAAAAGTAGCGCACAAGTATTTTGATGACCTGGAAGCTCAGGTAGTTCGGAAAATGATCCTGGAGGAGAAAATACGGCTGGATGGCCGGGCGTTGGATCAGGTGCGTCCGCTGGACATGGAAATCGGGCTTTTGCCCTCTCCGCACGGATGTGCGCTGTTCACCCGCGGGGAAACCCAGTCGCTGTCTACAGTAACACTGGGAACTCCCGATGATGAACTCCTGATTGAGGATGCGGCTAATTCCAACTATTCCAAATTCTACCTGCACTATAATTTTCCGCCATATTCTACCGGCGAAGTTCGCCCGATGCGTGGACCCGGCCGGAGAGAAGTAGGGCATGGCAAATTGGCCCAAAGATCACTGAAGCAGATCATGCCGGGAGAAGATTATCCCTATACCATTCGTATTGTCTCTGATATTTTGGAGTCCAATGGTTCCTCTTCAATGGCTACGGTTTGTGCCGGTTCACTGGCCCTCATGGATGCCGGAGTGCCCTTCCCTAAGCATGTTGGAGGAATTGCGATGGGCCTGATCTCTGGCGAGAATGGGGCTTATGCGATATTGACCGACATTTTGGGAGACGAAGATCATTTGGGGGATATGGATTTTAAAGTCACCGGGACAAAGGATGGAATTTGTGGGGTGCAAATGGATATCAAAGTGGACGGGTTGAGTATGGATGTAATGCGGGAAGCATTGCAGCATGCAAAGAAGGCGCGCCTGCATATACTGGATCACATGTACCAGACGATTGATGCACCACGTCCCGAACCTAAACCGCAAGCACCGAGAGTCAGGAAATTCAACGTAGATCGCGATTATATTGGTGCTATTATTGGCCCCGGCGGCAAAATTATCCAGGAAATTCAGCGTGAAACCGGTGCTAATATTAATATTGAGGAGGTGGAAGACCATGGTGAAGTAAGTATTTATTCTGCCAACAAAGAGTCTCTGGACAAGGCATACGATTGGATTAAAGGGATTATCGCAGAACCGGAAATTGGTGAAACCTATGATTCAACCGTGAAATCAATTATGCCTTACGGTGCTTTTGTAGAATTTATGCCGGGTAAGCAGGGACTGCTGCATATTTCAGAAATTTCCTGGAACCGCCTCGAAAATATGGATGGCGTATTTAAGGAAGGGGATAAGGTAGAAGTCAAATTAACCGGAACGGACTCCCGTACCGGCAAGTTTAAACTATCCCACAAAGTACTTACTCCGAAGCCGGAAGGATATGTGGAACCTGAACGCCGCAGCCGCGATCGGAACGATCACCCTAAAGGTAGAAGGAATAATGACAGAAGGTCTAATAATCAGCATCGAAATAATGATTAATAGAGGGCTTTGTTAAGTTTTGGGAAGACGCTGTTTTGCAGCGTCTTTTTTTTAGGGCAATGTTGAGCATAGACGAGCAGGTACACTTCATCTAGGCGGGCTTGTTATACTGAATAATTCCTGTATCTTTATGGGATTGGAAAACACTTGCTTTTGATCATTCCCAAGGGAGTAGGAAAATAAATTCATGAACATCAAAAAAGGCGGTCTGATATTCGTTATCGGGCTATGGGGCATCGCTTCCTGTAGCGGACCGAGGCATGCTACAAAGGGGCTCCAAGAGGATACATCCTCTATTTTGTGGAAAATTTCAGGGAAAAATTTGGCAGCACCCTCTTATCTTTTCGGAACAATCCATTTGATTTGTCCGGATAAATTCTTCTGGACAGCTGCAATGCAGCAAGCTTTTGACAGCTGTAAACAACTTATCGAGGAGGTAAATATGCGGGATACTGCTGCCCTGATGGCGATGAAAGATGGCATGTTGTTACCGGAAGGTAAAAAATTACAGGATTATTTTACCCCTGAGGAGTTTGATGACGTGGTGGCCTTTGCCAAAGACTCTCTCGGGCTGGTGAGCGCCGCAATGGTTTTGCCTCTTTTGAAGCCCAATGTGGTCTTTACCATGCTATCGATAAAAACCGGTATCCGGTGCGAGAAGGGATCAGTAAGTTATGACATTAAAATCGCCGACTGGGCGATGGATGCAGGGAAGAAAATTGTAGGGCTTGAAACACCCATGGATCAATTGAATGCTTTAAACAGTAGGAGTCCTGATTCTGCCGTAAAGCGTATTTTAAGGTTGATTCATGATCCGCAGGTTTCCGTCAACGAGTATCAGCGGCTACTTAGAGCTTACTTACATCAAAACCTCGATTCACTGAATGGTTTTTTGACTTCGTCGATGCAAGAATCGGATTTGAACACGATGCTATATGAGCGAAACCAAAAGTGGATTGGACGCATTGAAACGTTAATCCACCAGCAACCTTCTTTCATCGCTGTTGGTGCAGGACATTTGGGGGGAGAAAAAGGCGTAATCAGCTTGCTGAGAAAAGAAGGATATACGCTTCAGGCCGTGCATTAGGAAAAAGCAGTCTTCCGGTCTGTAATTTTTGTTTTGAAGATTGGAGCCTCTTTATTATGGGAGCGACTCCTGCTTGATGTGGCCAACATCTGTTTTAGTGTTAATGGACGAGCATCATGAAGAGCCATACAAAGGGAATCGCTAAGATCATAGAATCAAAGCGGTCCAGAATACCTCCGTGTCCGGGCATTAAATGCCCTGAATCCTTAACCTTTGCGAGCCGTTTCAGTTTGGATTCCAGTAAGTCACCGGCTGTACCTGCTACCGCCGTAGTTCCTGCGATGGTAATCCACACACCGGGCGTATAGAGCGTGCTGTTATATCCGTAAATAGCCCCGGCAACCACGGTCAGCAGGATACCTCCAAGTGTTCCTTCCCAGGTTTTTTTGGGAGAAATGGCGGGAAAAAAAGGCGTTTTGCCGATGAGTGAACCGACAATGTAGGCCAGCGAATCATTGATCCAAAGCGAGAAAAGAATAGCCAATGGCAGGATAGGGATACCCTCACTGGAGAAGTTCCACATCAGATGTACCATTAGGGAAAAAGGGATGCCCAGGTATAAAGCGCCCATCAGGTTATACCCCAGGGTTTTTAAATTTATGGTAGGGCGTCTGCTCAGGGTGGCCAGGAATATCAATAACATGACCAGGAATAAACCCAGTTGTAGGCCCAGGAAAGACGCCGGCTGCCCCGACAACGAAAAATGCCGCCCGGAAGCGATTAGAAAGCCGGCAGGGAGCAATACAATGGTGATAACCTGCTGATACAGCGGGGCGTCGGCATATTCGGAACGTATTTTTTTTACCAGCCGGAAATATTCCTGCAACCCAATGACGGCAATGATCATAAACAAAAGACAAAAGGTAAGCGGACTCCATAAGATCCCTGCCAGCATGATAACAGCGAATACGAGTGCGGTCAGGGTACGGGTGTAAAAAGTATTTTTCATGTTAATTTGGTCGATTTATTGCGCTCAAAATACGCAAACCACAAAAGACTTTGTTGCCTTTTCTGAAAGTTTAGCTTCCTTTTCCAGGCAAAAGTAGGTTGCCCCGGGCAGGTGTACAATAATATTTGTTAAGGCGGAGTCCGCTAGCTGCCGTTGCTTGGTTAATTCGTCCATCGAATCGTTTATGGAAGTCGTTGGGATGGGTTTTGGTGGTGGGGACATGGGAGCAGCGGAACGCAGGGTTGAATCAACGCAGAAGCAAAGGCGTTAATAAAATCGCATTTTTTCCGTTTCGGAGTAAATTTATTCCTCTTTTCAATAATAGGCCATTAATATTCAGCCGTACTTTGCAGTGTTATTCTTCCGGCTTGCTCCGTTGGGGATAACCTTTCCTTAAATGGAAGGTATAGTGGTATAACTGAAGGATTTAAAGCATGTCATTGTATAGAAGCGTAGGAATTTTATTCTTCGTATTATTTTTTGCGGGTTTTCATGCAGATGCTCAGGAGGCTCCCGTCGATTCTATGCTTTATGGAGACAGCCTATCGGAGGTTGTCGTTACCGCTACGCGCAGCGACCGCAAACTGGCTGATGTGCCAATCCCCGTCACCATTATCGGACAGGAGCAAATTCAATCATCGGGAGCAAGCCGGTTGGACGAGATCTTGTCGGAACAGACGGGGTTGGCCATCATCAATAACCATGGTTTCGGGGTGCAGATGCAGGGGATGGATCCTGAATACTGCTTGATTCTCATCAATGGGGAGCCGGTTATCGGGCGTACTGCAGGCACCCTTGATCTGACGAGAATTACGCTGAATAATGTACAACGCATTGAAATTATAAAAGGGCCGTCCTCCAGCCTCTATGGGTCCGATGCTTTGGCCGGCGTAATCAATATTATTACCAAAGATACGAAACGCACCGGTGTTTTTCTAAAATCCCAATACGGCTCCCATCAAACAACAGACAACACCCTCACAGGAAGCCTGGCCCTGGGACAAAAAGGCGCTGCGTTTCTTTCCCTAAATCGTTTCCATACCAATGGTTATGATCTTATGTCTGATACGTATGGGAAAACGGTAGACCCTTATACCGACTACACGTTGCATGGGAAAATACGCTACCAGTTTACGCCAAAGCTCAATATCGAATTAAATGCGCGATATTTTTCCGAGGAGCAGCGGAATAATTATCTCGCCACCTCGGGAGATGACTCTGTTATTGTCAAAGGAAAAGGAAAAGTAGAGGATAAATACATCAATCCGGTAATCTCCTATCGCATTTCTCCGAAGTGGAAGTTGAAACTACGTAATTATTGGTCCCAGTATAAAACCGAAAGCGATTTGTATGATTCTAAAACAGATACCGGTTATGAGCATACTTATTTCCGGCAGGAAATCTGGAAAGAAGAATTGCAGTCGGAGTATATTATAAACCCCTACCAGATTCTGACCATCGGTGCAGGATTTAATCGCCAGATGGTCAAGGCCACCCGATACCCTGCCAAGGAAGTTTTATGGGATTATTTTATATATGGACAGCACGAGTGGCACCCTACAGCAAAATGGAATATTCTTGCCGGTATGCGCTACGATCATCCATCGGAATATCATTCGCAGTTTAGTCCCAAATTAGCAGCGCAATATAAATGGAATGATCACTGGTCTTTCCGGGCGTCTGTAGGAATGGGTTACAAAGCGCCGGATTTCCGCCAGTTGTATCTGACCTTTTCCAATCCAATTGTGGGCTATTCCGTTTTAGGAACAAAAGCCGTAGAGCAAGTTCTCAGCAAAATGCAGGCTGAAGGACAAATAGAGCGGGTATATATCCAGCCCGGCGATATGACCAGCGAATTAAAGCCTGAAAGCTCCATAGCTTATAATCTTGGCGGTAGCTATACTGGTTCCGGCAACTGGGAAGTCGGGGTGAATTTATTTAGAAATGATATCAAAGATCTGATCGATACGCGTACCATCGCGATGAAAACAAATGGCCAGCCGTTGTACAGCTATTATAATGTTCACCGGGTATTTACAGAAGGGGTAGAGATGAATGGAAGCATCCGCTTGTTAAATAATAGCTTAGTGTTTCGCGCGGGTTACCAGTTCTTAATTGCAAAAGACAAGCAGGTTGTAGAAGAAATACGCGATGGAAAAAGGTTTAAGCGGGATCCTGAAACATTGGAAACTAAAAAACTGAGCATGTCCGAATACGGTGGCTTGTTTAACCGTTCCCGTCATTCGTTTAATGTGAAAATGAATTACACGTATCATTCCTGGTCCTTTAATACGCGTCTTGTTTACCGGGGCCGTTTTGGATTTGCTGATATGAACGGCGACAATATCCTCGATGCTGAAAACGAATACGCGCCAGGCTACGCGCTATGTCATCTGAATATGGAAAGGTCCTTCGCAAATGATAAAATAAAAGTACAAGCAGGCATAAAGAACCTGTTTGATTACACTGATCCCAAACATCTGGCTTATGAACCGGGAAGAACCTGGTATGTAAGCGCCTCTGTTCATCTTTATAAAACAAAAAACAAATGAGAAAAATGAATCTTAAAAATGGAATCCTGTTTGTCCTGCTTTCCTCAGCAGTATTATTCACTGCTTCATGTTCAAAAGACGATAACGACAACCCCCAACCCAAGCAAGAGTTACAAACCGTATTGGTCAAAGACCTGCCTGCGGACCCCACTACCCGGGACCCGAATACCGGTGAAGTTGTCGGTGGCACCAATAAGTTTACTTTTTTTCGCTTTAGTGACAGTACGATTGTGCCCAACAGTGACTCGGCCAGTAACAAATGGGATATTGGGTTTCGTGGAACTACCATCATCCTGAATAGCAATATAAGTGGTCCCGGAAACGCTACGGGTCAGGTGATTAAAAGTACGCTTGACGCGCTGACTACTGCACCTGAAGGCAATTACCTGTCAGACAGTACCAGCGGAAATGTATTTGCAGACTGGTATGATTACAACATGCAAGAACATGTTATTACGCCTAAGCCGGGATACATATTGGTTATTCACACCAATGACGGGAAATACGTAAAAATGGAAATACTCAGTTATTATAAAGGGGCCCCGGCTACGCCTACGTCCGATGATGTTCAGCGTCATTATACTTTTCGCTATGTCTATCAGGAGGATGGAAGCAGAAATTTTGCTGAGGAAAACTAAAAGAGAACCGATTTAAACAGTAAAGCGATTAAAAAACGTAATTAATCTTTATCAAAAAAAGTATATTTTATGAAAAAATTGAGTCTTATTCTGGTATTATTGCTTGTCGGAGGTGCTGTGTTCGCCTCTGATAATTCCAAAGTAGGGGTACTTGTTCTTGCTCACGGAGGAAACCAATTGTGGGATGAAACGGTAACAAAAGCAGTAGCGCCGTTAAAAGCAGATTACGAAGTGGAGATCGCTTTTGGAATGGCCAATCCGAAGTCAATGCAGGAAGGAATTAATAAGTTGGAAGACAAAGGGGTTAACACAATCGTAGTTATACAGCTGTTTGTTTCTTCCTATAGTATGATTATCAGACAAAATGAATATTTGCTTGGATTTCGTAAAGAACTCGCTGACCCCCCAATGCTTATGATGCATCATGGACATGGATCGGCATCTCATTCTTCGCCTCACGGAACTGCGTCAGCGGGGGCGCATGCCCACCATAATATGGGTGCAAATAGTGATCCCGTTGAACTCAACCCCTTGGAAATAAACGCCAAGATATTATTAACAGAGCCATTAAATGATAATCCCGTCTTAGTCAGTATAATATTAGACCGCGTGCAGCAATTGAGTACAACACCCAAGAATGAAACGGTTATCCTCGTTGCCCATGGTCCGAATGATAAGGACGATAACATAAAATGGCTTGCGGAACTTCACAAAATATCCAATCAAATAAAGTCCGCATACGGCGTTAATAGTTTTAGGGATGTTACCTATCTGACATTGCGCGATGACGCCCCAGAAGAAGTATATAACGCGGCTAAACAGCACTTTAGATCTGTTGTTGAGACAGCAAATAAGAATGGTGGCCAAGCAATTATTGTCCCTGTTTTACTTTCCAAAGGTGGGATTGAAAAGAGGCTGAAACAAAGACTTGACGGTCTGGATTATGTATGGGATGGAAATACCATTTTACCGGATGAGCGAATCACCAAGTTTATGAGAATATCCATAGAGAATGCTTTAGCTGATCAACAGGAGGTATTGGACTGATTGTTCTCCGACGAAATTCATTGAAGGTATTTTAACGTGAATTATGCGGAATATTAATTAAAGACGAATTCGTTTTGCAGCGAATACAAAGGCACAACGGCATAGCGAAAAAAAAATTTATGTTCGTTGTGCCTTTTTGTATGAACTCTTTAAGAATATCGCGGGTCACGATGCTCCATATTTCGTCATGAATGGCAGTCTTTACTGTGATCAATTCAACAGAATCGCTAAAGTTTATTAAATAAAGTCCATTGTGTCACCACTGTACCGGTGTTGTAATGCCCGTACAGCCAAAGTTATTGGTCTTCCAGTCTTCCACTTTTCGGGGGTCTTTCGGTAAGACTTTTCAGGGCGTTCCTTAATCAGCCGGATGACTTCTTTCTGCAGGCAGTAAAGAATTTTTTCCCCGCAACGCTGTATCTCAAATAAAAAAGCAGTTACAAGTAGGATGCCCGTAACTGCCTGACGATAATGTGAGCCCTGTGGTACAAAACTCGAACCACTTTTTAACGGATTTAAGACTATTGAGTGAATTGTAAGTAGTTGGAAAATTCTATATTCGTAGTAATCGTATTAAATCCCGTTGTTATAAATCTATTAAATTAAACGGTGAAGTTCCGCTCCGTCTTTCTCCCCTGCTTCAGGGAACCATTTTGAGAACGCCCCTACCAAAGACAGCCTGTAAAGTGTGGCAAAGAAGGAAGATCGTTGGCG
>CAYRJM010000054.1:0-20198 GCA_964424665.1 uncultured Chitinophagaceae bacterium
GCTCCTCCCAATGCGCTACATCCGGTATTTTATTAAAACTAAAAATAGCTTTTAAGTAAGGTGTTTCTCTCTCGATGCTTTTTACCTTACCATATAGACTTTCATTGCTGACGAAGACCCATTTTATTTGTGCTTCTCTGAAAATGTGGAGCAATTCATTTGCATGAATGGTGGGATAGATAGGAACCAGGATAGCCCCGCTTTGCTGGGCCGCGTGATCAATGAGCAGCCATTCGGGGCGGTTCTCAGAAAGAATAGCGATGGTATCCCTTTTTTGCGGTGACCACTCGGTGAAGCCTATTCCCGATTGGCAAAATGAAGCAGCCAGTTTTTGGGCTGTATCCACAAACCACTGGGTGGAAAAATCTTTCCATTTCCCCTCTGCTTTTGCCCCAAGCATATTTGCAAGAGGGCCTTTTGCCAACTGGTAGGATGGCAGGTCAAAAAGACGAGTAGGCTTTTCCATATTCGCATACCTTTAGTGCTGGTTAAAGATAAGGTATTTCTCCCTAATATATAGACGCAGCCGTTGAACCCGTCTTTTTTCAAATGACTGCAGATATCAGGCCCGGATCTGTCCGTCGCCGTAGACATAATACTTGTTGGTAACAAGTTGTGGCAAACCAAGCGGCCCACGGTGATGTAGCTTATCTGTACTTATCGCCAACTCGGCGCCCACACCCATCTGTCCTCCGTCTGTAAAACGGGTCGATGCGTTATGAAAGACTGCAGCACTATCAATTTCTTCCATAAACCGGGTCGCTTCCGGTTGGTTCTCCGTGATTATGGCAATGGAATGTCCGCCTGAATAACGGTTAATACGCGCAATAGCGTCATCGATATCTTCGGCACGGGCCAGGATGATTTTCATGGCGAGAAACTCTTCATACCAGGTCTCCTCTCCCGGAATCAAGTCTTCATCAGGAAGGACTTTTTTTACGGATTCATCTACATTGATTTTAACCTTTGAGGCTTTCAGGCTTTTCTGCAGGTCTTTCAGTTTATTTGCAAAATCAGGAAGATCCCGATCAATCAATACATTGTCTAACGCGTTGCAGGCTGAAATTTTATCCGTTTTTGCATTCATGATCACGCGTTTGGCTTTTTCCCAATCCGCGTTTTTTGAAACATATAAGAAGTTATTTCCGCGTCCGCTGACCAGCACCGCGCAGCTGGCATTATCTTTTACAAACTTTATCAGGCGTTCCCCGCCACGCGGAACAATCAAATCGATTTTTTCCGGTGGATTTTTAAGAAAGTTTTGTGTCTCTTCCCGCTTGAGATGTAGCAAAGTAATCCAGCTTTTGTCGAGGCCGTTTTCCGCCAGGGCTTCATGCCAGAATTTTTCAAGAATAACATTGCTGTTATAGGCTTCTTTTCCCCCTTTCAATAAAATTTTATTATTGGCTTTAAATGCCAGGACGGCCGCTTCTATGGTCACATCCGGGCGTGATTCATAGATGATCATAATGGTCCCGAACGGCGCGGCTTTATTGACGATTTTTAATCCGTTTTCCAGATGACGTTCCAGTTTTATTTTGCCAACCGGATCTTCCTGTTCTCGCACTTCTTTCACCGCCTTGATCATGGCATCCACTTTAGCATTATCGACAATCAGCCGATCGTAAAGCGCCTGGTCATCCTTTTGAAACGCCTCCAGGTCTTTTTTATTTTCATTGATGAGCGTGGTTCGTTCGCGATCTAAGATTTTGACCATTGAATCCAATACGCCGTTTTTTTTATCAGAATTGAGTAATTTCATGGTTAAATATTTAAAAAATAAACTTGCGTTAAGAAATAAATTTAGTGCCGACCTCTTTTCCTTCTACAATGTCGACAATGATGTTTTTGGTTTTCCCCCGGGCAATAACTGTCGGAATGCCTTTGGCGGCCGCTGCTTTTGCGATCTTTAACTTCGATTCCATACCGCCACGACCTTCCCCTTCTTTTTTAGTTGACGACTGAACATATTGTTCGACTTCCTGATCGACTTTGACCTTGCTGATTTTTTCAGTATGTTCATCTTTTGGATTTCCGTTATATAATCCATCGGTATCGGTCAAAAGAATCAACTGGTCCGCTTTGATCAATTCCGCCACCAGGCTGGCGAGTTCATCGTTGTCAGAAAACATCGACATTCTTAGCGAAGTAGCGTCGTCCTCATTGGCAATAGGAATGATCCCCTGCGACATTAAACCCTCATAACAATTGATCATATTCTCCCGGTGCTTGCCGGGACTGAAATCCCTTTTTGTCGCCAGAACCTGGGCGCAACGCATGCCGAAATGATGAAAAATATTGTAGTAATGCCGCATCATACGCGGTTGTCCGACAGCCGAATAAACCTGGCCGCGAATCGCTTCATTTTGTATTGTATTGTCTGTAAGTACTTCTTTGCCGGCGATAACGGATCCCGAAGAAACCAGAATCGTCATAACATCTTGTTCATATAAAGCGGCGATTTGCCGAACGAGTTCGTTTAATACAGCGCCTGAAATTCTGTTGTCTTTATTGGTCATTACATTCGTTCCAACTTTAACAACAATTCGTTTTTTATGCATTATGAATTTTATTTTTTTGATGAACGGAATGCCTATTCCTTTCCGAGTTCTACCGCACGGTCAAACGCGGCATAGGCGGCTTCCTTAATCAATTCCTTTATGTTGTTTTCCTCCATTGAATCTAAAGCTGCCCGCGTAGTGCCTCCTTTTGAAGCTACACGCTCCATCCATTTATTGGGCGATAGATCGGAGTCCTTGAAAAGCCGGACCGCCCCTTCAAAGGTGCTGCTGACCAATATATGGGAATCATGCTCCGAGAATCCCATTTTTTGAGCGGCTTCCAACATAGATTGCATAAAATAAAAAACATAGGCCGGGCCGCTTCCGGATATGCCGGTAGAGGCGTCAATAAATTTTTCACTTTCCACATGTATAGATTTGCCGGTCATGTCAAGGAGGTTTCGAACCAATAAAGATTCGAGCCGGGTTACGGACTTTGATTCCGTATAAGAGGTGACACCCAATCCGATCTGTGCCGGTAAATTAGGCATTGTTCTGATCACTTTGTTGATTTTCAGCCCTTCAAGGATGGTTTGCAGGGTAACGCCGGCCATTAACGATACGAACATTTGCTTCTCATTGATGAGCGGCCTCATTTCTTCAAATAGCTCGACCGCATGGTAGGGCTTTACGGCAATAAAGACGATGTCAGCGTGTGGCAGGCAATCTGTTAAATTGTCATAAGCATCAAAAATGCCTCCTGCTTTCAGCGCTTTTGTCTTTTCAGGGTCTTTATCAAAAATCTGTAATTTTCGTCCATTGAGTAAGGTTGACTTCGCCATACCTTCCGCATAAGTGGCCCCCATGTTGCCGGCCCCGATCATTAAAACTTTCATAGTCTCTTTTTTTGATTTAAAGGGGGGTAATTTACAATAATCATTCCTTTAATCAGAGCCACTGACAAATGGGTTGCTTGCTTTTTCATGCCCGACGGTCGTTATTGGTCCATGTCCGGGATAAATGACGGTCTCCTCGGGGAGCTGGTATAATTTCTCGCGAATGGAATGTTCCAGGGTGGAATAATCGCCGCCGGGCAGATCGGTTCGACCGATGCTTTCCCGGAATAAAACGTCTCCTCCAATGAGGAAGCCCTGTTTTTCGCAATAAAAGCAAAGGCTACCCGGGGAATGGCCGGGGGTAAGAAGAATGGAAAGCGTATCTTCGCCCAGGCGGATTTTATCGGTTTCGGTCAAAAATCCTGACGGCTTTGGGGACCCTTCGAATGGGATATTATAAAGCGTGCTGGCCTTAACGGCGCCTTCGAACACCGGCTTTTCCCATTTGTGGAATTCCGGACGCAGGCCGAAATGGTCAAAAATGAGGCGGTTGCCGAATAGATGATCGATATGGCAATGGGTGTTGAGTAAACGCACCGGCGTTAGTTTTTCCGCTGAAAGGTAGTTCAACAGCGTTTTTCGCTCCGGTTCGAAATAGGCGCCGGGATCTATAATTAAAACCTCTTTTTGTTCGTTAAATAACAAAAATGTATTTTCTTGGAATGGATTAAACATAAACGACTTAACTTCGAGCATAGTAGAGTTTATTTTGTACCTTTATTTGCTCAAAAATACATGAATAACATTACTATCTTCTTATGGCTCACAAATATTTGAAAATATTCCTGATAATCGGGTTTTGCAGTATAGGCTTTAATGGCCTGGCGCAGACCAATACGGTTCGGTTTGGAAAAAACAGGCTTCAGCATAAACTATTTGACTGGCGTTACTTTCAAACGGACCACTTTGATACCTATTTTAGTCAGGGAGGATTGGACTTAGGCAAATATGTAGCTCAGGCAGCTGAAAGTGAATTAAAGGATTTGGAAAAAGCCATGGATTTTTCCCTCCGTGACAGGGTGAATATTATCGTTTATAACAGTTACGGGGATATGAAGCAGTCCAATATCGGTATCGGCCTCAATTGGCAAAATACCGGCGGGGTTACGAAACTGGTTGGAAATAAAATGATTGTGTATTTTGATGGCGACCACAACAAACTCCGCGTCCAGATCCGTGAGGGGATTGCTAAAGTCATTTTAAACAATGTTATGTTTGGCAGCTCTGTGGGAGAATTCGCGGGTAATGCCGTTTTGCTAAACCTGCCGGAATGGTACACAGACGGTTATATTGCCTATGTGGCTGAGAAATGGAATACCGGCCTGGACAATCAACTCAAGCAATTAATCCGTACCGGCCGATACCGTACGTTTAAACAATTTGCCAATGAACATCCTACTCTTGCCGGCCATGCCTTTTGGTTTTATGTCGCTGATGTTTACGGTATAGACGCCCCTTCTTATCTGTTGTACATATCCCGCATCGACCGAAATATGAAAAAGGCATTTGAGCAGGTATTGCATAAGAAATATAAAGAAGTGATGCGGGATTTTATCACGTATAATTACCGCCGTTACCGGGAAGACAATTTTGGCCGCCGCCAAATCACCAGAGGTACGGTGACTACTACGCAATCCAATGTCAAAGCAGAGCATTACCGCATTCATCCGAATCCGCGGAACAGGACCTATGCGATGATCGAATTCGACCAGGGCAATTACGAAGTACAGCTTTACCAGGGCTATTTTAAGCCAAAAGTGCTGTTGAAAAGTGGAGTAAGGCAATTAAAGGTGCAGGTAAATCCAGACTACCCGATACTGGCCTGGGATCCGCAGGGCACCAATCTGGCGATTATCTATCCCAAAAAAGGAAAGCTGAAATTAATGGTTTATGATGTGATCTCCCGAACCAAACAGATTTATGACCTGCCGGAGGAATACCAGATGATTCAGAGTTTTCAGTATTTGCCCACCCGCCGGAACGAGCTGCTGCTTTCAGCTGCTAAAAACGGACAGACCGACCTGTTTACCTACAATATCAGTACTTTTAAGAGCACCCAACTGACTAACGATGTTTTTGATGATGTGGATCCTTCTTATGTGGGGTTTTCCAAAAAAAGCGGCGTTATCTTTTCTTCAAACAGGCCGTCTCCCCAAGCGGTGAGCGCAGACACTGTTTTGCCACATCACCGTTATAACGTGTTTTTATTAAGCAATTGGGATAACCCTGATGGGCATCAAATTTCACAATTGACGAACCTGAAAATGGGCGATGCACGTAAGCCTATGCAATACGCCCCGGGATATTTCACCTTCGTAGGAGATCAGAACGGCATCCAGAATCGCTATGCCGGGTTCTTTAAAGCGGAAAGCAGTGGTTTGGACAGCCTTTATTACATAGGGGCCAATATCTTACATAATCCATCAGCCGCGGACCTTGATTCCATGCTTGCCGCTTATGGCAGCCAGCGCGCGGACTCCATCAAAGTGGTTGCCATCACCTCTGACTCCACCTATGTGTTTCCTTTGACGAACTACGCGGATGGGATTACAGAATCTTATAGTGCCGGGCAGAAGCAAGTTGTGTCCGAATCGGTGTTACGGGGCAATTTTGTCCGTACCTATGAATTGAAAGTTGATGAACGCGCACTGGACAGAAGAAATGTGAGTACACCGCTCACAGCCTATCGGAAATTTGATTTGCATCTGGACAGCATCCGAAAAGGATTGCCGATGTATTATCAACAGGCAGCGCCGGATACCACGCTGGAGCCGGAAGACTTCTTCCAGAGTGAGTTTGGGTATATTCCCCCGGACAGCACCAACATCATTCGCCAGAATCTTGCACTGGAACAAAGCGGTGAAGAAAACGATGTCCTTAAAAACGCGCGCCTTTTCCCATACCACCTGAAATTTTCGACGGATTATCTGATCACGCAATTGGATAATTCCGTATTGATAAGCCGCTACCAGCCTTTTACCGGGGGGGGCGGCCCGATCTATCTTCAACAGCCCTTCAATGGATTGATACAAGTAGGGGTCAGCGATCTGTTTGAGGACATTAAGTTCACCGGCGGATTCCGTTTCCCCTCAAACTTTAACGGGAGCGAATATTATTTTTCTTACAACAACCTTCGCCATTATTTTGATTACAAAGCACTGTATTACCGGAAAGTAAGCAGGAGCGGGTTTGCCGACCAAAATGGAAACGCCATCCAGGGGCTGGAAGCAAAGCGCCGCACTAATCTCTATCAGGTAGAAGTCAATTTTCCGATAGACGTGGTACGAAGCGTGCGGGTGACTTTAGGTTACCGCAGCGATAAACTGACCTTTTTGGCCAGCGATGCGGAAACGTTGGTAAAAGATATTCCGAATGGCGATCAAAAGTTCGGCGTGACGCGGGTGGAATATGTATACGACAATACCATCAACCCGGCGATCAATATCTGGAACGGGCTGCGCTGGAAAGCCTATATCGAAATGTTCCCGCAGTTGAATAAACAGCCGGGCGTAAAGGAAAGGAACTTTACTTTTAATACAGGAGTAGATGCGCGGTATTACCTGCCGATTTACAAGGATTTTATCTGGGCGACCCGCTTTGCCGCCGATTTTAGCTGGGGCAACAGTAAAGTATTGTATTACCTGGGTGGTGTAGATAACTGGCTCGGACCGAAATACAATAATTATACGCCTATCGACCGGAGTGCCAACTACGCCTATCAGACGCTTGCCGTTAACTTGCGGGGGTATGATCAAAACATTAAAAACGGGAATAACGTCATGTTGCTGAATACCGAGTTGCGGTTGCCGGTATTTGCTACTTTTATTAATCAGCCGATCACTTCTGATTTGATCCGAAATTTCCAGATCACTTCTTTTCTGGATATCGGTACGGCCTGGCACGGCGGTTTTTCGAACCTGAAAAACAACAGTCGGCCTGCTTACCGGAACGACCGGGTCATTGTTGAACTTAAAAGCAATAATCTCGGACCATTCGTGGGCGGTTATGGCTTTGGCGCCCGCACGACTATCGCGGGTTATTTCCTGCGTGTAGATACTGCATGGCCCATGAACAATGGGTTTTTCTACGGGAAACCCAAATGGTATTTTGCACTTGGCGTAGATTTTTAAGGAAAGATTTTGATAAGCCAAAGCAACGTTTGGGGGATTTTATTTGTCTAATAAACGAAATAATTTGACTGATACTGCAGGTTGGGATGAAGCCCGGCTCGTCAAAGCATGTCGCCGGGGTAATGAAAGCGCTCAAAAGGCGCTTTACGACCGGTTTAGCGCTAAAATGATGGGAGTGTGCTATCGGTATGTTCACAATCGTGCGGATGCGGAAGATATTTTACAGGAGGGTTTTATCCGGGTGTTTACAGCAATCCACCAATTTCAGGCAAAAGGCTCATTGGAGGGGTGGATCCGCAGAACGATAGTGAATACGGCAATTAATTTTTTAAATAAGAATAAAAAGTTACAGCAGAAGCTCAGTATGAATGAGGAACTGCATTCGGTAAAAGTAGAAAGTGCAGATGCGGATTTATACAGGCAGGACATTTTCAAGATGATGGAGCAATTGCCTGAAGGCTACCGAACCATCATCAACCTGTATGCCATCGAAGGTTATTCTCATAAAGAGATCGGACAGATGCTGGGCATAGCGGAGGTAACCTCGAGGTCACAATATTCCAGGGGAAGAGAAATGTTGCTTAAAATCCAGGCCAGGTGTTCGCAGGTCCATATGCCGGATCCTAAACAGGAACAGAATGAAGGAAGATAAATTACATAGTAATAACTTGGAAGAACGGCTGCGCCGGGAGGCAGAAAATTTTGAGATGCAGCCGTCTGATGCCGTTTGGGAGCATATCAGGGGTTCTCTGCCATCTGGAGGGAAAAGGCTTTATCTGCTACGATGGGCCGCCGTGGCTGCCGTTCTGTTGGTTTTGGCCGGCTTGGGGTGGTATTTTCTGCAAATGCCAGTGGCCCAAAAGGATAGTAGTACTTCCGGCGCACTTGTATTGACCGACTCTGTTCAATCTGTTCAAAAAGCGCCGGGGAACGCAGACCAGGGCGTTGCCGGCCTGAAAAATGCCGAAGTGGCTGGTGCTGGCCAGGAGGGGAAGGCTCCTGCCGTTTCGAAAGACAAATCCTTAGAAGCCGATCATTATGCCAGCGGACAGCAACGAGGCCCTGCTTACAGCACCTGGTCGCCAAAAGAAGCCGCGGCCGGCCGGTCGGCCGCCGGGAAAACGCGTAAAAGCCAGGCTAAGGCGGACCATCCCCTTCCACTTTTAACGCGTTTGGACTGGTTGTCAGGCGGAGCCGGGGTAAATCCGGAGGACGCCGTTACCTCGCTGCATTATTCAGACCGGATTGCCCAGCTGATGTTGACCGAAGCGCATACTACCGGTGGATTATTGGCGCAGAATAGCGCCGCAGCGGCAGAAAAAAGCAAGATCACCTTTGGAATATACTTTACGCCGGGAATGAGTTATCGCACCCTTAAAACCGGCGGCCGACCTTCCTCAGGCGGAAGGATGATGGCCAGTCCGAACTCTCCGAATATCGATGGGATACGTCCGGGCAATGCCCAGGAATTCGCGTCGTCTATGCGGATAAATACAACGGACAAACCTCTGCAACAGAAGCAAGGCTGGGGCTGGGGTTCAGGTATCCGGGTGGCTTTACATCTGCCCGATAACTGGCTGTTGCAATCGGGATTGTCCTTGCGTCAGACCAATTATGATATTACCGCATACCGGCAGGATCCGGCTTATGTATATAACAACGGCGCAGCCTATACCATGGCGGCCGCTCCGATGGCCAATTCAAATTATGCCCAATATGCCAGCCGGAATATCGCCAATGACCAGGTTACAACCCTGGAAAACAGTTACCTGAGTACGGAACTGCCTTTGTTGATCGGGCGGCGCTTTGGTAGTCCGGACGCTTTTTCAGTGACCGTTTTGGCCGGGGCGGGGCTCACTTATCTTTTGCACGCCAATTCGGTCATGTATGCGCCAAACTCCCAACGTTATTTTACCGATGAGGATTATCTCAGTCCGTTTAACGGCAGCCTTATTTTGGAAGCTAATATGAACGTTCCCCTGGGAAAGAACCTCGGATTCTCTATTGGCCCTGCCTTTCAGTACCAGATGTTCTCCAGTTATAAAGGCTACGATCCCGTAAGCGAGTTTCCCTATCTTATTGGACTGAAAACGGCATTTCATCTTAAATAAGTGAAAACTAGAATCCCACGTTCGTTTTGAAGATACGGATCGCTATGGCTAATAAAATGATGCCAAAAAACTGGCGAATCACCATAAGGCCGGATTTCCCCAGCAGACGTTCGATCCTGTTGAGGCTCTTTATCACCAGGTAAACGATTAGTACATTGATCAGGATGCCGATGAGAATATTGTAATAGCCGAAATTAGCTTTTAAAGATATGATGGTGGTCAGCGATCCTGATCCGGCGATGAGCGGGAAGGCAATCGGGACGTAATTTCCGGAGCTGCCCGCCTCGCTATTGCTTTTAAAAAGCTCCATGCCCATCAGCATTTCCAGCCCCAATAGAAAAATTACGATTGAACCGGCAATGGCAAAAGAGCTGATATCCACGCTCATAATAGCCAGTAGCTGCTCGCCGACCAGGAAGAACAAGATCATAATAAACCCCGAGGCAAGCGCTGCTTTGCCCGCCTGAATACCGCCCATTTTTTCTTTCAGGGAAATAAGGATGGGAATAGACCCGAGAATATCAATGATGGCGAACAGGGTAAAAGTGACAGTCAGAATTTGTGTAAAGCTGAACATGCGATTTTTCACCAAAGGTAGAAAGATTCTTACTTATCGTAAGGCTTTCCCAGGGTGGCCAACATACCGCCGTCTACATAAAGGATCTGGCCGTTGACAAAATCAGCTGCTTCGGACGCGAGAAATACAATGGGACCGCCCAACTCATCGGGATCCCCCCAACGGCCCGCCGGCGTCCGGTTGATGATAAATTCATGGAAAGGATTGCCGGGAACCCGAAGCGGAGCGGTCTGACTGGTAGCAAAATAACCCGGTCCGATGCCATTGACCTGGATATTATGCTGCGCCCATTCAGTGGCCATATTGCGGGTCAGCATTTTCAGCCCGCCCTTAGCGGCGGCATAGGCGGCTACGGTATCTCTTCCCAATTCACTCATCATGCTGCAGACGTGGATGATCTTTCCATTTTTCCTTTGAATCATACCCGGGACCACGGCCTTTGAAACAATAAAAGGGGATGTCAGATCCACCCGGATAACTTCTTCCCATTGCGCAACGGACATCTCGGTAAGCGGAATACGTTTGATAATGCCGGCGTTATTGACCAGGATATCAATAGGGCCGACTTCTTTTTCTATCTTCTGTATATAATCGCTCACTTCCTCTTCCTTGGTTACGTCGAACAAGTAGCCTCTTGCGTCAATGCCTGCTTCGGCATATTGCTTTACGGCATTATCCACTCTTTCTCTGGAGCTGTGTCCGTTAAAAACAATGGTAGCACCGGCTTGACCAAGCGCCTTGGCCATGGCCATGCCCAGGCCGTGCGTAGCGCCTGTAATCAGTGCTGTTTTTCCGGATAAGTCAAAAGCGGTTGCTATCTTCATAATGAGATCTTTCAAAGTGATTTTAAGTTGGTCTGCAATTGTTTGTATCAACGGGAGTCGGGTTTCGGTACTGGAAACCCAAGCAGCCTTTCGGCTATTTCAGGTCCTGGATCGCCCATGTGTCCATATCGCCGTAATCCAGGTTTTCGCCGGCCATACCCCAGATAAAAGTATAGTTGGTGGTTCCCGATCCGGCATGAATAGACCAGGGCGGAGAAATAACCGCTTCGTCATTTTGCAGCCAAATGTGCCGGGTTTCTTCAGGCTGCCCCATGAAATGGCTGACGGACTGTCCTTCTGTTACTTCAAAATAAAAATAAGCTTCCATGCGCCTGTCATGCACGTGCGCCGGCATGGTGTTCCATACACTGCCGGTTTTTAACTCCGTCATGCCCATTTGCAGTTGACAGGTTTCTACCACGCTATTGACCAACAGTTTGTTGATGACGCGGTGATTGGCTGTTTCCAGCGCGCCTAATTCAACAACTTCTGCTTCTTTTTTGGTCACTTTTTTAGTGGGATAACTTTGATGAGCCGGAGCAGAATTGAGGTAGAATTTTGCAGGCTTTTGGCCGTCATTGCTTTCAAAACGAACTTCTTTTTTCCCTTTACCGATGTATAGCGCTTCCTTGAATCCCAGTTCATATTGCTCGCCTTCTACGGTAACGACACCATCGCCCCCTACGTTGATAATCCCAAGTTCCCGGCGATCCAGGAAATGTTCCGATTTAAGCGGATCGATGGCTTCCAACGGCAAGGCCTCCTTTACCGGATGTGCTCCTCCTACAATAAGCCGGTCGTAATGGGAATAAACCAGCTTTAATTGGTCTGCTTGAAATAAATTGTCGATTAAAAATGTTTTTCTCAGTGCTGCGGTATCCATTCCTTTTACTTCGTCAGGGCTGTTGGCATACCGTACTTCATAGTTCGTATTCATTGTTATTTTATTTATTTAAAAACCAGTTCTTATATCTTAATAGCGCTTCCACGTAATAATAATCGGCATAGTTGATCGGAACATCCACTTCCGCTTTTCCCGGCAGCGAGCCTACACTGTGCTTCAGTATGAAACCAGCAC
The DNA here is from genome assembly GCA_964424665.1 of uncultured Chitinophagaceae bacterium. Classification (GTDB taxonomy): domain Bacteria; phylum Bacteroidota; class Bacteroidia; order Chitinophagales; family Chitinophagaceae; genus FW021-bin31. The sequence continues at coordinate 12,118 of CAYRJM010000054.1, forward strand.
CTTCGCCAAGGGAGTAGCGATATTTTGGCTTGTTCAGGCTGATGAGAATCTGTTCGGCAGCATCCTTGTATTTTTCTGCTTTAGCCGCATCCGTTGCATATCTGCTTAACTCTAAAAATGCCGAAGCCATAATAGAAGCGGCAGACACATCACGATAAGTATCCGGGATTTTTGGCGCATCGTAATCCCAGTAGGGGATCATGTCTTTCGGCAGGTTGGGGTTAGTCAAAATGTAGTGCGCGATATGCTCAGCCTGCTGCAGGTAAGCAGAGTCTTTGGTTTCCCTGAACATCATCGTATAGCCGTAGAGCCCCCAACTTTGCCCGCGCGCCCAAGCCGACGAATCTGCATAGCCTTGGTGCGTTTGTTTTTTTACCACCTCACCTGTAGTGGGGTCGTAGAGAACTACATGCCAGGAACTATAGTCGGGGCGAAAATGATTTTTCATCGTCACATTGGCATGGGAAACGGCTTCTTCCTCATATTTTGGCCCCGCGCCATTCTCTGTTGCCCAACATAGTAATTCCAGGTTCATCATATTGTCGATAATCACCGGGAATTTTCCCGGTCCCCAGTTCCAGGATTTGATACAGCCCACTGTATCGTTGAAGCGGGTAGACAGCGACGCAGCAGAGGTGAGCAAAACATCTTTGTAGTGTGCATTGCCCGTGATGCGGTAGCCGTTGCCAAAACTACAATACATCATAAATCCCAAATCGTGCGTTCCCTTATAATTTTTCAACGGCTCAATAATCCGGAGCTTTTCTTCCGCTTCGTTTTTGAGGGTGGAATCCTTTGAATACTCATACAAATACCAAAGCGTTCCCGGATAAAAACCAATGGTCCAGTCATGATCGCTGCAATATATTATTTCTTTTTTGGTCGAGTCGTACCAATTGGGAATTTTATCATCAGGAACATTTTTTAGGAAGTACGCGTATTGTTTAACGGCGAACTGCAAGTCTTGATCCACCAGTGCTTGCATTTGTCCCGTAGTTGTATTCTGATTGCATCCTGCAAGTCCGAGCAGCAGCAGGCTGGCAAAAAAAGACAGTATAGAAGTAGTGTGTTTTTTCATAATATGGAGCGTGAAACCCACTTATGCCGATAGGCTCGGTGGGAGGTAAGCGACACGCTAACGCTGTTTAAAGCTAAAAAATATTTTCTTGTAACCATTTTGTAAGTTTGTGTTATTAAACTGACCTTTAAAGTCAAACTTTTCGGGGCATCTGTAAACAGGCCTGAAAAATCGACTATGTATTGCTCTTTGCATTCGTTGTCAGGTTTAAAGCCCGTCCCATCGCTTTAGCGTGGGTGGGTAGTTTACTGCGTGTTGTATTTTAAGCGATAAAGGTACAAGATTTTTTATAGAATGCAAACGTTTGCCGTTGTTTTTCACAAACATTTTAACGGGATTAAGTGTTGACTTTAAGGATTTATCAAAAAGATTTTATTATTTTGTAAAAAAGTATACACCAAAGGGTGAAAAATTATTAACTAAAAATTAAATTTAAAAAATGAATAAGGTAAAACAAATTCATAGCCTGGGGCAGAGTATTTGGTTAGACTTTCTCAACAGGGAGATCATGAATAACGGGAAGTTACAGCAGCTCAGAGACGAAGACGGTGTTTGTGGGGTAACATCCAATCCGGCTATTTTTGCCAAAGCCATCAACGGCAGCCAGGACTACGACGCAGATATCGCTGCTTTTTCGAAAGAAAAAAACAGCAATGATGATATTTTCTTCAGCCTGGCTATTAAGGATATCCAGCAGGCTACCGATATTTTTCAACCAGTGTTTGAAAAGACGAAGGGGGGCGATGGCTTTGTGAGCCTGGAAGTGAACCCACATCTGGCCACCGATACCGAAGGTACTATTGCGCAGGCTAAAGAGCTCTGGAAAGCGGTGGGCAGAGACAATGTTATGATAAAAATACCCGGTACTAAAGAAGGGCTCCCGGCCATTCGTCAATGTATTAGTGAAGGCATTAATATCAATATTACATTATTGTTCGGATTGCCCCGCTACAAAGAAGTGACAGATGCTTATCTTTCCGGATTGGAAGACCGGGTCAAGGCGGGTCAGCCTATCGATCACATCGCTTCGGTTGCCAGCTTCTTCCTCAGCCGCATCGACGTACTGGTGGATCCGCAGCTGGAGGAAAAGGGACGGAAGGATTTGAAAGGGGAAGTAGCCATTGCTTCGGCGAAGAAGGCCTACCAAATTTATAAAGAAGTATTCAGCAGTGAGCGTTTCAAAGCGCTGGCGGAGAAAGGGGCGCAAAAACAACGGGTGTTATGGGCAAGCACGAGCACCAAAAACCCCGACTACAGCGATGTGAAATATGTCGAAGCGCTTATTGGTGAGAATACCATCAATACCTTGCCCTTGGAAACGATAGATGCGTTCCGCGATCATGGTAATGCCGAAAGTCGCCTGGAAGAAGGGCTGGATCACGCCGACAAGGTACTGGCGGATCTTAAGGCGGCTGGAATAGACATTGACCAGGTTACCCAACAACTGGTGGAAGAAGGGATAGAGAAATTTAATCAGCCGTACGACAAGTTGATGGAAGCTATCGAGCAACAGAAGAAACAAACGGTAGCTTAAATGAATTTTCATACCCGGAAATGGATCCTGCCGGAAGATCTGAACCCGAACGGAACCTTATTTGGTGGCAGCTTGCTTCGTTGGATAGACGAAGAGGCTGCCATTTATGCGATCATACAGTTGGATAACCACCGCGTGGTCACCAAGTTTATCTCGGAAATTAATTTTGTCAGCTCGGCCCGGCAGGGTGATATCATCGAAATGGGAATGGAAGTCGTGGAATTTGGCAATAGTTCCCTCACCTTACGCTGCATTGTCAGGAACAAGCTGACGCGCAAACGCATTTTGACGATTGAAAAACTCGTCCTGGTGAATATGGGAGAAGATGGCAGACCAAAAGCCCATGGAAAGACAGAAGTAACCTATATCAAGGACCGTTTTCCCGAAGAGGATGAAGAATAGTCATCCCCCCTGGTGGCAGCAGTTCTTTTAGCTGCTGACCTTGACGTCTTCTACGACCAGGGCCTGAACGCCATTTTTGTTGATCACCTTTCCGGTGACCTCGATGTTGTCGGCAGCGTGCTTGATCGCTTTTTCATAGGCCTTTGCTTTGTCGTGATCTTCAACCAAAAGGTAAACATCCCCTTCGCTGGTGAGCAAGCCTGCCGGCAGGCCCTTGTCCAGGCACATTTGCGCACACTGTTGATGACCTTTCCCCTTAGCGCCGTGACCCATATAACAGGACATGTCCAATACTTCTCCTTTCAATGTTTTGGCACTGCTTTGCCCAAAGGCGCTCATAGACATAACGGTTAATCCCGCAATCAATGTCGCGCCGACTACTTTGGGCAGGCGAATTTTTAAACCTTTCATAACGGTATTTTAATTTAGTTTAAAACAAACACACCTTTGTCTTACAAATAAGGCGCTGCAATTGTTTATGAATCAGTACCATTTTTCCGTGCTGGCCAGGTCCAGTTCTCTCCGAATCTCGTCATTGTGAATATTACGGTCATCGAGCAAATATCCTGCCGGCCAGGAAGGATAAATCTCTTCAAAGGTTTTCACCGTATTCATAAATATCCGGCGATAGACGTGATCCCTTGTGATCTGATGCGGGTCGGTAAAACCAAGTGCTGAGGTCAACTCGACACAACTCTCAACGGTATCCTTATGATAATTAGCGACCCGGTATTTTTTGTCTTCGACCACCAGTCCCCGCATTTTCCATTTGTCCTGGGTGGCCACGCCGGTAGGGCATTTATTGGTATTGCACAACAAAGCCTGAATACATCCCAACGCCATCATCATCGCGCGGGCGCTGTTGCAGGTATCGGCGCCCAGCGCTATTGCCCGGGCAATATGAAACCCGGTAAGAACCTTTCCCGAACCGATGATCTTCAATTTATCTCTGAGATTGAATCCTACCAGGGAATTATGAACAAAGGCCAGTCCGTCCATAAACGGCATGCCGATAGAATTGGAAAATTCCGGAGGAGCGGCACCCGTACCACCTTCTCCGCCGTCAACGGTGATAAAATCAGGGGAGATACCGGTTTCTATAATCGCTTTACAAATGGAGTAAATTTCCGTGCGCCTGCCCACACACAATTTAAAACCAACCGGCTTTCCACCGGAAAGTTCTCTGAGATGCTGGACGAACTTCATTAACCCGATCGGTGTGTTGAAGGCGGTGTGAAACGTAGGAGAGTAGATGGTTTCATAAGGCTTTACATGCCGGGTAGCCGCGATTTCAGGGGTGTTTTTTTGACCGGGTAAGATCCCCCCATGCCCTGGTTTAGCCCCCTGCGAAAGTTTTATTTCAATCATTTTCACCTGCGGAAACTGGGATTTTTTTTCAAAGAGCTCCGGATCAAACTGTCCCTTTTCGTCACGACACCCGAAATAGCCGGTCCCAATCTGCCAGATAATATCTCCCCCGTGTTTCAAATGGTAGTTGCTGACACCGCCTTCACCGGTGTTGTGGGCAAAGTTGCCAATCTTTGCTCCCGCATTCAGCGCCTCTATGGCATTGGCGCTTAAAGAACCAAAGCTCATGGCTGAAATATTGAGTATAGAAGCCGAATAGGGCTGCTTACAATCCTGTGATCCAAAGGTGACCCGCGGGTCTTTGTTCAGCTTGTGAAAATCTACCGGGTTGATAGAATGAGCCAGCCATTCATAACCCTCCCGGTAAGTATCGAACTGTGTTCCGAAGGGTTGGGTATCCAGTTGTCTTTTTGCCCGCTGATAGATGGTGGAACGGTCGACCCGGTTAATGGGTTTGCCGTCCGTATCGCTTTCTACGAAATATTGATAAACCTTAGGACGTAGATCTTCCATCAGGTAGCGCATACGACCCAATACGGGGTAATTGCGCATGATGGTGTGTTTTATCTGTAACATATCCACCAGGCCCAGGATCAGGACCGGTCCTAATAATATGAAAAACCACAAAACCCAGTGAAAAAAATAGCCTAATACAGCAACGAGAAGACATGAAAGAACAATAAAAATAATAAATTTTTGGCGCATGTTGATTGCAAATAATTTTCCACAAGGTAGGAGTTTTTATTGGAATACACTACAAGGAAGTCTTTTTCTATACACGCTATGCGCATTTCATGTAAAAAATGTTTTTTCCAGAAATAATTTTAGTAATATAGCGGCTTTATTGAAAAATATTTATTCAAACCTAAAAAAATATTTATGAATGCATCTGTTCGATTCCGACTGTCCGTAATGATGTTCCTGGAGTTTTTTATCTGGGGAGCCTGGTTTGTAACTATGGGCACTTATTTATTGCGTCCCGCCGATGCCGGTGGACTGGGAGCTACCGGGGTACAGGTTGGGATAGCGTTTGCTACACAGTCAATCGGCGCCATCATTGCGCCTTTTATTGTGGGACTGATAGCGGACAAGTTTTTCTCCGCCCAAAAGATTTTGGGCGCATTGCATATTGTAGGCGCCATACTGATGTGGCTGGCCGCTTTAGCCAACGACTTTGACTCCTTTTATACGTATATTTTAATATACATGATCCTGTACATGCCTACGCTGGCTTTGGTAAATACGATCTCTATGCGGCAGATGGACGACGCTGAAAAGGAGTTTCCGTTTATCCGGGTATTGGGAACTATAGGCTGGATCATAGCTGGCTTGTTGATTATGGTGTTAAACTGGGATGACGGTCATCAACTTGTTCTGACTTTTAAGATGGCGGCGATTGCTTCCTTGGTCCTGGGTGTATACAGCTTTTCCTTGCCTTCTACTTTACCGCTTAAACGTAACGTAAAAACGACGGTAGGGGAGTTATTAGGGTTTGATGCCATTAAACTCCTAAAGAACAAGAATTTTTTAATTTTCTTCATTGCGTCTATTGCAATTTGTATCCCTACGGCCTTTTACTACGCTTTTGCCAACCCGTTTTTAGTAGAAGTTGGAATGGAGGGAGCCGCTGGGAAAATGACTATCGGGCAGGGCTTTGAAGTGTTATTTATGCTGCTGATGCCTTTCTTCTTTAAAAAACTGGGAGTTAAGAAAATGTTGGCATTAGGCATGCTGGCATGGGCGATACGCTACGTGTGCTTCGCCTTTGGCTATGTGGATGGCAGTGCAAGCGGCCTGTGGTTTCTGCTGTTTATCGGCATTGCTATACATGGTATTTGTTATGATTACTTTTTCGTTACCGGCCAGATTTATACCGACAACCAGGCCGGTAAGAAATTTCAGAGCGCTGCACAGGGGTTAATCACGCTGGGAACGTACGGGATCGGATTATTGATCGGTTCGCTGATCGCTGGTGTTGTAGCCCAGAATTATGAAATCGCGGGAGGACTACACGATTGGAAAGGAATATGGCTTATCCCTGCCGTCATCTCAATAGTGGTGATGATCCTGTTCGTGATTTTATTTAAAGCGAAAGACGAGAAGAATAAAAAGAACCTTCAGACAGAATCTGTTGAAATGGTATAGATTTAAATTAAAAACTAAAAGGTAAACGATTTATGAGTAGAAAAATTGCAATGCTTGGCTCGGGTTTTATCGCCCGGTTTTACGCCGATGCTATTACAAAAGGACGGTCACAGGACAGTATAGTAAGTGTATACTCGCGTAGAGAAGAAAGCGCCAGCAAATTCGCGGATGATTATAGTGTTCCGCATCATACGACAACGCTGGAAGAAGCTGTAAACAACCGGGATGCTGATGTAGTGTGTATAGCGTTACCCAATAATATTCATGAGGAAGCGGTTATGGCATGCGTGGCGGCAAAGAAGGCGGTTATTATAACTAAACCTTTAGGTAGAAACGCTGAAGAGGCTTTACGTATGATGAAGGCCGTGGAGGAAGCAGGTATTTTTAACGGCTACCTTGAAGACCTGGTGTACACTCCTAAGACTTTAAAATCGCTGGAAAGTGTACAAAAAGGTGCATTAGGGCGAATCTTATGGGCGAAGTCCCGGGAGACGCATCCCGGACCACATAGCGATTGGTTTTGGGATTTGGAACAAGCCGGTGGTGGCGCGATCCTGGACCTGGGTTGTCATTGCATTGAAATAGCGCGTAGTTATATCGGAAAAGATATTAAGCCGGTGGAGGTAATGTGCTGGGCAGACACGCAGGTGAAACCTATTCCTGCCGAAGATCATGCGATCGGTTTGGTTAAATATGAAAACGGGGCGATCGGACAGTTTGAAGCGAGCTGGACTTTTCGTGGCGGGCTGGATCTGCGCGATGAAGTGATGGGCACCGAAGGCACTATCTGGATTAACAACTTTTTGCGTACTGGCTTTGAAATGTTTACGACGGGAAAAGGGGGCGATTACCTGGCGGAAAAAGCAGAAAGCAATACCGGATGGCTTTTCCCGATGGGGGATGAACTCAATGACCTGGGCTATAATCATATGTTTGAGGATATGTTTACGGCTATTGAAAAAAAGCATGATCCTAAAGAGACATTTTACGATGGCTATGTTGTCAACGCCATAATCGACGCCGCATACAAGTCGGCAAAGACTAAAAAGTGGGAGCCGGTAGAACTACCTGTATGGCGCGGCAAAGAAGGCGTGCAAAAGGAGTCTGTTTTAACGGATTATGACGATCAATATTACCTGATCAAAGAGGAAACCACGCATTATGGTGCTACTAAATTAATTCTTAAGGACAAGAAAAGCGGTAAAATAATTGAACAGGTAAAAGAATTGTGATTAATAAACATTCTATTGGGAAAGGCTTTATGCCAAAGAATCTTTTTGGTTTTATTATTATGGCTTTTTGTTTGAGCGTTACTCCTTTTTGCGCATCTGTGCAAAAAGGAGTAATTTCTTATGGATTTAAATAAAATGGTAAAATCATCAGAGATGATCACCCTTTATAAAAGTGGAGCGTAAAACCCACTGATGCCGATAGGCTCGGTGGGATGTAAGCGACCATTAGCCTTGAGTTAAGATGTATTGACGGATAGTTTCTGGACATGCTTCGCCAATTGAACAAACGAAGAACCCATCTGACCAAAGTAGCTTACGATAC
>CAYRJM010000055.1:0-20092 GCA_964424665.1 uncultured Chitinophagaceae bacterium
ATTAAGCAATTTTTTATTTGCACCAATTTTTTTAACAAAAATCTACTTTTCCTACTGCATACTTAGAAAAATCAAATTTCATTTCTACTGCAAAAAAAGAAGGCCCAAATTAGGAAAAGAAATAAAACACACAAAAAAAATTTTCGTTTTTTAAACTTATCGAAAAAATCACCAAAAATAAGCCCTATATTTATCCTACCTTTATTCCCCCGAGTCGTTTAACTTAAATTTTGACAATCAATGATCTATGAGATACCTGTTAACCTGTTTTTGCCTTATCGCCGCCTTATGTAACGCCTGCCAGCAGACCAATCCCTTTAATGGTGCGGACCAGGTCCTCTCCGAAGGGTGGGAAATACGCGCAGCCCGGCAGGTAACCGTTTCCGACTCTGCTGTTTCCACGCCGGCCTTTACGCCGGAAGGATGGCGCCCGGCCCTGGTACCCGGCACGGTGCTGGGATCATTGGTGGCCGACAGTGTCTTCACCGACGTATTTTATGACCGCAACCTGGAAAAAATCCCGGACAGCCTGTTTCAGTCGCCCTGGTGGTACCGCAGCTCGTTTGAGGTGCCCGAAAAAGACGATAAATCCTTTTATCATCTGCGGCTAAACGGCGTCAGCTACCGCGCGGACATCTGGCTAAACGGCCATAAGATAGCCGACAAAGACACCCTGGTGGGCAGCTTTCGCCGGTTCATTATCAACGTAACCCCCTACATTCAAAGCGGAAAAAACGTTTTGGCGCTAAAGGTTGTCCGGGCGCTAAAGGGAGACCTGAACATCGGGTTTGTGGACTGGAACCCGGAACCCGCCGACCACCACATGGGCATCTGGCGCGACGTTCACCTGCTCACGACGGGTCCTGTGGACATCCGCTACCCGTTTGTACAAACCGACGTAGACACCGCTACCCTGAAGCGTGCGGCTATCACGGTTAGCGCCCAGCTTCGAAACTACAGCTCGAAAGAAGTAAGCGGTACGCTTACCGGCACAATCGGCGACAGCCTTTCCTTTTCACAAGCGGTTACTTTACCGGCCAACAGTATCCAAAAAGTGGTTTTCTCTCCCGAAAACCAACCGGCCCTGCAGATAGACAATCCCCGGCTCTGGTGGGTACACACGCTCGGGAAACCCAACTTGTACCGCCTGCGCCTGCAGTTCAAGGTGGAGGACCGCCGGCTGAGCGACAGCCTGTCGACGCATTTTGGCATTCGTTCCGTCTCGGCATACACCACCAAAGACGGGTTCAGGGGATTCCGGCTGAATGGAAAAAAAATATTGATCAAGGGCGGCGGATGGACCGATCCCATGTTGTTAAACGCCACGCCGGAATATGAAAAAGCGGGCATCGACTACGCCCTGCACATGAACCTCAACGCGCTGCGGATGGAAGGCTTTTGGGGCATGAACCAGCACCTTTACAACCTCTGCGACCAAAAAGGCATTCTGCTCATGGCGGGCTACAGCTGTCAGTGGGAATGGGAAAACCTGGCGGATGAGCCGGACGACCAGCACGGCACGGTGAATACACCGGCGGAAATGAAGCTGGCCGCCACGGGCTGGCGGGACCAGATCCTCTGGCTGCGCAACCACCCGAGCATCTTTCTGTGGCTCTACGGCAGCGATAAATGGCCACGGCCTCTCCTGGAAAAAATGTACCTGGACGTGCTGAGGAAATACGACCCTACCCGGCCTTCCGTCGCCTCGGCGAAAGAACACGTCAGTGAAATCACCGGCCCTACGGGAATGAAAATGCGCGGGCCCTACGATTACGTGCCGCCGAACTACTGGTATGTAGATACCCTGTTGGGCGGCGCCTTTGGCTTTAATACCGAAACCAGCCCCGGACCGGAGATACCCGTACTGGAGAGCCTGAAAAAGATGATCCCGGCGGATTCCCTCTGGCCGATCACGGCGTCCTGGCGGTACCATGCCGCACGGGGCAAGTTCCATAACCTGACGGCCTACAACAGGGCGATGACCGAAAGGCTGGGCAAACCTAAAAGCCTGGAAGACTACCTCCGGAAAGCCCAGTTCCTCAACTATGAAGGCATGCGGGCCATGTTCGAGGCTTTTGAATCCAACCGCTTTGAAGCCACGGGCATCATTCAGTGGATGTACAACGCTTCCTGGCCCAAACTCTGGTGGCAGCTGTACGACTATTACCTGATGCCTACCGGCGCGTTCTATGGGGCGCGAAAAGCCAACGAACCGCTGCATGTGTCCTATAACTATAAGACCCATGGCGTCGAGGTCATGAACAATACCGGCCAATCCGCCGGACCCCTTACCGCCAAGGCGGCGATTTATGCTTTCCTGCCGGACACGAGCGAGCCAGACAAGGGCACCTTTAAGAAATTGTGGCAGAAAGAGGCCCACATCGACTACCTGACTTCGCGGCGCACGCTTCCCGTCTTTTCGTTGCCCGACAGCCTGCCCTATAGTTCAAGCTGGTTTTTACGGCTGCAACTGCTGGATCAGAACCACAACGCCGTAAGCAACAACACCTACGTCCTTTCCACCCAAAAAGATCTTCTGGACGAGGAAAAAAGCACCTGGTACGTCACGCCCCAGTCCCAATACGCGGACTTGACGGCCCTGCAATACCTGCCGGATGTACACTTAAAAATGAGTACCAGCCCAACGACCAGAGACAGCAATACGTATGTGACGGTAAAGCTCAAAAACCCCTCTCCTTTTCCGGCGCTTATGGTTCATCTGAATCTTAAAATAGGCAAAAGCAACCGGTCGGTGGTGCCCGTATTTTGGAGCGACAACTATTTCACCCTTTTTCCCGGAGAAGAACGAACACTTAAAGTGAGTTGTCACACCAGGGACTTAAAAGGAGAGCAGGCGGTGATTACCGCCGGCGGATGGAATGTCAGCGGCTAAGGAACGTCGCCCTTATTTTTCCGCCTACCTCCGCCATCATGCTGAGGGGTATTGCTTGGCTTGATTATCGGCACGGGCCGTTAGATCGGTGGGGGCTTTAACGATGAATTGGCTTTACAATTCAGGGAACAGGCCCTTGCGTTGGCAGCATGCCCGAGCCTAAGATAAAACAGCGAAACAGAAAATAACGCACTACATTTGCAGATTTCCGGCACATGAAGAAGGGTTTTGCGCAAATCAACCTGGCGGTGATCCTGTGGGGCTTCACAGCTGTCCTGGGAAAAGCGATCACGCTTTCCGCGCCGGTATTGGTCTGGTACAGAATGCTGGTGGCCGCCGTGTTGCTCTTCGCCATCATCAGCTACCGCAGGCAGTGGCCTCCGCTGGCTAAAAAGGATATCAAGCGGCTGGTCTTAATAGGTATTTTGTTTTCTATTCACTGGATGGCTTTTTATGGCAGCGTGAAGCTGGCTAACGCCTCCATCGCGGTGGTCTGCCTGGCTTCGGCCAGTGTTTTTACGGCCTTGCTGGATCCCGTGATCAACGGCCACAGGTTGAATAAAAAGGAGCTTTTACTGAGCTTGCTCGCCCTGGTGGGGGTAGGTTGTATTTACGCTTTCCACGCGCCTGCCTCGGAAGCCGCCGGGACGCCCATGGTGAATTTCAAGCTGGGGCTCCTGATGGGAGTGCTCTCCTCGGTAATCGCCTCTTTGTTTTCGGTATTAAACAAACCCCTGGCGGAAAAGTATCCGGCACGTCCGCTCGTTTTTTGCGAGATGGCCAGCGGGCTGGCCTTCCTGAGCATCCTGGCCCCCGCTTACCTGTACTTTCAGCCGGCGGCGCAACTCAGCCCGGCAGGTTTCGATTATTTGTGGATATTTATCCTGGGGTACTGCTGCACCGTCTGGGCGCAGTCGCTGGCCATGGCCTCCTTAAAGACCCTCAGCGCGTTTACCGTAACGCTCTCCGTCAACCTGGAGCCGGTCTATGGCATTTTACTGGCTTTCCTCCTTTTTCAGGAAAACAACCAGCTGGGCTACGGCTTTTATATCGGCCTTGTTTTTATCTTTACTTCGGTGGCGCTGCAGGCCGCCCTCACCCTGAAACAGGTCAGGCAAAAGAAGAAACGCCCGTTCATCTTAAACCGTATCCGGCACTTCCGCTTTAGCGGGCGTTTAAAATCAGCAGATAAATAAAAAAACCTCGGCCAACCGAAGGCGAGGTCAGGATTTTTCCCGGAAGGCGTACCGGCGCTTGTCCTTAAATCAGGCTGGAATGCAGCAGGAGTTCGTCGGGCGTTAAGCCAAAAAAGGCGTAAAATTCCTCGGGGATGTACTCGACCAGCACCTTGGTAAGGCCGGCCCGGACAAAGCCTAATTTTTTAGCCGCTCCTTTGGTCAGGTCGATCAGGCGCTTGTTGTGCTTGGACATGCGGTCATTGATCCGTACGACAACCCATTTCCCATTCTTTAAGTTGGTGACTTTTACGTAGGTATTCAACGGAAGGGTATTGGAAGCAGCGGTGAGTTCTCCGCTGTCAAAGACCTCACCGGTGGCGGTCAGCTGACCGTCGAAACGGGTACCGTAATAGCTCGCTACCCCCTTTTCCTCATAGGTTTCGGGGTTTTCGGTGATGGCTCTCTGGGCGAATCCCCGGAAGCCGCTCACCAGCAAGACCATCGTCAACAGGTACGAAAATATATGGTTCCGATGCATACGTTTTATGGGCATAAGCGTTACTCGAAGCTGCAAAGATCATGCTAAATACCCATAAAACCATGGAAAGCGGCCAGCAAAAATACCAACCGGTTGAAAATCAACGGCTGCCGGATAAAATTTTACATTTCCTTTACTTTTCCGCCGGAAAACGCCTCAGGCGGCTACCGCCGCCGGCTCCGAATCCCTGATCTTATAGCCGTCCAGGCCGTAATACAATACCACAACAAAGCAAAGCAACGGCACCCAATAGGACAATGGCGTCGTCGACTGATCGGCGATCAGCCCCATCAACGGCGGGATAGCCGCGCCTCCGGAAATAGCCATAACAATAAAGGATCCGCCTTTGCGGGTATGCCCGCCCAGGTTCTTCACGCCCAGCGCGAAAATGGTGGGATACATGATGGATTCGAAAAAGAAGATGGCCATCAATACGAAGACCGAAGAGGAACCGCTCCCGTAGATGACGTACAACCCCAGCAGGATATTGACAACGGCGTAAATGGCCAACAGCTTCGGGGGACTGATCCATTTCATCAGGGCCGTCCCTACAAATCGGCCGACCGTGAACAGTATGAGCCCTATTCCCAGCAAACGGGCCGCGATCTCATCGGTAGAGCCGCTCCAGTTCTCCGTAGCGTAGTTGATAAAAAAGGCCGCGATGCCCACCTGCGCGCCGACATAGGCAAACTGGGCGATGACCGCCCACACAAAATGCCGGTTCTGAAACAGCGGCTTCGACTTCCGTTTGGAATGGCTCTGCAGCTGCTCTTCCTCATTGATATCAGGTAAGTGGGTCCGGTAAAACAAAAACCCGATCAGCAACACCACAATACCGACCACCACGTAGGTGTATTGTACCGTGGAAAGGCTGGCGGTCGTCGTAGTGGCGGCCGTCGTCGCCGCTTCTGAGAATTCATTTTCACCGAAAAACAGCCAGGCGGCGATGAAAGGGCCTAAAAACTGCCCGACGCCGTTAAAGCACTGCGAGAGGTTCAGCCGGAACTCGGATTTATCCGGGCTCCCCAGTACGGTCACATACGTATTAGCCCCGGTTTCCAGGCAGCCCAGGCCACAGGCCAGGATGAACATCGAGATCAGGAAGAAATAAAAATTCCCGATATTGGCGATGGGATAAAACAACAGGGCGCCTATCCCGAAAAGCAACAGCCCCAGGATGAGTCCTTTTTTATAGCCGAATCTTCTCATGATCAGCCCGGCAGGCACGGCCATCACAAAATAACCGCCGAAATAAGCGACCTGCAACAGCGTGGAGCGCATCTTGGTAATGTTAAAGATATCCTGGAAATGCTTGTTTAACGTATCCAGCAATCCATAGGCGAAGCCCCACATAAAGAACAAACTGGTAACCAGGATAAGCGGAAAGACGTAATTCGGTGTCTTCTTGGTCGCCTCCTGCGTTAGCGTGGTGTCTGAGGTAATAGGCATATGTTTGATTTTTAATGGTGATGTTGGGATTTGAACGCTTGGTTTCGGTGGTCGGTTATTGATAAGCTGGTAACATTAAAAAACAGGTTTTAACTGATGGCCCGATCAAGGTGGGTATAGCCGCCATCCACGATCAGGATCTGGCCGGTCGTATGGCTGGATTTTTCACTCAGCAGGAACACCGTCGTATCGGCGATTTCCTCGCTGGTGGTAAAGCGGTTCTCAAAAGGAATTTTGGAAACAATGCTTGCCAGTTTCTCTTTCGGGTTGGGCAGGCTGTTGATCCAGTTTTCATACAGCGGCGTCCACACTTCCGCCGGCAATACGGCATTCACCCGGATGGAATAGGGCAGCAGTTCGACCGCCCATTCTCTTGTCAGCGCGTTGACGCCCCCCTTGGAAGCCGCATACCCGGAGGTATTGCCCTGCCCGGTAATCGCTACTTTCGAGCCGATGTTGACGATAGCCCCCTTGGACGCCTTCAGGGAAGGAAGGGCATAATGCGCCAAGGCGTAATAATGTACCACGTTCTTATTAAGGCTTTCCATAAATTCCCGGGGACTGCCTTTTTCCAGCCCTACCCCATCGTTAACGCCGGCATTGTTCACCAGGCCGTCGATGCGTCCGTATGCGGCCAGCGTCTCATCGATTACTTTCTTACAGTCTTCCAGGCGCGTCAGTTCCGCCACTACGCTGCCCGCCTTCCCGCCGGCGGCCCGGATGGCCTCCAGCGCTTTTTTGTTGTCCGCGTCGTTTCGTCCGGCAATCATGACCTGCGCGCCTTCGAGGGCGAGGCTCTTGCTGATCGCTTCCCCTATGCCTTTGGCACCGCCCGTGACGATAATGACCTTATCTTTTAATTTTAAATCCATAGCTGAGTTTTTATAAGTTATAAAATGCTGTTGCGTTATCTCCCATGACGGCGGCCCGGTCGGCGGCGGTCATTTCCTGCATATAATTGGTAATCACCGCTTTCACTTTCCCGTAAGTACCGGCAACCAGGCATACGGGCCAGTCGGACCCGAACATCAGCCTGCCGGCGCCGAAGGCTTCAAACACCACGTCAAGATAGGGCTTGAGATCTGCTTCCGTCCAGCCGGTCCAGTTCGCTTCGGTGATCATCCCGGAAACCTTACACCAAACATTCGGGAAGGAAGCGATGGTTTTCATCTGATCGGTCCAGGGTTGCAGCGTCCCGTTTTTTATGTCGGGCTTGGCGATGTGGTCGATCACAAATTTTTGCTCGGGAAAGCGCTCTACAAACCGGATAGCCGCCGGCAACTGCCGGGGATATATCAGGATGTCGTAGGTATAGCCGTAGTCGTGGAGCAACGCGACGCCCCGGCAAAAATCCTCCCGCAATAAAAAGGCGTCATCGGGCTCCGCCTGCACGACATGGCGGAAGCCTTTTACCTTAGGCGCCGTCTTTCGGTAAAACCGCAGGCGCTCCGCCGCGTAATCGCCACACAGGTCTATCCAGCCCACCACGCCTTTTACAAAATCATGGCGGTCCGCGATATCCACTAAAAAGGCGGTTTCCGATTCAGCGGTATCGGCCTGTACGACCACGCTTCCGTCCACGCCGTTGTCCTTCAGCTCGCGCAAAAGGTCGTAAGGCGTGAAATCCGTCCGGATCGCCCGCATTTCTTCCGTGATCCAGGCGTCTCTCACCGGATCAAAGTTCCAAAAATGTTGATGTGCATCTATTTGCATGAATGAATGACAAGTTTACGGGTTATCCCTTCTTATTTAGACTGCCGGCCGCCGCGGAAAATCCTGTTCGCCACAACCGGAACCGGTCCGGCCGCCGGGCGCCTGCCGCGCGTGTTCCCGGTTCTTTTATAAAGTAAATATCTTTTCCATCAGCACCCATTTCTCCCCTTCCTGGGCTACCGGCAGCGCCTGCTGGTAACGCCACATCAACTCCTCCCACTGCTGCACTTTCGGGTTGGCCAGGTCCATCTCGTTTTTTTTCGCGAAGGAAAAACCCGCTTCGGTCTCCATGATCATAAACAAGCGGTTGGCGACCCGGTAGATTTCCATCTCCAGGATACCCGCGTCGGTAATACTCTTTCTTATCTCCGGCCAGATGGCTTTGTGATAGGCTTCGTATTCCGCGATTAACCGCGGGTCGTCTTTTAAATCCAGGGCGAGGCAATAACGGGCCATAAGCTAATGGTTTACATTTTTATATGTTCGGTAACGGGCGGGTTCCACCGCTTTCCCCCGCCTTTCCGGTTTTATCCTTGCAGCCGCCGGACAGCCCGCGCGGCCACCGCCGGAAGGCGGCGCGTTTTCGTTTCTTTTTCTTGTTGTCACTTTCTTTCCCCGGTCACTGCCAGGCTTTCAGTTCCTGCCGGCTGGTGCCCAGCCCGTCGATGCCACATTCCACCACATCCCCCGCTTTCAGATAAACCTGCGGGTCCATGCCCAGTCCCACGCCCGCCGGTGTGCCGGTAGAGATCACATCGCCGGGAAGCAGGGACATAAACTGGCTTACGTAGCTGATTAAAAAAGGTATTTTAAAGATCAGGTCGCGGGTGTTGCCGTCCTGCATCGGCGCGCCGTTTACCGTCAGCCACAAACGCAGGTTGTCTATATCGTCCACTTCGTCTTTGCTCACCAGCCACGGCCCGATAGGCGCGAAGGTATCGCAGCTTTTTCCCTTCACCCACTGTCCTCCTCTCTCCAGCTGGAAGGCGCGCTCGCTGTAATCATTATGCAGGCAGTACCCGGCCACGTAGTCCATCGCCTCGGCCTCGGAAACATAAGTGGCTTTTTTACCGATAACGACGCCCAGCTCTACTTCCCAATCGGTCTTGGTACTGTTTTTCGGAATAACGACCTGGTCATTCGGTCCGATGATAGCGGAAGGGGCCTTAAAAAAGAGAATGGGTTCTTCCGGTGGTTGGGCCTTGGTCTCTCTGGCGTGATCGGCATAATTAAGCCCGATACAGATGATCTTGGAGATGCCTTTCACCGGGACGCCCAGGCGCACGTCCGCCGTTACTTTTTCGGCCTGCGATTTATTTTTTTCCCACCATGCTTTCAACCGCCCTATGCCGTCTTCCGATAAAAAGGAGGCCGTGAAATCCTGTCCAAAAGCACTGACGTCATAAAGGCCCTCTTCTGTCTGAATACCCGGTTTTTCCCTGCCTGCCTGGCCAAATCTAACTAATTTCATAATGGTTTATCTGTTTTCTTTTGTGGTAAAATAATACGCTTTTAAACTGGTGATCTTGATCTGCGTGGTGCTGCCCGAGATCTCTTTCATTTCATTGAATTTTCCGTCTTTCCCGACAAAGCCCAAAAGACAGCTGTTGGCCTTTTGGCTTTTGCGGAGGGCTACTTCTTTATAGTACTGCGGATCGGGGAACGCGACATAATCTTCCGCCTTGTTTTCGCCGAACAGCATCGCTACCCGGAACTTTTTCGGATCTTTCGTCGGATATACTTCTACGGTAAAATCATTATTGGTAGCTGCGTCTTCTTTATTGGCCTGGTACACGGCTACCGGCTTACTTAAATCAACCGGTTTGTCGTTCTCCGCTTTTTCCTCCGGTTCCGCCTGCCGGGTTACCTCCTGGGTGGTTGTCTTCCGCTCTTGTTTTTTTAACTGGCAACCTGTATAAAGCACAGTGGCCAACACCAGGCCACAGCCTATTATCGCGCGTTTCATCGTCCTCCTTTTTAGTTCATGATCCATTTACGCCTGGGGGGAACCTGGCTGTTTTTCCCGCTCAGCGTTATTTCAATTACGTTGTCTATGTTCCGGGCATCGGCATCCTGCATGTAGAAAAATACGCCTTCCGGAATTTGTTTAAACGGGGCCTTTTCGCCACTGGTAAAATAGGTCGCCGATTTGATCTTTTGCTTTACGCCGGCGATAAACAGGACGCTGTCTTTGGGATACTGCAATACATGGAGGTATTGCTTGTCCCCCTTACGGGTCGTTACCCCCCACTCCCGCGGACTTAAGAACCCCGCCCGCGTGCCGTAGATGGTTTCTCCGTAGGTTTCGATCCATTGCCCCACTTTGTGCAGGGTGTCCACAAATTCCGGTTGTATTTTTCCGTTAGGCATAGGACCTACATTCAGCAGCAGGTTGGCGTTCATCCCCGCGTCGCGCACCAGGAAATGAATGAGGTCCCTGACTGATTTATAATGCGTGTCGTCAATATCAAAACCCCAGCTGTTATTCATCGTCTGGCAGGACTCCAGCGGCAGGCGCGCGCTGACGCCGCCCTTGTTCCATCCGTGGGAATTTCCGCCGGGCAGGTCTTTTTCAAATTCCTGCACATCCTCTCCGGCGCGGGGCGCATGGTGGTGGTTGTTGATGATAAGCGCCGAAGGCTGCAGACGGTGAATCAACCCGTACAGTTCATCGAGGTGCCAGTCGGCCTCTTCCCTTTCCCATTCCCCGTCAAACCAGATGCCGCCGATGGGGCCATAGTTGGTCAGTAGTTCGGTAAGCTGCTTTTTCATAAAGTCGATGTAATGGGCCCAGTCGGCATCCACCGGTTTACCGGCTACGATCTTATGCCCGAATCCATAATCGGGACGTCCCCAGTCCAGCAGGGAATAATAAAAAAACAGCTTGATGCCCTCGTCGCGGCATGCCTCGGCAAGGGCTTTGAGCGGATCTTTTCCCCAGGGGGTGGCGTCAACGACATTATAACCGGAGGCCTCCGTATCGAACATGCTGAACCCGTCGTGGTGCCTGGAAGTGATGGTGATGTACTTCATGCCCGCTGATTTGGCCAGGGCCACCCACTCCTTTGCATCAAAGGCGTAAGGGTAAAAAAAGGAGGCCAGCCGCGAGTAGTTCTTATAGGGAATCTTTTCGGTATGCATGATCCATTCCCCGTTGGCTAAGATGCTGTAAATGCCCCAATGGATGAACAGGCCAAACTTCCGGTCCTGGAAGTCGGCCCGGGCCGCCAGGTTGGCGGCCGAAGGCTGGTAGTCCGGCTGCCCCATAGCGCTGGTGAAAGCAAAAAAAACAATAAATAATATAAAGCTGATTTTTTTCATGATCGTGTCTGATTATTTTCAGCAGCCCGCCTGGTTGTTTAAGCTTTATCCTTAAAAATTTTATTCCTAAGTATTTAGTTTCAAAAACCCGCCGTCGATGGGATAGTCGCTGCCGGTAATAAACCCCGCTTCATCGGCACATAAATATAAGGCCAACGCCCCTACTTCTTCCGGGCGGGCCATTCTTCCGATGGGCTGGGTATCGCTCAACTTGTCAAACATCTCCTGTTCTTTTCCCGGGTAGTTTTTTTTCAAAAAACCATCGACAAAAGGCGTATGCACGCGGGCGGGGGAAATGCTGTTGCAGCGTATGCCTTTTTTGATGTAATCTTTAGCCACCGACTGGGTCATCGTAAAAACCGCGCCCTTACTCATGGAATAGGCAAAACGGTCGGCGATGCCCACGTGAGCGGCTACCGAGGCCATATTTAAGATCACGCCGCTTTTTTGCTTTTCCATCTGGCCGATCACAGCATACATACAATTGTATACCCCTTTGACATTGACCTGGTACACCCGGTCGAAATCCGACTCCGGGGTACCGCCCAAAGTCCCTACATGAGCCACGCCGGCGCAGCAGACCAGTATGTTTATCGCGCCATCGAGCTTAAGGACCTGATCCATCACGCTGACCACTTCCGGCTGACGCGAGACATCGGCGGCAAACACCTGCGCCTGCCCGCCTTCCGCGGTTATCCGGTCCCGGGTCGCCTCAGCAGACGCTTCATTCAGCTCGATGATGCGGACCTTCGCCCCGGCGGCGGCAAAGGTCAGGGCGATCGCCTGCCCTATCCCGCTTCCTCCTCCGGTAATGATGGCGTTTTTTCCTGTTAAGTTCAACATTCTAACTCTGTTTCAGCATTTGAGGGGCTAAAAGTATTCATATTTTGGCACACCTACTGATGTTATTTTAGCAAACCTTGCCGTTTTTTTGTCAATAATTGCTTTTGCTGTTTACGCCGCCGGGGCGGCCCCTGGCCCGGCATTTTCCGGTCTCCCATTTTTCCATTATCTTTTCACCAAATTTAACTATGGCACTACCCTGGCACAAAGGCGTCTTTTCTAAAATCACCCAGGTCACGCACAACACCCGGCTGTTTTTCCTCAAAATGGAGGGCATGAGCCGCTTTGACTTCAAGCCGGGGCAGTTTGTTACGCTGGATTTGCCCATACACGAAAAACCCGCGAGGCGCTGGCGCAGCTACTCCATCGCTTCCGCGCCGGACGGCACCAACGAAGTGGAACTGGTGATCGTCCTCCTGGACGGCGGCGCCGGAAGCACGTACCTGTTCAATGAGATCCGCGAAGGCCATACGGTGTCCGTCCGGGGGCCGCAGGGCATCTTTACCCTGCCCCGGGAAATGGACCGCGACCTTTATTTTATCTGCACCGGCACGGGAATCGCCCCTTTTCGCTCCATGCTCCGCCATATACGGGACAACAACATAGCCGTCCCCCATCCCATCTACCTGATCTTCGGCACAAGGACACAGCAGGACCTGCTCTATTACGATGACATGAAACAACTGGAAAAAGACATCGATCAGTTCCATTACATCCCTACGCTGTCCCGGGAGCAGTGGGCCGGAGAAAATGGTTATGTACATGCCATTTATGAAAAACTGGCCGCCGCCGGACGTCCCGCACATTTTTATCTTTGCGGATGGAAAGAAATGATCAATGAAGCCAAACAAAGGATCAGGGATATGGGGTATGACAGAAAAAGTATTCACCAGGAACTCTATGGATAAATCAACGCGCAAAAAGAAAGGCCGCCTGTCTCCTTCTTCCGGCCCCCGGACAACGGCCGCGGGAAGCCCGCTCTCCGGGGCGGGCGCCGAAGCTTCCTTGCGCATATTCAACAACAAAATCCGCTTCCATGGCCGTGTTTAAAGATCAGCTGCAGCGGGAAGTCGCCCTTGCCGCGCCACCGAAAAAGATCGTCTCGCTGGTGCCTTCCCAGACCGAACTGCTGGCGGAGCTCGACCTGGAAAAGGAGGTGGTGGGCATTACGAAGTTCTGCGTGCACCCCCGGGCCTGGTTTAAGCAAAAAGAGCGGGTCGGCGGGACGAAGCAGCTGGACCTGAGGAAGATCCGCGCTTTGCGGCCCGATCTGATCCTGGCGAACAAAGAAGAAAATGAAAAGGCGCAGCTGGAAACACTCATGGGCGAATTTCCCGTTTGGGTCAGTGACATCTATACCCTGGATGACGCGCTGGCGATGATCCGGTCGGTGGGCCGGCTTACCGGCAAGGAAAACCGGGCGGTTGCCCTGAACGCGGACATCCGCCGGCGGTTCATGGAGCTGGCGGCAGCCGGCACGCGGCGCCCCCCTTTAAAAGCGGCTTATTTTATCTGGCAAAACCCCTGGATGGTCGCCGGCCGCGACACCTTTATAGACGACATGTTAAAACGTTGCGGCCTGCAAAACGCTTTCGGGCACCTAAGCCGGTACCCGGTCATTGAGCCGGATAAACTGGATAAAGAAACCATGGACCTGATCCTGCTGTCTTCGGAGCCTTATCCCTTCAAACAAAAGCATGCGGAAATGCTCCGCCCGTATTTTCCCGGCGCGGAAATGCTGTTTGTAGACGGAGAGCTGTTTTCCTGGTACGGCAGCAGGTTACTGCTGGCCCCCGCTTATTTTCAGTCCCTGTTTACTCGATAAATACCTTGGTCATGCCGTGGTAGTGGTTCTGCAGGGTGTGTACATAGAGCCCGTCATGAAACTCACGGGCGTGCGAACCATGACAGCGCAGCAGCATGTGCTGCCTGTTTTCTTTGTTGGGGTAGATCATCTTAAAGTTGCCATGGTTGTATACCTGGACACCATCCACTTCCTCCTCTTGCTGAAATTCAAAATGCTTCAACCAGTCTTCGGTGAGTAAAATAGGATATACGTCTTTAGGGTAATACCACCCCAGCTCCTCGTTGACCTCCACACCGATCCTTTCGACACTTTTCCGTTTTACTTTTCCGGTCAGGCGTTCGCCTTCTATTTCGACCTGTACCCAGTTTCCCAGATGAATTTCATTGATATCTACCATAGTGAAATTTTTGCCTAAATATCGGAAAATGTTTTGAAACCGTCAATAGTTTTGAGCGGTAAGGAATAAAATTATAGCATCTTGCACCGATTTGAGTATCTTTGCACTTTATTAAAAATCAATTAAACTATGGCATCTAAAAAGATTACCGACCTCCTAGGAGACCAGGCCGAATATTTACTGGAACACAAGTGTACCACCGTTGACCGGTCTTCGATCACCCTTCCCGGACCCTCTCATGTAGATGATATTTGGATCAATTCCAACCGCAATAACCAAACCCTCAACAGCTTGCAAAAACTGTTGGGACATGGCCGGCTGGCAGATACCGGTTACTTGTCGATCTTCCCGGTGGATCAGGGCATTGAACACAGCGGCGGTTCTGCTTTTGCCCCCAACCCCATATATTTTGATCCCGAAAATATTATTAAACTGGCCATTGAAGGCGGCTGTAATGCCGTAGCTTCCACCTTCGGTGTTTTAGGCATCATGTCCAGAAAGTACGCGCACAAAATTCCATTTGTTGTCAAAATAAACCACAATGAGTTCTTAAGCTATCCCAACCGCTTTGACCAGACCCTTTTCGGCACCGTTAAGAGCGCATGGGACATGGGCGCGGTTGCTGTGGGCGCCACCATCTACTGGGGTTCCGAAGAGAGCAACCGTCAGCTGAAAGAAATCGCGGAAGCTTTTGAACTGGCCCACGAGCTGGGCATGAGCACCATTCTGTGGTGTTACACCCGCAACAACGCCTTTAAAGTAGACGGAGTGGATTATCATACTTCCGCCGATCTTACCGGACAGGCCAACCACCTGGGCGTGACCATACAGGCGGACATCATCAAACAAAAACTCCCCACCAACAACGGGGGCTACCTGGCTACCAAACATGGGAAGACCCATCCGCTGGTGTATGAGAAACTGACCAGCGATCACCCGATCGACCTGTGCCGTTACCAGGTACTGAACTGTTACAGTGGCCGTGTGGGGCTGATCAATTCCGGAGGGGCCTCCGAAGGAGATAACGACCTGGCCGCGGCGGTTGCTACGGCAGTGGTCAATAAGCGGGCAGGAGGTATGGGACTCATCCTGGGCCGTAAAGCATTCCAGCGTCCGTTTAATGAAGGCGTGGACATGCTGCAGGCCATCCAGGACGTGTATCTGGATGAATCCGTTACCATCGCCTAAATAAATTATTTCGTATCTTAGTGTAGCGGACGCGTCCGCTACACCCTTTAATCATTGAACGGCCTTATAAATCAAGGACTTATCTATGCCGAATTGGTTTCAACGTATTAAAAAAGGCATTTCAACCTCCACTGATGAGAAAAAAGAAGTGCCCGATGGTTTATGGTTTAAGTGCCCGAGATGCAACCACACCGTCACCCGCAAGGACCTGGAAGAGCATTTGTATGTGTGTGAGAAATGCAACTACCACAACCGGATCAATGCAGAGGAGTACTTTAATATTCTTTTTGATGACGGCCACTACAAAGAACTTTTTCCGGATATAACGCCCAAGGATTTTCTCGGCTTCACGGACGTAAAGGCTTATTCGAAACGGCTCAAGGACGCCCAAAAGAAGACAGGCCGTAAAGACGCGCTCACCGTAGGCGCGGGAAAAATCAATGCACAGGGCCTTACGATCGCCTGCATGAATTTTGACTTCATCGGCGGCTCCATGGGGTCTGTGGTCGGGGAGAAAATAGCACGGGCGATTGATTACTGTATCGCCAAAAAAACGCCTTTACTTATTATAGCCAAATCCGGGGGCGCCCGCATGATGGAAAGCGCTTTTTCGCTCATGCAGATGGCCAAGACGGCCGCCAAGCTCACCCAGCTGGCAGACGCCAAACTGCCTTTTATTTCGCTGATGACCGACCCGACAACCGGCGGTGTAACCGCTTCTTTTGCCATGCTCGGCGACCTCAATATAGCGGAGCCGGAAGCCCTGATCGGTTTTGCCGGACCGCGGGTCATCAAAGAAACCATTAAGAAAGACCTTCCTGAAGGATTCCAGCGTTCGGAGTTCTTACTGGAGCACGGCTTCCTTGATTACATTGTAGATCGTAAAACGCTGAAACAAAAACTGAGCGACTCCCTTGGATTGCTTTGTGTAAAATAAAAAATGTTCCGGGCTGTGTTATGCAAGTTAAAAACCGTTCCGCTTATTTTCAATATCATATTGAGACGAAATACGTCGCCGGTATCGTATTGACCGGAACGGAAATTAAAGCGCTCCGGGAAGGCAAGGCCAGCTTCAATGACGCCTATTGCTATTTTAGCGCTAAGCATGAGTTGTTCATAAAAAACCTGCATATCGCCGAATATTCTCATGGCACCTATGCCAACCATGATCCGTTAAGAGAACGGAAACTGCTTTTGCAAAAAAGGGAATTGCGGAAACTGCAAACAAAAATCAAAGAAAGAGGTTTTACTATTGTTCCGCTGCAGTTGTTTATCAATGACAATGGACTGGCCAAGATCGAGATCGGCCTGGCCAAAGGGAAAAAACTTTTTGACAAGCGCGAGACGATCAAAAGACGGGACAGCGAAAGACAAATAAAACGGGAACTAAAACGCTATTAATAAATATGGACTACCACAGAAAAATATGGCTTTTTTCTTTCGTGTCTTTGCTGTTGATCGGCGGTTGTAAAAATAAGCCCTCCACCGTTCAAAAAACCCCGTCGCCCTTTCAAGCCGAAGCCGCCAGCTACACCCTGCTGGAGAACAAGACCAGCACGCCTAAGGCCTTTGCCGTGACGACCGATGTGCATGTGGTACTGGACTCCGCTTCCAGTTTGAAAGTCATGGACAGCCTGCAAAACAGCAGCCGTCTGCTGCAATTGGACGGTATCGCCCATTTCACGATCGACTCGGCGCCTTACCCGGTGCGCATCTATACCGGCATGATGGAACTCGCCGCGCAACACGTTGACTTTACCGTCGACGCCTACAGCGACAGCCCCGGCCAGTCCCTGAAAGTCCTCAACGGCACGCTCATAGCCACAAAAGCCTACCCAAGTGATTTTCCCAATACAGATACCCTGGGGGCGGGGGAAATGATCCTGATCAACCGCGATATTGACCTGATGGAAAAAGAAACCTTTGATACAGCCTCCACCAGCGATACCGCCACTGCAAGGGACCCCGCCGCCGGGGATACCCTGCAATAAATTTTTCAGAAAACAAATACCAACCCACATGAAAAAGCACCTGATTATTACCTGTCTTACCCTCAGCCTGACGAGTTTTACCTTTTCCTGCGGAAACCTGCAGGCCATCAGCGGACTACCGGGGGTTACGACGCCGGGCGGAACGACAACGACAACCACCACCCCCACCAACTATGAAATCAACTCGGCGCTGAAGCAGGCGCTGGAGATAGGCATTAAGCAAGGGGTCAACCAGGTGTCCGCAAAAAACGGGTTTTTTAAAAATTCCCTCATCAAGGTATTATTTCCACCCGAAGCCCAAAAGATAGAACGCACCCTGCGCAGCGTAGGCATGGGGGAACTGTGTGATAAAGTCATCCTTTCGCTCAACCGCGCCGCCGAGGACGCCTCCAAAGAGGCTTTACCCATTTTCGTAAACGCCTTAAAAAGCATGAGCTTCCGGGACGCGACCCAGATTCTACTCGGGAAAGATACGGCGGCTACGCATTATTTTAGAACAGCCACTACCGCGGAGCTGGCCGGCAAATTCCAGCCGGTGATCGCCAAAAGCCTGAACAAGGTGGACGCCACCCGCTACTGGGGCCTGGTGACTACCCAGTACAACAAGATCCCCCTGGTACAACCGGTCAATACCGACCTGAGCGCTTACGTTACCCAAAGAGCCATCGATGGTTTATTTGTGATGATCGCCAAAGAAGAAAAACAGATCCGGGAAAACCTGTCCAGCAGGGCTACGCCCCTGTTGAAAAAGGTCTTCGGCTATGCCGACCGGCAGCAGTAAACACCCGGTTAAAACCCGAGGCAGGTGATCTTACCATCCATGGTGCTGACGACGATCTGACGGTCGCCTATCGGCATAATGCTGTTGACCAGGCAGTTGGAGATTTTATGTTTCCATAACACATTTCCACTGGCCTTGTCTAAGGCGCAGACCATGCCGGACTGTGTGGGGATAAAAACGACGCCGTTATTTTCCACAACAGGCGTTGGGCAGATCTCATAGCCCAGCTGCACTTCGGAATGCCAGGGCAGGCGCATGGAATCAGCGGTAGTGGACACACCGTACACCTCCCCTTCCATCGTTTTCACATAGACCAGCGTGCTGTCTGCGGAGCGTCCCATGGATTCCCGCACGCGTATCCCCTCGTCCTTTTTTCGCCAGATCACTTCTCCCGTAGCGGCGCGGAGGGCCGTCATATACCGATCGGGGGCAACGATAAAAATGCGGCCCCGGGTAGCCACGGGCTGGCATACGGCGGGAGAGTACATGCGGTTGGCATAGCCGTTGTTCCATTTCCAGACCAGTTCGCCGGTCTTTGCCGACAAAGCGTAAAAGTTATTCCCCCAGCAGCCAAAATAGATCTTTCCCGCATAAAAAACCGGGCGGGAAACCACAAAACCGCTCACCGTATCAAACGTCCATTTTAATTTCCCTGTTTTTAAATCCAGGGCCCGAAAGCGGCCGTCCGAAGACCCGATATACACGGTTTTGTCGTGAATGAGGGGGGAGGCTACCTCGGGCTTTAACGTCTCAACCTTCCAGCGCAGTTTTCCGGTCTTTGCGTTAACCGCATAGATATAATGATCCGAAGACGCTACCACGACGTATCTTCCCGAGACAGCCGGTGTAGAATAGATTTTCCCGTTCGTGCGGAAGCGCCACTTCTGCCGGCCGGTCTTTTTATCCAGCGCATACAGATAGCCGTTCGTATTGGTGCCATAGATCAACCCGCCGCCAAAAGCCGTTCCCGACCCCACATCGCTTTTGTTCTTATACTGCCACCGTGTTTTTACCTGCGGATATGTTTGATTTACCGCGTATGACGGCCGGTCGGAAGCCGAGCCGGACCGTTTGGCAAAGTGATGGTCGTATAAAGCAACCGTATCCCAGGCGGCTAAGGTTTCCGTTCCGGTCATGCGCTCCTGAAAGAAAGCCGAGTCATTTCTGACCGTGACAATATTATACCCGCCAACGGCCTGACCGGCGCGCAGAATAGACCGGCCCATTACCCCGGGAATAGCTTCAAACGCGTAACGCTTGTTCCGATGCCCATGCCCGCAAAGAACAAGTTGAATATTTCTTGTTTTCAACAGATCGATGGCCTCATACCAGTTGTTCAACCCCGCGTCCAGGGGATAATGGTTAACAAAGACAACGGGCATGGTCGTGTCGGCCATATGGGTTAACACGGAATCCAGCCACACGATATCTTCCCGGGGGATTTGCCCCGGCCCCATGCGCATAAAAGGTCCCGAAGCGGTGCCTAAAAACAAATAGCCCCCGTATTGAAAGGCAAAGGTCTCCGAGCCAAACGTCGTGATCACGCTGTTGCCTCCGCTTTCCGACCAGTTGGCGTCATGGTTGCCGGGGAGGACATACACGGGCTTATTCAGGCTGTCCAGTATTTGCCGGGCTAAAGCCAGTTCTTCATCCGTGCCGAATTCGGTAATATCGCCCGAGTGAATAACGAATTCCAGGGAAGGGTTGGCATTGATGTCTTTTACCACCGCCCGCAGATCCGCCGCCCCGGTGGAGCTGCCTACATGGGTGTCGGAAATGAACGCGAATTGAAAAGCGGTTTGCGCAACGGACGAGGTCGCAGCGAACAATAAAAAGAGTACATATACAAGCTTCATGTTTTTCATTTTTTGGTAATAGCCAAAAAGCACATCAGGAATTTGACCCCGCTTGTGCTTCTTTATTTTGATCAGGTAAAGTTACATGAAATGACCAAGGATTAAAACACCCGCCGATCACTTGCCGCGCGTTCCCG
>CAYRJM010000056.1:0-19983 GCA_964424665.1 uncultured Chitinophagaceae bacterium
ACCTTTGACTTTTCGATATTCCTCCAGGGCGTCGGAGAACGGAGCATCTGGGGCAGCGGACAGCTGGCCATTCCCGGGTTCTATGCCAAGGAAGGAGCCATGCCGGAAGCGATCGCCAGCGACTTCTGGAAGGAGGACCGGACGGACGCTTTTTATCCCCGGGCGTGGAACCTCGGTGGCGCGAATCAGGGTTATGTGATGCGGCCGCAAACCAGGTACATGTTGAACATGGCTTACCTGCGGATAAAGAATATCACCCTGGGATACAGCCTTCCGGAAAATATCCTGAAAAGCATTCACCTGACCAATGCGCGCATCTATGTCTCCATAGAGAACTGGTTTAATTTCGATAACCTCAGAGGGCTGCCGATTAATCCCGAAGCTATTTCCGGGTACTCGATTCTTGAAGGCGACAGAAACTACAACCTGGGCCGTACAAGCACCTCCAACCCGGCCTTCAAGTCGGCGTCTATGGGCATTCAAATTACTTTATAAATAAAAAGAATAGCGATGAAAAGAAATATATATCTGCTGAGTCTCCTCGTCTTGCTTTTGGCCGGCTGTAAGGATTTTCTGGAAAGGCCGCCCCTGACCGTTGCCAACGACGAAACGGTATGGACCAACGAGGATAATGTGCGGCTTTACGCCAATCAGTATTACCCCGACT
The DNA here is from genome assembly GCA_964424665.1 of uncultured Chitinophagaceae bacterium. GTDB lineage: Bacteria > Bacteroidota > Bacteroidia > Chitinophagales > Chitinophagaceae > FW021-bin31. The sequence goes on from CAYRJM010000056.1 coordinate 668, forward strand.
TCTTTTCCGGCTTCGGCACGGGTTTTACCCCGGCCCTGATGGGCTATACGTTTAGCGACGACGCCTTAAACCGGGGAAACCAGTCTAATTTCACAAGAGCGGTGCCCAACCGCCGGATATGGAACATGACGACGATCAGGTCGGTGAACATCATGATCGACCGGCTGAAAACCAAAATGCAGGATGTGCTGACCGAAGAAGCCTACGCCCACTGGATGGGCATCGGCCGGTTCTTCCGGGCGTTCCGGTACTGGGAGCTGGCCGTTGAGTTCGGGGATGTGCCCTATTATGATCATGTGGTGAAGGACACGGACCTGGACGATCTGTACAAACCCCGGACCCCCAGGGACTCGGTGATGGACGCCGTATACGCTGATTTGAAATTCGCCATGGAAAACGTGCGGGCCGATGACGGAGACCAGTTCGTTAACCGCTATGTTGTCGCGGGTTTTGTTTCCAGAATCGCGCTGTTCGAGGGCACCTGGCAGAAATATTATTACCAGAACAACGAACGGGCTAAAAAATTCCTTCAGCTGGCCATAGAAGCGGGAAACATCGTTATGCAGAGCGGGAAGTACGCCATCTCAAACGACTACCGCAGCCTGTTTTCTTCCGAGAGCCTGAGCGGGAACAGCGGCGTTGTCTTGTACCGAAACTATGACGCGGCCGTAGGCGTAACCCATTCCACGGCCACCTATTGTAACTTGCTGGAGTCGCTGGCGATAGGCCCTACGACCGCCTTGATCAAATCCTACATATGCACCGATGGCAAGGCCTGGCAAAATTCGGAGTTGCCCAATACTTCGGACTTCAGTCTCGACAGCCTGATTAACACGCGGGATTCGCGTTTTGAAGCGACGTTTCATCACGAGCCCACGATTATGAACAAAGCCTCCTACTTGTACGTGGTTAAGTTTATACCCCGGGATATCGAGAAGATCGCCGAAGCGGGAGAAACGCCCCCCTCACCGTTTATCAGCGACAACAATGAGACGGATTACCCGGTATTGCGGTACGCGGAAGTGCTGCTGAACTACGTGGAGGCGAAAGCGGAGCTGGCTACGTTGGGCGGGGCCGCCGTTACCCAGGATGACCTGGACCGCACCATCAACGCGATAAGAAGCAGGCCCCTGGCGCAGGACGCCATCGACCGGGGCGTGGAACAAACCGCGCCATTGACACTGGCGGAACTGCCGGATGATCCGGCCCGCGATCCGGACGTGCCGCGATTGATCTGGGAGATCAGGAGAGAACGCCGGATGGAGTTTACCTTTGAATACTCGCGTTTTGAAGACTTGAAGCGCTGGCATCAACTCGATAACATGGATACCGAGGCGCAACCCGACTTGTTATCCGGGACCTGGATCAATTTCCCGGAAGATATGCCCGACGAATTAAACAGCGGCAACGCGGGAAAAATATCCGTAGTAAAATTGGATGGGACCATAGTGGTGTATGACGGAAGCAACGATGAGGAAATGCGGGGTTTCTACAGGAATACCATCAACAGCGGCAGGCTGCCGTTTTTGAACCTCAGCAACGTCAATCCCTACTTAGCGCCCGTGGGAAAAGTGCAGATGGACGCCTACCAGGCAAAAGGATATGAGCTAAAGCAGACAGAAGGATGGCCCCAGAATAATTAAAACATTATAGGTTTTGCCTTTATTTGAAGTAATAAACTAAATACATAGTTATGGTGTATGATAAAATTTTTAAAACGAAATATTTAGCCATCACTACCCTTTTGATGGTGCTGTTTTCCTGTTCAAAGGATTACCCCGAAAACATCAGCATGCCGGATAAGCAAGTGGTATTGCAGTCCCTGAAGATCGTCAATGCCGGCGCGAACGGGAGCACGGTGGTCGAAGGGACGGTAGATGAGAACACCAAAACGGTCTCTTTCCCGCGTATTGATACCCTGACGGACTTGTCTTCCATAAAGTTTGAAGCGGAGATGTCCCCGGGCGCGGAGCTGGACCAGGAGACCTATGATTTTAATTTCGAACCGGGAGATACCTGGAAGACCATTGTGGTGAAGGTAATCAACGGCACCCGCTTCCGGGAGTATTTAGTGACGATCAGGTTGCTTGTGCCGGTGTACGGGGCCGATTTTTCCAAGCCGCAGGTGTATGATTATACCAATAACGAACTGGGCAACCCGGTATATCCTTCTTTCCATGGGCTTCTGGTACGCGGAACGGGCTTCGACGGGAATTCCGTGCTGGTGGTATCCCGTGATACGGACGGTCCGCACGTATTAAAGGTCAGCGACCTTAAGGAAAACAAGGTGAGTCCCATACCGCTTAACCTGACGGGGGTCGACGGCGGTATTTACGACTACGACTGCGGAGCGGTAGTAAACGGACACATCTATGTAGCCAACCTGGCCATAGGCTCTAACCTCAAGGTCTACCACTGGAGCGACCCTGCGGCCGCCCCGGAGACCATAGCGGACATCGACGCGGCAGGCCTGGGCGCCGGCGGCCGCCATGGCGATAACATGTCGGTCAATCTTGATGAAAACGGCAATGGCTTTATGTATTTTGGGGACAACGCGGTGACCGCGATACTGCGGTTAAAGGTGACCAACTTTACCACGGTTTCCGACCCTAAAGTACTTCCTACCCAAACCGGTCTTACTTCCTTTATGTCCTACAACCAGGTGGGTGAGAGCGAAAACTACCTTTTAACCGGCTACGAAGCACCCATTATGGTGGCAAATAGCAGCGGGGGAGTGGTCTATACGCTGGACGCGTCCGCGGTGCCCCTGAGAGGATCCGATGCCCGGGTGGTGTATTTTAACAATGAACGCTACCTGATCATGACGACTTCCGCCAGGAGAGGGTCCGACGCCGTGGCGCTGAAGGTCTATGACATTACCAAAGGGGAAAATGTAGTGGAAGCGCTGAAGATCTTCGAGGAATCCGAAAAAAAGGAACTGTACAGCTACTCGCTGCTGGGCCCGACAAATTCCGCGCCTTCCTCGCAAGCCGGCTGGTACGTGACCAAAGACGCCGAGGGAAAAGATCAATCGCTCCTCCTTTACGCGGCCTCCACGGACGCCGGATTTGTGCTGGTTGAATTTCCGAAAAAGGAGCTGGATTAAGGGGACCTGTCCGCCTTGCAGGCCGGTTGGGAGAACGGGACGCGCAGCGGCGGTGGCGCCTTGAGCCGGGCCGCCTGCATAGAAAGCGAGGAAAACGCTTGAACGATGCCTGATGTAAAACAAAAGAAACCTGATGAGAAAATTACTGTCTTATTGCGCCCTGGTTGCCTTCTTTGCCGTAGTGCTTTATTCCTGTAAGAAGGGCGATGACGCGGTAACTCCTGATCCTGCGCCGGATACGACTACGGGAACCGAAACCGGCGGCGAGCTGGTTTTTCCTAAAAAAGAAATGCGCGCCGTATGGATCACCACGGTCTGGGAACTGGACTGGCCGCAGGGAAAATACGACGTGGCCGCGCAGAAGCAGTTGTATATCGATTTTCTTGAAAAATTTCAGGCGTTAAACATCAACGCCGTGTTTTTCCAGGTCAAGGGCATGGGCGACGCCTTTTATGCTTCTTCCTATGAACCCTGGAGCGAAGCGATCACCGGCACCCGGGGCCAGGACCCGGGCTATGACGTGTTGCGATTTTTAATAGAAGAGGCCCACAAAAGAAACATTGAGTTTCACGCGTGGATGAACCCCTACCGCATTGACACCCGGGCGGGTTCCGGAACACCTTTTGCCGCCCTGCACCCTTCGGTGAACCCCGACTGGGTCTTGAACCTCGACAAGATACAGATCTATAATCCCGCCCTGCCGGAAGTGCGGCAACGGCTCGTGGACATCGTAAAAGAACTGATTACCAAATACGAGGTGGACGGCATTCATTTCGACGATTATTTTTATCCGGCCGGAGAGACCATTCCGGACGAGGAGGAGTACGCGCAGTACGGTAAGCCGTACAGCTCGGTAGCGGATTTTAGAAGAGCGAACGTGAATGAAGCCATAGAAGCGGTACACGACGTCATCGTGGCGACGAAGCCGGAAGTCGTTTTTTCTGTTTCGCCCGCGCCCAACGAAGACTATAACTACAACACCCTCTTCGCCGATGTGGTCAAGTGGTGCAAATCGGGCTGGGTGGATGTGATCATTCCGCAGCTCTACCATGAAATCGGCAACCCCTACAATGACTTTAAAACCAACCTGAACTACTGGTCCCATTACCATTACAAGGCGGCCTTGATGGTCGGTCATGGTTACTACAGGTTTGGCGATCCCGACGCGCCCGCGGCTTTTCAATCCACGGCGGAATTGCAAAGGCAGTTCGATCTGGTCCGCAAAAACGATAAAGTGGTGGGACAGGCGCTGTACAGCGCACGGTTTATCCCGCTGAACAAAATCGGCGTTACCGATAAGTTGGCCGCCCTTTACAGCGATCCCGCGGTAATCCCCTTTTTGGGCCGGGAGGTGGCCGCGCCGCCGGTGAAAGCGAAGAACGTAAGCATCCAGGGCGCCTATCTCAACTGGGACAGCCAAAGCGGTACCCGTTCCGTCGTCTATTATTTCGCGGATAAGAAGCAGCCCGGTAAAGTGCTCGCTATCACTGATCAGCGCAGTTTTCCGGTTAGCGAAGCCGGATATTACTGTGTCACCACCCTGAACCAGGACAATGCGGAAAGCGAACCCTCCGCCCTGGTGCAATGGAAATAATTCCCTGCCGGTGGTTATTTTATTCTTCCGGAACGGCAAAAATATTTTTGGAATAATAAAATATATGCCTATTTTTACTACTGAATTGCGCAGAAAAACGCATTGTACAACGTCACTTCGCACAAGCTGCGAAGGAGTGAGCGATGGAAGCGGCAATGCGGATTGAAAGGACGGAGAAAACCTACGCGTATTTGTCCTGTGAAGCCAATCGTTAAACCCTTTGTGCGGTCTCGATCTGAGAAGACAATATTATTTTTTGTATATATTTTGGCGAAGCCCTGCCGGAAAACAGGGCTTTGGATTTTTTTTATTTTCAAACGCATACCAATGAAGAAAAAAGTACTCCTTGGATGCCTGTTGATGCTGGTTTATGCCAGCCTCTGGGCACAACAGAAAACAATAAGCGGTACGGTTACCGGGCCAAACGGGGAAGCGCTCGCGGGCGTTACCGTCCGGGTAGCGGGAACCAACCGCGGGGCGACGGCAAATTCCAGCGGCCATTACCAGATCCGCGCCGCCCAGGGCGACGTGCTGGAGTTTAGCTTTATCGGGTATAAAAGTAAAAAGGTTACGGTAGGCGCCTCCTCCACCATTGATGTAACGCTGGCGTTGAGTCAGGCCGCCCTGGGAGAAGTGGTCGTTACCGCCATGGGGCAGCGGCAGGATGCCCGCAAGCTGGGCTACGCCATACAAACGATCAGTGGCGATGATATAGAGGAGACCCATCGTGATAACTTTGTCACCGCCCTGCAGGGGCGTGTCGCCGGACTGACCGTAACGCCGACCAGCGGACTGCCGGGGGCCTCCACCGCGATCCGGCTGCGGGGGATCAACTCCATCGGCCTCGGAAATTCGCCCTTGTTTATCGTAGACGGCGTGCCGGTGGATAACAGCACCTTCAACACCAGCACCCTGACCCAGTCGGAGGAATACGCGAACCGGCGTTTTGATTTCAGCAGCCGCATCGGCGACCTGAACCCCAACGACATTGAAAGCGTCACCATATTGAAAGGGCCGGAGGCTACCGCCTTATACGGCATTGACGCCACCAGCGGCGCCATCGTGATCACCACCAAAAAGGGCGAGGCCGGGAAAATGCGGGTAAACTATAACGCCGTGGTGACCACCTCCAAATTGTTTCGTTTTTATAACACACAGCAGGTCTACAATAAAGGAAGAAACGGCGTTTATGATCCGGGAACGTCTTATTTCTTGGGACCGAAAATCGATCCGGATGTCAAGCGGTACGATAATATCCATCACTTCTTCCGTACCGGGGTCAAGCAACAGCATAACCTGTCGGTCTCGGGCGGGAGCGAGAAAGTGACCTACCGGCTGTCCACGAGCTATCTGAACAATAAAGGGGTCGTGCCGACCACGAAATACGAGCGGATTAACCTGTCTTTAAAGACGACGGCGCAGATCTCCGAAAGGTTGTCCATGGACGCCAATATCCAATACATCCAGAGCGATAATACCAAGGCGGAAAAAGGACCCACGAGCTTCTTATACGGCCTTTACCTGTGGCCGCCCTACATGGATGTGCGGGACTACTTAAATCCCGACGGGTCCCGCTTGATGGTGGATCCCGAGCTGAATCCCGACGGCGAGTTTGAGAACCCGTTCTTCGCGGTCCACAAAAACCATTTCTATGACAAGACACGCCGCAGCATTACCAATGTAGGGCTTACTTACGACCCATTGGACTGGCTGACCATCACCGGAAGAATCGGCAACGACGCCTATACGACCCATGGGATGATCTATTACAACGCCAATTCCATCCACGGGTACTCCTATGGCGGACGTATCGATCAGTACACCCGGCGTAAACAAAATATCTATACCCACGTGATGGCGCGGTTTCACAAAGACTTTGGCAAATGGAGTTCCGCTTTGATGCTGGGGAACGCCTACTATGACTACAAGACCAATACGGAGGCGCAACGCGGGGAGCGGTTCCAGGTGAACAACTTTGTGTCGCTTAACATCGCCGACCCCACGACTATCGCCAACCGCACCTCCCTGGTTCGAAAACGGCTGATCGGCGTATTCGGGGAGTTCAACATCGGCTACGGCAACATCGTCAACCTGCAGGTTACCGGAAGAAACGACTGGACGTCTACGCTGCCGATAGGAAGGAACCACTTCTTTTATCCTTCCGCCAACGTGAGTTTTGCTTTTACGGAACTGCCGGCATTGGCCAGCCTGAAAAGCGGCGGTGTCTTTACTTTTGGGAAGCTCCGCGCCTCTATCGCCCAGGTGGGTAAAGACGCGCCGCCCTACCAGATATCGCCCGCCTTACTGCCGCAGACGACGACCGGCGGCGGTTTCGCCTATAACTTCTTCGGGCCGAGTCCTTTCCTGGTGCCCGAACAGACGACAACGCATTCCTTCGGCACGCATCTGGAATTCTTTTCCGGCCGCCTGACCTTCGACGGCGAATATTATAAGACCAAATCGATACATCAGATCGTGCCGCTAATCCGTAAATCATATATTCCCGGCTTCGTGCTTTATACCATCAACGGGGGAAGCCTGACTAATCACGGACTGGAAATTACCGTGACGGGGACGCCGTTACAAACGCCGGATCTTAAATGGGACATTACCCTGAACTACGCCTTCAACAGAAGCAAATTATTGTCGTTGCCCTCCGGCGTGGATGAGTTCTATAATTCCGATACCTGGCTGGCCTTTAACGTACGGAATGGCATGAGGGTAGGCGGTCCTTTAACGACCTTTACCGGGGCGACCTGGGAAACCAACGACAAAGGGCAGATCCTTATCAACCCCGCCAACGGGCATCCTTATAAAACGGTCGACTGGGGAATTATAGGCGACCGGGCGCCCGATTTCACCGGTGGGCTGGTGAACCATTTTCGCTGGAAGGACTTTGACTTTTCTTTCTTGTTTGATTTCAGAAAAGGAGGCGACGTGTATAACGCCACCGAGTTAGCGATGTACCGCAGAGGGATGAGCCCCCGGACGCTAAACCGGGAAACGCCCGTGGTGGTGGAAGGCGTATTGAAAGACGGACTGGAAAATACGGCCCATCCTACGGTAAATACCATTCAGATTACCCCCTTGAACTATACGGATTATTATTCCTTAACCAGCGTCGAGTCCGACTATATTGAAAAGGACATCAACTGGATCAGGCTGCGCGACATACGCATCGCGTACACCCTGCCGGAAAAATGGTTTAAAGACCAATCTACGATCAAAGCCATCCGCATCGGGGTCTCCTCCTCCAATGTTTTTATGATTACCAACTACCTGGGACAGGACCCCGATGTCAACGGGACGACGGCGGCCACCCTGGGCAGTGGAGGAACCGGCATGGACTATAACGCCGTGGGCATTCCCCGGGTGATTAATTTCACATTGGACGCCCGGTTCTGAGACGGCCGCAGGTAAAGGAGCAACAAGCAAATCGACCAAACTTTAAATATATCAGGGATCATGAAAAATAATTTTATAAAATACGCATTGCCCGCGTTAATGACGCTCATCCTTTTAACTTCCATGAGTGGCTGTAAGGACATGCTGGACATCAACAGTGATCCGAGCAATCCGGATAATGTGGAAGCGGCGCTTTGGCTCAGCCCTATTGAAACAAGGATCGCGGTGGATGTGGGCTTTGACGCGCGGTATCTGGGCCGGTATATACAGTTTTTCCAGTATGTCACGGGGAATACGGCCGCTGACCAGATGGGCTATTATATCAACAGTGACGCGATGGGGCAGATCTGGCGCATGATCTATTTTGACATGGGGCAGAACCTGACGATGATGATCAAAAACGGCATGCGGGACAAACAATGGGATTATGTAGGCGTAGGTAAAGCATTGCGGGCCTGGGGGTGGTTGATAGGTACCGATTACCATGGCCCGCTGGCCGTGAAGCTGCAGGGAAACCAGGATCCGTCGATTACGGAATACGACTACGATTCGCAGGAATATGTTTATCAAACGGTTTTCGCCTTATGCGACACGGCCCTCATGTACCTCAGCAGGACCGACGGCGGCGTCTCACAGACCAACCTCGCAAGGGGCGACCTCATCTATGAGGGCGACCGGAGCAGGTGGATCAAGTTTGTCTACGGCCTGAAGGCGCGCGCGATGCAATCGCTCTCCAATAAAAGCGCGAAATACTACCAGCCGGATTCCGTGATCGCCTGGGTGGATAAGTCCTTCGCGGACAACAGTGATAACGCCGAGGTGCCATTTGCCGACAACTCTTCGGCGGATGCCAACTTTTTAAGCCCCACAAGAAATAATTTTGGCACCTACCGGCAGTCGGAATTCATTGTCCAGCTGATGGACGGAACGGTGTTTGGCCAATCGGATCCCCGCATGCCGCGGATGCTGGTGACTGACCTGTCGGGCGTATACCGGGGGGCGGATCCCATCGCCGGAGACACGGGCTACCACGGCAATACGGGGGCCTATAAACTGAAAAACCCCTATGGCAACGCCTCCAACAGCGGCACCCACAGTGATCCCGGGCACTTTGTGTTCGCGCATGTTCCCTTTCCGCTCATGACCTACGCGGAACTGCAGTTTTGTAAGGCGGAGGCCGCTTACATAAAAGGGGACAGGGCTACCGCCTTAGCGGCGTACAAAAACGGCATAACCGCTCATATGAAGTTCTGCGGCATAGATCCCGCCTCCGCGGACGCGACTACCTACTTAAGTAATCCGGAAGTCATCCCCGCCAGTCCCGACGCGCTGACCTTGTCGGACATCATGTGCCAGAAGTTTATCGCTTTATGGGGCTTTGGCTATGTGGAGGCCTGGACCGACCTGCGCAAGTACCATTATACCGATAAGGATCCGGAGACCGGCGAACAGGTATTTGTCAACTTCACCCCTCCGGATGAAGCGGAGCTTTTTGACGACAATAACGGCAAATTGGTATACCGGGTACGGCCGCGGTATAATTCGGAATATGTTTGGAACAAAAAGGCGTTGGAAAAGATTGGCGCCTTGGAACCGGATTATCACACCAAAGAAATGTGGTTTAGCAAAACAGATTAAAATTTTCATTCCTAAAACAAGCATCATGAATAAGCGGACTCTTTTATTCCTTACTTTTTGCGCCATAGCAGCTGTACTGTGCTCCTCTTGCGAGAAAAAGTACATCATTGATGTAAGCAAAAGTTGCAGCGATTGCGCCCAGGTCAAGATTCTGAACAGCAATCCGGATGCGGACGCCTCTTATCAGTTTTATATCAATACGGAAAAAATTACCGGCAACGCCTTGTCGTTCGCCGATCTCTTTCCGGCGTCCGTGGAGTATGCGGCCATTCCATCGGGCAACAGCGAAGTAACCGTGAAACTGGCGGTCAACGACTCTACTTTCGAGTCCGTGGTCAGCGGCGACGTCGACCTGCAGCAGGGAAAGCGTTACGGGATCATCTGGAATGGCGATGTAGGAAAAGATCCCTTTGTCGTGCTGACTAATCAGGACACGCCGACGGACAGCGGCTATATTATGGCGCAATTTGTCAACCTGATCAAGACCGACCAGACGGTAGATGTGGTTTCCCAGAAATCCGGAGAAGTCGTCTTTTCGGCTGTTCCGTATAAAGGCGTGAAAGACTATGTGAAAGTACCGGTCAATGACGAGTATACGATTCGTGAAACCGGTACCAATATTGTCCTGGCCAGAGACCAGCGCGTCGGCGCCAGCGAGACGAGAAATTATACCTGGTACGCCATAGGAAAAAAATTCGATACCCTTTCAAGCAGCCCCACTCATATTATCCTGGATTATTACACCAACGGCTACCCTAAATCCGAGTAAAGGCCATGGCCAAGGGAATGAAAAATCTGTTGAGCCTTGCCCTTTTAATCATTTGCGGCATGGCCGCGCGGGCGCAGGCCACCAGGCCGATGGCGCAATACCCGTCGCCGATGGCGGAATATACCCGCTCGCATAAACGCATCCCGCCCGGGCCCTATCCCGGTTATCATTTTAGCATAAGCGGGCTGCTCCCCCGGCCGGTTTCCGTGTATGTTCCTTTAAAAACGGCGGAGCAGGCTGCGGCGGATCTTTTGGTTCATTTTCATGGCAGGGAGAACGTCGTTGACTATGCGGCCGAACATTACCCCGGCCGGTTGATCGCCGTCGCGGTTAACCTGGGCGCCGGTTCCTCGGCATATGAAAAACCGTTCCTGGATACCACCTTGTTTCAAAAACTGTTGGATTCGGTAGAGGTCGTGCTCCGGGACAGCCTCGGGCACGCCATCGGCTTTCGTGATATTATCGTCAGTGGTTTCAGCGCGGGTTACGGGGCGGTAAGAGCGCTGCTGGAGCAGAAGAGCAACCGCCGGCAAATAGACGCGGTATTGCTGCTGGACGGCCTGCACGCCAGCTATGTTCCCGAGCGACAAGTGCTGGCCGAGGGCGGAAGGGTGGATTCTTCCGCCTACGTCGGTTTTCTGCGGTTTTGCCGGCTTGCGGTAAACGCGCAGGCCGGAAAAAAGTTTTTGTTCACCCATTCTGAGCTCTTCCCCGGCACTTTTGTCAGTACGACGGAATCGGCTCATTACCTGTTGACCAGGCTGAAGGTACGCGTTCATCCGGTGCTGAAATGGGGACCGATGGGTATGCAGCAAATAAGCGAAGCCCGGAAGAATAACTTCTGGGTCCTGGGCTTTGCCGGCAATACCGCGCCCGACCACATTGATCACTTGCAGTCCCTGTCCTACTTTTTGAACCGTTTGAACCCAAAGTAACCGCTATTCCTTCCTTCGCTCCACGGGGTGCCGCGGTGGTTAAAAGAAGCGCTTTTAAATCGGAAGAAACGGGCATTGGCTTTTAAAAATAAAATTTCCGCTCCGGGAAAAAATAATCCAAAAAAAGTTTTGTTTTTCGGATTTATGCGTACATTTACAAAGAGAAAGCGCAATTTTGCGCATTCCGCTTTGATCAACGCTTACTACTCATTTTTTGAAGTTCGCGCGATTCCCCATGCGTGCGCTTGATTCGTTTATCTTTAAAACTTCATCAACTATGAAAAAGCTTGTACTCCTTGTACCCGTTTTGGTGCTGGTTTCTGCCACCCTCTGGGCGCAACAAAGGACGGTAAGCGGAGAGGTGCAGGAATTCTCCAACAATCAACCCATTATCGGCGCTACGGTCGTGGCGACCGGCACCAACGCGGGAACCGTTACCGACGACCAGGGACGGTTTTCCCTGCAAATTCCCGCTGACGCCAGTTCCCTCGAAGTATCTTATGTAGGTTATCAAAGCAAAACCGTGCCCCTGGACACCTCTTCCAGCTATGTTATTTTGCTGCAGCCGGGAGAACATTCCCTCCGGCAACTGGTGGTGGTAGGTTACGGTACACAAAGAAAAGCCGACCTCACGGGGGCGGTTTCAACCGTGGATGTGGAAAAAACTTTCGAAAGCAAACCGCTGATCGATGTGACCAAGGCCTTGCAGGGTATCGTGCCCGGGCTGGCGATCACCTACGGAAACGGCGGCCTCACCACCGCGGCGGCGATCAGGCTGAGAGGCGTCGGTTCGGTAAACGGTTCCAGCGCTCCCCTGATCCTGGTAGATAATGTGCCCACCCAAGACCTGTCGATCATCGACGCCAACGATATTGCAAGCATTACGGTGTTGAAAGACGCCGCGTCCGCCTCTATCTACGGGGCGAGAGCCGCTTTCGGTGTGGTGTTGATCAAGACGAAATATGGCCACCACAACCAGCCGACCCGGGTCAGGTATTCGGATAATTTTTCCTGGAATACCCCTACGGTGCTTCCCGACTTTTCCGATCCGGTGAAAGGCATCCCCGGCATCCTGCACGGCGCCAAACGCGCCGGAAATAATTCGCCGGAACTGTTCGGGATGCAGTTCTCCCAGGCGTTGGAGGGGGTGAAGACGTGGGAGGAGACCTACAGGGGTAAACGCGCCACCAATGAAATGGTGGAAGGCGAGGACTTTACCCTCGGCGCGCAACCTTACTTCTACCGGGTATGGGATATTAAAGACATTATGCTGCGGAAGTTTACCCCTCAGCAGTCCCATCATTTATCGGTTACCGGGGGAACGAAAAAAACCGGGTACTATATGTCCTTTGGCTACAACCACAAAGGCGGCATCTACCAGGTAAACCCCGACGATGTGAAGAAATACAATGTCACCGCGGCGGTGGATGTGGCGGCTACCGACTGGCTGGACCTCAGCGCCAAAGTGATGTACCGGAACTTCAAATACACGGAGCCTTATCCTTACCAGTCTTTCTTTTACTACATGTGGCGCTGGCCGGCTTACATGCCCTATGGTACCTGGAAGGGAGATTACTTCAGGGGGCCGATAGGCTATCTGCATGAAGCCCGGACCAATACCGTCGTGGATAACTACGCGCGGGCCGACCTGGGGGCTATTTTCCGCCCTGCCCCACACCTGAGCGTCGAGGCGCACTATACCATCGGGCGGGATAATGTGCTCAGGCACGAAGTAGGCGGACCGGCCGTCTTATGGAACTGGTGGTCTAAAGACGTTCCGCTGGAAGATGTGGCTTCGGCCGGTTCTCACCAGACTACTTATGGCGCCAGCCGCAACATCGTGAATACGTTTAACGGCTTCATCACCTATGATAATACTTTTAAGGACATCCATCATTTAAAAGTAATGGCCGGCATGAATGCCGAGGACAATGAAGACATCGGGTTTTATGCGGAAAGACAGGATATGCTGGATCCGAGCAAGCCGGAGCTGAACCTGGCAACAGGAGATCAGCTGGTGGGAAGCAATCACGGCAACGCGGCCTACGCGGGCTTCTTTGGGCGGATAAACTACGCGTACAAAGACAAATATTTGCTGGAATTGAATGGCCGCTATGACGGGGCGTCCGCTTATTCTCCACGGGATCGCTGGGCGCTGTTTACTTCCGGGTCTATAGGCTACCGCATCAGTTCGGAGCCTTTTATGCGGTTCATCAAACCGCTTTTTACCGACCTCAAGTTGCGGGCTTCCCTGGGGTCTATCGGTAACCTGGACGTGGGTGGCCAGTATTTTATTCCTTTCATGAACAGCTACCAGGCCGATTGGATTGTCGACGGGGTTACCGTATCGACTTTCACTAACCCGATCGCGGTAGCGAAAAGCCTGTCCTGGGAAAAAGTAAAAACCCTGGATTTCGGCGTGGACTTCGGCCTCTGGAAAAATTACATCAGCGGCAGCTTCGACTGGTACCAGCGTACGACCCTCGGCATGCTCAGCACCAACGCCGTTGCCGCTACTTTTGGCGCCAGCTCGCCCAGGACCAACCAGGGCAATATGCGGGACAGGGGCTTTGAACTGGCCTTAAACCTGAATTATCCGATCAATGACGATTTTAAGGTATTTGCCATTCTGAGCCTGGCGAACAACCACGCGGTGATCACCAAATGGAACAACCCGGGCAAGACGCTAAGGCCCTATGACGCTTCCGACCCTATTTTTTACGCGGGAGAGACTTACGGGGACATCTGGGGCTTCGTTACCGCGGGTTATTTCCAGTCGGAGGAGGATGTCGCCAAATCACCCAGCCAGGAAAAACTGGAAAGCGGAAACTTTACTTATGGTCCCGGCGATATAAAGTATAAAGACCTGAACGGAGATGGGGTCATCGACGGTGGAACGTCTACCGCTACCGACCATGGGGATCTTACCGTCATCGGCAACACCCAGCCCCATTATCTCTATGGCGCGCAGCTGGGAGGCAGCTGGAAGGGGTTTGACCTCTATGTTTTTCTCCAGGGCGTAGGTAAACGAAGTTACTGGGGCCTCGGAGACATGGTTATCCCGATGTACAGCGGTGCCCAGATCCTGTATAAACACCAGTTGGATTACTGGACGGAAGATAACCGCGATGCCAAGTACCCTAATCCCTATGCCGGTAACTCCGGAGGGAACATAGGCGGGATATACTCGGGAAGCCATAATTTCTACCCCCAAACCAAATATTTACTTAACCTGGCTTACTGCAGGCTGAAAAATGTGACCATAGGCTACACATTGCCTAAGTCGCTGGTAGAAAGGGTGCATTTGTATAAATTCAGGGTATATGTCAGCGGGCAAAACCTGGCTGAGATAGCGGATGTCGGCGTTCCCCTGGACCCGGAAATTACAGATGGCCAGCTGGGCTATACGGGGAGGACATTCCCTTTCCAACGTAATTATTCTTTTGGTGTACAGGTAACCTTTTAATCTCAAAAACGCTTTATCATGAAAAGATTATTAAAACATATAAAAACGCTTTCCTTGTTAGCGATACCCGCTTTGCTTATGGCAGGATGCAGTAAGTATGTGGACGTACAGCCGCCGGACCAGTTTTCGGACCTCACCTATTGGAACAGCGAGAGCAAGGTCGCAACCTTCGCCTGGGGGTTCTACAATGATATGATCACCGGCTATAACGAAGGCTGGAGCCCGGGCAGGTTTTATTTCAGCAGTTTTAACGACGACCAGGCAAACCCCACCTTTGAACAATTTGATAAAAACGCGCCTGCCGCCGACGCGAACTGGGCCTTCGGCGATATCCGTAAAGCCAACCTGATGATCGCGAGCGTGCAGAAAATGAACCTGGATGAGGCGGCCAAAAATCACTGGATTGGGGTGGCCCGTTTCTTTCGGGCCTGGCGTTATTTTAGACTGATAGAAAGGTTCGGCGACGTGCCCTGGTACAGCCAGGTGCTGGATATTTCCCAGGACTCCGCCATTTATAAGCCACGCGATCCGCGGAATATGGTGATGGACAGCGTATTGGCGGACCTGGATTTTGCCATAGCCAACCTCCGGTCAAAGGCCGAAGCCGCTCCCAACACGGTTAATGCCGATGTGGCCCTGGCCCTGAAATCACGGGTGTGTCTTTTCGCGGGTACCTGGGCGGAATACAATGAACACGACAACGAACGGGCGGCTAAATACCTCCAGGAATGTAAAGACGCCTCGGCTGAATTGATGCAGGCGGGTTATTCCTTAAGCGATCGTTATAAAACCGTGTACAGTTCTTATGACCTTTCCGGCAATCCTGAAGTCATCCTTTATAAAACGTATGAAGAAGGGGTAATGACCCATTGCCTGATCGGTTATTGCAACAGTACGACGGAATACCGCGGCCTTACCAAATCCGCCGTTGAATCTTACGTATGTACCGACGGGCTGCCGATCAGTTTGTCCCCGAAGTATAAAGGCGACGATAATATTCAGAATGTACGGGCTAACCGGGATGGCCGCCTGCTGCAAACAGTGGATTTCTTTTATTGCTATCTCGGGCATTTAAGGGCCGGCGGCATGAAGTCCAGTACGGGATTCCGCCCGACGAAATTCCTGCCGCTGGATTCGTCCCCCGGCGATACGGTAACGGCGGGAAAAACCAATACCGCCCCGTATAATTATACGGACGCGCCTATCTTCTGGCTGGCTGAAACACTGGAAAACTATGCGGAAGCCTGCGCCGAACTGGATAAATTAGGCGCGTATACCATGACACAAAACGACCTGGATATTTCCATTAATCTGTTAAGGCAACGCGCGCAGGTAGCGCCCCTGCAGTTAAATGGCCACCAGGGAACGGCGGTGAATGGCGTCCCGTTTGTAGATCCAAAAAAGGACGAGGACGTAACCTCCCTGATCTGGGAAATTCGCCGGGACAGAAGAGACGAGCTGATGATGGATGGGTTCAGGCTGGAAGACCTGCTTCGCTGGCATAAACTGGACTATATGGATACGGAAAAGAACCCCGACGCTTTTCTCGGCGCTAAAGTCCAGGATAACGATGAGGTAACGGTAAACGACGACGGCTATATTGTGGTGTATCCCGATAATCCCCAACGGATAATAGCGCCAAAATACTATTTATGGCCCATTCCTACCGGGGAGATTTCGCTGTACCCGGGTGACGTCTTAAAGCAGAACCCCGGATGGTAAGCGTCGGGAATGCATGCAGACGTTTGGCCTTAAGCCTTCCGTGCCGACGGTTGCCGCAAAGTCCTGGAGATCGAGATCCGTAAGCATTCATCTTGACTCAACAGCGAAAGATAACCGCTATAATCGTCGGCCGGAGGAGCTGGTGGTCCTTGTATGATTAACGGCTCCCGCTCCTACTTTGGTTTCGGCAAGCATTTCAACCGATGGCTTGAAAAGGGGTGCCCTCCGTTGATTTCATTGGCGATAATTAGGCCGGAAATTTGCTCATGTCCATATACATCACCTCCCAGTTATGGCCATCCGGGTCTTCCACGTATCGCTGCCACATAAAGCCGTAGTCTTTAGGTTCGGTATACGCCCTGCCGCCGGCATGAAGCGCTTTTTGTGCAAATGTATTTACCTGATCATTGCTGTCCGGCGATAAGGTATTAACTACGCCGACGGATTGTTGGGCATCTATAATGGATTTAGAGATAAATTGTTTGCACTTGCCATGGGTAAGCCGCATCACGTAAATTGCCTCGCTCCACACCATGCAGGCAGCGGTTTGGTGAACTGGGGATTGTTGGTAAATCCGATTGCTTCGTAAAAAGCCCTTGTCTTTTTTAAATCCTTTACCGGAAGACTGATGAACACTTGTTTTGACATTATGATAACCATTAAAAGTTATTGTTGACGATTGGTATTCGCCTCCTATGCATCAGGTATATTCGGCTCCACTAATTTTTTTAATTTTTCCAATGAATCCTGCCACCCCAGATAACACATTTCTTCCGGTATGGCCGGCGGTATTCCCTCCTGCGTAGCGATGAGTTCCGTGCCACATGACACCGGCCTGAGTTGTATGGTGGTGATCATCTCGCCCGGAAGATCAGGGTCGTCAAACCGGTCTGTATATTTCAGCAGTTGATCGGGAATGATTTCTATATACTCACCACCAAATGAATGGCTATTCCCGGTTGAGAAATTGCTAAAAGACATTTTGTAATGGCCTCCTGTTTTTACATTCATCTCGTGCACTTTGGCCGTAAAGCCATAAGGAGGCAGCCATGAGGCTATGGCGTCTGCATCGGTAAAAGCCTTGAATACTTTTTTCGGCGGGGCTGCAATAATTCTGTGCAGCCGTACTTGGTTTGTTGACATGGTTTAATTTTTTTGTTTTCATAATGATGGGCTACAACAAAGGTGAACACAAAAAATCAGTTTTTCCGGTGGCGGATACGCCAGTTTAGGGGGTGGATTGCGTAATGGAAAACGCTCCCCCGTCGTTTTTGACAAATTTCGATTTCAAATAATAAGGCACGGCCGACCACTGCCCCTGAAACTACCCTCCCTGCTTTTGTAGAAAAACATCTACAAAGGTGCTTTTACCAAAGCGGCTTTGTAGCTGCAAGGCTTACATCATCAGGAATAGCCGATAGCGTCAGTAAAATTGCCGGAGGTAGGCGGAACTGCAACGGCATGGTTTTCTCCTCGACGCGGCAGTCCGGTCGGATGCCAAAAATTGGGGGCGCGGAAGACCAAAAAGGGTTTGGCAGGATAATTTCAATTAAGAGATTAACCAGAGTTGCCGACAATGTAATGCCAAGGACGAAGAAAAAAGAAGGGGAGATCAGCAGACGCGTCATTCGTTCCCTACAAGATGACGCGGCTAAGACCGCAAACTTAATAGGCCTGGTATACATTACCGACCAAAGGCCGGGTATTACCCGGCGGAGACAAGGAAGAGGCTTTGCTTATTTTTTTAAGGAGGAACGAATAACCGACAAGGAAGAGTTAAAGCGGATAAAAGGGCTTGTGGTGCCTCCCGCCTGGGAAAAGGTTTGGATCTCCCCCGTGGAGAACAGCCACCTGCAGGTCACCGGGTACGACATCAAACAACGCAAGCAATACCTTTATCATCCGCTTTGGACCGCTTTACGCAGTGAAACCAAGTTTCACCGCTTATATCGGTTCGGACAGGCCCTTCCCCTGATGCGGAAAAAACTGCAAAAAGACCTCCGCCTGCACAGCCTTCCGCGCAGGAAAGTGCTGGCTGCCTTGGTTAAGATCATGGAGAAAACAAACATAAGAATAGGCAATGAAACCTACCAAAAGTTATACGGTTCATTCGGGTTATCCACCCTGAAAAACCGCAATGTAAAGCTCAATGGCAATAAAATGCGTTTTACGTTTACCGGTAAAAAGGGCGTAAAACATGATATCAGCCTGCACAGCAAAAAACTGACAAAGATTGTTCACCGGTGCAAGGAAATCCCCGGGCAAGAGCTCTTCCAGTATGTGGATGAAAACGAAGCAGTGCAGGCTATCGACTCCGGGGATGTCAACGAATACATCCGGGACATCTCGGGAGCGGCATTCACCAGCAAAGACCTCAGAACATGGGAAGGGAGTGTGGAATGTATAAAAGCCTTGAAACAGATCGGCTTCCATGGAAATAAAAAGATTCTTAAGAAAAACATCGTCCTGGCCATTGATACGGTAGCCGGCAGACTGGGCAACACCCGGGCTATATGCAGGAAGTATTATATCCATCCGTCGATATTTGACTGTTATGAAAATGGTCTACTCGAAACTTATGTCAAACAGATCAGGAAAGGCAGCAAATGGATGGAACCGGAAGAAAGGGTGCTCATGAAAATATTAAAATAGCCGCGCTTAGCCGGTTGCCTACGGGGTAA
>CAYRJM010000057.1:0-19785 GCA_964424665.1 uncultured Chitinophagaceae bacterium
CCACTTATGCCGATAGGCTCGGTGGGAGGTAAGCGACACGCTAACGCTGTTTAAATTTAAAAAATATTTTCTTGTAAACATTTAGTTTGTGTTATTAAACTGACCTTTAAAGTCAAACTTTTCGGGGCATCTGTAAACAGGCCTGAAAAATCGACTATGTATTGCGCTTTGCATTCGTTGTCAGGTTTAAAGCCCGTCCCATCGCTTTAGCGTGGGGGGTAGTTTACTTGAAACCTCCTGTTATTTAATGTATTAAAAATATTAATAGGGATCACCCTTATAGAATCAATATTTATACCAACTGGCGTTAAGCAATCGTTTCCAGCCCTTTTTTTAGGGAAAAACGGTATTATTAACGGATGTACGGTTAAAAATCAGGGGAATTGCCGGGCAAGACGGGAAAGCTGCCAAAGTCACTCCGACGCGGCCGATGCCTTTCTACCGGAGCCTTTCTTTGATTTCATTCAGCTTCATCAGCGCTTCGACCGGCGTAAGGCGGTTAATATCAATATTTTCCAAAAGCTCACGGATCTGCTGAAAAGTTTCGGTATGGGCGTCAAAAATACTTAACTGATACTGTACCGGAGCCGTCTTTTTCAGCTTTTGTTCGATGGGTTTGGCTAATTGCTTATCCTCCAGTTGCCGCAGGATCTCATTGGCTCTGGCAATCAGGTCCGGCGGCATGCCCGCCATGCGGGCGACATGGATACCGAAACTGTGGCGGCTTCCCCCGGGTTTTAATTTTCGCAGGAAAATCACCTTATTGGCGACTTCTTTGTTGGCGACGTGAAAATTTTTAACCCGCTCCAGTTTATTTTCCAGCTCGTTGAGTTCATGATAATGCGTCGCAAAAAGCGTTTTCGGGCGGTGCGGGGTAAAATCGTGCAAATATTCCACCATGCTCCAGGCAATGGAGATCCCGTCATAGGTACTGGTACCACGCCCGATCTCGTCGAGCAGGATCAGGCTGCGGGCGGTAAGGTTGTTGATGATGCTGGCGGTTTCGTTCATCTCCACCATAAAAGTGGATTCCCCTCCGCTCAGGTTGTCGGAAGCCCCTACGCGGGTGAATATTTTATCGGTCAATCCGATCTCCGCACTTGCGGCCGGAACAAAACAGCCAATATGCGCCATCAAAGTAATGAGGGCGGTCTGCCGCAGCAGGGCGGATTTACCACTCATATTCGGTCCGGTAAGAATGATGATCTGCTGGTCTTCCTGGTTCAAGACGATATCGTTGGGGACGTAGGATTCGTCGCTGGCCAGGGCCTGCTCAATAACCGGATGCCGCCCCTCGACGATCTTCAGGTTTTGTTCCGCGGTAAGGACAGGCCTCCGGTATTTAAACCGCTGTGCTATGCCCGCGAAGCACAACAGGCAATCCAAGCGTGCCAACACCTGGGCATTAGCTTGGACCGGGGCTATATAGTCCTGTAGCTGCATCAACAGCTCTTCAAACAGCTGCATTTCAATAATGCCGATCTTTTCTTCGGCACCCGTTATTTTTTCCTCGTATTCCTTTAATTCGGGCGTGATATATCTCTCGGAGTTCGTAAGCGTCTGCTTGCGTATCCACTGCTCGGGAACTTTGTCTTTGTGGGTATGGGTTACCTCCAGGTAGTAGCCGAACACGTTGTTGTAGCCTATTTTGAGGGAGCTGATGCCGGTAGCCTTGGCTTCTTTTTGCTGCATTTCCACCAGGTATTCTTTTCCCGAATAGGCGATCTTTCTCAATTCATCGAGTTCTGGGCTTACCCCCTTTCTGATCAGGTTGCCTTTCAGGGCCTGTGCAGGCGGGTTGTCGACCATCTCCTGCAGGATCTTCGCCTGAATTTTCGGACAGGGGTCCAGCCGCGCAGCCAAGCGGGACAGCAAGCTGTTGTTCAGGCCCCGACAGCGGTCTTTTATTTTTTGCACTTCCTGCAGCCCTACCGCCAGTTGCAATACTTCGCGGGGGGATATCTTTTTGAGCGGTATTTTGGACACCAGCCGTTCCATGTCCCCTATTTGTTTAAGACACAGCGCCAGATCCCCGGCAGCCTCCTGCTCTTTAATAAAGAACTCCACCAGATCGAGCCGTTCATTTATGCGCGACAAATCTCTTAACGGGAATACCAGCCAGCGCTTCAGCATGCGGGAACCCATGGGCGTCACCGTATGATCCAGTACATTCAGCAGGCAGTGCCCTTTTTCTCCCGCGCTTTGGAGCAATTCCAGGTTGCGGATGGTGAACTTATCCATCCATAAAAACGTATCCTGGTCAATGCGCTGGATCGTAGCAATGTGGCTGAGGTTGGGGTGCTCGGTTTCTTTTAAATAATGGAGGACGGCGCCCGCGGCCATAATGGCGGCGGGCATTTCTTCAATACCAAAGCCTTTGAGAGAAAGGGTCTCAAAGTGTTTCAGCAACGTCTCAGTCGCATAGGATTCGCTAAAGATCCACTCATCCAGCGTGTAGGTGTAAAAGTCTTCACCGGTCCGGCCGGATTTGCCGTCCAGATGCGCTTTAAACTCTTTTTGTTTATTACGCTGGTAAATGACTTCCGCCGGCTGAAAGCTCTGCAGGAGTTTGTCGGTATATTCCCAGTCCCCCTGAGCAGCGAAAAACTCCCCGGTGGAAATATCCAGAAAAGCCACGCCACAGCTTTCCTTGTCCAGGTGCACGGCAGCCAGGAAATTGTTGGCTTTATTTTCAAGCAGCTTATCGTTGGTAGCCAGCCCCGGGGTCACCATTTCAGTCACGCCGCGCTTGACCACGCCTTTGGCGGTCTTGGGATCCTCCAGTTGATCGCATATAGCCACGCGGTAGCCGGCTTTGACCAGTTTATGCAGATACGTATCCAGCGCATGATGCGGAAACCCGGCCAGCTCCACGGCAGAAGCGGAGCCGTTGGACCGCTTCGTCAGCACAATGCCCAACACTTCCGATGCGATGACAGCATCTTTTTCAAAGGTCTCGTAAAAATCACCTACCCGAAACAGCAAAATAGCATCAGGATATTTGGCTTTTATTGCCCTGTGCTGCTGCATCATCGGGGTCTCTTTCCTGGATTTGGCCATAGAAAAACAAAAATAAGAAATCCTCGGGGGATTAAATACCGTTCGCTGTTTTTAACCCGGCTTCTTCCCCGGCTCCTTGAGCAGGCTTGACAAACGGGTGAGGGATTGACCGGTAAACGGGACGCCGGAGGCTTACACCCTATCGCCGTCCAAAAGGTTGCCCAGGCCGCCAAGAATGCTTCCTTCCTCCCTTCTGCCTCCGGCGGAACCAAAGGCAAGAATCCGCGCCGCCAGCCTGGAAATCGGCAGTGTCTGTATCCATACTTTTCCCGGGCCGCTCAGCTGGGCAAAAAACAAACCCTCGCCGCCAAAAATAGAATTTTTGATTCCCCCTACGAACTGGATGTCATAAGCGATCTCTTTGGTGAAGGCGACGATGCAGCCGGTATCTACTTTCAGCAGCTCTCCCGCCTGCAGTTCTTTTTCAATCACATGTCCGCCGCTGTGAACGAACGTCATGCCATCGCCTTCCAGCTTTTGCATGATGAACCCTTCCCCGCCAAAAAGGCCCGTCCCCAACTTTCGCTGAAACTCGATGCCTACTGAAACGCCCTTCGCCGCACAGAGAAAACTGTCCTTTTGGCAAATGATCTTTCCGCCATATTGCGATAAATCCAGCGGGATGATCTTTCCGGTATACGGGCCGGCGAAGGTTACCTGCTGTTTTTCGGTGGAAGCATTGGAAAATACAGTCAAAAATAATTTTTCACCGGTCAAAATCCTTTTTCCGGCCGAAAACAATTTCCCCATAAACCCCCTTTCATTGCCATCGCCAAACAACGTTTGCATTCTGATGCCATTGGTCATCATCATGAAGCTCCCCGGCTCAGAAATAACACTTTCGGCGGGATCCAGTTCTATTTCTACGCATTGTAGTTCTTCCCCGTAGATCCTGTAATCAATTTCGTGGTTTTTCATTTTGGTTTTTTAATAGATTTAAAACACTGATTTTAAAAGACGCTGTAGGGCAACCGCCTGTAAATATATGCATTAAAAAAACGGTTAGCCGCTATCGGGGCGGAGCAGCAGCGCATAGAGCGCCTTCCCTCCTTTTAAAAGAAACAAGGCGATAAGGCCAATAATAAAGCCGAAAAGGAGCTCTTTAACTATAAAAGGGATTCCGGGGAGCAGGTGATGAAAAAAATCAATCTGATGGACAAAGATGCCCCCGGAAACCAAAATAAGCGCAAAGGTCCCCACGATGGAAAACAGCTTAATAATATACGGCAGGGCGTTGACCAGTATTTTACCAATGGTATTGAGGAACCCTTTTTCCTTGGCGTAGGCGATAAGCCGGAGGCCCAGGTTATCTATTCTTACGATGAGGGCGACCAGCCCGTAAACCCCTACCGTGGCTAAAAGCGCCACGACACAGACGGTAACGATCTGTACGGTTAAACTTTTTTCCAATACGGTACTCAACCCGATAATGACAATCTCTATGGACAGTATAAAATCGGTGACGATAGCCGACTTGATCTTGGCCTTTTCGGCTGCTTCTTCTCCCGCTTTCGTCGGCTCTTTCAGGGTCGAATGTTCTTTTTTCCGGTGGAAAAGAAACTCATAAATTTTTTCCGCGCCTTCATAAGCCAGATAAACGCCCCCGAAAATTAAAATATATTTTATCGCGACGGGCAAAAAGAGGTTGAGCAGGATGGCTATGGGAATAATAATGACCTTATTGAGCAGCGATCCCTTGGTAATGGCCCAGAGTACAGGCAGTTCTCTTGAAGGGGAATAGCCGGTTGCCTTTTCCGCATTTACGGCCAGGTCATCCCCCAGTATGCCGGCTGTTTTCCGGGTAGCCAACTTACTGGCAACCGCCACATCGTCCATCAAAGTGGCGATGTCATCTAAAATGGTAAATATTCCTGAAGCCATAAATCGTCTTTGGCGACAAAGTTATTCGATTTTTGCTTTTCTCTATAAGCGGCACCATTTAACTGTTTAAGCCAGGGCTGGCAAAATGCGTGCCCGGGGGGAGCCGATCTATTTACCGGTTGTATGGAACTGCTTTAGCTCCTGCGCAAGCTACGCCCCTTGATGCAGGTTGGAAAAAAGGCTTTCAGTCGAACGGTTAATAACCCGCCAAGGCCCCATACGGAACCCCGGCAGGTTAAATGATCAGGTTATTTTGCCGGTGCCAGATCCAATATCATCGGCACATCTACCGTTCCGTAATTGCCGTCGGCCGCAAAGGAAAGAAAAGCGTCGGTGGCGTAGAGGTGCGATTTTAAGGCGGAATAATATTTAAAGCGGACCCTCTTTTTTTCCGAAGCAGTGCCGTAGATCAGGACAAAAAACGCCGACACCTCCCCCTTTTGCACCAACGTGCCCGTCCCTCTGCACGCTCCGTCTATAAACGCGGCGAGCTGATCTTCCTTTTGGATATCCTGCAACAGGCGTTCCGGAACCTGAACGACAGCAGTCATAGTCGCGGGATATTGGGCGATTTGCTCCACGGCCCAGGAAGGGGCCGGCACTTTGGGCAGCGCGTGATCCTTCTTTTTGCAACCCAGCAGGCCAAAGAGCAACACCATTGTACATAAGCGAATAAAATATCGTTTCATGGCTTGACTTTTTAATGGGTTAATATTTGATGACCTTGTAAACCAGCGGCTTTTTATCTATCAGCAGGCGTATGATGTAGACTCCCGGATCACAAACAGTACCCGAATTGCTGCGCCCGTTCCAATAAAGGATATGGGCTTTTCCGCTGACGGTTTCCGGCGAGCGGGCGAACACGAGTTGTCCCTGCAGGTTATAGACCCGCAGCCGTACCTTATGGGCGCCCAAAGGCAGATGAAGGCTTATGGTAAGCTTGTCATGGAACGGATCGGGGAACACTCCCACCGACAGTTGTTGCCGGCCGAAATAGAGCATAAAGGGCTGTTTAAGGGATCCGATCCGGTTGCCGGATCGGTAACTCATGACGGCTCCTGTGCGGGCCACCACCCTGCCGTTTCTTTCCACTTCAAAATGCAACAATTGCGCCGTGCTGCCCGGAATGTTGAACAACAACAGCGGTTTTCCGGTTGCCGGATTGGTCATAGCCTTCGCTTTGGCCCGTAACGCGTTTCCTGCGAAAGCAAGCACTTCATCTTCCGGTAACAAGTGGAAGGCCTTATCCACGCCGGCGACTACGGTCATATTATCGGAGAAATAGAAGTTTTTCGCCACCGGTAACTGGTAGGGGTTCAGTCTGGCGGAGTTGAGCCGGTCCGGGGCAGACAGCCTGAGAATACCGGATGATACCGGATAGGTAAAGGTTGTATTGGAAGGAGCGGTACGATACAACATATATCCTTTGCCCGGTTCCAGATACGTCAGGTTGCCCACCCATCCCAGCTGATTATCGTACATGGCAAACCCGGTCTGGGATTTGATTTGGTCCCCGTCCCGGGCCTCATAGCCGGCCAGGGCCTCCTCTACCGTCATATTATCCAGGGGCAGATAACTGATGTAGTTCCATTGGCCGCCGCGAAGAGGAATAGGCGTGCGCTTAACATCCAGCGGGGTACCCTCGATGCTCAGGGTCTGGTGGACGCCGGTTTTCAATTTATATAAGGAGAGGTTGTCCAGTTCCGCTCCTTGCGGCAAGGTACCTACCCAGCCCTCGGTGGTCGAGAACCCGTCGAAGCCTTTGAGGGCGTTCTTGACCATATCACCGGCCTGCCAGGAGCCGTTTGCCAGCATGGCGTTGAGGTCCCCTATTTTGTTGTTGTACAGGTTAAAGGACAGCCAGTTCCAGCCTTTTTGCAACGGAATGTTTTCTATCATCAGTTCCCTGCCGTCAAAGAGGACCGGCGTACGCGGGGCCCCTGCCACCGAACCGTTTTTAAAGACCAGCGAACTGGCGGGGATGCCGGTGTAGATCTTCCCGTTGCCGGCATTCCAGATGCGGAAGCTGAGGTTATCGGTCTGCAGCGAATCACTGTAAATGGTTAGGAACACGTACCAAAAATCGTTTTCCTTGATGTAGGTGTTATACGCTACCCCTACACATCTCCCCCCTATGAAGGCCGCCAGCATATCTTCCGGGTTATCGGAGAAAATATTATCCACCCGCAGCTTGCCATAAACCGTCATGCTGTAGGGGAAGTCGGCCGGATTGACTTTCCACCCGGGGGTATTGCCCGTTACCTTGAGGTTGAGCGCCAGTCCCTGCGTTTCCTGCAGGTCGTTGGTCATTTCTATTATATTGTCGTACGAGCCTACATTCAGTCCCTGATTGATGGTGAAGGTGATCTTTTGTTTTCCCTCCGGAGACACGGTTCCGCTCATTACGTCCGCCGTCAGCCAGGGGGGCAGGTTGCTTATCCGGAAGGTTTCTTCACTGCCTCCGCTGTTGATGACGTAGGATTCAAACTGCATAGGTTTGTTCACGGCCTTCGTAAGGTTCAGGGTTTCATCACTCCAGTCCAGCGGATTTTGGTCGATATACGCCGTCCAGGTAATGGGGGAAACCAACATATTGCCATGCATGTCTTTGATGTCCTCGGCCGTAAATGTGACGATGGTCTTATCAATGGCTTTCATTTCCTCCTGACCGCCTGTAAAGTTAAATACGATGGCGTCCCTGTTGACCACAAAGTCATAACGAAGATCTACTTTGGGTCCCGGATCTTTCATGGGCGCCTTCTCCTGGCTTTCCGAAGCCGCAGAAAGAACCGCAGCGGGAATATGATTATTCGGGTCATTTTGCACTTTCTGATCTTCCGTTGTGAAATTAGTCGTCCATATTCCATTGTAGTTGATATGCGTTTCAAAGGGGTAGTAGGCCAGCAGTCCGGTTTCTTCACCCGTCAGTTTTATATTGTCCTTTTCAGTGACCAGCGTACTGTTCAGATAGGTATTCCAGATTCTCACTTCATCAATTTTACCCTTGAAATACCGGTCAAAACGCGTCACGGTACTGTCAGGCGCTTTATGATAAGCCCTTGCCCCCAGGTAAGTAAAGGTCGCGGCTAAACCGCCCAGGCTGTTGGCGTCAAAGAACTTTTTCAATTGGCCATCCACGTAGAACTGCGCCGTACCGGTATTCCGGTTAGCGGCTATGACCACCTGATGCCAGCTGTTATCCAGATAATCACCGGCGACCTGTACTTTTAAGCTGTTGTTGTTAAAGGTAAGCTGTCCCTTTTCGAAACCCAACGCATATAGATTCCGGGAACCGCCCAGATCTTCTCCGTCGCCTTTGCCGCTTGATATCAAAGTGGCGTTGGTTTGTCCGGGTTGTGCTTTAAACCATAGGCTGAGGGTGAAATCCATCTCAGGGGTAATTACTGCCTGGCTGGTATTGAGCCGCACATAACCTTTGCCATCCAAGGCGACAGACCGTCCTTCAGGCATCTTCCATTCGCCGTTAAAAGTGGCGTTATTGCCGTGGGCGATATCCCGCAGGATGCCGCCCTTCCCTTTAGACATCGGGTAGCAGGCCAGCAGTTCGTTCTCTCCGCCTGATAAAAGTACGCTGCTGTTCTTCTGCAACTCAATGGAGGAAAGGTTTCGGGTCCATATCCGCACGTTCCGCATTTTTCCTGCAAAAAAGTCCGCATCCCTTTTCAGGCTTTTGCCGAAGGCAAGAGGACCAACGCCTGCATAGCGTCTTGTTGTCACTTCCTTGATGACTTTATCAAAGTTATAAAAGACATTCACAACGCTGTCCGCCGCGCGATATTCCAGGGCCACATGTACCCATTGTCCGGGCAGGTAATCAATAGCCTCGTCACTCTGGATGGTTTTACCGCCGACTGTCGCCTGTAAACGGTAATCTGGCGTTAAGGACAGTTCTATCATTTCGTTTTGATTCCCCTGACTGAATAACGTTCCGCCTGCTCTGCGGTCCGGCATAAACCACATCGCGACGGTAAAGTCTTTGCCCGTCATGTTTTTCTCAAATTCCGTGATGGCATAATCTTTCTCTCCGTCCAGCGTTATGGACACCAGGCTGTCGATGGCCGACCCGTTCTTTATGGTCCGTACAGTGAAGTTGTTGTGGTTTAAAAACCCGATGTCCAACGGCTCATTGAACTTAAGTTTTACGTCATCTCCTATGCCCAGGATGCCATTGGCCGGTTGCGGGTTGCCAAATAACCGGGGGGTATAGGTGTCCTTCACACCCGCAACTATATTGGAGGGCGTTTGGGCGATTACCTGGCCGTTGTCCATACACACACTCAAAGCCCGGATATCGTATTGCCCGTCCGTATAATTATGGTCCATGATCAGATTATAAGTCACTTCTTTTGGCGATTGGATCACCTGCTTATTTCCCCCCTGTTTATCTTTATTGTAGGTGCTGGAGTCGGTATAAAATTTCATGACCGTAGTCCATTCCGGGCTGGAGGAAGCTTTGTATTGCAGTGCAATATGGTTCAATAAATTTTTGTCAAGGTCATATTGATCCAGCACGACTGGCAGGTACGGTTCCCCTTCCTGATTAGTGAGCGAGCCGGTGTTGATGAGCCACTGATCGGAGGGCGAAGACAAATGTATGTCCGAGCAGGCGGGTAAAAAATGGGCGGAAATACTGATGGTGTCTGCAATGTTCTGTTTATAGATCACCGGGTTGTACTGACAGGTAGAATGGAATACCAATTGAATATTATTGTAGTCCATGGAATCGGGGCCTTTTTCCAGCGTGACGGTTTTGGTTAGCTTTTCCCCGGCCGGAATCAGTATTTCTCTCCCCGCGCCTAAGGGATATCCATCGAGATATATTTTAGCGCCATACGGATTGCTTTTATCGATCACATTCAGCCCAAAATAAATATCTCCTTTTACGCTGGATGCGTTTTGAAGGTGAATCGTATAGGAGGCGGCCCGGTTGGCCGCAATACCCGACACGACCGGCTTATCCACAGTGATCTGGGGCATTTCGCGTTGTACCGTGGGCTGGTTGAGTGGTGTGCCCGGGTTATAATACTTTGTAACCGTACCTTGTTCATACGGACAGGATGTAACGCCTCCTTTGGTGCGAAAAACAAAAAATCCATCAGAAGCAGTACCTACGTCCACACTCATATAATTGGAACCATTTTCTTGCAGATGATAGCCAATAGTCGTAGTGGAGTCTTTACTATCGACGGCGGTAGAATCATGATGGTAAGAATAGCCCTCGTTTATGGTCACATAGCCTCCCAGCCCTGCAAACGTACCACCTGCTTTAGCAAGGACGTCTCCGCCTAATATAAAGGTGAAGGATGCTGTACCAGATTGCTCATTGGCTGTTTGCTCTGAATAATCAATACTTGCCCCCGATCCAAAGGAATAGTTGTCGTCATAAGTTGCGTTCACTTTTTGCTTTTCATTTTTTGCCAGCCAGAATTTCCATTGGTCTATTTGCTGGTTGAGCAGCAGGATACTATCCATTTTATCTTCAAACTTTTTACCGGATTCGTCGAACTCGGGAAAGTAAATGGTATAACTGGGTCCGTCCTTAACCTCGTCCGCCCCGGAGGCATTATTTCCCCAGACCGACGAATCGGCATTTGAGGTGCCGTAATTTGGCTCCCCCGGGGAAAGTTTGGACACATAGATCTCCTGATGGGTGGCGTCAGCGGTGGCCTGCGGGTCCGATACGGCGCTGCCCCTGGACAGAATATCATCCCTTAGCTTCTCCAGGTTGGGTAATAAATAATTTTCAATATGATAGGCCGGGTAAACAAACAGGGTATTAAATTCCTGGCCAATATAGATCCCCGTTCTCTTCACGATAGTATAGTCCTTTCCTTTCCAGAAAGGAACATCCGACGTACGCACTTTATCATTGGGTACGGCATGCAAGTTAAGCGAGGAGCCGTAGGTGATGTTTGTAGAATAACCAATATAGGTATCCTCATCGGCCCCATCGAAGCGGGGTTCGCTGCTCGTTTTATAGCCGGAGTTAAAGGTAATAGAATGGGTGGTTGTATTATGAGCGTCCCAATGTTCTGCATGGGAAAAGGTGAGCGTCGCCTTGTTAATAGCGGTAACTTTCTGACCAACCATAAAAGTTGGGGCACCTGTTGAAATAGTGGCTTCCATTCCAGCCATAATAGTCGCGGCCTCGGTTCCCTCCTGGACGTGTTCCGTACTAATGGTAGTTGAGGTGGTAATGGTTGAACCTTGTTGCAGGAAAGAGTAGCTGTCAGACCCGGGAGGATCACGTAATACACCTATCAACCTGCTGGGCCCCGTAGTTATAAAATCTGTCCCGGTTTGCCTTCCACCAAAGACATAGGCCATAAACATATCGCCATTGTTCCATTGATAGTTCTGCCTGCCGATTTGTACGTTCACGGAGAAACCTTTTAATCCTATACCATCTGCAAGTTCCGGCTGGCCCGGATAAAAGATATAATGTGCGGTTCCATCGCCACTGATCTTCACGGTATCAGGGATTCCGGAAGCGGCTTTTAAGCCGTTGTTGATCTGTACGAGGCCGCCACTGGAGGGAACATAATCGGTATCTCTTGTACTTCCGTCGGGATAATGGTAGACATATTGTTCATAGGATGTAATCTGCATCCCATATTGCACATTTTCGGAAAACACGGGATGTTCGAATGTATATTGCCCTTTGGTTTTATCGTACAATGGAATAATCGTTTTATCCCCTGCCAAAGGCGTAAAAGTAAAAGTCGTATCGCCGAAATAAGAAACCGGAATATCGTTTACGGCTGTTGCCGTTTGATGAACAGTAATCACGGGATCCCGCCTGTAAGAAAATATATGAGAAGCATTATATTTTACCGTATCGTGATAGGTGCTATAGTTTCCCCATAGACCGGTGGCTGCGTTGAATACCGAATCCTCTCTCTTCAGTATATGTTGTCTTTCTATAACAGAGTCCGTTAAATTTAATTCAAAGGGGGCTTTCAATATCTTGTACGGACTCCCTTCTACCGTCACAGCAGTGACTTTAAAATCCGCCGGTATAAGTTCCGCTTCAAATTCCCCGGTAGTAGAGTCCGGATAAATGGTCAGTGAATAGGCATCGTAGTCCACCCGGGTCGAGTCGTCTAACCATACCTTACCCGCACCCGCGGAGTCGGTAAAGATGAGGTGGCGATAATGTTCGAATGCGGGACGGTCGCCGTCGTTTAATTTATAATTGCCACTGCTTTTTAGCTCCAGTTTAATTTTTATTACGGATCCCAGATTATTTTTAGACAGGGAGAATCCCAGCGGATAATCGGTTTGGATAGCCCCTCCGGCTACTCTGCCGATAAACCTGACCCGGGTGCTGTCACGTATTTGGACATTGGCCATAGCATGCTGATAATTGAAGTTATTGCCATCGACGTCTATAATTTTTCCATCATTGACGAAAATATGGCTCGCTTTGACGGCCCGCACTTCATGCTCGCCAACAGGTACGGATATCGCGAAGTAACCTTCATCGTTCGTTGTTGCCAAGCCACCAGACCCATCGAATGCGTATTGTCCATCAATTTTGAAGTTGACGTCTTTTACAGGCACCGTGGTTCCTGAATAGGTTACATACCCCGATACGATGTAAGAAGACTTATCCTTAAAATCCAGCGTAAACTCGCTTGATCCGGAAGAAAAAATCCGCGTCACCGCCACCGGATCAAACAAATGAGTCCCCAGTTTCGGAGCAATGGAATAAATAGTTCCATTAATACCGGCATATGGAATGCCGGTGATGATATAATTTCCGGTACTATCCGTGAAGGCCTTTAACGATAGTTGATCCGTTGTTGGGATCACAGCGCTATGCTGTACATGTTGGGCATCCATTATCCCGTCATTCCTATGGTAAGCATCCCCGCTATGGGAAAGGTCATAAAACTGGCCTTGTATGGCAGCGTCGAAACGCCAATAGGCCAGCAGTCCGGATTCCCCGCCGGTTAACAAGCGAGCGTCGTCTTTTATAATTTGTGAATCACGCAGTGCTTTGTTCCATACGCGCACTTCATCCAGGTAGCCTTTGAAGTTGGCATTCCGGTCAGAATTGGTCCCGATCAACAGCTGCGGCGAACCAGTACGACCGGGGTGAAAGGGAACGATGGCCGCCGCTATCACGGAATCATCCTGTATGATCCAGACGGAATCGTGATCATGGGTAACGGCAACGTGTGTAAATGCAGCGGTATCCTTAAAATCGCCCGTGACGCGATCACCGTGGTAATCAAAATACATTTGCCCTTCGCTGTTAAAGCCGAGGCTGTATAGTCCGGGGTTGTCAAAGATCACCTGGTTTTTAGGTGCATCATCTGGTTTTATCCAGGCCTCGAAAGTAAAAGCGGAATCGCTAACGGATTGGTGCAGCGAATCTATCACCAGGCCACTGCCATGCTGGCCGTCCAGATACAAGCTTTTTCCCAACTGGGTATTGCCCTGGCTTTCCATTCGTACCGTAGCATCTCGTACCGCTCCGCCTCCTTTTTCATAGGTGATCCGGCCATAAACGGTACCGGTAGGAGAGCGGAAGCCAATCGCAGTGACCGTATCGGAATATAAGGTAGCGTCGCTACACTGGGCGAGACCCGTTACGGCATATTGATAGTAAACACCGGGAGTCCCTTTGTTGTCGTCAGCAGTTAACTTCTTTAGCCCAGTTCCATCCACTGTAGCGACCTGGATAAAGTCTTTATCTGAAGTACCGTACACCTTACGGCTGACGATGTATTTATCATAAGTTCCCGTGGTAGTCCACCGAAGGCTGGTCCGGTCCGGAAAATACCCTTTAGAGGCAGTCAGATTGCCTACGGAAGCTAATTCCCGGGTCAGAATGCTACCGGAAACAGCACTGTCCGGCGGAGAACTGAAATTATTCCCTAGTGAAAGGGAAACCACGTATTTTATTTCTTTACAGGTCGGGATATTTTCATCAATGTAAAAACCTTTGCGGGCGTCTTCTTCGTCTATGGATATGGACTCCTGCGTACCGTCGGTCCGGTTGAATTTCTTCAAGGTGAACTGCGTACCGTCGACCCACACGCCATAAAACGGTTCCCAGGTGACTTTAGCTTTGGGTGTTTGTCCTGCGGATGAGACCAGCGTCGCTTGTCCGCCAACCAGCATCGTATCGATTGTTACTCCTACAGAAGTTTTGGCCGGCTGTGCCCAATCCTGATTCTGCGCCATAGTCCGGGTAAGCCTATAATACAACCGGAGGCCGCCTCTGACATCAGTGACATCATCTGTAACGGAATAATTACTGGTCTCAGGATCATAAGCGTAGGAAGATGTAATGGTCTTTACGTTAGCTTTAAAAGTACTGTCCGTAGCACGTTCCAGCTTAAAGTTATCACCGCCGACATAAGCTTCGCCGGCGCTTAATATGGCTTTCCAACTGACTGTAACCGTGTTGGTGTCGTTATAAACAGCGGTAAGCCCATCAGGTCGAACGAAGGTGGAAGCATAGGCGCCGATATTGATCTTGCCATTCACTACGCGGGGATTGCCCGCCAGATCAACATCAGGTAAATGATATTGAGCGACGCTGTTGGAGCCTGTCGCTACGGCCGGGGAAGACTGGCTTAGACGAAAATTGGAATCCCCGGGCGCCATAAACATTGGATTTTTATTCATGTTGCCATCCCCTTTATAAACTCCTTTCTCCGTTTGTATAATGCTATAAGACACCTTAGGCGAACTATCATCGTCATGCCAGATACTACGGGGATTGCCCCAAATGATACTATTGATAATAACCGGGTCACAATTCGTTTTATTGGTGAGGGCATTGTGAGGGTTATCTTCGCGCCCAACCGCACTGATAGTACAGTTGATGATTGCCGGGCTTGAGTTATCTATATTATACATCGCATGGCCGGAGTTACCGGCGTCATTCATAAAGAACAAACACCCCAGTACATCGGGAGAAGAATGATCAGCATTCATAATTGCGCCTCCATCAAGACGAGACTTATTATGTTTAAAAACAGAGTTGATGATAGTGGCATCGGAATAATCCGAATTATATATTGCACCACCCCTGGCGTCCTTATATTGAGCCTCATTATGACTAAAAACACAGTTTTTTATAATAGGAAGCGACTCTTTATTATAGATTGCTCCCCCATAAGCTGAGATATTTTCTTCAAAGGTGCAATTGACGATAACAGGTGAAGATGCGAAATTGACTATCGCACCGCCATTTTGGTAAAATAAATCAGTAGGCGTGTTGTTGCCGGAGAAAGTACTATTTTGGATATGAAGAGGTGTAGCGCTGTGGTTATATATGCCGCCACCCCCTAATTGTTCGGTGTTATCGTCCGCGTCATCCCCCTTAATACCCAGGGTCCTGTTTGATTTAAAAACACTATTCGATATGGAGGAAGCATGTCCCGTCTCGTCTTTTATGGCTATTGCACCGCCTTTCCGTTCTACAGCATTATCTACAAATTGGCAATCGACAATGTTAAAAGCACTTTCATTACAATAAATGGCTCCCCCCTTATTCTTAGCAGAATTATCAACAAAATGACAATCGGCAACAGTCAAGGCGGTTTCATTACAAAAGATGGCCCCCCCGTTACCCACAGAAGAATTGTCAGAAAAGTTACAATGCCTTACAATAAGTGAACTGTTTTGTCCATAAATTCCAGCTCCCTGAAAAAAGTCAACAGGTGGAAAGCCGTTTACTTTGATAGTCACGGTAGAGGTAGAAAGACTAGCGCCGGCCGCATTTCCATTTTGAATGACAAACCCATCTAAAACAGCAGAATCCACATTAGCTGCTATTACAACATGGCGACTTATCTTCTCCAAAGAAAAAATACCGTTTTTCCCGTCCAGCACTGTCTTATTTTCCTTCAATAGGCGCTCATCTGTACTCCGCTGATCCAGAGAAGTCTCCGTTCCATTAAACCCTCCGTATAACTTCACATGGTCAAGCAAGACAAAAGCATTATTTGTAGGAAAAAACCCACCATTGTATGCTCCCGTATGATTTTCCCTTCGATGACCGTCTTCTGCACTATACAACGGGTGGTATGTTCCTTTCGCCACCCAGATTTGCTTTACAGTACCCGGATGAACAGCGTTTAATTGCCTGGCTAGAAGTAAGGCATCCGATAATTCCTTAACGGCATTCACCCAGGAATTGCCGGAACCATTCCCCCCTGAAACATTTATATTTACATACAAGATCCCTTTAGCGTCAGGGCTTCCTTTTTGTACTTCATAGGCTCCTGCATCAGGATGTGTACCGGATATGCGGGCCTGGCCCGCAAGATCAACATCAAAGAAAGAACCGCCAGGCAGTTGGTTGGTACCCATGTCGACAACCGGAGATTTGTCCCTGACCTTATAATCTCCTTTTACCGTTGGCGCTTCGGTATAACTTACCGGGCGGACAAACAAAGGATCCTGACGCACGTTGGATTCAGACAAACCCGCGACATCATCAGACTGAACGAGGCTGTACTTTATATCAAGAGAGCTTTCCGTATAGCCGATTCCCGAACTGTTATTCCATAAAATCGAATTCCTGATAACCGGGGAAGATTGATAAACCCGGATACTACCACTGGCGCCGAAGTCCTTACCGGCCTGATTGCCGGAAATGGTGCAATTATAAATGGTGGGCTTGGAACCGTTGTCGATATTAAAAGCGCCACCATAGTTCGCTTTGTTACCTGAAAGCAGGCAGCTGATAAATTGGCTGCTTGACTTGTTGACATATACCCCGCCTCCCCAATCATCAGCCCGGTTCCCGGCAAAAACACAGTTGATATAGACGACATTTGTGTTGACCTCGTACAAAGCGCCACCGTTATGTCCGGCGATATTTCCGAGAAACTTACAGTTTATAGAAGGCTGTGACAGACTTGCAATCTTATTATATATAGCCGCCCCATCCTGAGCCTCATTGTCAAGGAAATCGGAATAGCGGTAGTAAGGCAATCCCGCTTGATTATATATAGCGCCGCCTTCCTGTTGGGCTATATTCTTAGAGAAAGTACTCCTTTCTACCGGCAATGCACCGGAACTATAATTAAACATCCCCGCGCCTCTGACAGCCGTGTTTAGCAAAAAGGTACAATGGGTTATCTTCATGCCATAGGAAGATCCTAGATATAGGCCACCTCCTTCTTCCGCGTTATTTCGAGTAAAAATACAATGAGAGAGTAAGGGGTTAGATATATAAATAAACATCCCTCCGCCCCGATTATTATCAATGGTAAGACGGTTCGTTTTAATTGAGGCGTGAGAATCGGCATTACCTCCGGTAACTACAAAGCCACTTAGTTTGGCCTGACCGATATTGTCTGCCGCAACAACTACATGAAATATATTATCTGATAAATCATTCTTCTTGCCGGCTTCACCACTTAATACGGTCCTGTTATCCGTAAAGAGTTTCGAAGTATCCCTTTGCTGTAAGGACGTTTCTGTGCCGGCAAAGCCACCCAACAAATCAACGTCTTTTATCAAAACAAAGGCGTTGTTTCTGCCTCCATCTTCTGTTCGATGACCATCCTGCGCACTGAACATGGGCTTGTAGGTGCCCTTCGCTACCCATATCTGCTTTACGCTGCCCGCATGGACCCGGTTGATCGAATCGGCTACGCTGAGCGCCACCGCCAATTGGGGAATAGCATTCTTCCAGCTGTCGCCTCCAGCGTCACCGGTAGCAGCGGAATCAACATAAAGGATGCCGTTAACATCCGGCCCACGGCCGTTGTCCTGGCTTTTTACCAACTGGGAGAAGCAAAGAAGAATCAGTAAGAGGTAGAGCTTTTTCATGACGTATTTTATTTAAGATGATCCGGCTTATTGTCGAAAGAATTGGCTTGTTCCCATCTCTCATTCTCCAGTCCAAGCCACTTCTGATGCGTTGAATGATCCGGATCTATGAGGCGGATCTGCCGACAGGGCAGTAAAACACCGCGTTTATCCGGGACAGTTTTCACACAATGCAGCGTATAACCGCGTTTTGCACGGAAGATTATGGATACTTGCGAGTGGATGTTTCATAGTAGCCAATTTTCAACAACCTGGCGCCTAAATTACCATCACAACCACCCTGGAAAGGGAAGAATGTATGTGAATGACCAAATCATGTGTGTAAGCAACAGGATTTTGTATGTAAAAACAACATCGGTTTACAGAAGGGTAAAGGATACTGCTGGCAGATCTTTAAACTGAATACAGTCAATATCATTTAA
This sequence comes from uncultured Chitinophagaceae bacterium, assembly GCA_964424665.1. GTDB lineage: Bacteria > Bacteroidota > Bacteroidia > Chitinophagales > Chitinophagaceae > FW021-bin31. The sequence continues at coordinate 18,189 of CAYRJM010000057.1, forward strand.
CCGCTGACCTTATGGCTACCCTTCGTTGCCTGTTTAGCCCGCTTCCAGGTAGCCATGGGCCGGATCCTCGGCGATCCTCGTCCCCTGAATAAGCTTAACTAATGCACAAAGCGACTGCAGGTGCTGTTATTTTCCGCTGTATGATCAGCGTACCGGCAAAAGCAGCATACCGATAGAGGCGGTCAGGAGGAGGGTAATTAGACCGGACATAACGGCGAAGCGGTCTTCTGTCAGCCTATTTGGCATAATATACCCCTTGCAAAGACCGAAGCGCCCCCTATACGGACCGGTTTTTGATTTTATTTTTGTACCATTACTGATTCATTAAAGCGTATTTAGTTTTCATTGTTATGGCTATAACTTATTTCCAAACAGCAGATGGTGTGATTGGTTATTCCCAAAAGAATTACCGGCTAAAACGCCACGCTCATTTCCCGATCGAAGCAGTATTCGCATTATCGGGACAGTTACATATTGGAACCGACAATCATCAGTACAGCAACATTCGGGCTGCTCTCATAAATACGAATGTTCCCCACAGGTTTTGTTGTCTGAACGCAGCATGTCAGCTATACTTCATAGACCCCTCCCGGGATATTGGCCAACATCTGTTACAGCACTTCTTTAGAAGGGAGGAAGAAATGGTTGTGATTGATGACATGGAACATGACCGTTTCGTAGACAATCATATTACGGCTTATGACAATCAAAATACGCGTTTCCACGGGATCGACAAGCGGATACAGCGTTGTGTAGAATGGATAGAGGCAAATTATGCGGCAGAAGGGATCCAGGTCTCCCGCCTTTGTACAATTGCCTATTTATCTGAAGGCCGGTTAGCTCATCTGTTTAAGGATCAAATGGGCATCTCCATACGTCAATATATTCTATGGAAAAAAATTGAAATGGGGATGAAACATTTTACCGAGGGGTGCTCCCTCACTGACTGCGCTTATCTTTCCGGTTTCGTCGATCTTTCTCACTTAACTAAAACATTTAAAAAAATGTTCGGCATTCCTCCCTCGTTTGAAAGTTAAAAATAGCAGGATTGTACAATTTCCTTTGATGGCCTTCTCTTAATTTCGCCACTAAACAAAAACTGTACAATGACTGACCAAATCAAAACCGTTAACAAGGAAATTATTCAACGACTGTACAAGGAGGTATTGGTTGAATGGAATATGGAAGTGGTGGATGAGCTTGTCTCCAATCAATTTACCTCCCACGACTGGCCCGCAGACGCAGCCTCAGGTCCGGAGTCCTTTAAGCATTATTATACCGGGGTCATAAAATCTGTAGTGCCGGATGCCCGCTACAAAGTGGATGATCTCATCGGAGAAGGAGACAAAGTGGTCGTGCGATGGAGGCTGCTTGGAACGCATGAAGGCGGCTATCTGAACATCGCTCCCACAGGGAGGGCCATTACATTAAGAGGTATCGCCATCTACCGTTTGGAAAACGGCAAGTTGGCAGAGCGCTGGGTCGTTACAGACCTGTATAGTCTGCTGCAAGAACTCCAGGTCGCATAACCCAAAACCCGGCATGGAAAGATTGACCAAAAGTCAGTAATAGATACAATAGCATGCGCTACAAGCGT
>CAYRJM010000058.1:0-1189 GCA_964424665.1 uncultured Chitinophagaceae bacterium
GGATGTTTTGGCTGTGGATTATAATGCTTCTCTTAACATCGCTTCGCCCGGGGCGTCTGTAAACAGGCCTGAAAAATCGACAATGTATTGCGCTTTGCATTCGTTGTCAGGTTTAAAGCCCGTCCCATCGCTTTGGTGTGGGTGGGTAGTTTACGGTGAATGGGTTCTGTCGCATATAAAACAAAATTTTTCTGAAGAATAAAACTATTTACTGCATTTAGTTGTTCTCTTGCCATAAATGACACATGATCACACGCATAGTCACGCAGTAGACGCGTCCAAAGCCGGAAAAGCGCTCGTAGTCGGCATTTTGCTCAATCTGGTTTTTGTGCTGGTAGAGGCAGGGGCAGGCTTTTGGCAGAACTCTCTGGCTTTGCTGGCCGATGCCGGTCATAATCTTTCTGATGTAGCGAGCCTGGCGTTAGCTTTGCTGGCATTTCGGTTGGCAAAAGTGAAGCCAAACGACCGGTTTACCTACGGCTACCGAAAAACCACTGTTTTAGTGGCTTTACTCAACGCGGTAATTTTACTGATTGCAATCGGAGGCATCGGATTTGGTGCTTTTCAGCGCATTTGGCACCCAGAACCGGTTGGCGGAGGTACGATGGCCATCGTTGCCGGAATTGGTATCTTAATCAATGGTTTTACAGCCTATCTATTTATTCACGAGAAAGACAAGGACTTGAATATAAAAGGAGCATATCTGCACATGGCGGCGGATGCCCTGGTCTCTCTCGGTGTAGTCATCGCCGGCTTGCTCATCGTGTGGACAGGCTGGTACTTACTGGATCCGCTTATCAGCTTTGTGATTATGATTGTGATTCTCATCAGTACATGGAGCTTGCTAAAGGACAGTTTGCGCCTGAGCCTCGATGGGGTGCCCAAAGATGTGGATATGGACGCAATACGACAGGTTGCCTCGGAAGTCCCGGGTGTGTTGGAAATGCATCATATCCATGTATGGGCCATGAGCACCACGCAAAACGCATTGACTGCCCATCTGGTAGTAGCTTCCGATACTTCAGTTGGCCAAACAGAAGTATTAAAGAACACGTTGAAAACGAAGCTGGAAGCCTTACAGATCCATCACAGTACCTTTGAAATAGAATCGCAGGCAAAAAATTGTCAGCAGGAGAACTGCCGGATAGCGGAAGATTTGCCGGATACGCATACGCATACACATACACAT
>CAYRJM010000058.1:1289-19246 GCA_964424665.1 uncultured Chitinophagaceae bacterium
GCTTTTGCCGGCGTTCATTACGTGGCGCTGGGCTACTGAGCCAAAAAATTAGTTTCGGGCAGTTGATTGATCGACAATCGATACGCCCCCTGATAAAGGCAGTGTCAAACCAGTTAGCCAGTTGGTAACTGTACTTTATTCTACCCTAACTCGGGGTATAGCGGAAACTGCTCCATAAATTTATTGACCTCGGCCCTCACCCGGTTCCTTTTTTGTTCATTATCCGCGTCCGTCAGCAGTTCGTCTATCCACTCGACTATTTGAGGCATATGTTCTTCTTTCAGCCCTCGGGTAGTAATGGCGGGGACACCCAGCCGGATTCCCGAGGTAACAAAAGCCGAACGGTCGTCAAAAGGAACCATGTTCTTGTTGGCGGTGATATCTGCTTGTACCAAGGTCTGTTCCGCTTTCTTTCCGGTAATATTTTTATTCCGTAAATCGATTAACAGCAGGTGGTTGTCTGTACCTCCGGAAACAATATGATAGTCTCTTTCCAATAAAGCTTTAGACATAGCCTGTGCATTTTTCAAAATTTGATGCGCGTAGTGGGTGTAATCGTCTGTCAGTATCTCAAAGAAAGAAACTGCTTTTGCCGCGATAATATGCTCCAGTGGCCCGCCCTGCATACCGGGAAATACAGCGAGATTTAAAACAGAGCTCATCATACGGGTAGCCCCTTTGGGGGTTTTTAGTCCAAAAGGGTTTTCAAAATCTTTGCCCATCATGATCATGCCACCGCGAGGTCCCCGTAACGTCTTGTGGGTGGTCGTTGTTACAATATGACAATGATCGAATGGCGAATTGAGTAATCCTTTAGCAATCAGGCCGGCAGGATGCGCGATATCGGCCATGACCAAAGCACCGACACTGTCTGCTATTTCCCGGATACGCTTGTAATCCCAATCACGGCTGTATGCGGACGCACCACAAATAATGAGTTGGGGACATTCCTTTTCGGCTATCTTAGCCATTTCGTCGTACTCAATCAGTCCGGTTTCCTTATTTACACCGTAAAAGCAAGGTTCATACACTTTTCCGGAAAAGTTTACCGGTGAACCATGAGTCAGATGGCCTCCCATACTCAGATCCAGTCCTAATATTTTATCTCCCGGTTTTAATACCGCCAAAAAGACGGAAGAATTGGCTTGCGCGCCCGAATGGGGCTGCACGTTGACATACTCTACTCCGAAAATCTCCTTAGCGCGGTCAATAGCGAGTTGTTCACTTTGATCAACTATTTCGCAGCCACCGTAATAGCGGTGATCAGGGTAGCCTTCGGCATATTTATTGGTCATGACATTGCCCATGGCTTGCATGACCTGCAAACTCGTAAAGTTCTCTGAAGCGATAAGTTCTAACCCTCTGCGCTGCCGATGGAGTTCCTTGTTGATCAGTTGGAAAATCTGCTCGTCTTTTTGCATAAAAACAGTCTTTTATGGGTGATCTGAATAATTTGGCACAAAGATAATTTATTAGGAGCGTATTTTTGAACTCGATATAAAATTGCTACCTTCGATGTTCGTTTAATTGGCCTAAACAATAAAAAGTGTTTATCAATCTTTCTTTTTCATGAAAGCGATCATACCCGTTGCCGGCGCCGGAACAAGATTACGCCCACATACTTATACCCAGCCAAAGGCGCTCATACCCATTGCGGGAAAGGTATTGCTAAGCTTTATTATCGAACCACTTGCAGAAGCGGGAATTAAGGATTTTATCTTTATAATAGGTTATCTGGGAGATAAAATCCAGGATTATGTGACTCAAAAACATCCAGACATCAATTGCAGTTTTGTGCAACAAAATGACAGAGAAGGTTCAGGTCAGGCCATTTTTCTTGCCAGGGAGTTAGTAGGGGATGACGAAGCGTTTATTGTCATGGGAGATACCATCTGTGAATTTGATGTAGCCGCAATGATTGAAAGTCCCGTTTCCATCCTCGGGGTTAAAAAGGTGGATGATCCCAGGCAATTCGGTGTGGCGGTAATTAACCGAAAAGGTAATATTACTAAAGTAATTGAAAAGCCCCAGATTCCTAAGTCAAATATGGCCCTTGTGGGAATATACAAGATCAGAGAAACCCCCTTGCTTTTTGAAAGTCTGGAACGCCTGCTGAAAGAAAAACGCAAGTCACACGATGAATATCAGCTTACCGACGCTATCCAGGCCATGATCGAACGAAAGGTGAAGTTTACGGCGCTCAAGGTGAATAATTGGTTTGATTGCGGGAAGAAAGAGACCCTGTTGGAAGCAAATTCTACCCTTTTAAAAAAACGTGGCTCCCACCGGCCAGCCGCTCCGTCTTTTGAAAATACTATTATTATTCCACCGGTAAGTATTGCTGAAGCGTGTGTAATTAAGGATGCGATCATTGGTCCGAATGTGACCATCGGCGAACATTCTGTTATTAAATATTCTATCGTAAAAAACTCGATCATCGGTTCTTATTCGCAACTGTACGAAGTTGTTTTAAATTCATCGATCATCGGCAGTGACGCCCACATTCACGGGCTGACCCAGAGCCTCAATATAGGAGATAATACAGAAATAGATTTGAGGTAATATGCTAAATCGGGTGACCACATTATTTGGAATTCAATACCCGATCATACAGGCCGGTATGGTATGGACTGCAGGATGGCGACTGGCTTCCGCCGTCAGTGAAGCGGGAGGACTTGGCCTGATTGGTGCGGGAAGCATGTATCCCGACGTACTCCGGGAACATATTCGTAAATGTAAAAAAGCGACCAATAAACCGTTTGGTGTCAATGTCCCCCTACTGTATCCCGATATTGAAAAACATTTTGAAATTATTATAGCCGAAAACGTACGAATCGTTTTTACCTCAGCAGGAAACCCCGCGAAGTGGACGCCCTTTTTAAAAGAAAAAGGTCTCACTGTTGTCCATGTGGTGCCGGGGAGTAGGTATGCGAAAAAAGCAGAAGCGGCAGGTTGTGATGCAGTGGTTGCCGAAGGCTTTGAGGCAGGTGGCCACAATGGAAGAGAAGAGACCACCACTCTATGTTTAACACCCTCGGTTTGCGGAGCGGTGAAAATACCCGTATTGGCCGCTGGTGGAATCAGTTCGGGTAAATCAATGTTGGCGGCTTTTGCCCTCGGAGCGGAGGGCGTACAAATCGGAACACGATTCGCTGCTTCGAAAGAGGCTTCCGCACACTTAAATTTTAAAGTGCAAATCGTGGGATTGCAAGAAGGAGATACGGTCCTGACTTTAAAAAAGTTGGTTCCGGTCCGCATGGTTAAAAACGCTTTTTTTAGCCAGGTACAGGAAGCCGAGAATCGCTGTGCTTCTAAAGAAGAATTACAACACCTTTTAGGAAGCGGACGTGCTAAAAGAGGTATTTTCGAAGGTGATTTGGCGCAAGGAGAACTGGAAATAGGGCAAGTGAGCGCCTTGGTAGATGAGATAAAGCCGGCAGGTCAAATTTTACAGGATATTTGGGCGGAATTTTGCAACGAAAAGAATAGAATAGCTGCTTTTCGGTTGTAGAAGTTCTATTGCTTAGGTTTTACGCCGTAGCGGAGACGGGATAAACAAGGATCGTGTACCCGGTTACAATAGCCCCCTTTTCCTCCTGCTCAAGCCTTCTTTTCTCTGATTCTTCTATAAATCCTGATGGCAATCATTAAGAGGATCGCAAGGATAACCAAGGCAATCACTCCCTTCGCCATATTTAAAGTGTTTTTTAAAACAGCCAGAAATACGATAGCAAAAAGGAATAGCGTAGCTACTTCATTCCATATTCTGAGTTGATTAGAAGAGTATTTAAAGTTGCCTTGTTTTTGTTGACGGTAGATCCGATGTAGCGAAAAATGGTATAAATAAAGACCAAGCACAAATGCCAGTTTAGCCCATAACCAAGCAGGTACATTCCAATCGTTTACATAGAGGATCATCATCCAGGGACCAAAGATAAGGGTTAGTACCGCGGAAGGCCACGTAATCCCCAACCAGAGTCTTCTGATCATGAGGCTGTATTGCCTGGACAGAATTTGGCGTTGTGGTTCTTCCATATCCTGTGCTTCACGATTGTAAATGAACAACCTTACCATATAAAACAACCCAGCAAACCAGGTTACAATAAAAATAATATGCAAAGCAAGGATATAACTATACATCGGTCCATATTTTCTCCACCCTTTGCGGTAGCAGACTGCAAGATTACATAAAAACTTGCTATTATCCGCTTTATTGATGTTTGCCCGATCAAAACAGCTTTAAAAAAAGAACAATTTTATTTGTTGATTCTTTTTCAGCGAAACAGTTAAAAAACGATCCTGAATCGTCAGCGTAGTTGTTTTTCCCTTTATCTTTTGTTTAACCTCACTGATGTAACGGGGTATTTTTATTTTGAACGAATACGGCTTGTCGGTCCTGATTGTCATCGACTGGATATGCCCTTTTTCCCATTCGGCACTTACCGTTCCTCCTCCCCTTACACGTAAGCCGCTAAATTTTCCCGCGGGCCAGGCATCGGGTAATGCCGGTAGTAGTTCTATAAAACCGTTCTGGCTTTGTATCAGCATTTCAGCAATTCCGGCTGTGCCCCCGTAATTGCCGTCGATTTGGAAAGGCGGGTGCGCGTCAAAAAGATTGGGATAAGTTCCCCCGCCATTGGTCATGTTCATCCCTGTCTGTCCTGTAGGTCTTAACAAATCACGGATCAATCGAAAACAATGATTCCCATCCCCGAGCCGGGCCCACAGATTGATTTTCCAGGCCAGCGACCATCCGGTACTGATATCTCCTCTCCGGAGTAATAATTTTTTAGCTGCTTCCGCTATTTGCGGAGTACGGGATACGGAGATGCCGTTTCCCGGGTATAGTCCCCATAAGGGCGATACATGACGGTGATGGGGTTCCACTTCTTCGTAGGGCTTCAGCCATTCCATCAGTCTTCCCTGTGCGTCAATTTGATTAGGAGGCAGTTGTTTTTTGGCAGCTGCTAATTTTCCAGCGAACGCTTTGTCTATATGCAGCGTTTTTGCCGCGTCAATAACCTCGGTAAACAGCGTACGGATAATCTGGTTGTCGATCGTCGGGCCTGCGCAGATGTGGGCTATCTTCCCATTCGGTAGTCGAAAAGCATTTTCAGGGGAATTAGATGGAGCGGTTACCAGCCAGCCGTTTCGTGGATCTTTGACCATCGTGCTAAGGTAAAAAGCCGCTGAACCTTTTAAGATCGGATAAATTTTCCTGAGATAAGCAGTGTCTGAACTAAAGGCATAATGCTGCCAAAGCATGTGACAAAGCCAGCCGGATCCGGAATTAGTTGCTCCCCATGAGGCGCTTTCCCCCGGAGCCGTATAACCCCATACATTGGTAATCACATGTGCAACCCAACCTTCTCCGTTATAATATACTTTAGCGGTTCTTTTTCCCGGTTCTACCAGGCTGCTGACCAGGGTATAAAACGGCTCATTTAGCATGGGCAAATTGGTTACATCTACCGGCCAGTGGTTCATTTGAATATTAATATCCAGGTGGTAATCTCCGTTCCAGGGAGTTTGTATGGTATTCGCCCATAAGCCCTGCAAATTCGGAGGAAGCAGGCCTGGACGCGTACTGCTGATCAACAGATAACGTCCATACTGAAAATATAAAACAGGTAAACCATTGTCGGTAGGGTCTTTCATAAAGGCGACCAGTCTTTCATCTGTTGGTAGAGTCGCTTGTTTTAAGTTCTCATTAGCCAGAACGAACGTCGCCCGATGAAATAGCTTTTGATAAGTCCGAATATGTTCTTTTTTTTCCTGCAGATAAGACTTTTTTATTGCAGTGTTTAAAAACTGAGCAGTTTTTTCTTTAAACGGAAAGTCCCGGAAATTTGTGCCGGAAGAAATATAAATGACGGCTGTATTGGCGTTTTTTAATTGTAAAGTAGAATCTAACGGGATAAGTTTTCCGCCTGTATGCTTTATCCTGATACGCGTTAAATAACGCATTCCTTTATTGACCGACGGTATGCCATCATTGAGCTGGCCATACATTTGAAGTTCTTCTCCGTCAACTGTTGTAGTATATCTTTCTGGCCGATCCAATGATAGGGTAAAATTGATTTTACCGGGGTTGTCGGCTGTGATCTTTATTGCTATAACGTCATCAGAAAAACTGGCAAAATATTCTCTTTTGTAAGTTGTCCCATTGAGCGTATAACTGCATTTTGCCAGCGCGGAATCCAGGAAAAGCTCGCGAATGTAATTTTGAGGCGTTATACTGTCAGCAGCATTTTCATAATGATACTTGATATGCAAATTCCCTAAAACCTGATAGCTTCCATAAGGAACATTGGCCCCATTCCCATGACCAGAACCGGCTCCCTTACAGACAAAATATCTATTAACTAATGCTTCGGCTTTTGCATTCCGACCGGAAAAAATCAGTTGTCGTATCTCCTCCAGCCGGTTTGCAGCTCCTTTTCTATTGGCGTCTTGTGGACTTCCGGACCACAAGGTAATATCATTAAGAATAACGTTTTCATGGGTAATACCTCCATCGGGCATAGCGCCCAAGCGCCCGTTGCCCAGCGGTACGGATGCTAACCAATCTGTAGCCGGGTGGTCGTACCATAAACGCAACTGTTGTTGAGCGGAACAGAGAACAATACCTGTCAGTAAGCAGCATAAAATCAGAATATATTTTTTCATTGTATTCTTTTTTGTCTAGTGGTACGGCGGTTTATAGTGCTTTTCTATACTGCGCTATATTTAGTCATTCCTGTCTTTAGCTATGGAACACGGCTCTTCATGATACTGTGCTAAACTGTACGGGTCGTCAGTAGTTCGTTTTTCCCAAAATGCTTTTTGTCGTGATCATTGATGAAAGAGCATGCCTGCAGGAATAGCTTTTTTGCTCCCTTTATCCTGCTTTAGGGCTACCTTCAATGAGTTATTTCCTCCGCCATCAAAATAGCGTACGCGTATCTTATGAAATCCTTTCTTTAGAGCGATTTTTCCTTCCTTTTCCAGTTCACCATGTGCTCCGCCATTGTTTACGACCCGTATGCCGTCTATCCATAAGTCACTACCATCGTCAGAACGGGTATAAAACGTATAGATACCATCACTTTTGACCTTAATAAATCCAGAGAAAGTAAATGCATACTTCTCCTTTCTAACCTTTTCACTTAAAGAAATAGTTGGCGCGACACCTTGCTTTATAATTTCAGCATCTTCGATTGCCTCTAATGAAGGTTTCTGTGGCTCATAGTACTTAAAACGAATACCGGATTTCGGGTGGTTAACCTTGATACTTGTATGCCAGGTACGCTTTGTTACTAAAGCAGTATCCATATTACTGCTTACCCACCCCTTTTTAAAAGCAGCGGCTTTGACGGTTTTTGTATTATTTAAAGTAAAAGGCTCCTTGTAGAGCAAGTCGCTTTTTTCGGGCGCACTTCCGTCCAGCGTATAGTGAATGTCTACGCCACCCGTGTTTGATTTGATGCTTACGACCGGATCAGCCGTAAAGGTCTTATAGGTTACCTGAATTACCGGCTTGCCTATAAAGCCGGGAGCACGTGCAATTTTTACCACATAAGCATCCGAAGCTTTTACTTTCTCAGTATCAAACGAAGGAAGCGTTATCCGTACATCGTTTCCGTCATTTTCCCAGGACAACTGCTTTCCGGTAGATAATAGCGTTACTACAGCGTCCTGCGATAGATTCAGGTCTTTAACTTCCATGCTGTTGTTATCCGGATATTGCGGGAGTATGCAGTATAAGTTATCCTTTTTATGGGTAAAAAATATTTCTTTAACAGCGTAACCCGGTTCGGGGTCAATAGTTTGCTTGAGTAAAAGGGTTTCTTCCTTTTTGGGTTCATAATCTCTTTTTCCATCCGACCATTGGCAAGCTACCTTCCACGGCCGTGTACCATAAATAGCTTCGCCATTTACTTTCAGCCACTGGCCGATGTGTAATAAACGTTCCTGCATGACTGGTGGAATTTTTCCATCCGCCCGTGGCCCGATATCCAATAAAAAATTACCGCCCCGGCTTACGATATCAATTAACTGTAAGGTTAGTAAACGACCGGAGCTGTAGTCGGTTATATCCTCTGCACGATTGTATCCGTAGGAATAACCCATGCCTTGGCTTTCCTCGAAATAGTGTCCGTTAAATGTGAGGCCCGGTTGATATTCCGGTGTATACACCATGCCATGATGAAAACGAATCCCTCCTCCCCAGCGATCATAAGTAACAATGCTGTCTTTCATCGGGCTATCATTGTATAGCCAGGCCAGGAACTGTTTAGCGTGCCAGGTCTCTGCACTGTGATCCCATCCCCCATCGGTAAACAAAACATACGGTTTATAATTGTTAATAAGGTCTTTTAACTGTGGCAAGGTATGTGTTGTTACAAATTTGTTCACATCCTTGAGATACAACGGGTTATACCATTCGTATAAAGAATAATAGAGTCCCGGTTTTACATCCGTTTTCCGCAAGGCAATAAACAATTCTTTGATCAAATCCTGATGCGGACCTACCTCCGTCGAATTCCAGGGAAATCCCCAGTCCCTGTCACCAACTTTACTGGGCCAAAGGCAATAACCATCGTGATGTTTGGAGGTAAGTGCTACATATTTTGCTCCGGATTTTTCAAATAATTTTGCCCAGGCATCCGGGTCAAACAACTCAGCCTTAAAATATTTAGCCAGATCATAATAACTCTGGTTACCATAAACCTTTCGGTGATAACGGGCAGTTGGGCTGGTAGAGTCGGATTTTAATTTATGCTGATACCATTCGGAGTAGCCACCAACCTTGGAATAAGCCGGTACGGAATATACGCCCCAATGAATGAATATACCAAATTTAGCGTCTTTGTACCATTCAGGAACCGGCTTTTTGTCTAATGATTTCCAGTCAGGTTGATATTGTCCATGAACGGAAGAAAAAGCAAACAAAGCCGAAATTAATAACATCAAGTATTTTTGTAACATCGCGAACTAATTTTTATCGTAAAATACAATCCCTCACAAAAATAAAGCATCCAATATTTCTCAATGATGCTATTTTTGCTGTCTGTCATGGTATATTACCTATTTGGCAATATCCGCCGGCCATTGTACCCTTTCTCCCGTAGCTTTAATAACAGGCATCTGTGCGTCAGCCTGCTTAAGCTTTTGTGTAAGCAAGTGAGCTAATTGTGCTGTTTTTTCGGGATACCGGCTGGCAAGATTATGTTGTTCACCAATATCTCTTTGAAGGTTATATAATCGTAACTCGCCCTGTTTCTGTAAATAAATAAGTTTCCAGTTGCCTTTGCGTATGGCACTCGTCCAGGAGTAGCCCGGTACGCCCTGGTCGCCACCCCAGTTGTCAGGGAAATGCCATACTAATGTCCGCGCCATGTCCGTGTAACTCGGATTCTTTAGAACGGGAACAAAACTTTTTCCATCTATTTTTTGCACGGTTTCATAATGGGTAATACCGGCTATCTGTAGTATAGTTGGAAAGAAGTCCCATACGGCCACGTACTGATCTGTAACACTTCCGGGAGGGGTTACCCCGGGCCAGGAGACCAGCATAGGTTCCCTGATTCCCCCTTCATACAAAGATCCTTTTCCATAACGTAAAGGATAATTTTGGGTGTCCATTTCGCCGGTTCGTGGAGGATGGCTCAGGCCACCATTGTCAGACATGAAAATAATAACGGTATTCTTGGTTAACCGGTTTTTATCCAGATAGTCCATGAGGACACCCAGGCTGGCATCCATACCCTCTATTAAAGCCGCGTACGCCGCTTCTGATTCATTTAACCCCTGTTTTAAATAGTAATCGTAATATCTTGGATCCGGATTATATGGTAGGTGAACGGCATAATGTGCCATGTAAAGAAAAAAGGGCTTGTGTTTCTCCTGAGCAGTATTCATGGCTTTGATGGCCTCAAGAGTAAGCGCTTTTGTTAAAAAGGTTTCGGTACCCCAGTATTCTTTTAATCCATTAATAGCCCGCAACCTGAATTTACCTTGTACGTGCCCGTAATTCTTAGTGCCCAGGTAGGAAGCCGGATTGCCTGCGGCGCTTCCGGCAATATTCACTTCGGCACCCAAATTTTCAGGGTTTGCCCCCGGTGTTTGATACGCGCCAAAATGCGCTTTCCCGCAATGGATAGTGAAATAGCCATGCTCTTTCAGTACCTCAAATAAAGAGGTAGCATAAACGGTACGGGGAATACCTTTTATGGGACTCAGTCCGTTTACGTTCCAGTCAGGTTCTTTTAATACACCGTCTTTTGGATCTACCGCTTTATTCTTGTACATCGTCCAATTGGTAACTTTGTGATGTGCGGCATTCATTCCGGTCATGAGGCTAACCCGAGTTGGTGTACAAATGGAGTTCGCGTACGCCTCTGTAAACTTCATGGACCGTGCAGCAAGTCGCTCCATATTGGGGGTTTGAAACTTTTTATTAGCTGCTGTTAGCGAATCCCAAAACGGTACGGAAGTATCCTGCCAGCCCATGTCATCTACCAGGAAAACGATGATATTAGGAGGCGGCGTTTTTTTCTCCTGTGCCCGTAGAGACAACATTCCGCCCATCTGCAATGTCAAAAGGAGAAGGATCATTTTATATTTCATATACGTTTTTTATAAAAGGGGATTAAAATAAACCTTAAAGGATGAAATAAGAGGTTGGGCTACCGCATCTGTAATGACCAGTTTTATTTTATTCAATTTTACAGGTTGAAAAACCTGTATGCGTTTATGTCCTACTGAAGTTCCTCGACAGATTGTTATCCATTTATCACCGAGAAGCCCCTTTACTTCGTATCGTTTTATCCTCTGCCCTCGGGATATATCTTCTTGAATAACGATCTGATTAACCTGTTGTTCTTTATGGAAGTTGATTAGTAAGGCGTCCCCCTGGGTTTCCTTAATCGGCTTATTAAAAAGAGAACGAATCGTGTCGCCAAATGCTTTTAATCGCCGGACATCCTCCTGTGGTAATAGGCCTGACGGATCAGGAGTCAAGCCTAAAATAAGGGTCGCATTTCGGCCAACTGATTTATAATAAATTTCAATCAGGTTTTCAAGTGGTAGTATATGGCTTTCGTCGTGGGGCTCCCAAAACCACTCGTGCCTGCCATTATATGCCCTTAAAGGGCTGTCACTGAAAGCAGGAATGTAATAGTTCCCTTTTGGGTCTCCATGTTTTAGTAAGAAATTTTGATCCGCCGCCACTTCGGGATATTTGACAATATCAATTGAAGGGAAAGGAAAGGTAGACCAACAGGGATAGCCCGTTTTTCCGGTCTCCGACCCCGCCCAACGTACCTCGGCCAATTGCGCATTATGATAAAAAATGCAGTCAGGCTGGTACTTTTTTACGACAGGTAAAACGTCCGGCGCACCTAAAGCGGGATCAGAAGCTCCGCCATCAAACCAAAACATAAATAAAGGGCCATAGCGGGTGCAAAGCTCTTTTACCATTCCCTCGCACATCTTGTTGTAATAGGCCTGCCTGTTCTTTCGCATCGCCCCCTGTCCTTCCACTTTAAAATTATGAACACCAAAGAAAGAATTCCACCTAATCCCCAAATAAATACCTGGTTTTATCCCATATTTTCGACAAGAAGTTACAAAACTTTTGACCAGATCACCTTCCCCGTTTTGCCATTGCAGTGCTTTCATGCAATAAGGATTAACATCGGATTGATACAGGGCGAATCCGGTTTCATGTGTAGCGGTGAGGATAGCAAATTTCGCGCCTGCTGCCTTCGCTGCTTTTATCCATTGGTCTGTATTCAAATGAGCGGGATGGAAGATATTATAATCATCGACGACGGTAACGCGGTTATTTGTCTGATTGTACTTTTTATTGTCAAAAACATGCAAATCATAATGGAAAATTACACCGATCTCCGCATCCTGAAAAGCCAATTGTTTCCCGGAAGGAAGGGGAATTGAATCCGCGTTTACAGCAGCTGTCGAGCCTCTGCAAAAAGCAAAAACGTTTATCAGAAAAAAAACAAAATATTTTAGAAGACTGCCCATTGTCATTTCATTCTTTCTTTTAGTACCTTAATCGGGTAGTTTATCTGGCGACCCACCGGTTTGCCCTCTTTATAGGTAATTACCCTTATCTGAGACGCTCCTTTGGGAATAGCCAACGGGGTTCCCTTGTATTTTGGATAATACTTATCCGGATTCGTTCCATCAAAAGCAAAATATAAATCTAAACCGGGAATTTCAGTAGATAATACAATTTTTAATTCTTCATTTATTTTTTGGACAGCAACGCGGGGATCGAACATGCTTGGCGCATATTTTACCTGAGCAGCATCCAGATAGGGCAGCTGTGCTATAACGCGGCGAGTGAAATCCCCCCAATTACTTTTTGTCCCCCAAAAGACCTCTGATAGCGCCAGTGCCCGTGGCCAGGTCATATATTCCGCATGGCGAAAGTTGGGTATGTATTCTGTCCACAAACAAGCTTCGCCGCCCAATACCATTTCGGGGTTTACTCCTTTTGGCAAAATGCTGGTAAAGTAACATTCTTTCAAGGTGGTCATGCCCGGCCCGGCAGGCTCTGCCAGCGGGTCTCCCTGTAACTGACTAAGGTATGTTTTCCCATAAGGGCTCATAACTACATGATGCCCCATTTGCGTGGCCCGGACTCCTCCTTTCATCCCCCGCCAACTCATTACGGTCGCTTCCGGGGCGAGGCCTCCCTCTATAATTTCATCCCAGCCGATCATCTTTTTCCCTTTTGCTAAAATTAACTTTTCCAACCGTTTTTCAAAATAACTTTGTAGTCCCGCAGGTGTTTTAATACCTGCTTTTTTCATTAACGCAATGTCCTTGGGATCCTTTGTCCAAAACTTCCTGTTCGCTTCATCACCCCCTACGTGGATGTATTCCGATGGAAATAATTCAGCAATCTGGGTGAAGATTTTATCTAAGATTAGCCAGGTAGAATCACTGGCGACACATAGCACGTTATCATATTTTGCCGGGGCGTACTGTGGGGCTACCGGATACTGTTTTTTAGCACAGGAAAGACTCGGATAGGATGCGATAAGCGCGAGAGAATGCCCCGGTACATCGATTTCCGGTAATACCGTTATAAAACGCTTTTGCGCATATCGGATAATATCCCTGATTTCTTCTTGTGTATAGTACCCCCCATAACTAGTCTTCTCTCCCCGCTCCGGTGCCTGAAAAGAGCCCCATTTCCCGGTTCGGGGTACTCGCCATGCACCTGCTTTGGTTAACTTCGGCAAACCTTTTATTTCAATACGCCAGCCTTGGTCATCGGTCAGATGCCAATGAAATACGTTGTATTTATATTTCGCTATTTCATCGATATATTCTTTTACTTCCTTTGCTGTAAAAAAATGGCGACTGACGTCCAGCATCAGGCCGCGCCAGTGAAACTTGGGGTAGTCGATAATATCAACACAGGGCGCTGTCCAGGTATAGCCTGTATGCACTGTATCATTTTCGATTTGTGGAGGCATTAGCTGAAATAAGCTCTGTATGCCATAGAACAAACCGTGTGGCCTATTAGCTGAAATAACTATATTTTGGGGTGTGACTTTTAATGTGTAACCTTCTTCCCCCAGCACGGTATCATATACAGGTTTAAGGCGTAATAATAAACTATTGCTATGCAAATGATCCTGCGCCTCCGCGATGTAGTTAAATCCCATGCTATTGTTTAACTTACGGGTTAAAAATTTGGCAATATCTTCAGAAGCGGAATCATCAAAAAGAATGTTCGTTTCAGGATTAAACACAAAATGCCCTTGCTGTACGGATACAGAAACGGGCTGGGGAATGATATGGACTGGTTTATTCTCATTTTGTGCAACAACGCAGCTAGCTGCAAGTAATAATAAATACAATAATATGAGTCGTTTCATAGCCTAATTAAACTTTTGTGGCTGTTTGTACAGTCCGAATGTGGAAAGCGTTGGATTCAACCGGGATGAAATAATCTTTAAACGCACCTTTTGGGCGGTTACGGGGTCAAAACGCAACAACCGCTTATACCCTATTGTCGTCCCTTCTGTAGCTTTTTTCCATTGGCCGTCATGCCAATAATCCAGCTCAAATTTTTCAACGCGCTGGCCAATCTTTATATTTTCCTGCAACATTAAAACATCGAAACGCTTCACTCCCTTTAAGTTCAATAGGATAGTTGCTGCCGTATCCCCCAAGGTAGTCCAATAGGTATTATAGTTATTATCCAGCAACGCACTGCCGTCTTTGGCATTTTCAGCAATTACTTCGGCTCCGCTTGCCAGGTTTACATTAAAAATACCTTCTCTTCGCCTTTTAAATGCCATCAGGGCCTGAATGTCCTCCTTATGGATCAAACCCTGTTTATCGGGAGGGACATTGAGTAAAAGGACGCAATTACGGCCGACGGATCCAAAGTAAATATCTAGTAGTTTTTTTGGGGTCTTTACCAAGCTGTCTTGTGATGCGTGGTAGAACCACCCAGGCCGTATAGACACATCGGCTTCGGCCGGATACCAGATCAGCGCTTTTGCATTCATAATCTTTTTCCTGCCGCCGAGATTGTCACCACGCATGTCGCCCAAGGGCTTAAATGTTAAATCCTTTTGCGAGTGAGCGGCAATATTTTCCTGTAACTTTGAATTGACGGGAACGACGCTCCATTCCGATGTTCTGCCGTATCCTGTTTCGGTACCCACCCAACGTACGTCCGGACCCATTATCGCAATGGTAGCCTGTGGTTGTAATTTACGAATGATCTTATACCAGGAATCGAAATCATATACAGGCACTTTTCCATTAGCGCCTTCTCCGTTAGCTCCGTCAAACCAGACTTCGCTTATTTTGCCATAATTGGTTAATAACTCCCGCAACTGGTTTTCAAAATATTGATTATATTTTTTTGAATTGCCGTAAAAAGGACAATTACGATCCCAGGGAGAAAGGTATACACCAAAGCCCATATCATACTTTTTACACGCATCAGCTACAAGTTTTACGATATCACCTTTACCGTTTTTCCAAGGGCTTTTTTCGACAGAATGGTCCGTATATTTACTTGGCCACAAACAAAATCCATCATGATGTTTAGCGGTTAAAATAACTTGTTTGAAACCGGCTTCTTTCAATACACGTATCCATTGTTCGGCATCCAGGTTTTTCGGATTAAATAAGGCTGGATCTTCTTTTCCGGTTCCCCATTCTCTGTCTGTAAACGTATTGATGCCAAAGTGGAGAAACGCCACCATTTCCAACTTTTGCCAATGTAATTGCCTCGGAGAGGGCGTTACATGAGCGGCTTTTTTAAGAATGGTCTGATAGCCATCCCGGGGGTTAATTACGACATAATTATTTCCAGCATAATTTTGCTGCGACAGTGCAGGGAAAGAAAGAATCGAGACGATTAGAATTATGGCTACTCCTTTTAAAAAGGATGAAGTATTCATAAAATTAAATTTTAGTTCGTGTTTTGACTTAAGCTGAAGTGGCTGCCTAAACCAAAAAGCGCTAGATGTGTCCAGAACAATAGCCATATAGAAAAACACCTAATATCAGCTCAGGCAATTGTCCGCTCTATACCTTATAAACACATTTTTGGCTATATTTTACTCAAATCTAACTGCGGAATACTGTCCTCATATTTTTTCATCTGCACCTTTAATTGATAAATCATTGAATCTTGTACCGCTTTATAATCCGCGTTTCCAAAGATATTATTTACTTCATGCGGATCATTTTTCATATCATACAATTCCCATTCGTCATTTTCATAAAAATAGATCAGCTTGTACCGTTTGGAACGTACACCAACCTGTTTTGCTACATTATGTTCCCCCCCGTCAACATAATAATGATAGTATACGTATTTGCGCCAGTCGGCCGGTTTTTCCCCTTTTAATACTGGCAAAAAGCTCCTGCCTTGCATGTCATCAGGAATCTTTGCTCCTGCGGCGTCCAGTAGTGTTTCGCCGATATCCAGGTTCATTACCGGTACATTACTCTTTGTTCCGGGCTTGATAGTGCCTGGCCAGCTGACAATCAGCGGAGTGCGGAACGACTCTTTGTACATAAATCGCTTGTCAAACCAGCCGTGTTCCCCAAGATAGAATCCCTGATCCGAAGTATAAACGATAATGGTGTTTTCGTATAATCCGTGTGTTTTAAGGTAATTGATAACCCGGCCAACATTGTCGTCAATCGTCTGTACGGTGCGCAGATAGTCTTTTATAAAACGCTGGTATTTCCATTTAGTCAATGCTTTCCCTTGTAGGTTGGCTTTACGAAAAGCGTCGTTTTCAGGTTTGTATGCTTTCAAATAAGCTTGTTGTTGTTCCGGAGTAAGTCTGCTAAATCTGGCTTTCCATAAGTTATCGTAACGTTTATAGGGCGGTTCAGGGAACATTTCTTCTTTCAGGTCATATTCGGGAGAAAGCCATTTACTGATTTCCATTTTTTGTTCATGAGCCGCGCGTGTTCTGGTGCTGTAATCATCAAACAGTGTTGGAGGTTCGGGAATGGTTACGGAGTCAAATTTATTCAGGTACTTAATTTCGGGCATAAAATTCCTATGTGGCGCTTTGTTCCAGACCAACAGGCAAAACGGTTTGGTGGTGTCCCTGTTGTCTAGCCAGTCAATGGCATAATCAGTAACCAGGTTGGTAGCGTATCCTTTTACTTTCACCGTGTCGCCGTTTTGGCGGATAAATAACGGGTTATAGTACTCTCCCTGGCCGGGAAAGATCGTCCAGTAATCAAATCCGGTAGGATAGGAAAACAAATGCCACTTCCCTACCAGGGCGGTCGTATATCCGGCTTGTTGCAGCTGCTTCGGAAAGGTTGTTTGTGTTCCGTCGAAAACATCCCCTATGGCTTTTACACTGCTCTTATTGCTGTATTTGCAACTGATAATAGAGGCCCGGCTCGGCGCACAAAGGGAGTTATTGACGAAAGCGTGGTTAAAGAGCATCCCATGGGCAGCGAGGCTGTCAATATGGGGCGTATGGTTAAGTCCGTAACCATAGGCACTGATAGCCTGATAACCATGATCGTCACTCATAATGAAAACGATATTCGGGCGTGTGGATGAAGTGTTCCGTGCCTGCTTTTGGGTACAGGAGGTGATTAAAACAATTGTGAAAAGAAAAATACAATTTAAAGTACCGTTTAACCTTGTCATTAGCGTATAGTTTTGTCTTTCGTGCTAAAGTAATAAGAATTGGTGATTAATTATGCCCTTTCACCAAAAGAAAGACCTGTGCTTTATCCCAAAACCCAAATACCAGGCATTATACCTGTGTATAACTCATATTCCGGATCGGTTGAACTTATTTGCCTCCGCTGATTACTCCGGCCACCCGGGGTTTTGTTTTAATTGTGGATTTAAGGTCAATTCATTAGTCGCTATCGGCAGAAGATAGTCTCTGTTCACATCAAATTGATATCCTTTTTGCATCGTTTGAATATCTTTAAACGGTTCAATATATCCCTTGTCATTGACAAAAATATCTTCCCCTACCGTCATATCCGGGAAATCTTCATCCCATTGCGCCCAGGGGGCTCCCAGTGGTGTCCAACCATGGATTAGGATATCTGCTGCAGCCCATCGCATAATGTCGTTAAACCGAAAGCCTTCGGCAGCCAGTTCTACCCGGCGTTCTCTTCTTACCTCATTAATCACCGGAGATAGTTTTGGAAAAAGCCAATGGGGGTCGGTGGTAATATTATTTAGTTGAAGAGGCGGCATATTCACTCTTTCGCGAAGCAAATTGATTGTTTTATCCACATCGCTCTGCATAAGGGTACCGAGTTCAGCCTTGGCTTCTGCGTAATTTAGCAGGATCTCGGCATAGCGCATAAATATCAGGCCGGTAGTTCCATCCTGATTTTGGCTAAAAGCCTGCATATAATCCACATTGTGCCCTTTATACAACTGGTAGCCTGTTATACTCTGACCTTCACCA
>CAYRJM010000059.1:0-19173 GCA_964424665.1 uncultured Chitinophagaceae bacterium
GGTTTGAGTGGATTGTCATCATTGCCGTGGTTGTTCTCTTATTTGGCGGCAGAAAAATCCCTGAATTAATGCGTGGTCTGGGCCGCGGTATCAGGGAGTTTAACGATGCCAAAACCAATGTAAAAAAAGAAATCGAAGAAGGCATGAAGGATTCCAAACAGAATGCCCCCTCCCAGGAAGCTACAGCAACCCCACATCCTGTAGGACATAAGGAAAACGCATAATCCTGCACTTCTTTTAACCGCACACCGGATAGAACGCCTTTTTCATGGAGATCTTGAATCAAGCATGAAATGGGCGTTTAAAAAATAATCCCTCTCTGTATCATAAAAACCATCTTCAACCGTTATTTAACAAAACCGTAACGATCTTTAGCGCGGTTTTTGCAAGTATTCGAAAATTTATAATACCTTTGCGAAAAAATTTCCTCAGGAGGTATTTTTTAGCTAAAACAGGGCATAAAAGCTTTTGATTGTTTCAGATAAAAAAGAAGTCATGCAGAGAACCCTTATTGTGCTTTCCTTACTGGGTGTCCTGACAGGACAAGTTCAGCAAAGCCGGGCACAGGGCCCTAAAGCGAAGGATCTTCAAACCAGAACAACCTTCCAAAAAGACTCCAGCGGAAAAACCGCTGATAACAGCGATTCCAGCTATATAGAATTATCTCCCGTCGCCGTACCGGTAGCTTATCAGGCCGGCGCTTTTTCAAAAATTCCCGATTACCCAAGGTTGCAATCTCCGCTTTTGTCCGGACTGGGAGGCCAGCCCCTCAGCGATAAAGCCAAAGAACAACTACAACAATTCATAAAAAGCTATTACGTAAGTAACAACAGGCATTTACAAGATATTCAATCGAAAGCCAATCCTTACTTTTCTGTCATGACGAAGGTTTTTGATCAATACGGTATTCCGGACGACCTCAAATACTTAGCCGTTATCGAATCGGGATTGAATACACATGCGCGGTCTTATGCCGGCGCCGTGGGTACCTGGCAGTTTATGGCTTCTACCGCAAGATTATTGGGTCTCACGGTCAACAGGCAGCGTGATGACCGCAAAAACCTGTACAAGTCGACCGTAGCAGCGGCCAAATACCTCTCACAGCTTCACGCGATGTTTGGCAACTGGATGTTGGTGGTAGCCGCATATAATTGTGGCCCCGGTCGCCTGCAACAGGCTATATCCTCTAGTGGAAGCTCCAACTTCTGGAGCCTTAGGGAATATTTGCCGCAGGAATCGAAAAGACATGTCATGAAATTCCTGGCTACAACGTATATTATGAAACGTTTTGCCAGTTTCTTTGGCGTGGATAACGAAGACATTTCCCTTGGGGGCACCTCAAAAAATATTTCTTTTGCTCCGATCAATCAACCACTCGCCAGTATTGCGCTTTCGGGAAAATACAGCCTGGCCGTAATCGCCAAACATATTTCTATGGATTTGATGCAACTCGAACAATTGAATCCCGGATTGGTTGATAAACTCAGTAAAGATTTCAGCAGGGCCCATTATCTCTATTTACCCGCCGATAAAATGATCCTGTTCAAAGCCAATCAAAACGATATCCTAAACGAATCTATCGCTTTAATGGCACAAAACGACCGGCAAAAAACGCTGGCTCAGCAATAAGAGTCAAAAAGTCGACAACCCGACCCGGTCTCCCGACGGATTAATCAAGCAGTGTTCCATCTTTCATTTGCAACTGGCGGTCGCTCATTGAGGCGAGGGTTTCATTATGAGTGGCAATGATAAACGTCTGCTGATATTGATCGCGGAGTGCAAAAAACAATTCATGTAACTCTTTGGCGTTGGCAGAATCAAGGTTCCCCGTAGGTTCATCTGCCAGAATAATATATGGTTGGTTAATGAGTGCCCGCGCCACAGCCACTCTTTGTTGTTCCCCGCCTGATAACGCGCCTGGCTTGTGATGCAACCGTTGGGAAAGCCCCATTTGTTTTAACAGCTGACGTCCGTTTTCCAGGACCTTTTTCTTATTTTCCATACCACAGATCCAGCCGGGAATACAAACATTCTCCAAAGCGGTAAATTCCGGCAAAAGGTGATGAAACTGGAAAACAAACCCTATATGCTTATTTCTGAAAGCCGATAAGCGAGAATCGGGTAACCCTGATGCCTGCTGTCCATTGATGTAAATCTTACCGGAATCCGGCCGATCCAACGTTCCCAAAATATGCAGTAACGTACTTTTACCGGCCCCTGAAGACCCCACAATACTGATAATTTCTCCTTTTTCCACCTCCAAGTGCACCCCTTTAAGCACTTGCAAATTGGAATAATTTTTGGTGATATTGTCGGCTCTTAACATGTTGTAAAGAAACAAATAAATTGCCTATAAAAGATAACAATTGTTATTTTAAAATTAAATTCTACTTTTGCGGAAAATTAAACCTTCATAAATTATGTTCTGGACATTAGAACTTGCCTCCTATTTGGAAGATGCCCCCTGGCCGGCCTCTAAAGATGAGTTGATTGATTATGCTATTCGCTCCGGTTCTCCCATCGAAGTAGTAGAAAACCTGCAAGAACTGGAGGATGAAGGAGAAATGTTTGAAGGGATAGAAGATATTTGGCCGGACTACCCTTCCAGGGAAGACTTTTTCTTTAATGAAGACGAATATTAATTCCAATACGCTTTAAATAGCCGAAAGACGCATTATATAAAAGCCGTCCGCATTTATGGTGTGGACGGCTTCCTGATTTTAGAGCTCGTTGATCAATTGTCCTCATGGGCCTTATTCAACTCCTCCACAAGTATATCACTGACCCCCATGCTTGAGAACCCCCCGTCATGAAAAAGATTCTGCATAGTGACCATCCGGGTCAGATCGGAAAATAAAGCCACGCAGAAGTCGGCGCAGGAATCGGAATCCGCATTTCCCAACGGACTCATTTTTTCCGCATAATGAAAAAACGCATCAAAGCCTTTGACACCACTGCCAGCGGTCGTTACGGTGGGTGACTGTGAAATCGTGTTTACCCTTATTCGCTTTTTCCGGCCGTAATGATAACCAAAACTCCGGGCGATGCTCTCCAATAACGCTTTAGCCTCCGCCATGTCATTGTAACCAGGGAAAGTACGTTGAGCCGCAATATAAGTAAGCGCTGCCACCGAGGCTCCTTCATTTAGCGCGTCGAGCTTCATAGCCGACTGCAGTACTTTGTGAAAAGAGAGCGCGGATATATCCAATGTTTTCTGAAAATTGGTGTAGTTCGTTTCTGTATAAGGTATTTTTTTCCGCATGTTCGGCGACATCCCCACGGAATGCAGGACAAAGTCAAGTTTGCCCCCTAACTGCTCCATGGATTCAGAAAACAGTTTCTCCAGATCTTCCGTAGAAGTTGCGTCTGCGGGGATTATCTTTGCATCGCAAGCCTTCGCCAATTCGTTGATCTGGCCCATTCGCAAAGCCACCGGCGCGTTTGTCAGTGTGATGGAAGCCCCTTCTTCAACGACTCTTTCTGCTACCTTCCAGGCGATAGAGCGATTGTCCAGAGCACCAAAAATAATACCTTTCTTACCTTTCAACAATTGATTTCCCATAAATTATATATTCTGGAGCGTAAAACCCACCCGTCTTTAGCGCGTGGGATGTAAGTGACTCCTTTTTACACTTACATTTTGAAATAATTCTCGTGTGTCATAATTCCTTTGACGGGCGCAACAAGGATTCCGGAAAATCACCGAAATTTAAAACCATAAAAGTAAATAATATTTAGACATTTGGACGGTAAGTTTTGCCTGTCATGTATTAAAAGTGCGCCCGGAAGCGTACGCATTCAGAACAAAAGCAAAGCGCATTCGTTCTCTTCAGTGCGGCGGGCAGTTTCCGAAGCATCTCTACGTTTAGCTGTTGCCGTCTCTTCCGTTGTTTTGTAAAAGTACATTAAATTTAAATTATCCAAACCCACTCCTTATTCCGAATAGGTCAACAGAAGCTTACGGTATTTGTGCAGAAGTGTGGATTTGGAAATAAAGCCCAAAAACTTTTTTCCGTCCACGACCGGCAGATTCCAGGATTGGGTTTCATCAAATTTCTTCATTACATTACTCATCGATTCCTGCACGTCAATGAATACCGGCGGCGGTTTCATTAACTGGCGGACGGCAGTACTCTCATACAATGCCTCATTAAACATTATTTCCCGGATATCATCCAGCATGATGATTCCTTCCAGCTCCCGCTCATCGTTTACCACGCCAAACATGTTTCTTCTATTGGTCTTAATTAACCCCACCAGGTCGCCCAAGGTCGCATCCGGTGAAATACTTCGGATGTCTTTTTCGATAATATCCTGCGCATTGAGCAGTGACAACAAGTTACGATCTGTCTTTCGTCCGAATATCTTCCCTGAATCCACTAATTTCTTTACGTCCAGTGAGTAAGGAGAAAACCTGCGCACGATCGCATAGGAGGCTGTAGAAACAATCATCAGGGGAATAAACAAGTCATATCCTCCCGTAGCTTCCGCAATTAAGAATATACTGGTGAGCGGGGCGTAAAGTATGCCACTCATGGCACCTGCCATACCTACGATAGCAAAATTGGCCACCGGGACGTCCTGCACACCCAAAACGACACAAATCATCGCGAAGAAATAGCCCATAAAGGCGCCCGCCACTAAAGAAGGCGCAAAGTTACCGCCGTTGCCGCCACTTGAAATAGTCACAGTGGTAGCAAAAACCTTGAAAAGTCCGATCAGGCCTACAAAAAGGATAACCACCCATTCAATGCCAGCAAACTGACTAAACAAACTCGTATGCATTAAGGCGCCCCCTCCCCCTTCAACCAATGTTTTCACACTCATATATCCTTCTCCAAACAAGGGCGGAAATACAAAGCACAAAATTCCAAGCAGAAGGCCTCCAAACAAAGCCAGATGCAACCTGCTTTTAAACCGCCGGTGCAAAAACAGGTCTATTTTATGAGCTACTACTGCATAATACCGGGAATACAATCCCGCCACTATTCCCATAATCAGGTACAAAGGAACATTGTGATAATCAAAGGACGTTTTAAGGCTGAAATGCAAAGTAATATCGCTTCCAAGAATGACTTTTGACAACAAGGCACCGCAAACAGCCGCAATGATCAAGGGGATAAAATCGGAAAAAACAACTCCTGTTAAAATTATTTCTATGGCGAACATCACTCCCGCAATCGGTGCGTCGAAAGCCGACGCGATACCTGCCGCCGCCCCGGCTGCCAGTAACAGCGTCCGGTCCTTGTAATGCATTTGATACACCCGTGCGTAGTTTGACCCTATTGCCGCCCCGGTTACCGCAATGGGGCTTTCCAATCCCGCAGACCCGCCGAAACCTACCGTTATCCCGCTTTGAATAAGCTGTGAATACGTCTTAGACAGGCGTACAATGCTTGATTTACGGGCAATTTCATTTAATACTCCCGGTATACCCTTACCCGACTTACCCCGGAAGAAGTAACGAACGACGAGCACCGTACCCACTATCCCAATAATGGGGAAAAGGAAGTAAAAGACCAGCTGATACGGCAAATGATAGTCTCGCATAATGAGCTGCTGGATAAAATGTACCGCGGCTTTGAGAATTACACCTGCCAGCCCTGCTGTACATCCCACCAAAATTCCCGATAAGATCAAAAACTGGGAGGGAGAAAGCTTATCATGTAACCATTTCAAGGGGACCTCATGCATGTGAAGGAATTCTGTTCCACGTTCTTCGAGTTCATGAAGACTTTTAAAAAAGAGATAATATTTTCTCAGCTTTTTTGGACGCATAGGAAAATGCAAAGGTAAGGGATTCGAGAGCAGATTTTTCTTTACTGATAAATAAAGTAAATTTGAACACCAAAGCCGGAATAATGAACCCAAAACTTTAATGCCATGGCGGATAATATTTCTGACAAATTTAGTTTGCTGATCGGTACCTACAGCCCCGCTGATGAGGAGGGTATCTTTGTCTATGAATTTAATTCGAAAACAGGAAAAGCCATTCGCCGCCACGCGGTTTCGGGCATTACAAACCCTTCGTTTATAACCCTGTCTCCCGACCACACCCGTCTCTATGCCGTGAGCGAGACCGGCAACAATGAAGATGGGCATGTTTATGCCTATCGTTTTAACCAAAACGACGGGACCCTCGAATTTATCAATAAAGTACGATGTAAGGGCAATGACCCCTGTAATATCATCACCGATCAAAGTGGCCAGTTTCTATTTGTAGCTAATTACTCCAGCGGTAGCTTATCAGTGCTTCCGGTAAAGCCAGATGGCGCAGTAGATGAACTGACACAACTCATCCAACACACCGGACACAGCGTCAACCCCGAACGCCAGGCCGAAGCTCATGTGCATTCTGCAGCACTGGCACCTGACAATAAACATCTTTTTGCCATCGACCTCGGAGTAGACAAGATATTCGGTTATATTTTTGATGTGGAAAACGGCCAACTCGCACCCGGAGCGCCACCATTTACAAAAGTGATACCCGGTTCCGGCCCAAGGCTGATGGAATTCTCCGGGGATGGTCGCTTTTCTTACGCTATTCATGAAATGGGTGGGCAAATAACCGTCTTTAGCCATCAATCAGGGCAACTTAAAGCGCTGCAGACGATTTCCAATTTGCCGGAAAATTATACGGGAAAAATCTGGGCCGCAGACATCCACCTTTCTCCCGATGATCAATTTTTATATGCCACCAACAGGGATGACCTCAATGATATTGTAACCTATCGCCGAGATATAAAATCAGGGAAATTAACCTTTGTGAACCGGCAGCCTACCGGCGGAAAAACGCCGCGCAATTTTGTCATTGCCCCGGATGGAAAGCATGTACTGATCGGCCATAAAAACGGACCGGATATCACCATTTTTAAACGGGAGGAAGAAACCGGCATACTGACACCGATGGAGGAACGCATTCCCATAGCCCACGCGGTCTGCCTGAAGATGCTGGATTAATAGCCTCTTTTATCGTTCCCTTCTATAAAATTCATAAAGGCCCTATTAACGACCTTATTTCCTCCTGGTGTGGGGTAATTTCCCGTAAAATACCAGTCGCCCAGATTATGCGGACAAGACGCGTGCAGATTTTCTATTGACTGATAAATGATCTCCACTTTAGCATTGGTCCCTTCCGGCGTAATAATTTCGGCGATTTTAGCCGAAATCTCTTCAACGGTAAGTTGTTTATAGATATGGCGAACTACATTTTGCGCGTCCAGCGTATCGGTTTTGGCCAGTTCTTTTGACAAGCCATAGGCATGTTCAAGCACATGTTGTTTCCCCTTCTCCTGCAGCAATGCGATCGCCGCCCTAAAAGCCACAAAATCACCCATTTTGCTCATGTCAATGCCATAGCAATCCGGATAACGGATCTGCGGGGCAGAGGAGAGAATAATTATTCTTTTCGGTCCCAGCCTGTCCAGCATTTTGATAATGCTTTCCCGCAGGGTAGTTCCGCGCACAATAGAATCATCTATGACAACCAGCGTGTCTTCTCCCCTTCTTACCGTTCCATAGGTGATATCATAGACGTGCTGGACCATCTCATTCCTGCCGGAATCCGCAGCAATGAATGTGCGCATTTTTACATCCTTAATAGCGATTTTTTCCAACCGGATGCGCCGGTTGATCATTTCGGTCAGTTTCTCCGTATCGTAATCATTTTTCCAGCTTAGGATCCGTTTTACCTTGATCTCGTTCAGATAGTGTTCCAGTCCTTTTATCAGCCCGTAAAACGCCA
This sequence comes from uncultured Chitinophagaceae bacterium, assembly GCA_964424665.1. Taxonomy (GTDB): domain Bacteria; phylum Bacteroidota; class Bacteroidia; order Chitinophagales; family Chitinophagaceae; genus FW021-bin31. The sequence continues at coordinate 7,745 of CAYRJM010000059.1, forward strand.
CTTCAGCGGTATTGGGAATAAAAGAGAACACCGTATTCCTTAAATCATTGTCAATGGCTTCCAACACTTTTTCAGAAAGTGTATAGCCAAGAGATAGCCGTTCCTGATAAATTTCTTTATCGTTCCCCCTTGAAAAATAAATACGCTCAAAACTACAGGACCGCTTCTCTCCGGGCTCTATAATTTCCTCCTCCGATACATCCCCGTTTTCTTTCGCAATCAGTGCATGTCCCGGCTTTAACTCCTTAATTTCCTCAAAGGGTACGTCAAACGCGGTTTGCAGAGCAGGTCTTTCGGAGGCTGCCACGACAATTTCTTCATTAACGTAATAGTAAGAAGGACGGATACCGTTAGGATCGCGCATAACGAAACCATCGCCATTACCTACCAGCCCCCCGACATGATATCCACCATCGAACAGCGGCGCAGCCTGTCGCAGTACTTTCACCAGATCCAGCTGCTCCGGCGTTTGCTCGTCTTCCTGGATGATAAAGTGTGTCAGCACTTCCAGCATCGCCGCCAGGTCAGATTCCGCATGCAGCTCTCCGGGTTTTACGTTGACGAAATCAAATAATTCCCTGACATTAACCACATTGAAATTGCCTGCCAGGGCCAGATTTCTGGACGGGATAGGATCATGCCGGACAAACGGATGGCATAACTCAATGTTGTTTCTGCCTTGTGTACCGTAGCGCAAATGGCCTAACAGCAATTCACCAAGAAAGCGAATATTTCCCTTCATCAGCCCCGGGTATTTTGCCATATCCGGCTGGTATTTTTCAATTTCCCTGACTTCTGAAAATATTTCTCCGAAGAGGTCCGGAATGGGTTGGCCTGCATTGCTTCTAACACGGTGCAGAAAGGGATAGCCGGGTTCGGTATGCAGTTTCAAAGCAGCAATTCCAGCACCATCCTGTCCCCGGTTGTGCTGTTTTTCCATCAAAAGATAGAGCTTATTCAGCCCGTAAAATACTGTGCCGTATTTTTTTTGAAAGTACGAAAAGGGCTTGCGAAGGCGTATGAAAATCAAGCCACATTCATGCTTAATAGGATCGCTCATGGAAATTTCCCCTGTTAAGGCGCAAAGGTAAGTTCTTTTTTCTGGTCAACAAGCGTCCCAGCTTTTGCAATTGATCGGATCCGATATAATCCACCCCTAATTTCATCAGGACCCGATAGGCCTGGACGGTATTCGGCGTCGCCCAGAAACGAATCAATTTTTTTTGCTGGTGAATGCTATCTACCAGATGCTGGAGTTTTCTTAAGCCTGACGAATCCAACGGATGATTCTTCGTCCACCTCACAAACTTTTGCACATTGTCGCTTACCAATACCACCCGATCCAGATCCGCAGGCGGATATGTGTTTCCGATACGACCGTCGAAAGTAAAAATCGGGGCAAAAAAATGTAAACTGTCGGGGGGCGGCATGTTTCCGCTGATCACCAGCCTAACCGCGTCGGCGTTATTTTGCCAGTCGAAATAACGATAATACGGCTTCAATAATCTTTGTAAAAGCGGCAATACTTCATTATATGGCGACTTCAGATCAATCAGCAACTGCAAATGCTGGCCGTTTGCATAGGCTTTCCCGTGATTCGCCTTTAAGCGGGATAACAAGGGAGACAGATATAAGATGGCGAAAGTCCGCGCTTCACGAATATCCTCCCTGCTATGCGCTACCATCAGTTTCCCCTTTACGGCCCATAAATCGGCTTCTATCGAGCCATAATGTCGGGCATAGGCGTCGTAGAAAGGATACGTCTGTTCATAATCATTGTGGGAATGTGCATTCTCGCTAGTATAATGCGCCGGCTGTGCAAACGCTTCGGCCGAAATAACCCAAAAAAGGAAATACAAAATACTGCTCTTCATGCGTCCTGATAGATTAAAACCGAATTTACTTCGAATAAAACAACTTTTCCAGAGCGGTCAACAGCCTATCTCTTTTACACGGGTAGTGACCGGGAGCGGCACCCCGGTTTGTCAGCAGAAACCAAGCCCGCTATCTCCCGTCGGTCAGTCCTTCAGTCCCCGGTCTTCCAACATTGGTTCAATGCGCGGCTCATGCCCTACGAAATCCCGGTATATTTCTGCCAGGTCTTTGGTGTTACCCTGGGAGAGGATCATATCGCGGAACCTTTGTCCGTTTTCTCTGGTCATCCCGCCATGATCCTGGAACCAGGCAAAGGCGTCGTCAGAAAGCATTTCAGTCCACAGATAAGCATAATAACCGGCGGCGTAACCACTACCCCAAATATGTTTAAAATAGCTGGAACGATAGCGCGGAGGCACAAGTTCCATATAGACGCCCGTCTTTTTTAAGGCATGAAGTTCGAAAGAGTCCACATGCGCTATCTTTTCGGAGGCCTGTAAAGTATGCCATTGCATATCCAGTGATGCTGCCGCGAGCAATTCGGTCAACATATAGCCCTGGTTAAACGTTCCGGCTTTTTTGATCTTATCTACCAATTCTTGTGGCATCGGTTTGCCGGTCTTATAATGCACCGCGTAATGTTCCAATATTTTAGGATTGAGGGCCCAATGCTCGTTAAACTGCGATGGAAACTCGACAAAATCCCTGGCTACGCTTGTCCCTGAAAGACTGGGATATTGTTGTTCGGCAAAAAAGCCATGCAGGGCATGACCAAACTCATGAAACATAGTGATAACGTCATCAAACGTAAGCAAAGCCGGTTCGCCGGGTGCAGGTTTTGGAAAGTTGCATACGTTATATATGACGGGCTTTTGTGCCAACAAGTTTGACTGGGTGACCAGATTGCTCATCCAGGCGCCACCGCTTTTGTTGTCCCGTTTAAAATAATCGCAGTAAAATAATCCAATAGAAGAACCGTCTTTATCGGTTAGCTCAAATACACGCACGTCATCCTGCCATACAGGCAGGTCTTTTCTTTCTTTAAAAGAGATGCCATACAATTGATTGGCTGCATAAAATACGCCATTCTCCAACACACTGTTGAGCTCAAAATATGGCTTGATGGAGTCGGCATTGAGGTCATATTTTTTCTTTCTCAGGATCTCCGCATAATAGTTCCAATCCGAGGGCAACAATTGAAAACTACCATTTTCCGCATCAACGATCTGCTGGAGTGCCGCCGCTTCGTCTTTGGCCTTGGCAGTGGCGGGACCAATCAATTTATCCAAAAACGCCTCCACCGTCTCGGGTGTTTTAGCCATTTGGTTTTGAAGCTTCCAGGCCGCGTAAGAGGGGAACCCGAGAAGTGCTGCCTTCTTAGCACGGAGTTCAGCCATTTGCGTAATAGTATTACGGGTGTCATTAGAATCTCCCTGCTCGGCCCGCGTCCAGGAACGCTGAAACAACTTAATACGCGTCTCGCGATTATTCAGGTTTTGCAACAACGGTTGCTGCGTGGTATTTTGCAGGCTGAGCACCCACTTATCCGCTATCCCCCGGCTTTCCGCGTTTTGCTTCGCCGTCTTTAGCTGCCCTTCAGAAAGTCCGGAGAGCAAAGCCGTATCCTCCACCACCAACGCTCCCGCTTTGGTTGCCGCGAGCAGTTTATTCGTAAATTGAGTACTTAAGGAAGCGAGTTGTTTATTGATCTTCTTCAGTTTGGTCTTATCCGCTTCGGATAAATTAGCCCCTGCCCGGACGAACCGGTTGTAATAATATTCCGTTAAGCGCAAGGATTCCGGGTCAAGATTAAGGTGCTCCCGTTTGTCATAAACTGCTTTTATCCGCTTAAACAACGTAGGATTCAGGTAAATGGCGTCATAATGGGCCGCCAGCTCAGGAGAAACCTTTTCTTGTATTTCTTGTAATTCGGGATTGGTATTAGCACTGGTTAAAAGCCCGAACACCTGGTCGACACGGCTAAGCAACTGACCGCTCTTTTCCATGGCTACCAGGGTATTTTCGAAGGTAGGAGCAGCCGTATCGCCAGCAATTTTTTCAATTTCCTTTAGGTGTTCAGCCATACCTTTCTGAAAGGCAGGCATAAAATCGGAAGTTTCTATCTGATCAAATGGAGGCGCTTCAAAAGCGAGTTCACTGGGTTGCATAAAGGGATTTTCATGGGTGGATTCTTTGTTGTTCTTGTTGTTTTTACAAGCAGCGAGGACCAATAAAGCCGTCACTACCATTGCGGTTTTTTTGAACATATTGGGCTGGTTTTGGTAAATAAATCGACTTGGAAAATCTTATATTCGGGCAAGTTACGTATAATCTGTATTTTTGCGCGGATTTAAACCAATAAATAGACCGGTGACCAGCGATAAAATCATCATGAGGGGGGGCAAAATGGAAGTTCCCGATAATCCTGTTATCCCTTTTATTGAAGGCGATGGCATCGGGCCCGACATCTGGAAGGCTAGCGTAAAGGTGCTGAATGCAGCGGTAGGAAAAGCATACGGGAATACCCGGAAAATTCAGTGGAAAGAAGTCCTTGCCGGAGAAAAGGCCCATAAGCAAACAGGCGAGTGGCTGCCGAAAGCAACTATTGACGCTTTCCGTGAATATACGGTCTCTATTAAAGGGCCGCTCACCACGCCGGTGGGTGGTGGCATTCGTTCGTTAAATGTTGCTTTGCGTCAGGAACTGGATTTATATGCCTGTGTCCGCCCGGTACGCTGGTTTCAGAAAGTACCCTCTCCGGTAGTCCATCCCCAGGATGTCAACATGGTTATCTTCCGTGAGAACACGGAGGATATTTATGCCGGTATTGAATGGATGGAAGGCACAAACGAATGTAAAAAGGTACTTGATTTTTTACAGGAAGAAATGGGTATAAAGAATATCCGTTTTCCAGAAACCTCTTCCATTGGCGTTAAACCCGTATCCAAAGAAGGTACCGAGCGCCTGGTGAGGGCCGCCATTCAATACGCAATTGAACATCATCACCCTTCCGTGACATTGGTTCACAAAGGGAACATCATGAAATTTACAGAGGGTGCTTTTAAAAACTGGGGATATGAGCTGGCAGAAAGGGAGTTTTCCGAACAGACCTTTACCTGGGCGGAATGGGAAAGGATAAAAAAAGAAAAAGATGAAGCGACTGCTAATAAGGCGATGAAAGTCGCGCTCGCCCATGAAAAGATATTGATAAAAGATGTGATCGCTGACAACTTTTTACAGCAAATATTGTTGGCCCCTAAAGATTATTCGGTCATTGCAACCCTGAATCTGAATGGAGATTATATTTCAGATGCGCTGGCGGCGGCCGTAGGAGGAATAGGCATAGCGCCTGGAGCTAATATAAATTACGCCAATGGACACGCTGTTTTCGAGGCTACACATGGTACGGCCCCAAAATTTGCAAATACCAACAGCATGAACCCTTCTTCTCTGATATTAAGCGGATCTATGATGTTGGAATATATGGGTTGGAAAGAAGCGGCGAATCTGATCATCAACGGAATAAGTCACGCTATTATGAGAAAAAGAGTAACGATAGACTTTTATAAGCTTATGACGGACGCTACTTTAGTAAAGACCGACGAATTCGCGGAAGAAGTTATAAAAAACATGAACGCATAAGGAAGCAGGAAGAAGGCCTAAAAGAAAGAAGGAGCTATAAAGCAGACTTAAAATTTTTTTGATAGCAATTTTTAAATATAATAATATGGTAAAGCCAATTGGTAATTTAACCATTTAACCCTTAAACTTTAGACGACAAAAAATCATGAACAAAATCAAAGTATCCAATCCCGTAGTTGAAATCGATGGTGATGAAATGACTCGTGTCATCTGGCAGATGATCAAAGATAAACTCATTATGCCTTATCTTGATCTTGAGATTCGTTATTTTGATCTAAGCATTCAACATCGTGATGCAACAGATGACCAGGTAACCGTAGACGCCGCCCATGCCATACAGGATTGTGGCGTCGGTATTAAATGTGCGACGATCACGCCCGACGAAGCCAGGGTAAAAGAATTTGATCTGAAACAAATGTGGCGTTCTCCCAACGGAACGATCCGTAACATCCTCGGCGGGACCGTTTTTCGCGAACCTATTGTAATGGAGAATATCCCGCGCCTGGTTCCGAACTGGACGGCTCCTATTTGTATTGGCCGTCATGCTTTTGGGGATCAGTACCGGGCAACCGATTTTCTAACCAAGGGGAAAGGGAAGTTAACCATCACTTTCACCCCTGAAGGAGGTGGTAAAACACAAAGTTATGAAGTTCACGATTTTGACGGTGATGGCGTAGCTATGGCTATGTATAACACCGACGCCTCTATTCGTGGATTTGCACGTGCCTGTTTCAACCAGGCTATATTAAAGAAATGGCCCCTTTATCTGTCTACAAAAAACACGATTCTCAAGAAATACGACGGTCGTTTTAAAGACATTTTCCAGGAAATATTCGATACGGAATTTAAAGACCAGTTTGACCAGCTCGGGCTGACCTACGAGCACCGGCTGATTGATGACATGGTAGCCGCTGCGCTTAAATGGCACGGTAACTTCGTATGGGCCTGCAAGAATTATGATGGTGATGTACAGAGCGACACGGTAGCGCAGGGGTTTGGTTCACTCGGATTGATGACTTCCACCTTGGTTACTCCCGACGGAAAGACCATGGAAGCCGAAGCCGCCCATGGTACCGTTACCCGTCATTATCGCAGGCATCAGCAAGGCGACCCAACGAGTACCAACCCCATCGCCTCTATTTTTGCATGGACACGGGGCCTGGAGTTCCGTGGGCGCCTGGACGACAACCAAGAGCTAATTGATTTTTGCCATAAGCTGGAGCGGGTTTGTATTGATACGGTCGAAAGTGGTAAAATGACCAAAGATCTGGCCATATGTCAAAAAGGCACGGAAGTAGAACATGGAAAAGACTATTTATATACCGAGGAGTTTCTGGAAGCACTGGACAATGGTCTGAAGGAAAAAATGGACGCGTAGTCGTTCAGGGACATACATCTGTATAAAAAAGCCACCGAGAAATTCCGCGGTGGCTTTTTTTGTGTACTTGCCATATGTCTTTAGTACTTACCAAAGGTATAACCGAGTGTTATGCCAAAGTTGGTATTCTTTACCGAACTATTCCCTCCGTTAATAATATTCAGGAGACCAAGATTCGCGTTCAATCCGATATTGAAGCCATTAGACATTTCATACCCCAGTTGAACATTAGCTCCCGCATCAAACCGTTTGTAGATGGCACCACTGCTCGCGTCACTTCCGCCGATCCCTTTAAAGGGATCATACGAAGCACCTTCTAATAATTCACTAGACACCTTACCTGAAAATCCATAGCCAATGTAAGGGCCCACACCGAGGACCCATGAACCACTTCCGTTAGGCATTTTAGGCTTAAACAAAAAGTCTACAGGGAGGGTCAGATAATTTAACCTGATTTTCACCTCTCCGTCGGTAACGGATTGTTTCCCCCCCTTTCCTTCATACATTAGTGATGGTTGAATGTAAAACTGTGGGGCAACAGGAATATTAGCATAAACGCCTCCTTCCAGGCCTATGAGCATATCGCTTGTTTCTTTGTCATCCTTACTGCCTAAAGTCATGCTTGAAAAACTAGGTCCCACTTTAATTCCAAAGGTCGTGGAAGACATCCCTCCTCCATAACTCTGGGCATCTGCTTTTTTAATTGTTATAGTAAATAATCCTGCCATCAGCAGGGTCATAAGTAGTATAGGTAGTCTTTTCATAAGTAAACTCCTGTTGATTAAAGGATATGAAAAACGTATGTCCTCCAAATGTACCATAAAAATAATAAATATGTCAATAGTAAACAGAAATCGGCATATAAAAAAACCCACCCCTAATAGGAGGTGGGCTTTGCATACTTGCCATATACGTTTAATATTTACCAAAGGTATACCCCAATGTTACGCCAAAGTTGGTATTTCTGGATGAATTATCACTATCCCCATTGTTGGCAATATTCACCAGGCCGAGGTTTGCATTTAGACCGATATTGAACCCACTGGCCATTTCATAACCTAACTGTACATTGGCACCCGCGTCAAAACGCTTCAGCGCCGCCTCATCACCGCCTAGGGCTGTTTCTTTGAAAGGGTCAAAAGAAGTAGATCCTTCAGCTCCGCCTACATTACCAGTGAATTTTGTTTTCCCGGAAATACCGTATCCAAAGTAGGGACCGACACCAATGATCCAGGCCCCACTGCCATTCGGCATTTCAGGCTTAAATAAAAAATCAATAGGCAAGGTGATATAATTTAATCTCATCTTTGTTTCTATCTCAGAATTGTTTCCAGACGCCTTGTCTTTTCCGCCTTTTCCTTCATACATCAAAGAAGGTTGAATGTAGAATTGCGGAGCAATAGGGATATTGGCATAGACGCCCCCCTGCAGACCTACCATCATATCGCTGGTTTCTTTATCCCCCTCTGATTTAGAGGTCATACTTGAAAAACTGGGACCAACTTTAATACCAAATGTTGTCGTTGGCATGGTGCCATAGCCCATCTGGGCTTCTGCTTTTTTAACCGGAATCATAAAAAGTCCTGCCATTATCAGCGCAGCTACCGGTAACATAATTTTCTTCATAACGAAATTTTTAAAGTTTGCTTTTGGGTTTTGAGAATTAACTTATTGTTTTAGATAAAATAGGTTTAAAAAAGATAGCCAATGGATACGCTCAATACTTTATTACGTAAAATCTTGGGATCATTATTGTCGCCCTCCGGTGCGTTGTTTGTAAAACTCAAACCATATTGCGCCCCCAGAATCAATCCATTACCAAATTCAAATCCGGCTAGAACATTTCCTCCAACATCTATTGCCTTCAAGTCATCCTCACTGCTGCTCCCAAATTCAATATCATGATCCTTATAGGCGTCCCCCAAAGGTGTTTCTGCATCGTAAGAAACCTTCCCGCCTACACCAAAGCCTACATAGGGACCAAGGCCTACATAGAATTTTGTATGATCTCCCAGTTGGGGCTTAAACAAAATGTTAACCGGTACATCTATATATACAGGATTTACAATTTCAGTATAATTCAATACGTCACTGTTGTATTCCCATTTGGACCCTTTGCTGTTCAACATGATGCCGGGTTGCAGGGAAAGGCCCATTGCAATGGGCAGGTCAGCAACGAGCCCAACATGATAAGAGGTAAATGAATTGGCGTCAGGTACTCCTTCTGTTTGATCTTGCGGTTCATATTTCATATTGGCGAAATTAATACCGCCTTTAATCCCAATCTGCGCCTGTGCCTGCGCTTTTTCATAAGGCAAAATCAGAAAACCGATTGCCAGCACACTTATCCCGAGTAACACAATCTTCTTCTTCATAATGTAAATTTTAGGTGTTTTCATAAACTGCCTATACTTAATCAAAGAATATGCCATAATTACTTTTGAAGACAAAAATGAGTACCGTTAATATCTGATTATCAACCGTTTATACGACCCGCAAGAAAGGCATTCAACTGTTCAACATCAAGGTGTTTGGCACGGATCTTTTTATGCTTATCAAGCAGGTAAATAACCGGTGTCATGTAAACATCATAAGGCCTTCTGTAGAGATTTTTACCCGTGGGATCCCAAAGATTAATCCAATCTTCTAAATGGTGCTCCTTTATAAAAGCTTCCCATTCGGACTGTGTACCTCCTGACAGTACGCCAACCATTTTTACCCCCATCGTCTTCCAACTGCTCTGATAAGCCGAGTCCAGCTCGGGAACAATAACTTTACAATGTCCGCAGGTTGGATCCCAAAAAACCAATATAATATACTTGGCTTCTATGTCAGCCAGGTTCACCGATTTTAAGTCAGGCGTTTGCAGGCTAAGCGCCGGTGCGGTGTTCCCGATTAAGTTAGGGGCGATTTTTGCAGCCTTGTCGATGATTTTTCTTAACTGATCTTCCGAAACCCAGTATGCGTCCCCGTTAACATAATATTTTTCGACCAAATGGACAAATACGGCATCCATTCCCATATAAGGTGATTTTTCATAGGTAGAGGTAAGCCACCAGAGGACGTACTTAAACACTTCTTTGTCTGCGCGGGCCTTGGCCAGCAGCTTATCAGCCGCCTGATTTACAGAGTCAGGCACAGGAGGGACAAGCTGTGTAAAATAACGGTGTAGCCTCGTTTCCAATAAGGGGGTACGTACTATCCTGTTATCGGAAAAATCTATTCCATCCCAATAGTGGGAACGAAAATAGTGATAAGCAAAAGCGGAGTCCTTATTATTTTCAGGCCTTTTTGGTACTACCGGATCCTGCATAGCCCTAAACAACATAGCAAGCAGACTTCGCGGATGTTTTCCGATAAATGCTACCCTGTATTGATGAATGTCTCTTTGAATATCCGCTTGTAGAGCTGCAAGGGCCGAAGAGTCCTTTCCTGCGGCATCAGCCTGTTTAACTTTCTTTTGCTGATCACTTAAAAACCGGTTATACCGCTGAAATAACACGTTAAGGGGGGAATTGTCAAAACTGACCTGAGAAAAATTATGAGTGGTGTCGGCTTCGATGCTAAAGTGTTGCTGGTCGTCTATCAGCAATTCAAAATACTTTTTCTTCTCGGGGTACAATATAAAGTAAATACCTCCCGAAAGCCTGTCTATTCCTTTAAATGTCGCAATGCCCTCATCGGAAATCTGTGTCGAATCGATGATAAAAGTATTTTTGCCATAATAGTTTCCAAGGTACAGTTTTCCGTTATTAAAGTGTTTTAAATGAACTTTAATAGTGTATCCTCCCTGAGCTACAATAGTTTCGCTACCCAGCAGCAGGATCAATAAAACAAATAATCTTTTCATAGTCTTATTTTAAAGGAGACCCCGGTTCTTTTCTTAAATTATTATAAACTAATTTATCTGTCAGCGCTGGGAAGAGTTTGTTCATCCATATCGTCAATTTGCCGAGAGAAGTCATCGTCACCGTTCGCTTTCTCTTGCTGATCCCTTTGATGATACGGGCAGCCACTTCTTCGGCGCTCATTAGCTTTTGTTCATTCAAAGGTGTTTGAGATTGGGATTTTCCCTTGTTGTCAAGTGCTGTTTTTCTGATATTTGAAGCAGTAAAACCCGGACTGGCCCACATCACATGAAGGCCTGTATTAAGATTTTCCGTCCGCAAGGCCTCTAAAAAGCCCTGCATCGCAAATTTTGAAGCAGAATAGCCCGTCCTGGCCGGCAAGCCACGGTAGCCCGCGATAGAAGAAACGCCAACAACTACCCCCTTATTTTTAAGTAATTCGCCAAAACCATAATGCGTACAATATACCATGCCCCAGAAGTTGACTTCCATTAATTGCCTAAGGATTTCCACACTTTTCAGTTGCCCGAACAACGCCCGCATGGACATGCCCGCGTTATTGACCAACACATCTATCCGCCCTGTCTGTTGTTTCGCATAAGCGATAAAGGCACTGCAATCCGTTTCCTTGCTTACGTCCGCTCTAAAAACATGAAGTGTCGGGGTATTGCATTCGGCCGCTAGTT
>CAYRJM010000060.1:0-18962 GCA_964424665.1 uncultured Chitinophagaceae bacterium
ATGTATTCCATTGTTCCCATATCCTGATGAAATGCCCTTCAAAATATACTCCCGACGCCGAAACGATGAACAAAGAAATACAGGCGCAGGCAAGCCTGTGAGCAGCAACAGACAACAATGGAAATACAATACATCGGAGAACACCTTCTCCCGGGAAAAATAGGACATTTACTGGTTATTTTAGCTTTTGTAGCATCAGTGGTGGCGGTGATTGCTTATTTTTCATCCGCCCAGCATAAAGCGTTGCAGGAACAGCAGGCTTGGCGTCGTCTGGGACGAAGCGCGTTTATCGTTCAATTGGTTTCGGTTATCGGTATTTTTGTCTCCTTGTGCTGGATTATTTTTAACCATTATTTTGAGTACGCATATGTTTGGAAATATACCAGTAAAGCGTCTCCTGTTCAGTATTTAATTTCGGCCGTATGGAATGGACAAGAGGGGAGCTTTCTGCTCTGGAGTATCTGGAATAGTATTCTGGGATTTATATTGATGCGAACGTCGGGGAAGTGGGAAAGTACTACCATGACGGTCCTGTCGCTGGCACAGGTGTTTTTGGGGAGCATGTTGTTGGGTATTTATGTCTTTGGGGCTAAGATCGGTAGTGATCCTTTCATCCTTTTCCGGGAAGCCAACCCTTCGCTTCCGGTATTTGCGAATCCGAATTATGTAAACTTTATACAGGACGGACAGGGCCTCAATCCCTTGCTGCAAAATTACTGGATGACCATTCATCCGCCGGTATTATTTTGTGGCTTCGCCTCCACGATAATCCCATTTGCCTATGCTATTGCCGGATTATGGAAGCGTAAGTTTGGCGAATGGGTGAAGCCGGCATTGCCCTGGGCATTGTTTTCGGGAGTGGTATTGGGTACCGGTATTTTGATGGGCGGGGCCTGGGCTTATGAAACCTTGTCTTTTGGGGGATTCTGGGCATGGGATCCGGTAGAAAACGCTTCTTTTGTTCCCTGGCTGATCATGATCGGAGCTATTCATACCCTATTGGTGTATAAGAATACGGGAAGGTCGCTTAAGATTACTTTCTTCCTGTTCATTATGTCTTTTTCCCTGGTGTTGTATTCCACCTTTCTCACCCGCAGTGGCATTTTAGGGGAGACCTCCGTGCATTCCTTTACCGATCTGGGGATGAGCGCTCAATTGTTGATCTATCTTTTTGTTTTCTTTCTTGGGGCATTGGCGTTATTTTTTGTCCATATAAATAAAATACCGACCGTCCGAAAGGAAGAGGCGGTAAATACCCGGGAATTCTGGATGTTCATCGGAGCACTGGTACTGCTTTTGGGAGCTATCTTTATCAGCTTTAGCACCTCTGTTCCGGTATGGAATAAATTATTCAACCTGAATTTGGCGCCGCCTGTTGACAGAAAATTTCATTACAATAAGGTTATGGTATTCATCGGTATTTTAATTGCCCTTGGTACCGCCGTTGTTCAGTTCTTAAAATACCGGAGAAACAACAACAAAAAGAGTTGGAAGGGCTTGTGGAAACCCGTGGTGATCTCTTTGATCCTGGGTTCGCTGATTGTCTTTTTAGGAGACGTTAATTATCTGGAACACGGCATTGGTTTTTTGATCGCCATTGACTTGTTGATTTATTGCAGCATATTTGCGGTGATCGCCAATGCGTCTTATATTTTCTCCGCTTTGAAAGGGAAGATGAAGAATGCCGGTGCGTCGGTAGCGCATGTCGGATTCGGCCTGATGTTATTAGGTATTGTGATCTCTACTTCCAAACAAACTGCAATATCGCATGATACTCTTGGGTTGATCGGAAACGATTATTTTCCTGAAGGAAGCGCGGAGGCGAAAACGCCTCAGGAGAATGTGTATCTGCCCCGGAACATGCCTATGGAAATGGGAAATTTTACGGTTACTTATCTCGGTGATTCCACACCGGCGGGCGACCCCAAGACGTATTATAAGGTCCATTATGTGCAAAAGGACGATGCGGGGAATGTCGTACAGGAATTCCGGTTGTATCCGGATGCTTTTGTCAACCCGCAGGGGCAGGAAGGACTGATTGCCAATCCGGACTCTAGGCATTATTGGGACCACGATATCTTTACTTATGTCACCTCCGTTTTCGACCCCTCTAAGATGAAGGATACCGCCGAGTATAAATCCTACAATGTACAAAAGGGGGATACGGTTTTCTTTTCAACAGGATATATGATCCTAACGGATATTGTTCCCGATCCCGAATCTCCCGCCTATCATCCGGAGCCGGGTGATCTCGCGGTAGGGGCTCAGTTGAAGGTGATCAGCAAGCAGGGCCGGACCTATGAAGCGATGCCTATTTATTACCTGCGTGATTCGGCTTACCAGTATTCGGTAGCAGATACCGTTCATAATCAGGCGTTATATGTTCGTTTTACAAAGATCTTGCCCAAAGAAAAGAAAATCCAGTTGCAGGTAAAACAGTCGGGTATTGTAAATGATTATATCGTGATGAAGGCCTATGTTTTTCCCTTTATCAATGTCCTCTGGCTGGGCACACTGATCATGATAGTGGGCTTTATAATGAGTATCAGTTCGGCCAATAAAAAATTGAAAAGAAAAAGAATTCAGTTAAAAAGATAGCCTTATGCGTATGAAATGGTGGTTTGCAGGTGCTTGTTTATTCCTCGGATTGTTTTTTATCACAAGCTGTCGGGCGCAACAGCAGGATAATCCCTGGAGTGCTGCGCAACTGAAAGCGCCGTCAGCACTTGCTGCAGCGCTTAAATTGCCGAAAGATCAGCGCCCTGTGGTCATTGATATCGGTCCGGCAGGGGTGATCAAGGGGGCTATAGAGGTTGGACCAGCAGAGTATGAAAAGAATATTACCCGGTTAAAAACAGTCCTAAAGGATGTTCCCAAAGATAAAGAGGTGGTTATTTACTGTGGATGTTGTCCTTTCAGCAGGTGCCCTAATGTTCGTCCGGCTTTTAAAACACTGCTGGAGTTAGGTTTTAAAGAGCCCCGCCTGCTTAATCTATCGCAGAACCTAAAAGCCGACTGGATAGACAAAGGCTACCCGCTCGAAGCTCAATAAACATTTGATTTTCCGAAATAATATTACCTTTACAGAACGAGCCGTACGCTATTGTGAAAAAGGCTGTTGCTATGAAGGGACTAATTAAAATCATGTGGATCAACCTGCTTTTGGCCGGGATCAGCTTGTATGGCAATGCTCAGAGCAAAGCAGTGGATACAGTTGCGGGGGGGCGCTTTCTTTATTCCGTCGTGCATGGACAAGACACGCTTCCCCTGGCAGTTTTACCGCCTGTAGAAATCACAGCCAATGCCCCTCGTCGTCTCCGAAAAAAAGTAAGGGAGTGGAATCGCCTGCGTAATGCGGTTTATGTAACCTACCCGTATGCGCGTATTGTAGCTGGTGAGCTGAAAGAAGTGGATGCTCACCTGCAGCGCCTGCAAGGTAAGAAAGCACGAGAGAAATACCTCGATTTTAAAGAAGAAGAACTAAAGGCAGCCTTTGGGCCCAAGATTAAAGATCTGTCGATTTATCAGGGAAAAGTGCTCATCAAACTCATATACAGGGAGACCGGTCATAATTGCTATAACCTGATCAGGCAGCTGAAAGGCGGGTTTTCGGCAAGGTTCTGGCAAACGGTAGCTTTTGTTTTTGGCAGCAACCTGAAAACGCCATACGATAAACAGCAAAACGCGGATATAGAGTCCATCGTACAGGAAATTGAAATGAATCCATTCTATTATAACGCCTACTATCACCGAACTCACTTCAATTAGTCGACGGCTTTTCAGTCTTAGTTTGTAACTTGCGGCTTTTCTTCAGGTTAATAATTTAAATATTTATGGCAAACGTAAAGCTGGATGTGATGGCTATGGCCGCCCATCCGGATGATGCAGAATTAGGTTGCGGCGGCACACTTATCCTTCAGGCGGAAAAAGGATGGAAGACCGGGATTGTTGATCTTACGCAGGGTGAATTGGGAACCAGGGGTACGGCACAAACCCGGCAGGAAGAAGCCAGAGCGGCAGCGGAAGTGATGGGGCTTTCCGTAAGAGAGAATTTGAAACTACCGGATGGCTTTTTTGATAATTCCAAAGAAAGCCGACTCAGGTTAATTCGTGTTATCCGTAAGTACCGGCCAGAAATCGTGTTGGCCAATGCACCGGAAGACCGTCATCCGGACCATGGACGGGCGGCAACGCTGATATACGACAGTTGCTTCCTGGCAGGCTTGCGAAAAATAGAGACAGAACTGGATGGCAGGGAACAGGAAGCCTGGCGCCCCAAACAAATCTTTCATTTCATACAGGATCGTTACCTGGATCCGGACTTTATTGTAGATATCAGCAGCGTTATCGAAAGGAAAAAAGAAGCGATCCGCAGCTTTAAGACGCAGTTTATGGCAGACAAGGCGGATACCTTACAAACATATATCTCTACGCCTGCTTTTTTTGACAGTCTTATCCATCGCTGCGAACTGCATGGCAGAATGATTGGCGTCCCGTACGGGGAAGGGTTTATTTCTGCTAAGAAGCTGGGGGTAAGCCAATTAGGAGATCTGATTATCTGACCAAGCCCGGAGATAAAGCTAAAAATTCTCCCCCTGCTGATTAAGGGGTTAGCTTCTTGTGGGAGCGTGGATTTGATGAGTTGCACTTGCTGATGACGGGGGTTGGGACAAATACGATAGCGCCGATCCCTGCTAAAAAGGCTGGAAAGAAGTGGCATAAAAGGAAGTCTGCCGGACAAAACAGGTAGCTTCCGCCTTTTGTTTACCCGCAAAAAAGGCAGCGGTAAGCAAAAGACGTGGAATGGCGGAATACCCTTAAGATTTTGCGGTCCGTTTATGCTTTCTGTAAAAATCATACCCCAACCCAATGAGAATCAATAGAATGATAACGCTGGAGGAGATGCCTGATAAGGTGCGACCTGTGAAGAAGATATCCGGATGAAATTTAAAGACGATCTCGTGTTTGCCAGCCGGGATCTCCAAGCCTCTTAAAACGTAGTTTACGCGGATAATCGGTGCTTCTTTACCATCTATATATGCTTTCCAGCCCTGGGGATAATATATTTCAGAAAACACTCCGACGCCAGCCTGCATGTTTTGCGAAGTATATTCCATCTTGTTTAATCCATAATGGGTAAGCCGGATATATGCCGCGGAATCTTTTTCAGGTTCTCCGGAGCCCAGGACTGCCTTGAAGGAGACATTCACTACGGCTGTCTTCGCGGGCTTCAGATGATCGAGTGCCAGCATTTCTTCATTGGCGTTTTCCACCCAATGTATGCTGTCCACAAACCATGCATTGCCAAGGGCCGCCGGATTGAGCACAGGCATCCCATTTGGATTAATGATAAAGTACTTGGTGTTGAGCATGTTCAATACCGGATAGCTGTTTAAAAGGGAAAAAACGGAGCTATCCAGGCTTTCCTTACTTTGAAATGCACCATAAATACTTTGCAGGGCGGGCATAAGCTGATGATCGATCAGGTCCTGGTAACGCCACAATTTTGCCGGACTGTACCCGCCAATGGATTTATGAAAATAAGAGGTGACCGCATCATTAAAGATCCCATTTATGCCCACACTTAAATTCAGTACACGGAAATCAGTGCTGTCCTGGAGGAGTTGCTGATCAGCCGGTGTAGGCTGGTAATGGGAGGCTAATTGTGTCTCAGGCACAAAGTTATCCTTGTTGAGATACCGTTTATCTAGGACGAATAAATCAATGATCAACAGAAAGCTCAAAAGAACAAATACAGATACGGGTTTTAGTTTATCCTTCAGGTAGGCCCACAGGATCACAAACACTGCAGCGATAAACAACAGGCTGCGGAGGGCGTCATAGCGGAACAGGGAAGCCCTGTCTTCATGAATGCTTCCGCTGAGCATATCCATCGCCTTTTGTCCCAGCTGTTGGCTCAGCCGGGCGTCGCCCGCGCCGGTATAATTGAGCAGGCCACTGACAATGATCCAAAGCAGTATGATGAGCCCTACGGTTACATACAAAGCTTTTTTCAAAGCTTCTAAAGCGAACTTTTTATCTGCTTTCCCGCTCAACACATCACTTAATGCCCAGCAGGCCATAATCACAAACGTAAGCTGCGGGATCACCATGATCATGGAAGGGGTTCGGAACTTATTGTACATGGGAAGATGGTGGAATAAAAAGCTGTTGAAAGCTTCGAAATTACTTCCCCAAGCCATTAATATGCTAAGCAGGGTTACGGCAAGCAGCCACCACTTGTGTTTGCTCCTGATCAAAAACAAAGAAAGGATAAACAAAAAACAAATGATCGCGCCAAAATAAACCGGACTGGTAAAAGGTTGCGGCCCCCAATAGAGGGTGGCATTGACGAGACCCGCGGCCTGCTGGCCGCCGGCGCCAAGCTGTGTCAATTTTTCATAAGTGGCTGAACTATTTAGAAAATCTTTCGAATGAGGAGGTCCGCCGTAGATGTTGGGGATGAGAACAGAGAAGGTCTCCAGTTTACCGAGACTCCACTGAAAGGCATAATCAATATCGAGCCCCTCTTTGGCTATCTTCGTATTGTTGTTGTCTTTTAGTGTTAATTGGGACTGGCTGTCACGTATGGAGTACTTTGCATATTCTTTGGTTACCATAATATGCGGTAGGGAAGGAAGTGCGGCCAGGACACCTGTCCCCAGGCAGATCAGCGAAGCGACAAGAAAAGAGCGAAGCTGTTTTTCTTTTAACGCATAAATAAATCGCCATACGACGAGACAGACCAATAAAATTGCGGTATAATAAATGATCTGGTAGTGGTTATTATAGATCAGCAACATGGCCGATAATGTGGTAACTATTCCACCGATAAGATACTTTCGATGATAGATCAGAAGAACGCCCGCCAGTACGGGAGCCATCCACGCCATCGTTAGCATCTTGGTAATATGACCCACACTGATGATGATCACGTTATAGGATGAAAAACCATAGGCGGCTGCACCAAATAGCCGGACCCAGTATTTAAATCCAAGTACGGCAAGCAGAAAGTACATCCCCAGCATCGCAATAAAAAGCATATTGACCGGTTCGGGCATCCAGAGCGTGGTGAGCTTATTAAGGATAGCGGCTTGATTGGAAGAAGGGCCCGTATACACCATATAAGTCGGCATACCACCAAACATGTTGTTGCTCCATAGCGGCGCTTCTCCGGTTTTCTCATAAAACTGTTTTGCCTCGTGCGCCATACCCTCTACCTGTATCATGTCTGGCTGCCGAACTTCCTCTCCATTGAGAACGGGATAACAGTAAACAAAAGCCAATACAATAAAAGCAATTATAGCGTATACATGTGGAAGTACTTCTCTTTTCCAATTGATCTGCATGTTATTATCATTTGAAATGAAAGTGCAAGATAGTGTTTTGCCAAAAATAATAGAAGCCTGCCGGTGATGAAATCACTTTTTCCTGAAAAACAGCCGCACCGGTATTCCGCTTAAGGCAAAATGCTTTCTTAACTGATTTTCCAGGTATCTTTTATACGGAGGCTTGATGTCTTTGGGGTGGTTGCTGAAAAAGGCAAAAGACGGTATGGCGGTAGGCAACTGGGTTACATACTTGATGGAGACATTATATCCGCGGACCATAGGGGGCTGGTGCTGTTGAATGGCTTTAAGCATAACGTCGTTGAGCTTGGAAGAAGGGATGCGTTTTTGCCGGTTTGCATAAACCTCAAGCGCAGCCTCCAGTGCCTGAAAAACCCGTTTTTTCTCGACAACCGACGTGAAAAGGACAGGAACGTCAGTAAAAGGAGCCAGCTTGTCTTTTAAGGCTTTTTCGTAGTCACGGGAGGTGTTGGTCTCCTTTTGGATCAAGTCCCACTTGTTGACGAGCAGTACAATTCCTTTCCCCTTCTTTACTGCCAGACTGAATATATTGAGGTCCTGAGCGGTAATTCCTTTTTCTGCATCTAAGAGCAACAGGCATACGTCGGCTTCATCCACGGCTTTGACCGCACGGATAACAGAATAGAATTCCAGGTCCTCGTGCACTTTGTTTTTACGTCGGATCCCGGCGGTATCAATCAATATAAAGTCTTTCCCAAACAGCTGATACCGGGTATGGATACTGTCGCGCGTAGTACCGGGTATGTCCGAAATAATGTTTCTTTCTTCGCCGACCAACAGGTTGAGTAAAGAAGATTTTCCTACGTTCGGCTGGCCAATGATGGCGATACGCGGCAATACGTCCGCCTGTTCCTCCGGGCTTTTTTCCTGCTCCGGAATAAAACGAACAAGAGCGTCCAGCAATTCTCCGGTACCGCTGCCGGTGATGGAAGAAAGGAAAAACATGTGTTCAAATCCCAGACTATAAAATTCCGATGCATCCAGCATGCGCTGATGGTTGTCTACCTTGTTTATGACAACCAGTACGGGCTTGGTTGTTCTTCTGAGCAGGTTAGCCATTTCTTCATCGGGATTAGTGATTCCGGTGGTGACATCACAGACAAACAGGATCAGATGTGCTTCTTCCATTGCCAGTTGGACTTGCTTGCGGATCTCCCGTTCAAAGATATCCTGCGAATGAGAGACAAAGCCGCCGGTGTCGATGACATTAAAATGCTTGCCATTCCAATCTGCCATACCATATTGCCGGTCTCTGGTTACCCCACTGATGTCATCGACGATAGCTTTACGGGCTTCGATAAGCCGGTTGAAGAGGGTAGATTTTCCTACATTGGGTCTGCCTACGATGGCTACTGTAAATCCTGCCATTGTTATTATTTAATGGTATCCGTATTCTTTTAAAAAATGGTCCTTATCCCGCCACTTGTCCCGAACTTTTACATGTAATTCCAAAAACACCTTTTGTTCCAGGAAGTTTTCTATATCCTGGCGGGCCAAAGTGCCTAGTTTTTTAATGCTCCGGCCTTTTTCGCCCAGCAAGATCCCCTTCTGGCTCTGTCTTTGAACGACAATATCAGCGGATATCTTGGTTAATGTGGTTTTTTCTTCGAATTGCCGGACCAGTACCGTCGTCTGGTAGGGGATTTCTTCTCTAAAGAGGGTATATAGTTTTTCCCTGATCAACTCGGCGACAAAAAAACGTACAGGCCGGTCAGTGAGCATATCTTCAGGATAGAAAGGGGGTGCCTCCGGCAATAGCCTTACAATGGCTTTACGCAATTCATCGATATTTTGTTTTTGAAGGGCGCTGATCCCTATTTTATCCGCCCAACTTCCCGAATTAAACGCTGTTTTCAGCTGTTCGAGTTGACTGCTGGATATCAGGTCACACTTGTTGATTACCAATATGCGGGGTGCCTTTATGGGCAGGTCGTCCACCAGGGACCGCAATGACTCGGGGTCATCTCTGCCGTCCATCAGGAAAAGCGCAACATCGGCATCTTCCATGGCCATTTTAACCGCTCCCATCATTTTTTCCTGCAACTTATATTGTGGCGTAATGATGCCCGGTGTATCGGAAAATACGATTTGATAATCCGGTTGGGTTAATACGCCGATGATCCGATGCCGGGTAGTCTGCACCTTATGAGAAGTAATAGCCAGCTTTTCCCCCGTCAACACATTAAGCAACGTGCTTTTTCCCGCATTAGGCCTGCCTAAAAGGTTAACAAATCCAGCCCGGTGTGCCATTCATTGAAGTTTGAAGCAAAGGTAACCTTATCTGTTCAGAAAGCGTGTATTTTGAATAATACAAAGGCCGGTAGTTTTCCTACCGGCCTTTACTGTGGGACACGAAAGAGGGGCTTACGTTAGGTTGTTTCTATCCGTATCTTCGTTTTTGTTGCCTCTGATCTTGTGGATGATCTCCCGGAAATGTTCTCCGGCAGCCTCTCTTCCGCCAAGACCGTAGGCAAGGGCGATCACGACGGCAACAGCGCCGATGGTTAATCCGAAAGCCAGTTCTACAATCTCGTTGGCAAAGCCCATTGCCCGGAGTGCCATGCCCAGAAACAATGCCAGCGCGCCGTAACGTACGACCGATGCAATAAAGGCATTCTTTTCTGAACGGATCATTCCGTTGTAGATCAAAATAGAGATAAAATTACCGATAAGCAGAATCACTAAGCCAAAGGCTATGGAACCGGTTACGTCAAGAATCTGGTATAAGATATAAGTCAATTGATCCAACCGTAAAATTTCTACGGCTGTGATCACACCAAAGAAGACGATAAAGAAATACAGGATGTTAGCAATGAGCTTGGAAAATGAGGTACCGGGACCGATCATGTTTTGCAGCTGCATTTTTTCAGCAATTTTATCAAAACCTAAATTCTGGAACATGCCGGCTAGGAACCGGGTCAGATATTTCCCACCCCAGATGAAAACAATCAGTATTACGGCCGCGATGATTACACTACCTATTATCTCTATAAACTGCGATAGAATCATATTGAGCGGATCAGAGATGGATTCCAGTTGCAAGGAATTGATTGCTTGAATAAGTAAAGGAATGAAAATCACCAGAAATACGATGGTCTGGATGACCTTGACTATCTTGTCGGTATCTTTAAAGCCTGTTCTGTCTACCCACTTGCTGACAAAGCTTCCGCCAAAGGAAATCAGACTGGAAACGAGTTTGGCCAGTACATACCCTACAAAACCAATGATCAGGGCAGCGATCAGATGCGGAAGGAATAACAAGAATTCTCCAACCATGGCTTCCAGCGGCGTGAGCACGGAACTGATACCGAGGGTCTCCAAAACGATTAAAAACACGATCACCATGATCAGATAATAAAAAAGACTGCCGATCATTTTATTGGTGTCTTTGCCATTTGATATTTTGCTAAACAGCTTTTCATCCAGATTGGTGCGGTGAAGAAGCCGGACAATCAGGCTCTTGATGCCTTTGGCGATAAGCCAGCCTATCAAAAGAATTACTAAAGCACCAATAACATTGGGCAATGTTACGGCGATCCTGTCCGTGAAATTGTTTAAAGTTTGTGTGAAATCCATAAATGCGTTTTTTGAGTTAAAAAATAAAATTGGTCCAAACAAGCGTAGATACGCCCATCTGTCAGGAGAATGCGGGACAACGCATGTATATTTTTTTGTGCAGGTACCGGAAAGAATAGTAGGGTAGAACCGGCTGCGTAATGCTGCAATACTTCAACTCCTTGGTTGTACAAAGATAAGAAAAAAGCGGGGAGATTTTAACAAATTCGTAACGTTTTAAAAAGAGCCGTGAACTATTGGCAATATCAAATATTATAGAGATAATTTTTAAACTGTTTAATATTACCAAGATAAAATAGATAACTTCAAATCGTTAGGGTTGATTTCCGGAAGCTACGGGCGTCAGGCCCATTTCCTCGGCTTTTTTCAGCATAAAGGCCCAGGCGGCTTTTCTGTCGTTGGCGATCACGTCATCTAAAATAGCTTCACGAATGGCATTTTTGATGTCTCCGACTTCCCTGCTCGGTTTTAGCGCAAAGGTGGCCATGATCTCTTCTCCGCTGATAGGGGGTTGCCAGTTACGGATGCGGTCTTTTTCTTCTACTTCTTTGAGTTTTTCACGAACCAGTTCAAAATTCTCTTTATACTTTTTGACCTTTTGTTTGTTTTTAGAGGTGATGTCTGCATTGCACAACAGCATCAAGGCTTCCAGATCTTCGCCGGCGTCAAAAAGCAGGCGACGTAAAGCTGAATCGGTAATATTGTCTTTGGTCAAACTGATCGGACGCAGATGCAAAGCAACCATTTTGCGCACAAACCGCATCTTCTCATTAAGGGGCAGCTTGAGTTGTTTGAATATCTTTGGGACCATCCGGCTACCAACGACTTCATGGCCGTGAAATGTCCATCCTTGTTGGAGATCAAAACGCTTCGTGGCAGGTTTGGCAATATCGTGCAGGACGGCCGCCCACCGCAGCCAAAGATCATTGCTGTGCAGGCTGAGGTTGTCCAGCACTTGTATCGTATGATAAAAATTGTCTTTATGCCCTTTCCCGTTGCGAACCTCAACCCCCGCTAACTGGGCCATTTGCGGGAATATCAACTGCAGCAATCCTGTATTAAACAACAATTTAAATCCAATGGAAGGCCTGTCGCTCAGGATAATTTTATTAAGCTCATCGGCAATACGCTCCCGTGATACAATACGGATCCTTTCCGCATTTTTTTTAATGCCTTCATAAGTCCGGTCCTCTATATGAAATTGTAATTGGGAGGCGAAACGTATGGCACGCATCATACGCAACGGATCATCACTAAAGGTAACCGACGGATCCAGTGGCGTACGAATAATTCTATTTTTCAGGTCTTCCATGCCATTAAAGGGGTCAATGAGTTCGCCAAAGTCTTCCGTATTGAGGCTGACGGCCAAGGCATTAATAGTAAAGTCTCTTCGGTTCTGGTCATCCTGCATGGTCCCAGGCGTGACCGCAGGTTTCCGTGAACGGGATTGATAACTTTCTTTGCGCGCGCCGACAAATTCTATTTCATATCCCTTGCATTTGATCTGAGCGGTGCCAAAGTTTTTAAAAAAGTGAACTTCCGGCCGAGGCTGCAAAAATTTTGCCGTCGCATGGGCCAGATGAATACCGTCGCCCAGGCAGACGATATCCATATCTTTTGAAGGACGGTCCAGTATTTTGTCCCGGACGAAACCGCCAACCAGGTAACAGGGTACAGCAATTTCGCGGGCGGCCTTTCCTATTAAGTGTAGTAATTTTAACTCTTCTTCAGCGCAGTCAATATACATGCGGAACAGCTTTTTGGGGCAAAAATAACGCTTTCTTTGGCGCTTCCGGATGAAAATAAGGCATAAAATCGTAGCTTTATATTAAAAAGCCGGATTATTTATGCCAAAGACAGAGATCAGAAAATTTATTCGCAGCCTAAAAAGTGTATACAGCGGCGGCCCCTGGTATGGAGATTCCATCTTGAACAAAGTCAGGGATATCTCATCTGAACAAGCTTTTAATCGACCGTTGCCCCAAGCCCACACGATAGCCGAGTTGGTTGCACATATGATTAATTGGCGGAAATTACTCGCCAAGCGTTTGCAAGGCGACGATGCGTTTTTTGTCACGCAAAAAACCAGTTTCGACTGGCGCCTTATCGACCCCAGCCCGGCGACTGCATGGAAAAGCTTGCTGAAGGCGCTCGATGATAATCAACAACAGATTCTCGCCGAACTGGAGAAAGCGGATGATGCGTTTTTGAACCGAAAGGTGGCAAAAAGGAAATATTCTTACCGGGTCCTCGTTAATGGCATCATACAACATGATATTTATCACCTGGGGCAGATCGTGTTATTGCTGAAGGCGCCGTTGGCCGAAAGCCAGTAAGCTGTTCAGCCAATTGTTAAGCGAGGACAAACACCGGGAGCCAATCCTGTGGCCAATTGCCTGCAGAGCTGTATCCCTATAAACTATCGTTGATAAAGCAGAACCGGGTTGTTGTCCGTCCCCGTTGTTTATGGCTATACCTTTAAAGAAATTTGAACAACACCTGATTATGCTGTCAGCAAGTAAGGCAAACCAAAAGCATTTCAATATGTAAGTATAAAGCGGGCCCGCTTACTCCAGAAGCCAAAAGAAGCTTTGGGGCGCGGGTTGCTGAAAAAAATAATGAAGATACCGTGTCATGACTACCAACTATTCAGAACAGAACAACGCTTCTCGGAAATACAAACACACTAACGATCTTATTGATGCTTCCAGCCCTTATTTACGGCAACATGCGCACAACCCGGTCGACTGGCACGCCTGGGAGGATGCCCTCTTAAAGCGGGCCAGGGACGAAAATAAAATATTATTGATAAGTATCGGTTATTCCGCCTGCCACTGGTGCCATGTAATGGAACATGAGTCTTTTTCCGACGAAGAGGTGGCTGATTTTATGAATGAACATTTTATTGCGATCAAAGTGGACCGGGAGGAGCGCCCGGATATTGATCAGATCTACATGAATGCCTCCCTGCTTTTAAATGGCAGCGGAGGGTGGCCATTGAACGCCTTTGCGCTTCCCGACGGCAGACCTTTTTATGTAATGACCTACTTGCCGCGAAAGCAATGGCTTTTGTTGTTGCGGCAACTCGTAGGATTGTATAAAAATGAAAAAGAAAAAATAGAAGAACAAGCCGATGCGTTAACCGATGGAGTAAGAAGAAAACCGCTATTGGAAAAGCCCGCGGATAGCACCAGGGCGGCGATGCGAGAAAGATACAGCGGACTATGGGAAAATATCCGTAATGCCGTTGATTTGCAGCGGGGAGGGCTTGGGAAAGCACCAAAATTCCCCATGCCGGCTATTTGGGATTTTTTGCTGCAGCACGCTTTTTTAACCGGTAATAAAGCACCATTAAAAGCCTCGACTGCTACGCTAGACCACATGGCCAAAGGTGGAATCTTTGATCAGCTCGGAGGAGGCTTTGCGCGGTATTCGGTGGATGTCAACTGGCATGTCCCGCATTTTGAAAAGATGTTGTACGATAACGCACAACTTGTCAGCTTATATGCACATGCTTTTCAATATACCAGGCAACCCCTTTATGAAAAAGTAATCCGGGCGACGCTGGATTTTATTCGACGGGAAATGACCGGTCCCGGCGGCGGATTTTTTAGCGCACTAAATGCAGATAGCGAAGGGGAGGAAGGAAAATTTTATATCTGGCGTACCGTAGAGGTGCGTTCGGTATTGAAACAAAAAGAAGCGGATCTGTTTTTAGCTTATTATCAGATGACGGAGATGGGCAATTGGGAGGAAGGAAAAAATATCCTGCATGCAGTGCCTTCAGATGCAGAATTTGCGGCCAGCCGGGGTATAGGGGTAGAGAGTCTACAGGCAAGGCTGAAACAAGCTGAAAAAATACTTTTAACAATCCGCGACCGCAGACCCCGTCCTTCTACCGACGATAAGATGCTAACTTCCTGGAACGCACTTATGATCAAAGCCTACGTGGACGCGTATAGGGCGTTGGGGGAAAAGACGTGGATGAAGGAGGCTGTTCGTCAGGCGGATTTTCTACTGCAAAATATGATGGCAACGGATCATAAACTATACCGGTGCTATAAAAACGGGAAGGTAACGATTGAGGGCATGTTGGACGATTACGCGTGTCTGGCGGAAGCGCTTATACACCTCTACCAGGTAACTTTTGATACAAGGTGGCTGCAAAAAGCCAGGGGAATAGCGGATTATGTAAACTTACATTTTCGGGACGAGACAAGCGGCATGTTCTTTTATACTTCGGATCTGTCCGATGAGCTAATTGCTCGAAATGTTGAGGTAGAAGATAACGTTATACCTTCTTCAAATGCCGTTATGGCTCAAGTGTTGTATTGCCTGGGCAGATACTATGATGAAGCGGCCTATCTTTTACAAAGCAGGACGATGTTGCATGCTGTTATGAAAGGTCTATCGGCGGCCACACCCTATTACGCCTATTGGGCAAAATTACTCGGATGGTTTCAGGCTGAACCTACCGACGTCGTTATTACCGGAAAACATTTCACTTCTTTAAACGCGTTTTTACAACGTCATTATTTACCTCATGTTTTTTTCTCCGGGGGAAATAAGGAGGACTTGCCGCTGCTGAAAGGAAGGATAAAGGGAGACACAGTCATCTATGTTTGTAAAGACAAATCTTGCATGGCACCTACTGCTGACCGGTATGCCGTATTGGAACAGTGCATACCATCGGATGTTAAATGAGAGAAAAATTTTATGGTTTATAAAAATATTTGATTAACTTGAACTGGAATTCAATTAAGAAAGATAAGCATGGAAATCATACACATCAGTGCGGAATGTTATCCGGTGGCTAAAGTAGGGGGGTTGGCAGACGTTGTTGGTGCATTGCCCAAATATCAACAACAGGCCGGCCATATTGCGAAGGTCGTCATGCCTTGTTATAAAACCCCTTTTTTAATGACCAATGAGTTTGAGCTGGTGCATGAGGATGGCGTATGGATAGGTAATACGTGGCGGCATTATAGTGTTATCAAGGAAAAAACGAATAAGTTAGGTTTTGACCTCTACCTGCTCGATATACCGGGGTTACTGGATCAGGAAAGCGTGTATGGTTACTGGAACGATGAAGAAAGGTTTACCTGCTTTCAGATCGCTGTTTTGAACTGGCTTAATCGTTGGCAAGACCTGCCTGATGTTGTTCATTGCCATGATCATCATACTGCGTTGATTCCATTTATGATGACCCAGTGCTTCCAATATCAGCGGATGCGCAGCATTCCAACGGTATTTACCATTCATAATGCACAATATCAGGGATGGATGGGCTGGGATAAAAATTACTGGTTGCCTGCCTATGATCCTTGGAAATCCGGTATGCTGGATTGGGACAATGACATCAATCCTATGGCTGCTGCCGTAAGGTGCGCCTGGCGGGTAACAACGGTGTCCCCCGGCTATCTGGAGGAAATAAAACATAACGCCAATGGTTTAGAAGAGCTATTTCAGTATGAGGCCGGTAAATGTGTGGGCATACTTAATGGAGTGGACACAGTGGTGTGGGACCCGCAGACAGATAAAGCCATTACCGCTACTTACGGCAGAAGGAACGTACGTTCCGGTAAAAAGGCAAACAAGGAAACGCTTTGTGATCGTTTTGGACTAGATCCTAAAAAACCACTTATCTCTTTTATCGGCAGACTGGTCAATGACAAGGGCGCAGACATGCTTCCTGACATTATTGCCCAAAGCAGGAAGGACACCGGTAACGCCTGTAATTTTCTGGTACTGGGGAGCGGTGATCCGCATATTGAGTGGCGGCTGAAGCAAACCCTGGATCACCACAGCGAATGCTATAGTTTATTTTTGGGGTATGATGAAGCCTTATCGCATTTAATTTACGCGGGTAGTGATTTTTTACTTATGCCATCCAGAGTAGAGCCTTGCGGGCTTAACCAGCTTTATTCGCTTCGCTACGGCACCGTCCCGATCGTAACCCGGGTAGGGGGCTTACAGGACACAGTCGTTGATTTTGGTGATGAAAACGGTTATGGTATTTGTTTCCTTTGGGTACAAACCTGGGATATCGTTGCAGCTATAAAAAGGGCTGTAGACTTGTATCAGCAGCCGGGAAAATTGCATGTGATTCGTCAAAGAATGATGAAACTTGATTTTTCCTGGCAACATGCGGCAGAAATGTATTTAAACCTATATGATGAACTAAAATGAATATTATGAAATCTAAAATACTGGCATTAATTTTAGGAGGGGGACGTGGCTCCAGACTTTATCCGTTGACAAATCATCGCTCCAAGCCCGCAGTACCTGTTGCGGGGAAATACCGACTGGTAGACATTCCGATTTCTAATTGTTTGAATTCTGATATACGCCGGATTTACGTCCTGACACAATTTAATTCGGCTTCTTTAAACCGGCATATTAAAAACACCTACCATTTTGATCATTTTTCTTTCGGCTTTGTAGACATTCTGGCGGCAGAACTCACTCCTACTAATCTGGATTGGTTTGAAGGTACAGCCGATGCAGTACGCAAGTGCCTGCATCACCTTGTTGCGCATGAGTTTGAATACGTGCTGATTCTTTCCGGTGATCAGTTGTACCGGATGGATTTTAATCAAATGTTGAATAATCATATAGAGAAGAATGCAGAAGTTTCTATTGCAACGATACCGGTGAACGGCAGCGATGCGCCCTCATTCGGCATATTGAAAACCGATACGGACAACTATATTGAATCCTTTATTGAAAAGCCCGACGCGGGCGTGCTGGAGGAGTGGAAATCGTCCGTGAGTGAGGACATGGAAAGGGAAGGGCGCCATTATCTGGCTTCGATGGGTATTTACATATTCAACCGTAAGTTTTTGTATGATATATTGAGCTCAGAAAAACAGGCCACTGACTTTGGTAAAGAGATCATTCCAAAATCCATTCAAAAATACAAGGTGGCCAGTTACCAGTACGAAGGCTATTGGACCGATATCGGGAACATCAGATCCTTTTTTGAAGCTAACCTGAACCTTACGAAATCAATCCCCGAATTTAATCTTTTTGACCCCTATTCGGCGATCTTTACACGTCCCAGGATGCTACCGCCCTCCAAAGTGTCGGGTACAACCCTGGAACAGGCGAGCGTGGCGGATGGATGTATTATACTGGCCAGCAGGATCGAGCGTACGGTCATTGGAATCCGGACCCGTATCGGCAGGGGGACTACTATTATGAACAGCTATCTGATGGGAAGCGATACTTATCAAACATTAGATGAGCTAAAAGATTCGATTGCTCATGGGGTTCCGGTGGTAGGCGTCGGGGAACGATGTTACATTAATAATGCTATTATAGACCGCAATTGCCGCATAGGAAATGACGTCAGGATCAATGGAGGGACGCATCTGGAGGATACCGAACACGAATTATATGTGGTTAAGGACGGCGTCGTGGTCGTGAAAAAAGAAGCGATATTGCCCGATGGCTTTGCGATTTAGGGAATGGCGACGGCTTCATACCTCTCTACCCATAAAGGATCCGTGCACTGGCTGAGTAGTTTTTCAACACGCTTTTGCAAAACCGGATGAACGAGGTTTGGCGCTATCTCCGCAAGCGGCGTAAGAACGAACCGGCGTTTGGCAATAAACGGATGCGGTAATGTTAGCTTGTCATCCGAACGGACGGTGTCGCCATAAAACAGTATGTCAATATCAATAATCCGGGGGCCCCATTTGCTTTTTCGGATACGTCCCATTTGATTCTCAATATCTGCGGTAGTCTCCAGGAGTTGTTCTGGGGATAAAGCGGTTTCCAACTGCAAGACCTGGTTGAGGTAGTCCTCCTGCTTGATCTTTCCCCAGGCTGCTGTTTCGTATATGGAGGAAGACATATGGATAGTTCCTGCCCTTTGCCCGATCAGAGCAGTGGCTTTTTTCAGATGATCCGCCCGGCATCCGATGTTTGTCCCCAGCAATAGATATGCAATAGTCATAAAATATTCGTGCAAAAGTAGTAAGAATGTGTATTTTTGAAAAAAAAGAATAAAAT